>VBOA01000116.1 GCA_005877695.1 Gammaproteobacteria bacterium | reverse complement strand
AAATATAAACCGGAAGTGATGATTTAAAAAATAGTTTACATTTTTATGATGTCATATATCAAGTTTCATCAAAATCGGACCATAAACAAGAAAGTTATTAGTGTTTGAAGTTAAGGGTTGGAGGGTTGAAATTTGGAAAAAAAATTTTTTTTCATGCGTTTTTAAGGTAATTACATTTGTTTTAGAAGTTTCAGAATTTTCAAATCATTTTTAACATTTTTTTACATTTTTTTACAAATAGGGGTTGAAACAACCCCCAACAACTTAAGGGGTTGTAGATTATGGGGGTGACTATCTTTGTACTAAATATGGTACATATCGGATAAAAAGTGTAAATTTCATACAATAAACACTTTAATAGTCTGGTCGAAGTGAAAATCTTGTATACGCAGGCTGCTGCGCCGGGGTCTCCTCTAGGCTGTACAAGTGAAAAAAAATCTCACTGGCTCGGCTTTATACTCTATGCTCAAGAAATCAACTAGCTTGGTCTGTGTCGTTCTAGTCGGTTTTTCGACTAACCGACATCGAAACGAATGCGATACCTCACAAACAACCATCGAAATCTAATTGGTAGGAGCTGATCATTAGAATATTACCATTTCATAGATTACACTTTTTTCAGCAACCACGGAAGCTAGGAATGCGTTTGAGATGTCAAAATATTCACAAAAATCGCCTCTTTGATTAGATATAGGCCTCAAAGCTCCTAATTGTTGGATTATTTAGTTATAAAAGAAACCTTATACACAACTGTAGCTTGAAAACTAAAAAGAAATCGACAACCTAGACCCGGTTTATTACATACCTTAGGCTTAAAACTATTAATTTAAATCGTGACCGTAACTGTTAAGAACGTAATTTTCGTGTAATAGCTAGGCCTAGATGTAATCTATCTTAGTCAGTAGTGTTTAAATTAAACAGGATTCAACAACCAAGACTTATGTTATAGCATAGTCTGGGCTGAGAACTATTAGTTAGGAAGGTATATACTTAAATACGACCTCAAACCTTATAATTAAAGCACTCAGTAAGATAAAATAATCCACCATAACCTAATATGTTATGAAACCATTGCACAGTTAAATTCACATTTATTTTATGAGAAGTAGGAATCACATTTATTTGATGTATTGTTGAAGATTATTTTAGTTTCCAAACACAAACATATTTAATGCGCTATAAAAAACATTAAATATTTTTAGAATAGACTACAGCAATCAGCTAGCAGAGAAATACATACACTGAGAGATAGGCCAACACTGGCGTGCAGTGATGCCAACAGTCTTTAGAACAATTACCCTAAGAACATGCCAACATTACCCTTCCTCTATTTTGTAGGTACAATAAAGTCACAAAAAATAACATGATGCATATTTCCATTATTTAATGAATGACTTGAGCATCTCTTTAGTCTATTTCCTATATATTTTATATAAGAATTGCATTGTCAGAAAAGTACTCCCAATATAAATTACCCGAAAAGGGTAAAAACCCTCATATGATAACTAGCGCTTCCTACCAGAGAATGGAGGAACTGTTTGTGCAGCGCCTCCTATTAGAGATTGTAGGAATTAATTAAGTTATATTTGTAAGTATAATAAATTATTTAGAAAATTTATAGAACTTGTATCTTTATAAAAACACTTTTAGCACCAATTTACGTAATATTGGTATTATTATAATAATTTTATCGTATGAATACGTATTTTAAAAAGTAGTACCTGTATGTTACTTCTCAGAGATGCAAAGCGTGGAGTTGGCAGCATAAATACTAGAAGCCGAGAAGCGATCGTTGGAATGGTTGTCTAGTGTGCTAATGGATAGAGAGTTGGCCATATCTATCCATTGTGGAGCACACGAAACAACTAGATCGTATTCCGCTATAGTGGCATGACGTTCCAACGTTACATCCTTACACCCCAAGCTTGCTTGATGAGCCATCTCAGTGTGGCACCTCAGATACTACAAAGCCGTCTAGATGGGGCTCTCTCGCAAGCTTGGTGTGTAAGGATGTAACGTAGTAACGTCAGGTTTACTATAGACCCGCAGCGGTACAGTTTTGCA
>VBOA01000105.1 GCA_005877695.1 Gammaproteobacteria bacterium | reverse complement strand
AGTTTAAAATGTAAAATAAATTTTCCGAACACAAAAGTACAGTTTTTAAATGAACAAGATAGACTGGAGAAATTAGGCGACAGGGTTTGGTGTGGGACAGTAGCGAGGCCAGGACGGAGGAGGCACGGGCTGGGCGGAAACCGGTCTTGTCAAACAGCTGACTGCCCATTGTGCCCATTGTTTGCCTGCACTGGGTCAACCCAGGTTTTACTGTAAGAGCGATTGGCTCTTATCTCTGTGCCCGTGTTCACAGCCGAATTGATTGCGTCTTCGCTCCAAGTTACTACAATGCCACTGTGTTGATGATTATTTAACCCATGTTCCTTAATATAAGATGTGCAATTGAAACAGTATTATTTGTAGTTTATTGTTTTGTTGTTTTGTAGGTGTTATGTAAAACTTTGTTGTTAGGTACAAGTGATGTTACATGTTGTTTGTTGTTGGATGTTGTCAACAACATATGTTGTTCAGGATTGCAACTAGGATTTAATCGCTTCGAGTAGGCTGCGAAATGGAATGCGTAGGAAGTAAGGAAATAACTTGAATACATTTCATTACCGACGAGAGAAATATTCTTCATTACGGCGAAATAATATGATTAGCTAGTCGCTGTATCTGATGTCAAATGTTGTTTGTTTTCACCGCGTTATCTATTAAGGTAACCACACACTTAGGCTGGCTTTTGGGGCGGCAAAGACTTTATTTATTTTATGTAACGTGATAATAAAATCGTAATGTTATATTTTGTGAGGACTTA
>VBOA01000107.1:1098-3074 GCA_005877695.1 Gammaproteobacteria bacterium | reverse complement strand
GACCCCAGCAGGGTAGAAAAAGTATTAAGTTTTCCTAGACCAACGAACAAAAAACAAGTTTCCCAATTTGTAGGAATGTGTTCATATTTCTCCAAAAATATTAAAGACTATGCTAAATTAGCTGCTCCTTTAAATAGTTTGAGACGTAAAAGAGTTACTTTCAATTGGACAGACGAGTGTGAACAAAATTTTATTTCTTTGAAAAATTGTCTTGCTAATCCACCATTATTAAGTTTAGCTTCATACACTCGTCCTTTTAAGCTCTGTTGTGACGCTAGTTCAGTTGCTCTAGGAAGTTGCTTAATGCAAGAGGATGAAAATGGTGTATTAAAACCTGTCAGCTATTATAGCAAAAAGTTCACTGAGCAAGAAAAACACTTATCTATTTATGAGAAAGAATGTTTATCGGTAGTCTATTCAATAGAAAAGTTTCATAAATTTTTAGAAGTAATGCCTTTTGAACTTGTAACTGATAATCAGGCTTTGTCATGGATACTTGGACATAACCAGAAGTTAGGTAAATTAGGAAGATGGCTACATCGAATATTAGCTTTGCCATTTTTCATAAAACATGTTAAAAGTAAAGAGAATCCAGTAGCTGATGCTATGAGCCGTATGTATACTGAGGATGACCCTAACAAACCTGATATTAGCTTTGTAGAAATAGAGGAAGATGAGAATGAAGTTAGAGACATTTGTAAAACTCTTAAAGTTTCCAAAGAAAAACAATTAGTAAATAAATGTGAAGTAGTTTCTCTGATAAGTGATTGCCCATTAGTATACACTGAACTAAAAGACCATCAAATGCAAGATAAAGAAATTCAGGAAATTGTAGAAAGTGTTAAGAATAAGACTGCTAAGGAAAACTATTACATAAGAAATGGTATTTTAATGTACAAAAGTAATGATCAATGTAAGGGTAGAATTTATTTGCCTAAGGCATTAGTACCTATGCTGTTTCATTATAATCATAATAGTCTAATAGCAGGCCATTTAGGCCAGAGACGCACTGTTGCTAAGGTTTGTGAAAAGTTTTATAGACCTAGCCTAGTGACCGAAATTAAAGATCTTGTTAGAAAGTGTGAACTATGTAAGTTGGCTAAGCCTCCTCAGAAATATTATCATGGTCCTCTAGTTTCTAATCATGCTCAAAGAATTTATGAGAGGGTATATGTAGATTTAATGGGTCCTCTGACTAGGTCAAGACAAGGTTATCAATACATATTGATTGTAATGGACGATTTGAGTAAATTTACTTTCTTAATTCCTTTAAGAAATGGAACTGCTGCGTCAGTTATAGAAAAATTGCAAAATGTTGTTTTTCAAAATTTCTCATTGCCTAAAACCTTGATATGTGACAATGGTGGTGCCTTTAAATCAATAGAACTACAAAACTTCTTGTTTAGATTAGGCATAGAGTGCAGAAAAATACTGCCATTTTCTCCTAAATCAAATAGAGCTGAGAGAATGTTAAGGAATCTTAAACAACAATTAAAGATTTATTTTCATGACAAACAAGAAGATTGGAGTAAGGATTTATGGTATTTACAAATGTCTTTGAATAGTTCAAAATGTGAAAGTACTGGTTTTGCAGCTCACAATCTTTTGTTCAATTATCCCTTTCATTGTACATTATCAAATCTCTGGTCATTAGAAGATATCATGTATAAAAAGATAAGCAGAAAAGAAATGAATGACAGAATACAAATAGCTATAAATAATCAAAAAATGTCTGTAAATAAGAACAGAGAAAGAGCTATGTATTCTAATGAATATTCAAATCATCCTTTTAAAGTTGGTTCTATTGTTTATCTGAAGAGAAATGTAATTAGCAATAAGGGAAAGAAAATACAAGCTAAAATGTCATTACGTTACACTGGGCCATTTAAGATATTGTTAATAACTAGTGTTGTCAATGTAACTATACAAAATTGTAATGACGAAAAAGATGTAAGACAAGTTCATGTAAGTCAATT
>VBOA01000107.1:0-1024 GCA_005877695.1 Gammaproteobacteria bacterium | reverse complement strand
ATTTTATGTTTTTTTAAAAAGTAATCAATATTTTTGCACCTGACTGATTTATTAACAAATTCCTAATAAAAGAAAAATGAATAGAATGAACTTACGGGACATGTAAATATTAGTTAAGTTTAATCTTAAGATATAATAGTCATGACTATGTAAATATTTGTTCCGGAACATAATTAGATTTAAGTAAAGATTGGAAGAAAATTATAATAATAGAACGTATAGTATTTGTTTTGTAATAAAGTGGCAAATGCCAGAATAATTTAATGCACAAGTGTACTGAAACATAGGTGTATAAAAATTATTTGATGTATTGACGATTGATTGAGAGCTAATGTATGTATTATGGACAATGATTATTTGCCTAATATGAAACTATGTTCTATTGAATCCCTGTTATGTTAATGCTAAGGCTAAGAGCGTGTTTTGTGTGATAATATCAAGTGTCAAGTTAACAATGAATATTTATAAAATGGACGATTAAAATATTGCCAATTATAATGAATTTAAAAGGTGTTAATTTATTGACAAGAAGCTTTGATGTTATCATAATGATGTTCTGCAAACTCATTTATTAAAATAGTTAGCAAGATTGAAAGTTTTATAAACATAAGATTGTTGGAGTTATTTTACTTTTATAAAATAAAATAGAGAAATTGTAATGTGATTTATTGAACTGTATGTTTTGCTCTAAGAAATATGCCGAATTTGCATGATTGTAAAAAGAATTGTAAGTTGCTATTATTTAGATGGCTGTAATGCGTATTGTGCCATTATGGTGAAATGCAAAGTCACTGATCAGAAGATTTATATTTATTTTGAAATAGTTATTTAGGGTTAAGTTATGTTATTAAATCATAGTTTTGCAATCCCTATAGTCAAAGCGAGTCGGAAGTATTTATTAATTTGTTTAATTTAGAAATTGAATTGAAATCTTATAGTGGGCAAGTGAGATTTTCTTGTCATTCAAAACACTAATCACAGGGGGGATTTAACGGGCACTTTATTAACACTATAACATAAACAC
>VBOA01000110.1 GCA_005877695.1 Gammaproteobacteria bacterium | reverse complement strand
TAGGCTCTATGTATAACGATACAATAAATGATTGGAGAGAGCATTAAGAGCCGTTATGCTAGGATGAAGGTCGCAGTCAAAAACTTCCAAAATTTTCCGTTGACATATAATTTTAATTAATACGTTTCGGCCTAATTCAGGCCATCTTCAGTTACACTAAAAATAATTTTAAAAAATGAAAATAGACAATTGTGATAAAAAAATAATAAATAATTACAAAAAGGCTTTACAAGAAAAAACAGTTATAAACGATATACCTATGAAGAGAAAAAACTGTCTAAAACGAGTTGTGTCATAGCGCACAGGTATCGACTCCACCCTCACAATGCAATCCATCCGCATATGATAAATGTTACAATGGTGGTAATCATTGTACCGTCTTTATGCTGTGCATAAATCACAATTAGCAGAATGTTTAAATAGAGAATAATTAATGAGCATCCTTCTCACACTCACCACAATTACGGAGACACTACAAAGACGAGATGCAAAGTCGACGGCGCAAACATCACAACTGAGCACGTAGAGCAATGACACCGTTGGAATTGTCAAAATAAAAATAAAAATAAATATAATTAGAGGTGAGGGACGCCAAGACAGAGACCAAGAAAAAACAAATCAGATTGTTGAGAAATTTTCCAACAGCGGGATATATGCTGCATTTAAATTATCTGTATCTGATTGCATATTTAGACTGTTTTTTTGTCTTTTTATAAAAATCATTTCTGATGTTAGCCTCTTATTTAAAATAGGTTCTCTGTCCAACACCTCCACCTCTTCCCATTTGAATTCATGACCAGTGAGTCTGTGGTTAGTAATTACAGATTTTTGTAAAGTATTGCGAGAAATATGACTTCTATGTTCCTTGATTCTTGTTAATAGTAATCGTCGCGTCTGACCGACATAGGATGCATCGCAATCCGCACAAGAGATTTTATAAACAACATTGCTATGTTGGTCAGTTGTCAGTTTGTCTTTTTGTACTTTAATAAAACGATTTAATTTGTTCATTCCTGTATACGTGTCGACGGTTTGAATATAATGCGGTGAATGATCGCTTCGCCCGAATCCGGGTTGTAAGGCCGAATCCGGCTCGAAGGACCAGAAAATGGTCGCGGCGTGGAGTTTGATCGCTTCGCCCGAATCCGGGTTGTAAGGCCGAATCCGGCTCGAGAGGCGCGACAAGCGAATTCGGGTTGTAAGGCCGAATCCGGCTCGAAGATCAACTGTTTCGTATACTGCCGCTGCGGGCGAGATAACGAAACCTTTGTTCTTTGGATGGATGTAGGAAGTGAATAATGTTTGAGTGGACTGTATCTTGAGGGTGGACACGCTCCGATTGGTGCGCGGAAGAGGTGGCGGTTTATGCCATCTGCCGACTCAGAAGTGATAGAGCACGATATATTTAACAAGACAACACTTAATTTATTTGAACTTAACAACAATTTTGTTCTCACAATGTCTTGACACACGTTGAA
>VBOA01000109.1 GCA_005877695.1 Gammaproteobacteria bacterium | reverse complement strand
TGAAAGCTTTGGTTCACCCCCATTTTCTATTCCAGTTTCAATGCAATAACAGAATCAAATATCAATTTCACATACATACCCACATACACACAAATATACAAATTCACTATCCATACTTCGATGAAATTATCGCGTAGGCAGATTTAGTTAAAGTATTTCAGTTAAAGTGGCAAGTTTTTATAAAGATTATGGACAATGTAAGACGTACTTGTTATTGAGAAGATTTTTGATAACTTGAGAAATTTAATGTCTTCTGTAGACGAGAGATTTGACAAAATATTAATTTGTTTCCTAGATGTATTTTGTTACTGATCTTTCACTATCTTTTCCAAAACTTTTTAGGGGGTTTTCAAAGGGCCAAAACTTTCTAGGACCAGAGCCATGTGTTAAACGAGTACGCCACTATTAGAGTTTCTCTTTTGATAATGGGAGCGGTGAAAGTGGCCTACAGTTTAGCCGCAGCAATTTTTCTTTCTAGCTACAATGTGCGAACTATCAGCAGAGGCCATGTACCAACCATGTACTCTGGTTGAACTATCCAAGGACAGGCTTGTGAGAGACCCACGCTTAAAGTACGGGGCTTCCTTGACCACTCTGAAATACGAAATGCCCACCGCCCTATACGTGGAACTTTTGAAACATCACGTGGACAAGTGCAAGTGGGTCCGGTATGTGTACCGTGTTCTGCGTGGTGGAAGCAGAGCCCCACATTGTGACGTTTGCATCCAAAACAGTATACGGAGATGTCCAGACAACGCTCGGAGGTGGGGATATAGTGCTCGAGCCCCATACCACCGCGACGAAAAGCCTAAGAAGTTCTGGTGCAGAGGATGTGGTAAGAGCATAGCTGGGAGGGCGGAACATGAAAACTCGCTTACACGACGAGGGATTCCGGCAAAAATCTACGTTAACTGTGAATGCCTGCCCGTGAAACTCTACCATCAAGTCATGAACTATAATTTCTCCCGTAAAAAACATCCACATCAACAGAAAAACAACGAGTGACAATGTGATACGCCGGATTTCTAGCGGTGAAAGCGTAATGAAACGGTGTGAAAGTGTGGCCGCTCCTTCAGAATTATAAAGCCCCAAGAGGTGTCTACAAAATAACCTTGATATATACAGAAAGAATGAAAATCTTATTATGGTACGCGAAAGGGGAATGGTAATATATACAAATTTGAAATTTGACAGTCATATAAAACAAATTTGTAAGAATTCCCCATGAATAAATTATACATATTTATCAGACCCTTAAATCTACGTAAAACTAAAATCAGTTAACTAAAAAGTTCACAGATAAAACTATTTCTATATCAGGTACGTGTGCGCGCAAAGATCATTCTAATATGACCTATTCTAACCCTTTGAAGGACGAACTGGCAGTCAAAGAGCTATGATTCTCGACCTTACGGTCATTGAATCATTGCCACACCAACGACAGAAGGCGGGCTGAAAATTTGCTCTTTGCTTTTCATAAGAGTCTTGAGAAGAATGTTCTTGGCTCCGTTCTTGTCGCGATGCATTCCTTTACAATAAATTCCGAAAAATAAAAATAAAAAGCGACAATAAGAGTAAAACTATTTGGGAAAGAGTTTGTAGGAATTGATAGCATAAGACACTGCTTGTGGTAAGACACGTCAAATGGACCGCACGACTCAGCTTTCAATAACTCTCTAAGTCTGTTGAAAGTTGGGGCGGCCGCATATATACGAGTCCCACTGGTAGTGAGTCAGTCTTCTCCAGTGGTTTGCGAGGTGCGTAGTTCTCTGATATTAATTTATTTAATTAAGTTATAGGTTATTAGTTGTTTATTGTTCTTACTCTTACCCACATTAATCTCAGGCTGAAAATTTAACATCACACGTGTTCATTATTCAATTAAAAATTTAAATGTTTTTATTAACGATTGGTGATTAGTATGTTATAAAACATTACTTTTAACTAAAACATTGGAAGGGGAGTCCGCGAACACGACATTCGCCACAAAAGTTTAAGTCGATCTAATTTTAGTTGAGTTGTAAATGGATAGTAAAGATTCACCAAACCAAAATAAACCTATAACGTTTTACAGTCATGGACAGCCGTACCGGGGCACGTGGACGCGGGAGAGGGCGGGGCATGGGCAGTGGAGTGCCGCAGACCCCCAACGCACTGCCATCAACTTCAGGCAGGGGGCGAATGATGGCACCCACGTTGCCGATCGTCCACCCGCCCGGGTCTCTGCCTCATAGGTGTATGCAGGCGAGTGCGGCCAGAGTGAGGCAGCAATTGGAGAATCGGCAAGCATACTACAGGGAGCGGGATGAGGTGATTAGGAAGGCCCGACTGATCGAGGCTGGCAG
>VBOA01000106.1 GCA_005877695.1 Gammaproteobacteria bacterium | reverse complement strand
AAGGTTCTTCTCTCCCTGAGGTAGGGAGAGGCTTGAGCGGGGGAGGTTGAGCCGTAGTGATTGGTACTGGGCCTGATAAATTCAAATCACCCCGGCTCTGGGACTTTCCCGCCTTGTGAGGCGAGTGTACGGCGACGGCAATCGAGGAGGCAAGGTTCAGTCAGCTGATTATAGGAAGGATAGTGACTCACCGCTAGGTGGAGGGGATGCGACGCGCGCCGGCTGGGTCGCGTGCCCCCGGCATTCCGCTTGTGCACTCCGACCAGTATGTCGCTTTATAACTTACGCGCAATGGCGGGCTAGACGCCAAAACCTCAGGTCACAGGTAATTAATTACGTTAATATTAGCTGTAAAAGTCACTCTTAGGTTCCCGGAGAAGGCAGCGGATGAGCACAACTCACGGAAAATGGAGCTGCCGGATTTCCTGTTTGTCGTCTGGTGCAGTTGGGTAACTATTAGTAGGAACTCTCTCTCTCTCTCTCAAGCGGATCAAATGGCAAGCATGGGGTAAAACAAAGAACCAGAAGGAAGCTGTGAGACGGCCAACAACCAGCGGGAAACGGCTAGGGATTTCATTAGGGAAAAATCATGGTCCAGGATTTCACGGGCTCACGCAGGAAAAAATTGGCATTTTCAGGTCTGTAGCAGACACGAGAACGAGGCCGCATGTTGGTAAAAGGGGCTTTTAAATAGCTATGTGCCGAAAAGAGTTGTCCCTTGGTTAGATCGTATTTCATGAGAAATAAAAAAAAAATTTAATTCTAATCAGACTGGCAAAACTTCCATGTAAATGTTGTATGTTATGTTACCTTGTAGACATCGTATAAATTTAAGGAATAAATGTAACCGTAAAATAGTATGAGTTGTTTAAGAACAAACGGGCCACTGTGAAATTTCATTAAAAATTTGAAGGTAATAAAAGTAAGTTTATAAATTGCCACATGGGCGGCAAACATGTTGCCACAGACACAAATCATGCTTGTGCACGTGTAACACGTACACACAATCGTTAACGTAAAGTTTTGGCCAACGATAACTGTTGCATTGAAATAACGAGTAATTGTTATTTGAAATCTTTTAATTTGCAAACAATTTGTGAAAATAAAATATTTTTGTTTCAAGAAATTTAGTTTTCTATTATTTTATATTTTGATGTGCGAGATATTAGGGATTAATTTTGAAGATTTCATTGTAAATAAAATAACTGCCAGTTCGAAAATAAAATAAAAGATTTACATTAAATTAAGCAACAAAAGACTTTGTGTGAAAAACGCGCTGGAAGCAATAAAGACCTGGGACAATTCGTTTCTGCTAGGGCGTGTTTTGGCGAAGGACAATACGTAACAGTGGAAATAATTTCCACAGGGTTCCGCGGATCCACGATCCACAACATGGGTTAGCAACGAGCCGAAGCCGAGCAGCCTCGTGAGGTGGTGATCGGCGCTGGCCAGCTGTTCGCCTCCCCTCCCCCTCACCGGCACGAGACATGCAGCCACTGCCACCGACATCACCTGGTGCGCTGTCAACACAAACAACGGCAGGCCATGGCTTCATACTACCTCGCCTTCACAACTGGATCTTCAAATATTAAGATGAGTACATAGCTTCAGCATGCCTTCGCCCTAAAACCAAATATTCTACTCCCCGGACTTCGCACCATTTTCGGCTAAAAATATAAACATTTCATCAGGCTTATAATCTCTTCAAAGAAAACGAACTCTTGGTCGCAAGGACAATTGGATACAGTATCCATTTAAATCTAGTGAATTGTTACTTTCTTTAATGCTTGTGTAAGTCTGGCACATCAAACTATAACCTGTAGTTTTGTACTGTAGAAATATATGTTGGTCCGTACGTTCGTTCACAGTAGTCCGGTGATATTATATAGATAAAACCTTTCTGGTATGTAAATAGTCCTCGGCATTTTGGCAAAGGTAGTTATGAAACTAGGAACCGGTTGACATGTATTGAATGATAACCTTGTTATCATTCTTTTTCCAAATCCTAAATTAACCTAACTTCGCAAACCCAACTGGCCCCACCCAACATTAGTTTCAGAATTTAATTACTAGTTTTGTAAAAGCCGGAGTCGAATGGTTCATAGTTTTTAAACAGA
>VBOA01000040.1 GCA_005877695.1 Gammaproteobacteria bacterium | reverse complement strand
ATGCAAATTATTTATCAAAAACTAATTTGAGCGAGTTTTTAGGCGTTATTACTGTCGCCTATGATACGGTGATACTCTCGTGTAGATTTGGCCGACCTATTAACAAGTACAACGTATCGAGCCGAAACCAAAATCCCAATTTCTGGGGTAGACAAAAGAACGATGACAAGTCTTATAAATTTAAAACGGGAAAGATTCACAAATGTAAACCCAATCAGACTCTTCATAAGTTCATATTCACATGTGTGGACAACGCATGTTCCAGGGCGGATTTTTTCCTCCCATTTAACTATCCCAAAAACATCCCAAGTCTCAGTACTACCTATGACGATAAGCGTTTAGCTCTGTGCTCAAGAGACGGACAATATGTGAAAGGAATTCCGGTGAATAAACACAACATGCTTATAAACTTAAAGAAATATTGCAGTACGTTTCAAGACAAGCCGACCGTCGTCCATCCCTATATGAATATTCTTTACAATTGTAAAAAGAACACTATAGTAAATACAAAGTCGCAACGAGACATTGGACTTCCAACGTTTATTATAGAAGACACGTCTATCTTTAAGAACGATATAAACGCAATGCACTTGTACTTCTTAACTGGAAGTGATTAAATTGTTGCGGCGACAAATTATACACGGTGCGGGTCGTACCATTCTCGCACACTTGACACACAACGTATGGCCACATGTTTGATAGTGGGTCAACATGGTATAATCATTGAGACAAACTACACACGTTCCAAAGATTTTATTACTGAATACAATTGATACATATTTGTTTAAGCGGTAGTCTCTAAAAACTATTTTACCTAACAATTTCATTTTTATTTAACGGGCTGTAGAATGTCATCTTTCTGATGTAAATCTTCCATTGAAACCAAATCGTCCTCATCGTCTTCGTCTTCATCGTCTTGTTGCCACCCGCATGATATTTCTGATATGTTTGTGACAAGATTAGATCTTGTAATCATACACCAAAGCTTGATCGTATCGCTCATATTGTCCTCGTCCTTAAGGTATACGCCCGTGATTTTTATGTTTAAACTGCCACCGTGTCCATTTGATTGTGTTGCATAAATGCTTTCATCGGGATGAATTCTAGGCGTCTCCGTAATAACAAATGTGCGATCCACAACGTTGTTGCAGACTACGTATTGGTTGGTTTCTGGGTTGGGCAATACTCGCAGCCTGTTATACTCTTTGTGAGAATGTAAAAAATTGTTGTACAGACATGGCGTGGTTTCACAAATTGCATTGTTTTTGTACACCTCCATAGATCGTAAAGCTTCAAACACTTTCTTGGCCTCTTTGCATTTATAATGAATACTCTTGGTGTCATCGCTACCAGAGCACGTGGGGATGCCATTTATTCTCAGCATAATGTTACAATCTTTGTTAAAAAACTCCCTCCCGGTTGCCTCCTTAAGCCCAGACCTAATTTTGTCGATAAGGGCGTCTCTCACTTTTTCACTAGATATGTCAGCAAATCCCTTTAAAAAACATTTTATATTCTTCTCCTCTTTAGCACCATACGCCTTCTCAAACAATGTCACATTTTCTACTTGAAGTCCGTTTAGAGCGTGAGAATTGTAATTCTTCAAGTTATACATTGTCCCTTTCTTAATGTTGGCCGCGGGGCGTGGATTAAATGTGAATGGCAATTGAGGTATAACGCGTTCAGCTAGGGTGTTTTGATAAGCAGTTATAGATTGCATTTTGTTAATTGTTATAAAAATAAATGAAGGGAGCCGACGGAGTAGTCGGCAAGGGGGGGGTTGAAAAACTAATGAGGTACTGCGAACGCGCAGCTATTTATACACAACTGAAACGATTGAATCGGGTTGATAGTTACAATATCTACAGATATGTGTTATTTAAAAAAGTTCCTTGGGATTATGAAAAATACGGTGGACTGCCCACTGCAGAGTTTTTAAAAGTCTACCCGACGGATTATGTATTAACGTTTGACCAATCGGGTTGCGAGGCAATGTCGGCGTTTTGCGTAGAGAATGTTGTAAACAGTCACTGTCAGTTTCCGACAACAGACATGAACATGACCTGTACGAGCCTTATTACCGGCAATACAAGAATAGAATATTGTCAGAAAAATTGTTTCAAAGCAAAATTCCCCATGGACTTATATTGGGACCGTGCAACAAACAGTTGTAGGCCAACCAACTTACCGAAAAAGATATTCTGTTTGAATCCCCACGGTGACAACAAGACTCCCCCGCTAGCGTGGGACCAACATTCTAATACGTGCAACATGACCAAAGATTATTGTGACTATTTTGGCCTATCGTACGATGTGAATACTGGCCATTGTCAGTTGCCAAAAATACAATCTTTCTTGGAAAACTACATATTTGGAAAAACCATTATTAGAACCCTACTGCATCCCACAATTGTAGTCGCCCATGCGGGAGATGGGAAGAGGATTCCGTATTTGTGTCAAAAAAGCGACAATGTAATGAGCGAAAACATCTCGACTTATGACATTGCAAAAGATATTGCGGTGGCCGCGATACCAGACATAGGATTGCACGTGGGAAACGCATCGTTGCAATATTTGCTAAATTTCACGCGAAATCTTGACGCAGAAATTGGAAACTCTATAATAATGCTGGAAGTGAACAATATCGTAAGAGAAAAACTAATCGCCAATGCTGCAAATTATTTGAGTAAGATATCTAAGTTGGCCCTGAGCCCCGAATTATTTCTCGTGTTCGTGTTGGGCACGATTTTAGACGTGGCCGATAACATGGACCTAAATAAATCATTAACCTCGGATCAATTTAAAGTTGTTATGCAAAAGTTTGAAGCATCATTTGCAAAACAGCTTGGTTTTGACGCCATCAGTCCCGAACTTATTTTGGATCTAGAGGTTTTACAGTTCAAGGCAACACACCAAATTGAAAAGGCGTACAAATTGAAATATGGTGGGGTCGGTGAATTGTTGAACGTTATTAACATTTATACGGGAGCGGTAGATACCACCTCATTAGTATACAAACCAACATATGATCACAATTTTGACAGCTCACGTTGGCCCGTCAGGGGTTTGCCACTATTTATTGAAATATGTTTGTTATCAGTTGTCTCGATAATGTCACTGTTATATTCAAACACATACCTATTAATCTTTGCAATCTTATTAACACTATTATTAGTTCTACATTTGAAAATGGTTTCACAGTGGAATTAGTAGAATCGAAAATGGAGGTCCAAAAAAGGACCTAAATCTTCAGTGGGAGGTCCTGTTTTGGTCCTTTTAGGTCCATTTTAGGTCCAAAAAAGGGTCAAAATCTCCGCTAGAGGTCCTGGACCTAAAAGTTTTGACCCCCTCAAAGATTTATTTCCATAGAAAAGCTTTCCAGTCCCAAAATCTATTTTCTGATTTTGATTGGTTGAGGACAGAAAATGGAGGTCCCAAAAAGGACCTAAATCCTCAGTGGGAGGTCCTTTTTTGGTCCTTTTAGGTCCATTTTAGGTCCAAAAAGGGGTCAAAATCTCCGCTAGAGGTCCTGGACCTAAAGGCTTTGACCTCCTCAAAGAGAGAGATACTAATTGTAAGTTTTGTCTATAGAGTCAAACGATTACAAAAAACATCTCGTACGAATTCATTTTGTGCAGGTTTATGTTTATCTATTGGAAAAACAACTGGAATTACACCCCAATTTGAAATTATATCGTAAAACCTTTTCTTAACGCTCAGGCCTACTGTGACTAAATATATTGTTGGACATTGACTAAACGACTCTAAAACCTTTTTTAGATGATCGATAGAAGCCTCAGAGGTAGTGTCAATTCCCAAAAAACAGTCATTTTTCAATTCATATAGCCACTTTTTTGTAACATCGTCTCTCGAATTGTGAAAATATTTATCTATAGACGTAATTAAACCATTACTACGACCAAAAGATTCACACACAACAATTACTTTTATCATTGTGGCGTCTGTTCTTTCAACCGCCTATATATAACGTTCACCGGGTGCAATTGTAACCATTCTAACAGAATGTCAGCCCAAGACGATCAAGTGGCTACTTTCGCCAACACCGACCCACAGGAAGAGGATCTATTTACACTTTTAAGGACTACGCCGTTTACCTCTAAGTATAAAAACATATTCTGGAGAATATCCGGATTAATATCTATGCAGATTGACGGTTTGATTCGCGAAGACCAGTTTAGTACCACTGTGCGCGAATATCTCTCCGACTTTACGGAAAAAGACAGGCTACTGGATGAAACCGTGCTGGAAGTGTGTAAAGTCTTGCATTCAATAAAATATCCGAGAGTTAACATGCTGTTTAACAAAACCGAGGACTACGTTTTAAGGCCCGCTATGGATGATGGCGGCCAACAAAGGAGACGGGCTGTTATAGAAAAAATCGCCACTCAACATATACTGCCCCAGCTGACAGATCTACTCCAGGGATCAGACTTTGGTTTAAATACCAGAGTTGAATTAGCTTCTTTGGCCGTGCTACTAGAAATGGGATTTGCTGAATTCAGCCGACATATCAAAGAGGAGATTAGAAAGATACAACAGTCTGCAAACTCAAACCTACCAATATATCGTAAATGTGTTGGCGAGATTATGGAACACACTGTATACTTAACACATCGCACATTTGGATTTCTTCATAAGATTTTGTATCACAAGGTAATTGTAAACTTTATCGACGGCATATAGAATTTACTCTGTATTAGTATTTTTTACATTCAAATATACAGCAATATTGTGATTAATGAATTTCAAAGATGTTTTATTTCCTATTTAAGCAGGAGTTAAATCGAGATTTATCATATACATCGCGTAGGTCCGTTATGACTGACGTAATTGGCCTTTTATGTGACTTTTACGAATCTCGAAAAGAGCCGGGGTGTTTGGCCACCCCAAAAGACAAAGAACAAACTCCGGTTAACGTAGAACACAACGTTCTCAAACTTCAATCTTATAATTTCGTGTACAATTCCTGCATTTTGACACATTACTACGACAATGACATTAACTACTTACATTCCCTATTGAAGAGTCATCTTAACTATTGCGTTTGTGTAAATTTAAATCATTTACAATACCACCACGTTGTTTTAGATATAGATTTTAAATCTTTAAAAAATATCGATACTAAATTTGTTGAGAAATTTATTCTTGACCTAGTTAGTGTAATCAAAGTGATATTAAATAAGAGTGGGCTGAGTTTGGTTATGTTTGCCAAATTTATCGACCCCAACATTCCCAGAAACATAAAACCCGATGATCTTCCTGATTTGCTCAAAAAGGGTGTTCATTTCGAGATTCCAGAGTGTGTTTTATATCGGGGCGATAACATATGGTTTATAGAAATGGTAAAAAACCTCATAGAAAAGAAACACCCCCATTTTGTGGGGGCAATTGATTCGCCGCAAAATTGGAATTTACCATTCTCAAAAAAGAGCACTGGTGAAATGTACCTGCCCGTGGCGGAGTATAGCTTTGATTCCGATGACACAATTAGCTCCACTCGATTTGCTAACACCACCATAGACCCACAGGGGTTCATTAACCGTTTCTCAATAGTTAAACTTTGCAAGAATGTACGTTATGAGTTTCCGCTAAACAGTGGTGATATTGGTTACCGATTTGGGGTCCTCAATTTGAGCAGGCCAATTTTTAAAGACTATCGCATATCTACTATACCAACTGTAGATGATCAGCCCACTGGATGGATCGATATAGATCCATATGTTATACCCTTTGTCAAATATGCGGCGTATAGATTTCGTAACCTTTGCACCCGTGCATATAGAGTTGGTGAAACGCGCGCGGCTTTAGAGTTGCGACCTTTTACGTTAGATTTTTTGATAAAAGAAATGAGCGTTCTTTACGAGTATCACAGGGGATATAATTGCAGCAAATCAGCGTCTATTTTAAATACGCACATCCTACTGGTTGAACTTTATGATGAGGTGAAACCAACGACATATTCTATGAAAGAAGAAATGATAAGCACAATAGCATATCCAGAACTGAAAGAATATTATATGAAAGTGGCTTCGATAATTAAACCACTGGTGCAAGAAATCGTTCATACTCATGATCAGATACACGGCAGTGGTCGAGCATTTAATCGAACACTTAATCCCATTCTGTTTATAAAATGCCTTTTTACTCAGTCATTTACTTCTCATGACAGGTCTGAACTAATAATAGATGAAACGACGGGTGAACCGATCTATATTTCAAACCGATTGTTACAATTAATTAACACAGATTCAGTAAAGATTTTAGATCTCGTTAAGTTCATGTTTCCCACGGTTGCTGCGTTGAAAGATTCATCTGTCAGTTTTTACGAGAAAAATCATTGGATTGTATCGAACAATAAGTATGAGCACCTATATATTCCAGTTACTATCTTAAACAAATACGGCATCGAAGATTTGGGCGATCCTGCGCAACAACCTTCTGTACCCCCACTACCGCCATTACCGCCCAATGAAGAGGATGATGAAGCGCCACCCACACAGCCACAAAAGAAAACCAAAAAGGACCCAACACATAATTTGTATCAGCATTTGATAAAGTTTTGGGGGCGCGTGTTTACAACAGAGTTTCCAAACAGCGTCGTGTCTTTTAGAGACGGATTTGTGTATCTAAGTGCTGAACACACGCCGTTCCACCATACACCACTATTTGGTGGAGCACCATCGCGATTGAACTGGTCGAACATGATAGAGAAAATGAAGCACGTCAATCAAGAAACTTGCGAGTATCCTAATGTTGTTAAACACCTAGTATCAACGCGAGACTCGGCTCGAGACAGTACGATCGAGTATTTTAGGTACCAATACAAGGAGGAAAAGGGACCGACGGTTGCGTGTGAAGATGTTGTCGAGTGTAGGCCCAACTCAAACTGTCCCGTTTACAGGACTCTGCGATATCTGCTGACTCTTTTCTCTAACGATGTTGAGTTGGTATTTTTTGTCCTATGGATTTTTAGATACGCCCTATTCGGTATAAAATTAAAAAAGGCACTCATATTCTACGGGACCGGCAATAACGGAAAGACGACATTCTCGAATATACTTTTTAATCTGTTCGGCAGAGGAATGCAAACTATTAGCAACGAATCAATACGGGGTAGTATCAACCAACTATCCCCGGACATATACGCGGCGAGGAATGCTAAAGTAGTTTATACTGACGACATACATAAAATCAACAAAAACACATTAAAGCAACTAGTTTCGGGTGCACAAATGCAAGTGCGAACGCTTTATCAAGAGGGTAAGAGCATTGAAATGAAATGGTTAGTGACGGGATCTTGTAATCAACTCCAGCTGGACATTGATTTTGCCACAATGCAGCGGATAATGGTAGTTCCATTCATAAAATTTTTTAAAGATGATGCAACGTATTATTGTAATGCGGACGTGTTTAGAAATATTGCCGAGGACATGTTGGCTACCATGTTGTGGATTGAAAAACACGAATACGAAACCAACATATTCTTTGACGCCAAAAAGAATATCCAAATGACCCCCAAATCTATTCAATGGTATTCCCATCAGGTTATTTGGATGCACGACCACACTCCCGCTCTTATTACCGCGTTGGGATTAAAAGAGGCCACCGATGTGTTCATTTTAGTGAGAGATCTAGTAGTAGAAATGAACAAATTACGTCTTGGGAAAACCTCAAAGTTTGGTTACCTCTTCAATGACGCCGAATCAGCGATCAATATGTTAAAACATCGGTTTTCTGTAGCCCGCGTAAGGCACTTAACCCGCCCCAATTCCGAGGATGCTATTGTCGGTATCACTCATCAAGCGTATGAGAGGGCGTATAGTGATGCATACATGTTAGAATAAAAGGTGGCAATTAGAAAAAGATGCATTGTACAGAAAAGTATTTGCCGCAACTATATTCATGGCCGGAAGGTGGCCTAAAATATAGCGTGTCTACAAATGAGTCTACAAATGAGTCTTTGTAGTGATGCATCCATGTATGGATATTTTTTGCAGATTTTTCATCGCTATTCAAGACACACGTTGTATATCCACGCGATTTCTTTGAATATCACAACGTTTATAAAGACAAACGATAACCGGTATATCAGGTTTTGGTAGAACCTTTTTCGGACACAAACTTTAGCAATTACTAAAAACACAACACCAAACCGTGTCCTATTATAATAGTGCACGTCTGATGACCGTTCAAACAGGAATCCTTCCACGATCTGGCAAAATTCGAACAATCACTCCCACTCCAAACGCCTCCCTTTTTCATTATACCACTTTTCTATACCCTCACGAGGTTCAAACAAATCTAGGAAGCTTGGCACATGACACGGCATTTCGCACAATCGGTCCTCTGTTATGGCACAATCATAACCGTAACCGTCTGCAGTGGAACAACGAGTATGGTTCCACTGTTTTGTGTGTTTGCGCGCACATATGACACGTCAGCGAAGTCCATTGAAGACTTTGGCAGGCAGTATTCTTTTAAATAAAGCTCATCTAACATGCTTGTAAAATCGTGAATAATATCCTTGTTTTTACTCAAAACAATGGGCATGTCTTCGTTCGGTTGGTATGGTTCATGTGCCTTTACTAAACTCTCTGGTATTTTAAGCGACAACGTTCTCTGTTCATTACACAGTCTGGTAATAATCATTGGGCTTTCGCCCATGTTCAAATAGTCCAACAGTTCGCGGCGTTCTAAGTAAGAATGACCCTCGGTTGCATAGCGTAAGTTAACGCTTTTAATTGGATTGTCCTTTAATGTTACTACGTGATATATAAAACGGAAAATGTTCCAGTTTTTATTTAAAGCGTCGTCTGATTCGATTAATAACTGGATATGTTTTATAGCGGAGCTCCTGAAAACATAATTTTCAAAAGCGTAGTTTAATGAGACACAAATAACGTCATTCATATTGATATTATCCTCCTTATAATAAATAAACTCATAAGACGGAGCAAAGCGTTCATATATTCGAACGGAGCACGTGTATAGTGTGTAGTTGTTGTCCAAAGAGGGCGCGTGTTTTTTACAATTCACGACGACACATATATCATTAAAAACTTCCCAAATACAGCGTTGACGATAAAATACCAGTATATTAATTACGTGGCGAATTTGTAGAGCTTGTAATGTTGTTAACCGATTGGTAATATAGCGTTTTTCGCAGTCATCTTTTGTACCGGCCAGTATTCCGTTGTAAAAGAACTCATTAACGAAGTATTCATTGCACACCTCACAGGGGTCTAACCGCCGTTTTTCAGTGAAAGCAGATTTAAGCGTTATAAAGTCGGACCTA
>VBOA01000103.1 GCA_005877695.1 Gammaproteobacteria bacterium | reverse complement strand
CTTATGTAATAACGAGATTTAGCTAAAATCTATCATAATATCCTTAAATCACCATAGAATGTAAGAAGAAAATTTACAAAACTGAAATTTATCCAAATTTTATGAAAAGTCGGCCTTTTTGAAATCTGTTAAAATAATTAAAATCTCGTTTATTTTGCAAGTATAGAATGTAGGAGAATAGTACTCATCAAATAAATGCGAAGTAACACAATTTTTTTAAGACAATTTTGGCAAAATGGCAAACAGTGTTTACCTCACGGTGAAACGCACAAATATGATAGAATTTATTTAATTTGATGTAACATTTGTTTCTGCCGTTAAAACTATGCGGAAATCATGTATTCATGGGATTTTGCTAAATTCTATCATAATATGCTGAAATCACTATTGATTGTAAGAAAAAATATAACAAAGATGAAATTTATAGCAATATATTATGATAAGTCGACCTTTTTGAAAACTGTCAAAATTATTAAAATCTCGTATATTTTGCAAGTATAGAATGTAGA
>VBOA01000104.1 GCA_005877695.1 Gammaproteobacteria bacterium | reverse complement strand
GAAGAAAATTTACAAAACTGAAATTTATCCAAATTTTATGATAAGTCGGCCTTTTTGAAATCTGTTAAAATAATTAAAATCTCGTATATTTTGCAAGTATAGAATGTAGGAGAATGGTACTGATCAAATAAATGCGAAGTAACACAATTTTTTTAAGACATTTTTGGCAAAATGGCAAACAGTGTTTACCTCACGTTGAAACGCACAAATCTGATAGAATTGATTTATTTTGATGTAACATTTGTTTCTGCCGTTAGAACTATGCGGAACTCATGTATTCATTAGATTTTGCTAAAATCTATAATAATATGCTGAAATCACTATAGATTGTAAGAAAAAATATAACAAAAATGAAATTTATAGCAAAATTTTATGATAAGTCGACCTTTTTGAAAACTGCCAAATTTATTAAAATCTTGTATATTTTGCAAGTATAGAATGTAAAAAGATGGTACATATCAAATAAAAGCAAAGTAACACAAGTTTTTTAAGTCATTTTTGGCAAAATAGCAAATAGTGTTTACTTCACCGTGAAACGCATAAATCTGATAGAATTTATTTGTTTTTATGTAACATTTGTTTTTGCCATCAGAACATTGCCAAACTCATGTATTCACAAAATTTTGCTAAAATCTATCAAAATATGTTGAAATCTTTATAGATTGTAAGAAAAAAATGTACAAAACTGAAATTTATAACGAAATTAATGATAAGTCCAACTTTTCGAAAACAGTCAAAATAATTAAAATCTTGCATATTATGCAAGTATAGAATGTAGGAAGATGGTACTCATCAAATAAAAGCGAAGAAACACAAGTTTTTTTAACACATTCTTGGCAAAATAGCGAATTGTGTTTACCACACCGTGAATCGCTCAAATCTGATAGA
>VBOA01000102.1 GCA_005877695.1 Gammaproteobacteria bacterium | reverse complement strand
TAAAATAAAAGCAAAGTAACACAAGTTTTTAAGACATTTTTGGCAAAATAGCGAATAGTGTTTACTTCACCGTGAAACGCATAAATCTGATAGAAGTTATTTGTTTCTATGTAACATTTGTTTCTGCCATCAGAACTTTGCCAAACTCATGTATTTATAAAATTTTGCTAAAATCTATCAAAATATGTTGAAATCCTTATAGATTGTAAGAATAAAATTTTCAAAACTGAAATTTATAACAAAATTAATGATAAGTCCAACTTTTTGAAATCAGTCAAAATAATTAAAATCTTGTATATTATGCAAGTATAGAATGTAGAAAGATGGTACTCATCAAATATAAGCGAAGGAACACAAGTTTTTTAAGACATTCTTGGCAAAATAGCGAATAGTGTTTACCTCACCGTGAAACGCTCAAATCTGATAGGATTTATAAGATTTCATGTAACATTTGTTTCTGCTATTA
>VBOA01000101.1 GCA_005877695.1 Gammaproteobacteria bacterium | reverse complement strand
TAGACTTTCATCAGTTCGAACTTTCGCCTACAAAATAATTTCACAAATAATTAAAGCAATGTAAATCCGACACTAGTAACTCATGTTCATTTTTAAAGGCAACACTTAGTATTAATTGGGCACTGCGTAGCCTATACAGGAAGGAATATTAATTGTGTTTGTAGAAGATTGTAGTATTGTAGCTAATTGTTTACCTTTGAGGTTAGGTTCATGACAACAGAGTCAATTGTTGAACACCGGCTATTACATAGGCAACTAGTGCAGACCTACCCCTTGCTTTTTCAAAATCTCAAAATTTATAAACAAACTGAAGCCTAATTCGGAACATTGGCATTAAATATATTTGTAGTTTCTGAATTTAAATCAACTTGCTCTTGTTCGAACCAACAACCCCAGCAGGGTATTTTGTCAAATATTTATTGTTATTTATTGTCTTGTAACCGTGAGAATTGTTCTTGTGTAAATATTGTTATGGCATATTATTTTTGGTTAGATGTATTCGGAACGTCAGGAAGTTAGGTGATCGAGGACCATCGGTTGTAATGATTATAATTGGATAGCATAATCAACTTGGCGAGTTGTAGGTGATATTATAAATTAGTGGTTAAGAATATGTACTAGTCTGGGCCTAGCCCATGTTAATGTGTGTGTTTGTAACTTATTTGTACAATTGTGTCCCCTTTCTTGTTCACATGCCAGAACCATTGAATTTGTTTACAAGCTAATATTGCATTAGGAAGTAGTACATTTTATGAACGTCTGGCAATATTTCACCTTATGAGCCATAACCCTATTTTGTTCTACATATCATTTTATTTGATTTTATTAACCTCAAACTTTTGTAGTTTCCTCCAGTAAATATTGATCAGTGAATGATTTAAAAGTAATATGCTGAATTTGTTTTGCTGACAAACTTGTGTTATAAAAATAATCACTTGCTCAGTAGATTTTATATATTTTGTGATTTAAAGTACCTTAATTGTAAATGCCATAAAGGAACCCCTGTAGGATAACGTTTTACTGTGTAATACCCCTTTTTTAGAACGATTTTGGTTTTGATCAGGTAAAATATAAAAATAATACAAAA
>VBOA01000039.1 GCA_005877695.1 Gammaproteobacteria bacterium | reverse complement strand
CGCGTTATTTTCAGTGATTAAATTGAGTGGTGTTCCTTTTGAAACCGAAAAAACGGAAATTATTAATGGCAATAGTTTAAGTTGGCATCGAGCGCTCGCAACCTTAGATGAACGTTTTGCGTTGATTGGAACTCTCCATCGACGTAAAGTGAGTTGTGAATTAAAAGGTGAGTTTAATAATAAATTTGCCAAGCAAGTTAATCAGGTTTATCAAAGCCAATTTACCGATAAGTCCCTATATGTTAATGATCTCTACCTAGCCGTTATTTTTAAAGGATTAACGACGGGTAAAATAGGATATTTATCCGATCTGTTTCGCCGTATGAATGGGCGTTATGTCAAAAGCACACGTGCTGCGCGTCGCGAAATGAATATCAAACAATTGAATGATGCAATTTTTCAATTAACGACTTCTCTCTCAGCGTTTAGTCCTCATGCTTTAGGTAATCATGATGCTTCACTTGGATGCAGTGAATTATTAACTTATGTCAGTTTATTTGTAAATGGCGGCGAAACATTCTCTTTTAAAAATAATGCCAGGGGTTTTGCCAGCGATAAAACTTTTGAAAAAACACAACAGACCGCCTCGATTTATCCCCAAGGTCATATTGCTCAAGCGATTACAGCAAAGCGAATTTTTTTTGGTGACATGATTCAATTTCAAGGAGCTTTACCGAAAGACACGCGGTTTGCTGCCATGATTAGTATTAAACGTTATGGAGCCGAAAGTGCCAGCATTATGCTAGATCCTCTTTTACATCTGGATGGAGAATTTCTTGCAACACAAAGTTTTCTTTTCGAATCTAAAACAGAAGCGGATAAAAAAATGGATCGCCAGGGCAATAAAATGCAAAACGCCAATGATCCGGCAACAAGTCAAATAGAAGCTTTAGCTACTGCTAGAGATTACTTAGCGAGCGATCATATTGCCATGGGTTATCACCATAATACAGTGATGTTGTTAAGTGATTCTGTTCAGGATTTAGAACGACTCATTGCTCAAACGATTAAATGTTACATGAATGCGGGAATTGTTGCGGTGAGAGAAACCTTAGGACAAGAACCGGCTTTTTGGTCACAAATCCCTACAAACTTTAAATACATTGCACGCTCAAGTTTAATTAGTTCAAAAAATTTCGTTGATTTCTTTCCTTTACACAATTATCGCTCAGGATTTCTTGATGGAAACCATTTAGGTAGTGCGATGATGCTCATTGAAACACCTTCTAAAACCCCTTTATGGCTTAACTTACATGCCAAGGGACCTAAAGATAATCCATCGCCAGGACATACCACCTTAATAGGAGGGAATGGTTCTGGTAAAACGGTTGCGATGTGTTGCTTTGATGCACAACTTAATCGTTATGGAGGGAGTAGCTTTTTCTTTGATAGAAATCGCGGTGCAGAAATTTATATTCGGGCTTGTGAAGGTCATTATGCGGTGTTGTCACCGGATCATGCTAAAGATATTCATTTTAATCCCTTACAGTTACCCGATACGGCGACGAATCGTAAATTTTGTAAGGATTGGTTAATTCAACTCATTAAAAAAGAAGGTGAAACTGAAATTGATGAACGAATGGCAGATCAATTAGGTCAATGCATTGATTATGCGTATGAACAATTAGCGCCTGAACATCGAAACTTAACGCACGCCACTAAAATTTTACCGATTACGTTCGATCGTTGGATACGTTTAAGACGCTGGCTGAGAGGCGATAAAAGCAGACCTGACGGTGAATATGCTTACTTATTTGATAATGAGCTTGACGGCTTGAATCTTCAGAACAAGATGGGCTTTGATATGACTCATTTTCTCGATCATGAGCCACCGAGTGTATTGGCTGCTCTTACGATGTATCTAATGCATCGTATCGAACTTTCTTTAAAGCAAGAGGGGCGGTTAGTTTCAATTTTTCTCGATGAAGCCTGGCAGTATCTAGATAATGATTATTGGCAAAAAAAGCTTAAAAAATGGTTGCCTACCTTACGTAAATTGAATTGCCATCTTATTTTTGCGACGCAATCTCCGAAAAGCGTGGTTTCATCGCCAATCAAACATATCATTTTGGACAATTGCGCGACGAATATTTATTTCGCCAATCCTCAAGCAAAATTTGAAGATTACATCAATGGTTTTAATCTCAGTCCAGAAGAGTTTAATTGTATTAAAGAAAACGATACACAATCGCGTTTGTTTCTTTACAAACAAGGCCATGAGTCGACATTAGCACGACTTAATTTAGGTCATTTAAAGGATCTCCTAAAAATTATGTCGGGAACGCAAGCCAGCGTTGATTTACTGACAAACATTCGCAAAGAAGTGGGTGATCATCCAAAAACTTGGCTGCCTATCTTTTTGGAAAGGAGTCGCTTGCTATGATCATAAGAAAAGCCATGTTATTTGGGTTGTTAGTCAGCTTTTCTATAAAAAGTTTTGCTATGCTTCCTGTTGTTGATGCGGGCGCGATTGCTAATTTGATAAAAAATTTTAATCAATTAAAAAGCCAGTATGAATTATTACAACAAACGTATCAAAATGCACAGCATCAATTGGAACAAGTGAAGCAACTAACGAATGATGCAGAAGGGCATTATGGATTTGGCCATTTCTTAAATGGCGAACAAGATTTTAATACCAGGAGCTGGTCTCCTGATAATTGGAAAAGTGCGTTACAAGGTTTGTCAGGTGGAAATCCAGCACGTTATCAAGAATTATTGAATACCTATCAACAGGATCATCCGGTGCTTTCGGAATCTAATTACGAGAAAGGGAGTAGTCATGATCAAGCTACAGTTTACACACAAGATATTAATGTTAATCGCGCGGCTATGGTTAATGCGACCTATGCGTTTGATGATATCAAAACCCATTTAACTACAATTTATCAATTATCCCAAAAAATTGATCAAGCACAAAATACCAAAGCAGCTATTGATTTAAATTCACGTTTACTAGCTGAAGTGGCTTATATCCAAGCGCAAAATTTAAAAATGCAAATTTTAATGAACCAGCAAATGGCGCAAGTGAATGCCGATACTATTGCGGTAAAAACAGCCAGTGCGAAATTTAATACTTTACCCGAACATTAAGGAGTTTTGATGAAAATAAAAAAATACCTATTAAGCCTAGTACTTTTAGTTTTAACCGCAGTAATCGCAGGCTGTGCTACGGATAATCTCATTGCTCCGTGTCCAAACTTTGGTGCGAATTGTAAAAAAATTCCGGTCAATAGTTGGGATTATCAACAATAATTTTTTAACCTGGAGAAAAATAATTATGAGATTCATAACGATGAAAAAAATTAAATCATTATTTATCGGTATAGGCGCATTGAGTTTATTGACGGCGTGCTCACAGAGCCCACTTAAAACCGCTGAACCTAAGACGGCGGCAGAGTTTTTAGTGCATGCTTCACAAGCCGCAGAAAAGAAACTGAAACTAACTGAGCTTAGATTCTATTCTCCCCCGGGCGGATATTATTACCGAGACTGCATGAGTGGAAAAGAGAATAAAAACCTCTGTCATAAATTGTATTTGGCCATGGTTGATTATGCGAAAACAACAAGCACATTTAATAGCTTAACGATTGATGATTTAACCAATCAAACCACTTATCAAAAGCTAGAAGAAGACTATAAACGCGCTTGGTTTAATGGAGTGTAATGTCATTTAAGGAAATAACTTTATGCTGCCTGCTTACCTTACGATCATTGAGCGGTTGTTTACGGAGTTGGATTTGTTATTAAACAACTTTGTTTTCAATGGCTATAGTGCTTTGGCGAATTATTTAAAAACCCCATTAGGATTGTCCGTAGTGTTATACATTATTTTAATGGGACTCTCTATTTCTCAAGGCTGGGTAAAACTAGCCATGGGAAATTTAGTTAAAGCATCCATAAAACTTGCATTCATTTATATGGCCGCTATGAATTGGGGCTGGTTTTCTCATAATGTCGTTTATTTTTTAAATAAGGGTGTTGGAGAAATTGGTAGTGTTTTAGTCAGTGCAACACCGGTCCCTATTCCACATTTTGCTGGAGAAGGGATTAATGGCGCGATGCAATCCGTATTAATTGAATTTACTGATATTGGTAGTTGGATTTGGAATAGGGGGGCTTGGAATAATATCAGTCCTTGTTTAACTGCGATACTCATTTGGGGATTTGGTTATGCGGTAATTTTAGTGGCCATTTTTGAATTAGTGCTAGCCAAAATAATGCTGGCTATTCTTTTTTCAACGGCACCATTATTTATTTCTTTTACTTTATTTAAAACAACGCATGGTTTTTTTGATCGTTGGTTGGGTGCCTGTGTCGGGTTTGCTTTACTAATGATTTTTGTATCCAGTATGTTGGCATTGGCTTTGAGTATTTCACAATGGGCAATTGCCGATGTCTATTTGAGTCATGCTATTAACATATCACTCGTTGGCTTTGTTCCTGTCATGATCGTGGGATTTATTGGAGTTGGAATTCTGTTAAAAGCTTCGCATTTAGCACAATCCATCGGGGGGAGTGTGAGTACAGCTTCAGGATCCGCTCTTTTGGCCGGTACAGTAGGAGGTGTTGTTGGGAGTGCTTTAACGACTCTAAAAATGCCGGCTCCAGCGCTACGCGCGACTAGAAATTTTATGAATGCTATACGAAGAACTCTCAATAAAGGAGGTTAATAGTGAATAAAAAAATAAAAAAAATTCACCTGATGATTCAAAAAAGTTTAGGATCAAAAAAATCGACAGAATCCATACAGTTAGCGTCTAAAAAAAATTATTTTATCCAAGCAAGAAGCTGGGCCGATGACATTTATACCGCTGCGGTTATTTCACGAAATCGTTATCAGATGGCTTTTTTTTCTGCGATGGGTCTTGCTGCGCTGGCAATTTTGGCACTTATTATTTTTATTCCTCTACAACATAACGAATATTTATTAGTAAACCATTATCCAGATGGGCATGTTTGGGTAGAGCCGTTGCACCAAGCGGATGCGCCTAGCAATCCTTCTCAAGTGGAAAGCGAACTCATTCATTATGTTGTTAACCGTGAAAGTTTTGCTGATTCTTCTTATAAAGAACAATATTCATTGATTAACTTAATGTCCAATCACGAAGTTTCTCAACAATATAGAGATACACAATCTCCTAGTAATCCCCAGTCACCGATTAACCTGCTGAGACGTGATGGTTTACGAACTGTTCATGTGGAAAGTGTAATTTTTATAGACTCTATTTTAAAAAATAAGGGAAAACCACCCAACGAGCAAACTCATACTATTCTTGCCGAGGTTAATTTTACTGTGAGTGATCAGAGCAAAAATTCAACGCTTATAAAAACTCATCCATTTACGGCATTAATTTCCTGGACTTATCGAGGTATACCGAAGGATCCAGATGATCGATGGCGTGACTGGAATGGCTTTACTGTGACGCGCTATAGCCTAGAACAGCGTAACTTATAATTAGTTTTATGATACTTGGAATAAAAAATGAAAATAAAAAAATTAAAATTATTGATTGCGTTAGGTTTTTTAGGGTTATCCATTCTCGATCCTACCTATTTATTTGCAGTTGAAAAATCACGCGCTCTCTCTAGTGATCATCGAATTAGAGTGGTTAGCTATCAGCCAGATAACGTGGTCTTAGTTAATGCGACGACGTTTACTACAACACAAATTGTTTTTGGTAGTGAAGAGGTGATTGAAAATATACAAAATGGTGATGCAAGTGCCTGGACTTTTAATGTGCAAAAAGGGCTTGCTAACATGATGTTTTTAAAGCCTACTATAGTTGATTCAAATACGAATATGACGGTGATCACCAATCAACATACCTATTATTTTCATCTTATCAGCCATCAAAATGGCACTGTATCGGATAATACCTATGCACTTCGTTTTATTTATCCTGAAGAAGAACGTGCCCACTTGTTGTCGCAAGTACGTTATAACCAAGCACAAAAACAAGCAATTTTAAATTCTAATAATCATCCGAAAAACTATAACTGGGATTATAGTTTTAGTGGTGCGCATTCTATTATGCCACTACATATTTTTGATGATGGACAATTCACTTATATGCAATTGCAATCTGGTCAGGCTATACCGGCTATTTTTGCTGTGGATAATCGCTTGGGTAAGGAAGCCGTGGTTAATTATCGGCGTGAAGGTGATTATTTAATTGTACAACAACTTTCCCCGCAATTTACTTTACGTGCTGACCGATATCATGTTGCCAGTGTTTTTAATAATAAACGTATTCAGCAATTAAAAACTCAGGGGGAATCTTAATATGAGTCTTCAAGAATCCGAATCGGATGTTGTTCAAAAGGCTTCCCAATGGTCTAAAGTGTCACAAAAAAAATCTAAGAATTATAGTCATATATATTGGTTAGTGGGTGGCGTATTGACAGTGATTTTAGTTTTTATGTTGTCTTCAAATCATCCAAAAACCAGATCAGTATCGACAGAAAATCTAACGAGTAGTGATTATCAGAGTTCATTGAACGAAAATTTAGCCCGATTAAAAGCGATGAAGGCTGAAAAATCGATGGTTACTTTTTCAGATCAGGCTAGTCAAACTGTTCATTCAAATACATCAAAAGAGTATTTAGCGCGACAAAATGCCCCGACTAGTATGTATTCTGGTGATGTAGAAACAACAAACAATGGAACTGCAAATAATACACAGGAAGCGACATTAATAGGGCAGGGTAGCAATGAAAATTTTGCAAATACTTCTAGCAAAGCAGAAACCGTCGAAGCGAATAGGATTGTTCACCCAGACTACACCATTGCATCCGGAGAATTATTGCCGGCCGTACTCGAAACGGCCATCAATTCAGATCTCCCAGGGATGGTACGCGCAGTGGTATCTCAGCCTACTTATTCCTATACCGGGGCACAAGCACTCATTCCATCGGGATCAAGATTGATCGGTCAATATTCTTCGGCTGTGATTCAAGGGCAAAATCGTGTTATGGTTATTTGGAATCGAATTATTTTACCTAATGGAATCACGGTACAACTCAATAGCCCCGGTATTGATGACTTAGGTCGTGCGGGACAGGGTGCTGATAGTGTAAATACCCATTTTTTTGCGCGCTTTGGCGAATCGGCATTGTTATCGTTGATTGGTGCAGGCGCAGCAACTGCGGGTGTCAATAATCAAGATCAAAATAATTCGTCTGCACAATATCGCATGGCGATTTCTCAATCTTTTCAACAATCTGCGGAACAATCTTTACAAGGAACATTGGCTATCAAACCAACGTTACATATTCATCAGGGTACTTCTATTCATGTTTTTGTTGCAAGGGATTTAAGTTTTTATAAAGTGCTTAAAAAATCAATGATTGATGTGAGTTGAGTATGGGACATTATGCACCCGACTCGAATGGTTTACTGGCACCTATTCAACCTTGGCTGGCTGATAGTGAAGTTTCTGAAATTCTTATGAATCAACCCGGTGAGATTTATGTTGAAAAATTAGGAAGATTACAAAAATATAACGTGCCTGAGTTTGATCAACGTTCTGTGATGCGATTGTTCCAATTGATTGCTAATGAAAATGCGCAGGAAATTAATGAAAAAAAACCATTACTTTCAGCGAGTTTACAGGATGGTTCACGGCTGCAAATTGTATTACCCCCAACGGCAAAATATCTCACCTTATCTATTCGGCGAAAAATTGTTAGGAATTTTTCCTTAGAGGATTATGAAAAGATTCAATTTTATCAACACGCAGTGGCTTTCGATGTAAAAGCCGATCATTTCTCACAATTAGGGGATGAAAAGCAATTAGTACGTTTATATCAACAAAAGAATTGGGCTGATTTTGTTAAATATGCCATTGAGTTAAAGAAAAACATTGTGATTTCGGGAGGGACATCCAGTGGTAAAACAACCTTTTTAAATGCCTGTTTACGTCATATTCCCTCAAACGAGCGAATAATTTTATTAGAAGATGCAAGAGAAATTGATATCCCTCATCCTAATCAAGTGAGTTTGTTAAGTAGCAAAGGTGATCAAGGACTAGCAAAAGTCTCTATGCAAGATTTGGTGCAATGTTGTTTACGTTTAAGACCTGATCGCATCATCGTGGGTGAAGTTCGTGGTCGAGAAATATTGGATTTTTTAAGTGCCAGCTCAACCGGACATGAAGGATCATTTACCTCGATTCATGCCAATAATCCCCGTATCGCGTTTATGCGCATGACACAACTCTATAAACAAAATAATG
>VBOA01000096.1 GCA_005877695.1 Gammaproteobacteria bacterium | reverse complement strand
AAGATGGATCCACCACATGAGATCAAGTATATTGACGATAGAAGTATATTATTAATAAATACGACAGGGAATTTGAGGCAGCTATTTGTCCCCTTCATGGTACAATGCATAAAGCCAGCGGGAAATATTAAACCGGAAACCTGGGTATATGTGGAGGAGGTTGGGCAACATCATCAACTTAGGATAGTGTACAAAGTATTCAATGACTGGTTACCTTATAGTTGCTTCCGTATCATAATTTATTACTAAACAAAAATTTTTTAATCAAGTGTCTGCGCTTTCCTTCGAAGGAAACCGGACACTTTTATATTTATTCTATGAAAGAACAACTATTAATCGCATCAGAGATAAGTATAAAATATGAACCAAAAGTTCAGCCAATAAACCGACCGAGAATCAAAACTTCGGAAGATGCATATCTGCAATGTTTGTTTTTCTTTGGTATAGATAATTTAATCATTAAGGAGGAAGCTGTTGTTCTCTTCCTGAATCGGGGTAATCGGGTGCTGGGAGGCTATAAAGCATCTTCAGGAGGTATTGATGGAACTGTTGTAGATAATCGTTTGATCTTAGGCATAGCTCTTAAATGCCTTGCATCAGGACTAATTGTTGCACATAACCATCCTTCTGGAGAACTTAATCCCTCAAGAGCAGACAAAGACCTTACACAGAAACTAAAGGAAGCAGCTAAACTGATGGATATTTCCCTTCTTGACCATTTGATAATAACATCAGAAACGTACTTCAGTTTTGCAAATGAAGGGCTAATTTAAATCTGTTAATTCTTTTTGAAATCTATAAGGTCGTTTGGAGAGACTTCGAGCGCTTCTGCAATTCTAAAAAGGTATGATATACTAAAGTTGACCTTTCCTAATTCCATCCGGTTTAATTGACTGTAATCTATTCCGCATTCATTTGCAAGATTCTCTTGCGAAATCTTTTTAGTTCTTCGGTACTTGCGAATATTAGCGCCTATTTGCTTTAATACTTTTTCCTTTCTATAGTATGTCACAGGGCAAAGAGATACCAAAGAAGGATTTTAGATTAGAGAGAATTCTCCTTATTTTGTGATACTTGGAGCTCGCCCGTTTATAGTATTTAAAATGTAAATTTTTCTCAAATGAGAATCATCATACTTTTGTCCATTTGCACATTTTTCTTCTCGACATGCAAAAAAAACAATGACAATAGCCCAAATTCAAACTTTTGGAAAGTAAAATACGAGGTCACTTGTTCCAACAGTAGTACACAAGTCTGCGTAATTTTTAGAGATGAGAGCGGAGGTGTACAACAAGTAGGCAGTCCTACTAATCCTTCTGTCACATATAAAAAAGTACCTTGGACATATGAAGCAAATTTTTCCAAAGACCCAGGGCTAATTGCTTCTCGTTCCTTATCATTGATAGTTTTTGATGCCTATCTGTTTAATTCGACTAACCAAATCACTGCAAAAATATATGTTAACGGAAATGTTGTAAATCAATCAAGTTCGGCTGGAGTGTTTGGAATATTTATTACTTATGTGCTAAATTGAAGTAATGATAATGATGAAGGAATTAAGCAAGCTAAGGCAATTGGAAAGGGAATATACATCCAAGAAATTGGGTGATAAAGAAATCAAAGAAATTAGGGAACTCAAAAGTAAATGAGTATACTCGATAACTTCTTTAAGGACTACGAAAAGGGTCATTATGAGCGTTACCCTAAATCACGCATCACAAGAAATATTATCTACATTATTTTAATTTTGTTATTGATCGCAGCAATTATTAGGGTTGTGGTCTAACAAGTATAAAGCTATCTGATTTTTTAATAGTTTGAATTTTTAAAGGATAAGGTTGGATGGTGAAGGTGTCCTTCCGAAGACCCTATACTTTTGTAAGCATGACTATTTTCTAATGGATCATCACTTTGAAATAATAGTTTCATATAATAACAAGAAGCTAACCTTCAACGGCCTACTTTTGACCTACGGATACAATTATAGAATAGAAGTTGAAATTAATGGCACAAAGGTCTTATTTGAATCTGATGAAGAAAGAAATTGGAGAGCTATAATTTCTTATGAAGAAATTGAAAAAGACAAAAAAGTAAGTAAAGAATTACTCTCTATAATTGCTTCTGAGATTGATAAAATTTTGAAGTAATATTATTTATGTAATATTTGTTCGTCCGTTAAAATGTTTTCAACATTCCTCGTTTTTCCATTTTAATTGAAGCGCCGGTTGGGTTTTCGGTTTTCTTTTTCCGAGCCAAAGGCATGGGAAGACCGACGCAGTAAAAAAGCGTCCTCTTTATTAAAAGTGCTACGCTATAAGTTGGAATGTATTTTTGATGCAAGGAAAGGAGATCGAGACCTTTTCACCAAGGGTAT
>VBOA01000100.1 GCA_005877695.1 Gammaproteobacteria bacterium | reverse complement strand
ATTAAACCTGTCAGTAAATGATAATGGGAATTTAAAATACGCAGGTTGCTGCAACATAGTTATTTTAATTTTGGAATATTTTACTGTAATAATAACATATCGTGCGTACATTTAAAGTCTATAGCTGTTTTTGAACATTTAAATATAGTAAATATTAATGGACAGTAATAAGTAGAATGATGCTGCAACATGACTTTTTATTTTTGCAATAGTACTTTAATGTCAATAAACAATAAAAGTAGGTTTAAATCTGGTAGGTAGAAATTTACACATAATGATTGCATGTATATATTGTAATAGCTGACTTTTTATATGGACATTTACCAAACCATATGTTCATATCTTCCTTTAGAGGGTCTATTCTGACATCATACAATTTGTAGCTGTCTGATGGCTTTAATCCCAGCTGTTCTGCTTCTTTTGTTTTGATTTACTGTCCGTTACCATGTTATTTAAATTGGCAAAAACCGTACTTTGACGGCTTCCCAAGGGTTTCTGGCTTCATATACTTAAGAGCCCCAAAAGGCATATCTAGACATTAAGGGTTTCAAAGGACACGTCAATAATCAAAATCGGCCCAGTGGTTTGGCCATAATCTTCTGCACAAAAAACGCCTTATTATTTTATTATATAGATTTAACATTCTGTGT
>VBOA01000099.1 GCA_005877695.1 Gammaproteobacteria bacterium | reverse complement strand
GTAAATTTTAATCTTACCGTATGTGGGAACGCCACGAGCTGACTGCAGAGGTACAGCGAGCGGGACACACCTCCAGCCGGTGCCAGCGACTAGGAGCGTATGGTCCGCGATTTAATTTTACAAAATGGAGGGAGGCGGATTGAACAGGAAATTTGGGGCCTGTTTGCTTAACGTCAGCGAATGGGATCGCTTTCTGCCAATTCCTTCCCCCGGCGATCTGGTTCTTTTAACGTGTATAATTTGGTTTTAAAACTTACAACCAAATCGCTGTCTTTCCCGGCTACTAATTGAAATAAAATTTTTGAGTATTTAATTTCTTAATTTCTGTTTTACAAATCCCTAATAAATAAAATAAAACCTTGTACTCAGTACATCACCTCCTCTCTTGGGAAAAACAGAAATTAATTACTCTTCCCCATCTCTCATTCCGGAGTAACTAAGTAATTTTGAACTTTCCATTGTTGCAGCAAGGCCGCAACAATGCTGTAGAAACACAGAGCACTGATAGTTCCAAACGTAGCTACTAGGCTGCAGCACCATACAGACAAGTCAAGCGACGCATGCGCTCTCAGTCGCTTGCCTCTGAACTTCAGTTTGATTCGGTCGCTGTGCTCAATGACAACACCAATTTTTAGTGATACTATTTTACAAGTTTTCTAAGCGTTAAATCTATTTTAATACATCGTGTGAAGTGCAGTGCTTAATTCTAAGTTTATCCAGTGCTCGTGTTTCCATGGGATACGATAACATCAAGAAATACCCTTTTAAA
>VBOA01000098.1 GCA_005877695.1 Gammaproteobacteria bacterium | reverse complement strand
GAGAAAAACATTCCTAAGTTTAAAGAACTCAGTGGGCCGGACAAAACAGACTTTCTAAATTATGATGTAACTGTAAGGGATTTTAAAGATGCATCGCCTGATATCATCATTGAAATTTTCAGACGAATAAATTCAACGAATTTTACTTTGACGGCGATTGAAATAAATAAGGCGATTTATAACGGTGAATTTATTACTTGTGCAAAAGACATACTCGACATTATTAAACAAAACGAATTAAAGGTTGACATTTTTAGTGAAAGCGAACTAACTAGGATGGCTGACCTGCACTTCATTTTATTAGTCTTAGCAACGATTGAGGAAGGAGGATATTTTGCAAGAGATAATTCTGTAGAGAAGTATATTGCTGAATTTAATAATGACTATCCTAATCTTGAAGTTAACAGGGAACAATTATCCAGTGTAATAATTGATGTCCTAACAAGTGATTTAAGCGACGATTCAATTTGGTATAGAAAATCAAACTTCTTGACAATTGTAGTTGAATTGTTTTTTCATAAGGCAAAAGTTGCAGACATATTGAAGAGATTAACTGACTTTGAGACAGTTGTTTTACGAAGCAAAAACGAAGACAAGCAATCTAACGAATTTGCCCTGTATTATTCAAACATGTATTCAGGTACAAACAGTAGACAAGCAAGGGTAATCAGAAGCGAATTATTTAGAAAGCATGTTCTGAATAAATAAATGCATCACCTGACAAGCGAATTGAAATTGCCAGCTGGTAAACACGGGGCAGTAGCTCTTGAATGCACTAACTAAAATATGACAATGACAAGCGAACCCCCAAAAATCTTTATATCATACAGTTGGCAACCCGACACTCACAAGGAAAAGGTAATACAGCTTGCCGAAAAACTCACTCTTGACGGTATTGTTGTAATTATTGACGAGTGGGACCTCCACCCAGGGATGGACAACCATTCTTTTATGGAAAAAATGGTGAACGATGATTCCGTTAAGAACGTTCTGATAATTTGCAACAGAGAGTATAAACAAAAAGCAAATAAAAAGGCGGGAGGAGTTGGAAAAGAGAGCCTCATTATATCAGGTGAATTGTATAGTCAAGTATCCCAAACAAAATTTATTCCTATTATTTATGAATTTGATGAATCGGGTAAACCCGAAGCACCCACCTTTGTAAGCACGCGATTTTATATTGATTTAAGCAATGAGGACACTTTCGTTGGTAACTATAACCGCCTTGTTAGAACAATTTACGGAAGACCAGAATCACAACGTCCACCTTTAGGTAAGCCGCCGGCTTTTATTCTAGAAGATGAAAAGGTATTCTTACCGACGTCGCATAAAATACCCCTGATTAAAAATGCCCTCATCTCCGAAAAACGAAACGCAATTCTTTTAGTCGAAGAATATTTAGATTTGTATGTAGAGGCATTGACATTGTTTCGGCTGGATGAAAAATTTTTGAATAAAGAAACTTTTCAAGATGTAGTTTTCCAAAGGATTACAGAGATGCTTCCGTTACGGGATGATTTCATCAATTTTCTTAGCACCTATTTAAAATACTCGCTCGAAATACATGTAGATTCCTTACATCGCTTTTTTGAAAAAATAACTGAGGTGCTAGTAAAAGACAAATCCTATTACCAAGGATCTGACTACAATTTAGAAAATCTTGCGCTAGATATATATCGCTTCTTTTATTATGAACTATTTCTCTATTTTACTTTGATTATGATTGAAAAGGAGCGATTTAAAGAATTGACTTATATATTAACTTCACCTTTTATAGTTCATATTTATAATCAGGACGTTTTTGATTTTACTGACTTTAAGAGCCAAGTTGCCAGCTTGAATGAATTCTATAAACAAAGAAATAACCTCAAAAGAGTTAGTGTTGTTGCTGATAAACTAAAGGAAAGAGTTCCTGCCAATCTTCAGTTTGAAGACCTAATATCCGTAGACATTCTATTACACTATCTGGCGGCGATGCATTTTCCTTCTAAAAGATGGGGTTGGTTTCCTGAGACTTCAGCATATCGAAGAGGAGCACCACAGTTACCTATAATGAGAAAAGCAATTTCAGAACGATATTTTAATAAAGTTAAGGTACTTTTTGGTATTGAGACAAAGGATGAATTATTATCCAACATAGAAAATGCTCAGAAAAAGTTAAGTGAGCATAATATTGGATTCTATTATGAAATACCTCAAATGAAAATTGGACTAAATTATGATAACCTTTGTTCCTATAAGTAATCTTTATGCAATTTCAAAGTACATTTGACGTCTCTTCCGGAGGTATGCCATTTATAGTGGCATCAGCCGAGTTAAGAATTCGTGTTCAAAAATTTCATGGAAAATTGAAAGAAAGTTTTGTGAAAAAAATTGCTGACGGAAAGAAGGCCTTTGATGCGCCAATAAATGAGTTGTAGAACACAATGAAGAAACACTCCATATCTAAACTTAATCGTTTCACTACATTGCCTATTCTTCTTGATCTCCTTCAGAGAAAGAAGCTTACGCTTCTGAATCCAAAATTATGGGAGGACAAAAATGATTCTGAAA
>VBOA01000009.1:78040-94432 GCA_005877695.1 Gammaproteobacteria bacterium | reverse complement strand
TTGGTACATGTTGTTAAAAATGCTGGTTTAGGAGACTAGCTGAATGAAGGATAAACTGTTAGAATGCCGGGCTCTTTCGAATCATGCGCCCGTAGCTCAGCTGGATAGAGTACCAGGCTTCGAACTTGGGTGTCGGGGGTTCGAGTCCCTCCGGGCGCGCCAATAAAATCAAATAGTTACATCATTTTTCATAAAGTTTCAAAAATCCTTGCGCGATTTTTGCTCGACATAAATTTATACAGCTCTTCTAAGTACTGTCAATATAGGTTCACGACTATCTGAATCACAAACTTTATTTGCAGCTTGAATTAAATTAATTAATTTTACTTGAGAATAATGAGTTGTGATTCACTCATTTTTATGGCCTAACAAATCTTTTCGATGCTCAAAGCTTACTCCTGCAGCTCGCAAACGTCGCCCAATGGTATGCATATCCCAATCATTATTCAGTTAAAGTGTAATAATAACCCAAAACGATTTGTCGAAATAGCAGAAATTTATTTTGATAGTGGCTAGAATAAAATTTTTGAAAAATCTTAATGGACCTAAAAGATCCGTAAGATCAATTCATTTATCATTAATTTACTTACAAATTTTTATTAATTTTAAAGAATAAAATAAGAATTTATGTATGCAATTGAGAATAAAATATATATCTGAAAGTGAGGTTACGAAGTGAAAATATCAACATTAGATCAAATGTTACCAAACCGTTGGAACCTACTTTTTCGTTATTACCTTCCCTTTTTAAAAAACCTGACGCTTTTTATTTTAAGTTCCGTAAATTTATTAATAGATTAAAAAGAATGGAATTAGACAAAATTTCCCTTTAGAAAAATTACCTGAATTACTTGTTATTTTAGAGAATTATTCAAAAAATAACTCAAGACTAATCGATTTTTCAAAATTTATAGAAACATTATAAAAAAAACAACTACAAGCAATTGATTTTAATTTGTTAAAAAAAACTATCTAAGTATTGTATGGATAACAACAGCCAAACTCCAGTTTTGAATGCTCTATTTAATCGATTGCCAAATCCTGTTTATACAAGCGTAGATAAAAAAGCTAATTTCAGATCAATAGAAAAAATAAAAAAATTTGATGTTGACGCAAAACTTAGTTATTTAAAAACAAATGGGAATATTGCAGACATAAAAGTTTTTCTAGAAAATGTTCCGAATAATCAATGGTCAATTTTAATAGATAAACTAATTGATTTTTTTATAATAGCTTAAAAACCGAAGGTACTTTTTTAACGCAAGAAATAAAAAAAAAAGATTTTTACTTCCAGTTTTTAAATTGTATTCTAGATAACTATAAAATATCTAGTAAACGTTACCCACTTAATATTATGCAGTTTCTTGCAATTACCTCTTTGTTGGATTTTTCCATAGATATAGAGGAAATAAAGAAAATCCCCATTGAATCAAAGTTTAATGGAAACTTTTCTATTGAATTACAAGAATTTTTAGCTGAGAATAGAATTAAAGCGCTAAAAAATTTAATACAGATAGATTTTATTGATAAAATTCAAAAAAATCCTACTCGTAACGAAGGGATACATAGAAAATTTCATATTTTTTATACAGATAAATATTTGAATCTATCTCCAAATCCTGTAGCCGAGTTAGACTTAATAATCAAAGAATTACCTACATCTATCTTTACACTTAATATGATAAACTAAAAACTATTCAAAAATTTTTTCAATTTACTTATGAAGTATTAGATTTACCGTTAATTAAAAAATTGAAAATAGAAAGAGTAATAGCAGCGGAAAGAGCTCGAGTAGATTATGAAAGATTATCTGAAGCACGAAGAGAACTTACTAAACGTATAGGGATGGGTAGACAATCCAAAGTTTCACATCAACGTATGGGAGAGTTATTTGGTGAACAAGCTTTAAAAATGAAAAACAAGTGGGGAAAATTAGGGATAACTTTTTTTGATGCAGATAACCAAATAGAACGTCAATCAGCTTTACGAGAAGCTGCTTCGCTTAAAGCAGCTTGGAATAGTCTGAATTAATTTTTTATCCAATTCATTTGAACATAGATTGAGAGCGAATCTTTATTCTTACAAACATCCATTACTATAAAGTTAACTTTTAATCATCATTTAAATAGCCGTGAAATCTGTTGTTTGTTATTAGCTCCCTTAGGAAAACGAGTAAAAAAACCGCGACTATATTAGAAGTCATTCCATCTATAGTGAAAACCTGGCATAAAAACATTAGTTTAAACTAGAAAGTGAAACAATGGTTTAGGCCGCCTATAAGGGAATAATTTTTAGCTATCTTCGAGAATATTCGATGAATAACGGCCTTTAATAAGAGTAAATTATTTTTCATTTAGATTAAAAATATTTAAATACTTAGAATAAATAAATAATATTTTATTTAAATAAAAATAAAATCATGGTAATATATCCACTAAGCTAGGATATCAAATAATCACATTTTTTATCGATAAAATTTAATGTGCTTATATGGGTAATTATCTTGGTTATCATAATATTTTATTAGGATTAAAAATTATGAGTACAGTAATAAAGGATGGAGTAAAAATTTCAGGTATTGATAAAAATCTTTTTGCAATTAGTGACTTACAAAAATTTCTAGAAAATTGGGATAATGATTACCAAAAAAAAATATCAACCGTCAACATTTTTAATTATTCTTTAACAAAACAGTGGAGTAAAGAACAATGTCAATTTTTTGTGAAGGCTTTATATCATGTGCGTGGCCATTTCGATAGTTTTTTGTGGTATATGGGAAATTTTGCGCCAAATTATAAAACCAAGCAAATGATTTTAAAAAATGTTCATGATGAATTTGGCATGAATGGCTTATCTCATGAGCAGCTTTATTTTCAATTTGCACAAAGCTTTGATGTTGATTTAACTTATGAACTATTAGAAGAAAAAACTTACTTAAACTTTGTAAAAGAATATATTAAAAATCAATTACTTTGGCTTAGAAAAAATGATTGGGGCCATCGGCTTGCTGCATTTGCTGCTATAGAACGATTAGATAATGTTGATTATTTAAATTTACGTAATATTGCTGAAAGTATAGGCACCTCTGGAAAAGCCTTAACTTTTTTTAATGTACATATAAAAGCTGATCATTTTGAAGGAATATTAGTTGATGCTTTTCAAGAACTTTGGGAAAAACAACCATTTATAGCTAATAAGGTATTTAACTTTATTAAAGACTTTCAAACTTCCATGTGGAATAATTTATCGGATGCGATTTTTAACTATAATAATAAAAAAACTATGTTACCTTGCTAAAAACTGAATGGATACATTAATGTAAAAGTAGAAGACTTTGGCGCACAGTATGAGATTTTTGGTATATTTGGTCTTCTTAACTACCCTTTTTACTATATTGTATGGAAGTTTTTTTCTAGCCAATCATATGAAAGCCTCCCTTTACGGATAATTGCAACCTTACTTTGTCTATTTTTAACTTTAAACAAATATTGGCCAAAAAAGCTGAAAATATGGCTGCCAACTTATTGGTATATGACCTTATTGTTTTCCCTACCTTTCTTCTTTAGTTTTATGCTTTTAAAAAATCAGGTTGTTGATGTCTGGCTTATGAGTACCACTATCATGCTAGTTTTACTCATGTTATTAGTAAATTGGCTTAGTTTTATAATTTTGCTTGCATTAGGGATTTCATTTGCTTGGCTAAGCTATCACTTTATTTCGGCACCCCCTTTTTAAAAATGATAATTTTATTGGTTTAATGTTTCAATACTTAGGCTACTTAGCAGTTGTATTGTTTTTTGCTAGAAATAAAGAAAAGTCACGAAAAGAACGGTTAAACGCAATGTCTTCTATGGCAACAAGCGTTGCTCATGAATTGCTAACTCCCTTAGCTACTCTTAATATAGGCGCAAAAAATATCAAAAAATATTTTCCTTATTTTTCCCAAGCCTATCTAATGGCTACGCAAGCGAACCTTCCAGTAGAAACTATTAATGCGAGTACGTTTAAACTTATAGAAAAAACCTCTTCAGATATGGAATTGGAAACTGAAGCAGCAGCATTATTCATTGACATGCTACTCATGAATGTGGGCTCTCAATTTGGTGTGAATGTATGCAAAACTTTTTTAATCTCCAATTGTGTCACTGAAACTCTACCACGCTATCCTTTTTCAAAAGAAGAAAGGGACTTAATTCATTGCTCAAAAACATTAGACTTTACAGTTAAAGGAGAATATCTGCTAATTACACATGTATTATTTAACTTATTAAGAAATTCTTTATTCCATATTGCTCAAGAAAATAAAGGAAAAATTTTTATCTGGTTGGAAACAAATAAGGAACACAAGCTTTTCTTCAAAGATACGGGAACAGGTATCGCTAAAGAATGGATTGGGCGTATATTTGATCGTTTTTATACCCAAACTCCTCATGGTGCGGGTATTGGTCTTACTTTTTACAAAGCAGCTATGCAATTTTTAGGAGGGGAAATACTCTGTGAATATATCCAAAATGAATATACTTTATTCACATTAAAGTTCCCTAAAATGATTTCTTAATTTTAAAAAAATCGTATGAGAAAAATGCGATTTCGATTTAATCTGTTTGATATTTTTTTCAATATATCGAATATTTTCGGAATAAATTTTAGAATTTTTTAATTCTAAAAATCATTCTCTGAAAAATCTTTAAATGCGGAAGAAAAAGGCATAAATAACTCCTTTTGTTGTTTTTTTCGATTATTAATTATCGATTCTAAATGATATTTGATAATTTTGCTAGGGAAAATTTATTATTTTTGATTTTTATTCTTAATAAATAATTTATTAATTTTGAATAGCTTTAATGTGAAATATTAATTAAAGCATAATCAAGCCACAATAGTTGTTAGGCTTAAGGGAGAGATTCATTTTAATTTGTTTATTGAATTTAGTAATTTTAAAAGTTGCCCTCTTGTTTCCCGAATTAATTGTAATAGATCTTGCCGATTTGCTTGATTAATTTCATGAGTTTGCAGATTCAAAAGCTTTAGTGATTTTTTTAAATCTAAAGCCCTATTTATAAGAAATTTTTGTTTGGCAATTCCAGTTTTTTTTAATGCTGTAACATCAAACGATAAACCAAAAACACCTTGAAAATCATTATCATTATGCGGAACTTTTATAGTAAAAAAAATTTTTTGCTGAAAGCGTTCAAATAAAATTGCTTTTTTATTTGAGGTAAATACATTTTTAGTCGTCAACCATTTTTTTTCTCCGAACATGCGAACATGCTTTCCTTGAATCGCTTTTAATTCCGATTGGTTAGATACTTTAAGCATATGCTCATTGGCCCAACATATTTTTCCATCTTTATTAATCAGAAAAAGATTTACGGGAAAAAATTTACCTAAAGCGGCTATTTCTGGTATTCCGGCTATTATGCTTCTAGACAACATTTGGAAATCAGCGGAAGCACCAAATTTTATTCGATTATTCATATCTTGAGCGGTATTACTTTGGTTAGCTATTGCCACTGCGGCCGTTAAATTAGGAACCTCCAGTTTTTTGATAATATTCGCTCGATGATATTTAATCGTACGTTGTGATAAACCTAGTATACTGGCCATCTTTTTGATTTCTTTGCCCTTACTGGCTAAATAAAGACATTTTCTTTCTTGTGGAGTTAAACGCCGGTCTAGCGTGGGTAGATTTCTATGCTTAGCCTCGTAAAGCAAAGCTTCCATTTGTTCTATTCTCTTATTGGGCGGCAAATTATCTAGATACTCTAGAAATGTTTTAGATAATTCTCTTTTAAATTTTTTTTCTTGTTCATGTAATTTGCTTAGAAGATTAAAAGTCCTTATATTATTTTTAATCATAATAAATATTGAAATATGTAGATTAAAATATTATATATTAATTAATGGTTTACTTATCTAGAATTTTTCTAAAGATTTGAGTATTTTTTTGGTTTTGTTAAAAATATAATCAAAGCCCAACTCCTTCCGGTTTAATAGAAGCTAGTTTTAATTTGTCGAATTTAATAATTTTAAAAGTTGTCCTATTTCTTCCTGAACTAATTTTAAAAAAATCTTGTTGGTTTAATACAGTTTTTTCTTGGGTTTGAGTCATTAAAAAATCTAAATATTTTTTTTTAGATCATGGAATGAGATTTATAAGAAATTCTTACTTAGTATAAACTTTTTTTGTTCGGTAATGTCGAGAGAAATTCCAAGAACTCCTCGAATTATTTTCTTATCTATTTTTTCTTTTATTGAAGTTTTGTTTGTTAAATAAATCCTTTGATCAATACCCACCTCTTCTAGGACTTCCTCGTTTCCTTCGCATAAAATCTTTTCACAAGCATTCCATTTATCCTCTCCCCAATAGGAAACATGTCTACCAATGAGACTATCTTCAGTTTCATTCAAAGTCTTGATCATACGAGAATTTCCCCAAATCAAATAACCATTCTCATCGAGTATAAAAATATTTATTGGTAAATAATCACTCTGACATTTTGACGTGCCTCTAAATAACATTTGGAAATTGCACGAAGAGTCAAAATTTATTTTATTATTAATATAATTGGCTATGTCACGTTGTTTATCTATTGAGACTGCAGCCATCAAATTAGGAACTTCTAATGTTCGCACAATGATATTTAATTGTGCGTTGAGATAAACCTAATATAAGGGCCATTTCTTTAATTTCTTTTCCCTTACTAGCCAAATAAAGACATTTTCTTTCTTGTGAGGTGAGTCGTCGATCCAATGTAGGCAGATTTCTATTTTGAGTCTCAGAAAGCAATGATTCCATTTGCTCTAGACGCTTATGAGTCGGCAAACTATCTAGATATTCTAAAAAGGTTTTTACCAATTCTTTTTTAAACTTTTTTTCTTGATCATGTAATTTGTCTAGAATATTAAAAGATTTTATATTATTTTTAACCATAACAAACATTGTAATACTAAAAATTAAAAATATTATAATAAATAAACGATTTATTAATCTATAATTTTTTGGATGATTTGAATATCTTTCTCGGTAAATGGTTTATTAAGCACATAATCAAAACCAACCGATTTACATTTGTCCACAATATTTTTTTCTAGATGAGCCGTTAATGCAAAAATAGGAAGATGTGATTTTTTATTTTTTTGTTCCCATTGACGAAAACGACGGACAATTTCTGTTCCATCCAGATCGGGCAAGCCAATATCTAATAGTGCCCAATCAAAACATTGAGTTTGTAAAGCCTTTAAAGCTGCTTTACCATTCATTACCGTAGTAACCTCATAACCTAAGTCAAAAAGTAATTTTTTTGCTACATGCAAAGCTAAGGTATTATCTTCGGCAATCAATACCGATTGTGTTTGTTTATCGGCAGGCTTAGATGGAGACGGCTGCGATATGGGGGGTCTTACTTTTTCTATCTTTTCTTTTGACAAAGGAAAGCTAAACATGACAGTAAAACAGCTTCCCTTTCCTTCTTGACTAGAAACCTTTATTTCTCCATCTAACAGTTCTACAGCTTTCTTAACTAAAAATAAACCGATCCCATATCCTTTATACTCAGTTTGGGAAGATGGAAGAACGCGATAGAATCGGTCAAATATCTTATCTAGTTTATTTTGGGGTATACCAATACCTGTATCGTTAATAAGTATTTTTATTTTAGCTTGGTTGTTTCTTATTGATAATAACTTAATTTCCAAGCTAACTTTCCCTTTTTTAGTAAATTTTACTGCATTGGATAGCAGATTAAGCAAAATTCTTTTTAGCTTAAGTTGATCACTAATAATGATTGGTAGATTAGAATCTAAAACCAATTCAAATCTTAAATTTTTAGCAACTACAGCTGGCTGTATCAAAGCTTGTAATTCATTAACAAAAAATGATAGATCAATTATATTCTCAACCATAGGGTCTTCCATATTTTCTGTAGAAATGATTTCCAAAACAGCATCTAATAATTCTAGAAGTTGCCTACCAGCATTTAAAGTCCAAAGTCCATACTTTTTATCTTTGGCACTTGTACCCAGATCCGCTTGGATACCTGCAATACCAATAATGCCAGATAAAGGAGTTCTCAAATCATGTGCCATATTCATAATGAATTGTCGTTTAGCTAACTCTGCTTGTTTACTCGCGGTAATATCTAAAGAGATCCCAATAAGACCTATGACTTGTTTAGTATTAGGCTCAAATAGTGGAATCTTTCGAGATAGAAATATAATGTTTTTTCCTTCGGGATTTCTTACAATTTCTTCGATACAATATTCTTTTTGTGTTGTCATGACTTGGATATCAATCTTACGGATAGCTTTTGCTTGGTCTTTAGGAAAAAAATCAAAATCCGTTTTCCCTATAAGATCTTTTCCTTCTTTATAGCCTAAGAAAATAGCTTGCGCATTATTTGATCCTCTACAGACACCCTCGGTATCTTTCCAATAAAAATGACCTGGAGCTTCTGATATGATATTCATAAAAATATCATAATCTCTTCTATTATTTTCTTTTTTCATAAAAAATTTTCTCAATGGTTTAAAATTTAAAAACCAGATTTTAAAGATGAAAGACAGCATTCATTTTTACTTCCATCGAAATTAGAAGATAATCTTCTGCCTTTAAAAAAAAGAGATGGTTCAGTCAAGTTTAATTTATCTTTTAGATTTCTATTATTTTTTATTTTAGTAGGATGTAATTCTGTATAGAAAAATGGATCAAGTTGCCTAGATTTATTGGCATAATCAATAATATAATTAAATATTTCCAATGGTGCCCCTGGATAAAAAATACCAATTGTATTTGGCTCTTTTGCTAAAACTCTAATTACAGCACATTCTTCATTTAAAAATTTATTTGATTGCTCAATTGCACGGCTTTCATTTTTCTTACGATCAAAACGACTTATGTATGCCTTTACTGAATCCAACAATAGCTGTTTGAAATTGTTTGATTCATTCCAAAGTGTAATTTCGTTAAAATACTTCTGATACTCTTCATTTTCTTTTAATTTTTCCCAAGTGATAAACTCATAATCTTCTTGCTCCTTTCCTAAAGCAGAAAATTTGGATTTATAATCTTCAATCCATTTCTTTCCTCGATTTTTAGATTCCTCAAAAGCATCAATTTCTGATAAATTTTCCTCTATTTCTATGTTAAATCGCTGTAAGCTATCTGCCACAACAATAATAACTTTTTTAGGTTTTATTTCTTTAGCAAAATTAATGAGGCGTTCGACCCATTTATTTTCAAATTTTTTCGTTCCAACGCTTATAAGATAAAGTATATTTTTTTCTTTTAAAGGAATTCCACCTAATTGATAATCCGGAAAATATCCACAGCCTACAAGCCTAAAACTAGGTTTTTTCATATTAGCGTTTATTGTTGTTTTTTTCATTTTTTTATATACCTATAATTCGGAATGAATGTAAAAAGACTTTTTCTAGCAAGATCTCGCTAATTTATTCTATCATTTTTTACAAACTTAATTTTTATTAAAATAATAATAAATTTTCAAGTTATTACAAAATAATGATGGGTTTTTTTATTCCTTCATCTCAAACGATAATTCATTTAAGAACCCGATTCGATTTCCTTCCTAGCGTAGTCAAATCTCTATAATTTTGTTAGCTTGGTGTTTTACTCAGAGGTTTTGCAATCTGAAAACCACAGCGACTTGATCCTTAAAATGGATAGTTTGCTGCTGATAGGTTTGAGATGTGGTGCTAGCGTTTTCAGCACGTAGAAACATTACCGGCAGTGGGGATTGATCATTATCTTCTTGGTAATGAATACTATAAATGGAGCCCAATCTAACTTTAAACCCATTCGCTAATGACTTAGCGAGTAACAAAGCATTCTGGATAGCTTTTTGACGAACTTGTTCATGATAGCTATCAGGATTTGCTACTCCTAATTTTATCGCTCTAATTTCATTTAAACCCAATTTGAGCGCTCCATCCAGTATTGCATTTAGCTTGCCTATCTGGCGCAAAGTGACTTGAACCTGGCGTAACGCCCGAAATCCTTTTAATTCCGATGAACCATGCTGATAATCGTACTCGGGTTGTGTGCTCAAATTAGCAGCATTGATATCCTTTGATCCAATACCATTCTTATGTAAAAAGTCAAAATATTGCGCCACTCGATTATCCACCTTACGTTTAGCATCAACTGCATCTTTAGCCAAATAGCTTACTTCAATATTAATGGTTGCAGAATCGGGTGTTGCATCAATGCTAGCTGTGCCTACCGTGCTTAGATAAGGACCCGCAGGTGTTTCATCCGCATTCACTGGCACGCAAGTGAATGATGCTAATCCTATGATTAAAGCTAAAATCGCTGTTGGCAATTTCATTTTGTCTCTCCAATATGACTGGATAGGTTTTAACTAAAAAGCTCAGAAACTTCTTTGCATAATAGCAATATGATCAAAATGTGAAAAGTTTTCGTGAACTCGATAGCCCTAAAGGGATTAATTTAAGCGGATAATGTTTAGATTAAGCCCTAAAAAATATGAAAATTTACATCGCTATCATTTTCGATTCTCAACTAGAAATAGTTGCAGCTGAAAATATAGGATTCGGCATAGGATCTAAAGCTTGATGCACGGGGTATTGAGTTTTGAAAAAACTATTTATATTATTTTTTATACTTATAACAGCATTATCAAAAAAATCAGGCTTATGACGATATAAAGCACTGCCAAAAAGTGTAATACAGGACGCTACTGCCACAACAACTCCACAGGTTAAAGCACTTAAACCTAACGCCGTTATTGCAACAGACACAATAGCAACAGCGATCATAAACACAGCACAGAGTCCCCATACGCGCCGAGCACGTTGATGTAACTCTAATTGTTGCTGTTAATGTTGTCGAAAATTTAATAGATCCAGCAATTCTTTATACCCGACTAATTCAGATTCTGCTTTGTTGTTATGGGCAATGAAATCTTGTAAATAGCTTATTTTATCTTCTATCGATTTTCCATAATTATTATTAATATCTTCAAACAAAATATTTTCAAGTTGAGTTTTGGTCTCCAAATAATTTATTCGGGCTTGGTGTAACTTCACTTCACGGTGTTCTAAGGCCCAAGCAAAATACATCGCCGCTGCAAAGGCAAAACCGGACGCACCTGTTCCAATAACTGCCCCCATTGAAACGGTTGTTGCAGTAAGCGACCCTACAGATGAACTGATACCAAGTTGAAATTGCAATATTTCACCATAGTTTAACACTACAAATAACAGTGTGCCTGCTGACAGCTGGAGGCCAGATAATAAATTGATCCCTTGAGCCAATAATCCTGCTTACTTTCGTCTCGGGTAGCAAAAAATAAAGCCCCAACCGTATCTATCAGATTCCATGCAATACTCACATGCGGAGTAAACTGTAACATTGGTTTTAAAGCGGGAGCAATAGCATTGAAGGCATTACAGACAATATAAACTGTATCCATCGTCACTTCTGCGGCTTGTGCTGCTTTATCTGCAATAGTTTGCTGCTTAAGGTATTCTAAATAGGCCTTTTCCCAATAAAATTTTTTTGATCGATGCAAAAAGGGTTGAACCTGAAGAGGTGAGCTTTCTTGATTTCCCCAATAATCGGAAAGACTATCCCTCCTCCAAAAATATTTATCAAAAAAAACCCTTTGTTCCCCTGTCAGTTTCTTGAAGTTTTTCATTTTGCACCTCTCACCGAATGATGCGTTTCAAAAATATGAACTTTGGTCAGAGGTTTAAATGGATGGTCTAGTTTCTATACCCTCTTTCTTATATTAATTGTATTGATGATAGATTAAGGGATTATTAAGAATTGTTTAGCATTAAGCTGCGATAAAGCGAGGCTGCTACCCAAACTTATCTAGCAAAATTCTTAGGTAGATAAACGTGTTTTATAGGCTCAGTTTGGGTTACTTTCACACGGTGAAAATGATCGCTTATTCACATTTTTTTGATCATATGTGATTCAATTTTTGAAATGTTATTGAAAGCTATAAGACATCAATTGCAAATAAAATATTTATACTTTTATATATATTAATTGATTTACATACTTTAAAATAGAATAGGACGGCTAGAAAATTTTTTCTAACTATAGAATAAATAATGGGAATTTTATGTATAGGGATATAAGGCACAAAATAAAACAACAACGAACTCATTTAGTGTCTATGCGTCGTTTTTTAATCGAACAAATCGAATTAAAAAATGAAATCATAGGGTTTGTGCAAAGTTCAGAAGCCCAATTAAACCAGGCTTTGCAAGAGAGAAAAATTAACGGATGATCAACGCTTATATACTGAATGCATAATCTTTATTGGCGAACTACAAACTGATATCGCAACAACAAAAACGGCCATTGAGAAAACCAAGCTCAAGCTTCATTATCTATTCTTCCCCAAAAAAACCAGCGGTTTTGTTAAGCAAAAGAATGAAACCAGTCAAGTTGCCCATTTTTCTCATTAAGCCTAACTGGCGCGACTTCCTATAGACTTTTAAGGAAGTTTGGTCGGACCCGCTAAACCATTGTAATCAAAGTTCATACTACAAGAATACCGAGAAGGATCACCCATAGGTATATTGATACCATTTTTCGTGATGGGAGCTGTTACATATTGGCAAACCACATTTATTCCTTGTAAATATTGTTTACTCATCCCTGCATCCGGATGGACTTTAGGACCAGTCAGATAAGTAAACAATTTTTTAGCTTCCATACCTTGTATGGACACATCGAGTGAATTAGGTAGTGCAAAGCCGTTAGTAAACATACCTATCGTTAAGAAGAATGGCATTACCCATTGAATAATCCTCACTTTGTGTTTTGATTGCATAGTACGCTTCCTTTAAAGGGGAAAATTTAAAAATAGTCGATAATTTTTAAATTTTCTAGTCCTGATTAAAGTGATTTAAACGCTTTAATCGTAGCCATCCGCGAACGATTAAATTCTATGATGGGTTTAGGGTAACCACTTTGTTGGGCTAGTTTTGGTGCGCGTTGATAGGGATCATGAATTGCATATGAGTCAAATAAACGTAATTCAGGACAATACTGACGAATAAAATCTCCTTGTGGGTCAAAACGTTCGCTTTGTCGTAATGGATTAAAAATTCGAAAATAAGGCGCAGCATCCGCTCCGGTCGATGCACTCCATTGCCATCCACCATTATTCGCGGCTAAATCCCCATCAATCAAATGACGAATAAAAAAATCTTCACCTAGGCGCCAATCTAAGAACAAGTTCTTGGTTAAAAACATAGCCACTATCATGCGTAGGCGATTATGCATCCACCCGATTTTTTTTAATTGCCGCATCCCTGCATCAACAATCGGATAACCGGTATTTCCTTGCTACCAAGCCTGTAATTGTTTTAGATTATAACGCCATTTTAATTTTTCAGTTTCTAATCGATAAGCTTTATGCATTGATAAGCGGAGTATAGCGGCTAATAAATGTTTATAAAAATCTCTCCAGATGAGCTCATTAATCCAAGTTGTCGCGCCTTTATTTCCACCCTCGCATTCACCGTTGTTGGCCATTAAAGCGGCTAATAAACATTGTCGCGGCGAGATCATTCCTGCCGCCAAATACGGCGACAGTAAACTCGTCCCAGCAAAAGCTGGAAAATCCCGAGTTTTATGATAACTAAATAAATCATTTTTTATAAATTTTTTTAAACGGCGTTGAGCTTCCTTTTCTCCAGAAGGCCAAATAATGCTCGAGGAAAATCCCGCTAATTTTAGTGGAACTTTGCTGGATCGAACCTTAAGTAGAGATTGTGATCGAGGCAAATCATAATGAGGAATATGCGTTTGATTATTAAATAATAATTTAAGATAAGCTCGCTTATAAGGTGTAAAAACACTAAACATTTTGGCTTGTTTAGTTTGTATTGTCCCTGGCGGGAGGATGACTTGATCATCAAAACCAATACATTTTATTCCAAATTGTTTTAAATAATGATGCACTGTTTGATCCCGTCGTTTCTCATCTATCTCATATTGTTTATTAAAATATACTGAATCAAGCTGATATTTTTTTATCGTCTGATGCAATAGAACTGGAATATTTTTAGTTTTTTTTACTGATTTAACTAATAAGCCAATACCGTGTGATTGCAAATTCTGACTTAGTTCCAATAATCCAGTCAGTAAAAACTGAACTCGGCAGGCTACCATGTGATGTTTTTTCCAAGAAGAGGTATCAATAATATAAATCCCAAGAATACCCTGCTCACAATGCTGAGAGGCATGATATAGCGCTGTATTATCATGTATACGTAGATCTTCTCGAAACCAAACTAGACCTTTCATGCTATTTCCTACCTAGTGAAGCTATTATCAAATTTTCTGTTTTAGTAATTAATGATTTAATAATATTTTGTATGTTAATACGCACATGATATATTCTACCTATAACTTATTATAATAATTTTTTAGGAAAATGCTTGTGCCTAATACTATGGGTGAAATAGACTTATCTTTGGCCTTTAAAAAACACAAATTAAGAGGAAATCGGTCATTTTTTGTTTTAAATATAACAAGCAAAAAAGATAGCAATTTTCATTTTCAAGTGGCATCAATTGTAAATAATAATTTAGCAATAGATTGGAAAAAATTAGAAGAAGAATTAAAAAAGTCACTTTATTTCGCTGGAACCGCTAAAAAATTAATTTTTAGCAAGAAAGATGGTTTTTTAAAATTTTTAATGACTCTTCATTTTGACCCCATAACTACTAAACTCATTCAAGTAAACGGTAATCAGGAACATTGCTTTAAACTTGACAAAAACCAAACTAAAGTAGAACAAGAATATGATAAAAATTTTTCTAAGCTATATATTATCGATACCTTTGAAAATGACAATGACACTTCTCATTTAGCTATTCAAAAACCAGAGGTTAATAATGATTCCTTTTTTATTTTTACCACCGATAAAGAAAAAAAACCTATTTCACTTTACTCTTTATCAGATAATCAAGAATGTTTAAATACGAAAACTATAGAAGAAGATCTTCCATATCTTCCAATTATTTCAAAAGAAATAATTCGACTTTCCCAAGATACGAGAGAATCTGCTAAAGAAAAATACAAAATTTTTATTGATATTCATAAGATGCTACGTGAAAAGAAATCTCAGGAATGTATAATAGCTAAATTAAACGAAGTAAAACCAGTGCTTTCTGAGCATAGAAATTCCCTGAGTTACTTTTTTAACTATTTTATTAAGAAAATTGAGACTCGATCAGAACGCGCTCTCGAAAACTTTAGAAAACAATTTTTAGCGCAAGAAGAAAATCACTCAGCTGAACCTAGTTTTTCTCAGCAACCTCGATAAAATTGCTTAACGACCCTATTAGGCTTCAGGAATTTTTTTAACGACTAATAGGATTTTAAATTATTCTCAAGCTTTATTGCTATTTTTCTTTACCAATTAAATTTATGAAGCTACACTTTTTAATAAGGCGTTGTGATTTTTCATTTTTTTCATCTAGATAGCGTTTTATGAATAACTATAAATTACTTATTCTGGATTTTGATGGCACACTCTGTGCGACACATGATGCAATAATATTTTGTATCAAACGCACTTTTAAACTACTTAATATCAGTATGCCAAAGCATGATTTCATCGATGAAACCATACGTGCAGGCCTAGGCATGAAAAAAACCATTGAAGTGCTTTGTCCCGATCTGACCTATCAACAAGTTCAACATGCATTAACGACTTATGAAACTATTTATTTGGCGGAGGGCGAGGATAAAAGTTCAGTCTTTCCTAAAACAGCTGAAACACTGGAAAAACTTTCTACTTTAGGTTTAATTCTCACTGTGGTGAGTAATAAAGCGGTCACAGCGGTTAATACCGCCTTAGAACGTTTTCAATTAAAACAATATATTGCTATGATCATTGGCGATACGCAAACACTGAAAAAAAAACCGGATCCGATGGCTTATATAGATTTTATTAAACCAAAATATAAAGAGATAAATCCAAAACAAATCTTAATGATAGGCGATACACCTGCCGATTTATTGTTTGCACAAAATATTGGTGCCGATTCATGTTGGGCTGAATATGGTTATGGCGATAAAAAAGCTTGCTTAGCCATTCATCCCACTTACACGATTAAACAATTCGCTGATCTTTTAACTATAATCGCTTAAATTTTTTTAATGACTATTTGCTAAAAAACATTCTAATTTTTTTTCTAAAGCGCTTAGTCGATCATCAATAGTAGAAAGATAATTTTTCACAGTTTCAACCAACAACATAGTTTTCATATCAGGTTCAATATTCACCTTATCGCCGATATTTTTGTTGCCAAAATTAGTCTTACGTAGAGTTTCTGGGATTAAATACACTTCAAAGCTATGCCTTGTTTTATCAGTCA
>VBOA01000009.1:0-78035 GCA_005877695.1 Gammaproteobacteria bacterium | reverse complement strand
CATCCACCGCGATATAGCCTTTTGGTTTGATAAAAGCAAAACACGTTTCAGAAGTTTGAATAGTCAAACATAAATTCTCGCCATTAATTTTTTTATCAATAACAAGCCCTGTCTCAAAAATATGGCCACTCAGCTTATGTCCGCCAATTTCATCGCCAAAACCAAGACTTCTTTCGATACTGACTTTTCTTCCAGTAAAAAGTTCATTTAAAGTGGTTTTAGCTAAGGTTTCTTGCATTGCATCAAAGCTAACTTCATATCCATTTTTTGCAACGACCGTTTGACAAACACCATCCACTGAAATACTAGCACCTATTTTTAAACCTTTTGCTAATTCTTCATTTAAATCGACACTATAATGCGATAATCCTGGTTGCTGAGTGAGTGATTTTACAATAAATAAACCTTGTGTAATTCCTGAATACATAAAAACCAACTTAAATCAATAAATTTTCAATTAATTGCATTTGTTTTAACACAGAACCTTTATTCTCTGCCACAAATTTTTTAGCTTCTTGAGCCATTTGCTGACGTTGTTTAGGATTCGACAATAAAGAAATAACCTGTTCTGCTAATTCTACTGCATTATTTACCTGAATTTCTGCTTTTCGTTGTTTTAGTTGTTCAGTAATTGTTGTAAAATTAAACGTATGAAGACCGGATAAAATGGGCAGACCCACAGCAGCAGGCTCTAGTGGATTCTGTCCACCTTTTTCAACAAGACTGCCTCCCACAAAAGCCAGATCCGCCGCCGCATAAAAAATAAGTAATTCCCCCATTGTATCGCCGATAAAAATATCAACTACCTCCAATTCAGAATCCTCATTTTTCTCATTATAATCACTGCGTTTGGCAACCTTATAAATGGAGCTATACAGCTGTTGCAATTGAGAAACACGATCCACATGCCGTGGAATAGAAACTAAGAGTAGGTCAGGGTAAACACGACGTGCCTCGGTAAAGGCCTGCAAAATAAGCTCTTCCTCGCCAGGATGTGTGCTAGCCGCAATCCATACCAGCCGATTTTCTCCCCAAATCTTCCGCCAGCGCTGTGCTTGTTCAGTAAGATGCAGAGGAAGCGTCAAATCAAATTTGAGGCTCCCTGTAATTTGTAGTCTTTCAGCAGGGAAGCCTAAATTGATAAAACGGTCGGCATCAGACTGAAACTGCGCGGCAATGACATCAATGTTTTTTAGCATTTTTTGAATGACGGGCAAAATACGTCGATAGGATCTTGCTGAGCCTTCAGATAAACGAGCATTGACAAGAGCTACTGGCACTTGATACAACTGACAGGCCTCAAGAAGATTAGGCCAAAGTTCTGTTTCTAACAAAATCAGTAACTTGGGCTTTAGGACCTTTAAGAACTTTCTTAAGATTGAGGGTAAATCATAAGGAAAATAAAGTTGAGTAACATTTACCAATCCAGCGCGAACACGCTCGGCGCCAGTTATCGTTTCATTAGTAACAATAATAGGTGTAGTAGGATAGCGTTGCTGTAGTAGCTTGATCAGTGGTATTGCTGTTAGTGATTCGCCGACTGAAACAGCATGTACCCAAATCCCCCCTGGTAAGACAGGGCGCAAGCCGAGGCCTAGACGTTCATGCCAAAATTGCAAACCATTGGGAATTTTGCGATTTTTAATCCATAAACGCAACAAAATAAAGGGTAACAATAAATAAAAAATTATTGTATATAAGAATCGCATAACTTAATAAAAAAATTATAATTTAGATATTCTCAGGTAAGCTTATCGTTTATTCAACTTTAAGACAAGATAATATCCTGTTAGTCTTATACGCAAAATTTTATGAATTTAGGTTTTAGCATGAATATATGGGGCAAACTCATTGGTGGGTTTTTTGGTTTTCTGCTTGGGGGACCACTTGGGCTTATTTTAGGTCTTTTTATTGGGCATTTTTTTGATCGTGGTCTGAATCAAAACCAAGCTTGGACTTTCTCTTCGACCAATCCCAGTGCCGCGCAACAAGTCTTTTTTGATAGTACCTTTTTGGTAATGGGACATATTGCCAAATTGGACGGTCGAGTTTCTGAGGCAGAAATTCAAGCCGCCAGGTCTATCATGAACCGCTTAGGTCTTACCGAAACCATGCGTCAAAAAGCTATCAACCTTTTTAATCAGGGTAAACAAGCTTCTTTTAACCTAGAGGAAACCTTAAAAAAACTAGTCCAAGCCTGTCATCGCAATAAGGTCTTACTTAAACTTTTTGTAGAGATTCAAATGCAAACCGCCTTAGCTGAAGGTCACCTCACAGCAGAAAAGCAAAGAGTCTTACAGAAAATCTGTCAATATCTCGGTTTTGCACCACTCAATTTCAGTTTTTTTGAACATTTATTTAATTTTGAGCAAGCTTTCCGCCAGCAAACTTCTGGTCAGAGACAACAAGGTTACTATCAATCCTCAAACTCAGCTCATCAGCTGAACCTAAGAGATGCCTATGCTATCTTAGGTATCTCTGAACAAGCTTCGCCAGCCGAAATAAAAAAGGCCTATCGGAAGCAGATGAGTCAATACCATCCTGATAAATTACTGGCTAAAGGCTTACCTGAAGAGATGATAAAAATAGCGACTGAAAAAACCCAAAATATTAAGGCTGCCTACGATCGTATCTGCGCGGCTAGGGGGATATAAATGCGCGATTTATGTATTTCCGCTTCTATTTTATCTGCCGACATTGGCTGCTTAGCCAAAGAATCAACTGCCGTATTGCAAGCAGGTGCCAATAGTTTGCATATTGATGTAATGGATAATCATTTTGTTCCTAATTTAACCTTTGGCCCATTAGTTTGCAGGGCTTTACGTAAACATCTGCCTAAAGCTTTTTTAGATGTACATTTAATGGTGAATCCTGTCGATAATCTCATTGATGCGTTTGCCGCCGCTGGAGCTGATCAAATTAGTTTTCATCCTGAAGCCAGTAACGATGTTATTAAAAATTTAAAACAAATTCGTCATTTGGGTTGTAAGGCCGGTTTAGCGATTAATCCAGCTACATCATTAAATTGTCTAGATAATAAATGGGAATATTTAGATTCCATACTAATGATGTCCGTTAATCCCGGCTTTGCTGAGCAACATTTTATTCCAGAGGTTTTAAACAAAATTTTAGTCACCAAACAATTACTCACAATCCATAAACCTAGTATATGTTTAGGAGTCGATGGAGGAGTCAAAAAAAATAATATCGCTGAAATCGCCAAAGCCGGTGCAAATACTTTTATTTTAGGCTCAGGCATTTTTAATACTAAAGATTACTATCTTACTTTAGCTGAACTACGATCAGAATTAAATTTATAAGGAAAAACAACTATGCGTCTCTTTTTAACTTCTTGTCTATTTTTTTTATTAACTGCGTGTGCGAGTACTGCAAATTATCAAAAGCAAATCGATAAATGGCAAGGGAAAAATATTCAGACTCTTATGACCAAATGGGGCGAACCTGATACCGGAATCCAATTAGCGAATGGACATAAAATCTATCAATATACTCGAAAAACAATGTACTCTATTCCTGATCCTAAACGTAGCCCTTTGCGCAACAGTAATGGCAGTCTTTTCACTAATTATGATGAGCCTTGGAATTCAAACCAAACAATCATTCGCACTTGTCGAACTTCATTTGAAACAACCTCCGACGGCCGTATTATCCATATCAGCTTTAAAGGAAATAATTGTGTATCCAGTAATTTTCTCCCTTAAAAATCTTGGTTAAGATTGACCGAGGGACTAAAAAAATTAATGAACAATAAAAAAAGAAAAAGGATTCCAACTCCTAGAATAAGCAAAAAAGCTCCTTTAATCAGCCAATGGTTAATCTATTTTGCTTTTTTGTTTTTTACTGCGCCTAGTTTGGCAGCCGAGCTCACTTTGTCACAACAACTCGGTTGGATACCCAACAAACTAGACGTTTGCAAAGGACACTATTTAGATCCCTTACAAGCCTATACAAAAATTTCGTTGAGCAAAGTTAATCAAGCTTTTACACATATTGATGCCGCACAATCTCATTTTTCATTTGAAGGGACTTCAACGTTGAGTGGGAATGTCATCATTAAGCAACCAGGTCGTTTATTATATGCCGATCAAGTCTATTTTTATCGTGATCCCAAAACTGGGAAAATCACTAATATGGATTTGCTCGGTGAAATTAAACTCCAAGAACCTAATCTTTTAATCAGAGCTAAAAAAGCTCATTTAAATTTAGGCAATCAAAGTGGTTATCTAACCGATATTATTTATCGAATTTTATTAAGAAACACAACTATATTAATGGGCACAAATGAAGGGATGCCAATAAATGCATGGGGTTCAGCCAGTAGTGTGGAGCAAACCTCTCCTGGATTAATTCTCCTAGATAATAGCACGTATTCAACTTGTTCGCCGATTAATCCGACTTGGAAACTTTCTGCTAAAAAAATAATATTGAACCGTGATACGGGTTGTGGAAAAGCCTATGACACTTGGTTAGATTTTCATGGAACACCTATTTTATATAGTCCTTATTTGGCCTTTCCTATTGATAACCGACGTGAATCGGGCTTTTTATTCCCAAATCTCGGAACTTCTTCGCAATCAGGACTGGGTATTGGTTTTCCTTATTATTGGAATATGGCAAGTAATTATGACTTTTTATTTACACCCACCGTTTTGAGCAAACGAGGAATACAATTAGGCGGTCAATTTCGTTACCTAACTCAGCATAGTAATGGACAGATCATTGCCAATTATTTACCCTATGATCGAGCTGCCGCTCGGCTCGCTGATCAAATTCCTTTTATTTATCCCAATACCAACCCATTGATTTATCCAAACACTGCAAGAAAATCATTTAGTTGGCAAGAGCAACGTGTTTGGGCGCCGCATTGGACAAGTATAGTCAATTTTAATTGGGTCGGGGACGATTATTACTTAGAGGATTTTAACCAACCGCCCAGTGTCGCTATTAATCAGCTGGCACAGCAAGCGAAATTAAATTATACCGGTGATATTTGGAATTTCACGACGAGTATTAATCGTTATCAAACGCTCCATCCTTTAAATCAATCACCTGTTAACAACCCTTATAATAGTTTACCTGAGATCGACTTAAATAGCACAACGCTTAATTTTCATGGGTTTAACTTTCAAATAAACAATCAACTAACCTATTTTCAACGTTTAAATAATCCGGGTGAGTTAATTAAACCCCCACAAGCATTTCGAGTTAACCTTTTCCCTTCCATCAGTTATCCAATGCGCAGGCAAGACGCTTACCTTATTCCAAGGGTCCAATTAAGTCTGACTCATTATAATATATTGAATCAAGTGCCTGGCTATAAAAGCGAAATTCAACGTACAACGCCTTTATTTAGTGTAGATAGTGGTTTGTATTTTGATCGCCAAACCCATTGGGGAGAACATCTTTATTTACAAACATTAGAGCCTCGACTTTTTTATCTCAATGTTCCTTATCGTAATCAGAATAATATACCTATTTTTGATAGTGCACTTATTCCTTTTAGCTATGACAGTCTTTTCATGACCAATCGTTTCAGTGGTTATGATCGTATCGGTGATGCTAACCAGATAAGCTATGCACTCACTACTCGATTATTAGATCAATACACAGGCGAAGAAAAACTAAGAGCCAGTATCGGTCAAATTTATTACTTTAAAGATAGGCGGGTTTTCTTATGTAGCCCCTTAGAAAGACAATTAAGCACACCGGGGACTTTATGTGCTAATCCTTTTACCGTACCAGGCGCTACATCACCTACTGAAAAATTTTCTCCGATTGCAGGTTTAATCAATTACAATATCAATCCACAATGGAGCACTACTGCCAATATTGCCTGGGATCCCACCAGTCATGATATTATTAATGCTGCTGCCAACATACAATACCATCCTCACCCTAATCAATTGTTTAATATTAACTATGCACGTCTCCGTTTTGGCGATCTGTTTGTCACGACACCTCCCATACCACCCAAGAGCCATCAAAACGATTTTAACCGATTAGGTTTTTCTTTCGCAACGCCACTTAAAAATCAATGGAGCACAGTGGGGGGATGGAACTATAATTTTAGTCATAAATACTCACAAAGCTTTTTCTATGGATTACAATATGATAGTTGTTGCTGGGCATTTCGAATCGTCGCCGGTCGAACTTTTTTTGCCTTAAATCAAAATAGTAGTCCAATCTTTAATAACGTTGTTTATTTCCAATTTCAACTTAAAGGCTTGAGTACCGTAGGCATCAGTGATATAACCAGCTTTTTAACAAGTAATATCCCTGGCTATTCTGATAACTTTCAGTCTAGTGCAACTCACATTTAATAATGAGCGATTATGGACTTCCTTAAAAAAATTTTTCCATTCATTATCTTACTCAGCAGCGTATTTTCCTCTATGCCTTTATATGCTATTGAAACCTTGGATCGTATCGTCGCAGTGGTTAACAATAGCATCATCACACAACAACAATTAAACGAACAAATTGAACTATCACGTCAACAATCATTAGCTCAAAACCAATCTATCCCAGATACCGCGACTTTTCGCAAACAAGTGCTTGATAAAATGATAGATAATCAATTACAGCTACAATTAGCAGCCAATACCGGACTAAAGGTTAATGAAGAAGCTTTAGATAATACTATTATGAGTATCGCTCAACGCAATGGTTTTACGCTAGACCAATTACGTCAACAGCTGCAACAAGAAAATATTCCTTATGCGAAATACCAACAACAAATCCGCGAACAACTCATTATTAACAAGTTACAACAAGATGAAGTAGCCGCCAAGATTACCGTAACCGATCAGGAAACCAAAGATATGTTAATGCATATTCCTAAGTCGGCTCCGCAAAAAGCGGCTTACCGGGTTGAGGATTTGCTTGTCCCTTTTCCCAATCATTCATCTGTCGGTGATATTTCGCGCATAAAAGACATCGCTTTATCCTTGCTACAACAAACTAAGCAGGGAATTTCTTTTCAAGAATTGATAGAAAAAGCTAACAAATATAATCCCCCACTGGCAGGGGGAGATTTAGGTTGGCGCCCGCTGAATGATTTACCTGATATCTTTCAAGCCTCTGTAAAAAAACTTAAATCAGGTGAAGTGACGGGGCCTATTCAAGCCGACAATGGCTTTCATCTCATCCGTTTATTAGACATGCGTGGAGACAGTGCAGCCCCCCATTATGTGACTTCCACTCATACTCGACATATTTTAATTAAAACCTCTCCTTTACTTAACAATAAACAAGCAGAAATGCGCCTTAATGAAATTCGTGCTGATATATTACGCGGCGGTAATTTTGCTGAGCTTGCCAAAAAATACTCTCAAGATCCAGGATCTGCCTATAAAGAAGGAGATTTAGGCTGGACTTTACCCGGTGTATTCGATCCTACTTTTGAAGCCCAAATCAAAAAGTTGGCCATCAATCAAATTAGCTTGCCTTTTCAAACACAATTCGGCTGGCATATCGTACAAGTTTTAGGGCGAGCACAGAAATTACAAACATCAAAAAATATTTCTCGTGAACAAGCAGCCCAGTTAGTTTTTCAACGTAAATTTCAACAAGCATTGAAAAATTGGTTACGCCAACTACGGAATCAGGCTTATGTGAAAATTATGTAAATTGACAAAAATGAAAAATGCTTTTAATAATAAGACTTAACTAGGCTTAAAAGAAAATCGGCAAGCATCTTCTTTAACTATTCCTTCTTCTCCACATGCATAAAAACCCGTATTAGGAGCTCGCCAATTACTATTAACATCATTGACAATCATTTCCTCTTCAACACCTCGAACCTTTCTTTTGGTCATTGCCAAAAGAAAAAACTTATTGTTTACTTGTTTATATGTACAGGTTAATGAGCCCGGTATTTCTGGGGTATCAGGAAAGTAGAACGCCCCTCTAAACCTATCTACTTTACTATTTCCTACATAAAATTTTTCTATTTTATTCTTTCTACCCTTATAGCGAAAAAAAACCTCTTCTCTAGTTTCAGGATCCCTTTCAGTGAGCGAAAATCGCATTGAGCCTTTCTGAGTTATTTTTGTGTTGATAGTTGAGACGCCTGGACAAGCATAGCCTGCAAATATTTGCATAATAGTTGAAAATAAAAAACTCAGGGTAGAAAAATTTACTATTTTCATACATCAAAAAATCCTTTTAAATTAGATTAGTATTTTTAACAAATTTTCAAATAAAAAAATAAAACTATTTTCTAGTAATAATTAAACTTATTTATTTAATTTTATGGAATATAAATAAGATTTTACGAATAAACTTTTGTTATTTTAAGATTAAAAACTACTTGTTAAAATAAAATTGGTTAAGATCAAATATCTAACTCATCTTTTTTTATAAACAGCTCTAAATAAAAAATTTATTTATTCTTCTATTTATTCTTCATTGTAAAGCTACATTCTTCGCGAATTATTTCCTCAGGCATTTTACTATAACCACAATCTTTTAAACCATTTCCAAAAAAACCACTCCATGAAATTTTATTAATTTTAGTAGCATCTATTCTGCCAACAGTCTCTGGTAATCCAACTAAGCTAAAACGAATACCCCTGCTATCTATATAATCGCAATTAACAGACGCATTTCGCCCAACTTGTGCAGTTTGAAAGTACACAGTATTGAGTTTTTTTATTCTAGTCATGTTATTATAATGTTCGACTCTTTGGTTATTAGCATTTCTGGTCTCAAAACCATCACCTGATATTCCTTCAACAGGGAAAACCATCCTTTCTCCTGTTTTTATTTTCTCATTAATATCTTTAGTACTTGGGCAAGTAAACTCGGCATTATCGGGTTTAAAACCAAAAAAAGCTGCGCTGATTGATAAACCTTGGGCAATAAAAGTCGATAAATTTGGAAAATTCATAATAATCCTTATTAGCAAAATAAAAGATATCAAAATTTAACATTAATAAAAAAATATTTACATAAATTTTCTTAATAAAGTATAAATATTTTTTATTCTTAATTCAGAAGTAGGTTGTTCAAAGTTAAATCGTAAGTGCTGTGGGCCATCAAGTTTATATAAATCTGGGTGTTTTTGAATTAACTGTAGGATATCTTGAGGATTGATCATAGGATTTTCATTAAATTCAATTCGTCCCCCCTGAGGTCCGGATACAATCTTTTTAATCCCTATTTTTTGTGCGAGTAATTTTAATTCACTTAATTGAAATAGATTTTTTAGTGCTTGTGGCAATAAACCAAAACGATCAATCATTTCAATTTGTAGTTGCTCTAATTCCCTAGTATTTTTTGCATGAGCAATGCGTTTATAGAGCACTAAACGCGTGTGCACATCGGGCAGATAATTTTCTGGAATTAAAGCAGAGATTTGCAAATCAATTTCTATAGCGTTATTAACCGGTTTTAACGCGGATTCTTTCCCTGATTTCAATGCAGTTACAGTTTGTTCAAGTAATTCCATATATAATGAAAAGCCTATGGATTGCATATTACCACTTTGCTGCTCACCTAATACTTCACCCGCCCCGCGAATTTCCAAATCATGCATCGCTAAAGTAAAACCCGCTCCCAGATCTTCTAAAGAAGTAAACGCTTCTAAACGTTTCATAGCATCCGCTGTCATTATTTCTTTAGGGGGTGTCATTAAATAAGCATAGGCTTGATGATGCGAACGACCTACGCGTCCGCGTAATTGGTGAAGCTGTGCTAAACCAAATTTATCGGCTCGATCAATGATAATGGTATTAGCAGAGGGAACATCAATTCCGGTCTCGATGATCGTTGTGCAAACCAATACATTAAAACGTTGATGATAAAAATCTGACATCACCCGTTCAAGCTGAGTTTCACGTAATTGACCATGCGCTATCTGAATACGGGCTTCTGGAACCAATGTTTCTAACTCTCTTGCTGTTTTTTCGATGCTATCAACTTGATTATGTAAAAAATAAACTTGGCCGCCACGGTGTAATTCCCGCAATATCGCTTCACGAATCAAACCCGTATTCCGCATTTGTACAAAGGTTTTAATCGATAAGCGTCGCGCCGGAGGTGTAGCAATGATAGATAATTCACGCAAACCAGATAAAGCCATATTTAAGGTACGAGGGATCGGGGTTGCCGTGAGGCTTAAAATATCTACTTCCGCTCGTAAGGCTTTTAACCGTTCTTTCTGTTGCACACCAAAACGATGTTCTTCATCAATGATCAATAAGCCCAAACGTGGAAATTGTAATTCTTTGCTTAATAATTTATGTGTTCCAATCAAAATATCAATTTTTCCCATTTGCAATCGTTCAAGAATTTTTTTCTGGAACGCAACACTGCGGAAACGTGAAATCATTTCAATTTGTACTGGCCATTCAGCAAAACGATCGCTAAAATTTTGATAGTGTTGTTGCGCTAACAATGTGGTTGGAACAAGTATGGCAACCTGCTTATTAGATTGCACGGTTAAAAATGCAGCGCGCATCGCAACTTCTGTTTTACCAAAACCGACATCGCCGCAAATTAATCTATCCATAGGGCGTTCCGAAGTCATATCTTTGATAACGTGTTGGATAGCCTGCGCTTGATCCTGTGTTTCTGTAAAAGGAAATTGAGCCGCAAATGCTTGATAATCATGCTCAGGCAAATGAAACGCATAGCCTTGGTGCGTTGCTCGTTGAGCGTAAATATCGAGTAATTCCGCCGCAACATCCCGCATCTGCTCAGCAGCTTTACGTTTTGCTTTTTCCCATTGATCTGAACCTAATTGATGTAACGGAGCATGTTCACTATCGCTTCCACTATATCGACTGATTAAATTGAGTGATGCAACAGGAACATATAACTTTGCTTTTCCAGCATATTCTACGATTAAAAATTCATTTTCTTGATCATCGATTTTAAAATGTTGTAAACCACGATAACGTCCAACACCATGATCAAGGTGAACAACGGAATCACCTTCAGTCAATTCTGCTAAATTTCGAATAATCGTACGTGCATCTAAACCTTTCGTTTTAGTTTGCCGTTTTTGAATAACCTGGTTACCAAATAGTTGCGCTTCACTAATTAATGCCAAAGGTGGCTTTTCTAAATAGAAACCTTCTTCTAATGGCGAAATGATGATAGAAATACGCTCAGTAGCACTCAGAAATTCTTTCCAGGTCTCACAACGACGGGCTTGAATTGAAAATTTATTGAGTAAATCCAACAACACTTCTCGGCGACCTGCACTTTCTACACAAAATAGAACTCTAGCTTGTGGGTTTTTTAGAAATTCATCGAGAAAAGCCTGCAAATGTTTTAAAGGAAATTCAAACTTATGATCTATCGATAAATAAGGAAAACTTTTTACCAAAGAATGATGAGTATCAACCGTTGCCGCTGGCGCTTGTTGTAGTAAAATCTTGGGAAATGCTTTTAATTGTGTAAATAATGTATCTACATCAACATATAATTGCTTCGGCGCTAATATCGGTCGTTCTATATCATATCTAAGTTGCTCATACCGCTCATTAATTTCTCTCCAAAAATTTTCTGCTGGAGACTGAACATCATTAATTTGTAAAATTAAAGTCTTTTTTGGTAGATAATCAATCAATAATTGTGTCTGCGAAAAAAACAAAGGCAGATAATACTCTATCCCTGGTGGCGTGCGTCCCTCGCTGACTGCTTCATACAAAGGACAATTTAACGGATTACCAATAAAATTTTCGCGCCATTGTTGACGGAAAAAATTGATTGCTGATTCAGATAAAGGAAACTCACGTGCGGGAAGTAAATTTATTTTTTCTATCTTTTCTATCGAACGCTGTGTATCAGGATCAAAATAGCGAATACTATCAATTTCATCGTCAGAAAAATCAATACGAAAAGGAGAATCACTGCCCATAGGAAAAATATCTAAAATCGATCCGCGCACGGCAAATTCACCACGCGTTAAAACTTGGGAAACGCAATGATAGCCTCCTAATTGTAAATTTTTTTGTATATCCTCAATCGATTTTTTTTCGCCGCAAGTTAGACACAAACTCGTTGCTTGAATGTAATTATTAGGAACGATACGCTGCATCAAGGTAGCTATTGGCACCAACAACAAAGTCCGCTTAGCATCATGAAGTCGCGCTAATGTAGCAAGCCTTTGTGAAATAATATCTTGATGCGGCGAAAAATGATCATAAGGTAAAGTTTCCCAATCAGGAAAATTAAGGATGGTTAAATGCGGTGAAAAAAACTTTAGTGCAGCTTCTAACCGATTTGCCATGAGATTATCTGGCGTCACCACTAAAATTGTACCTTCATATTTATCCGCTAGCTGATTTAAAGCTAATGACAGACTATCTTGCTGTAGATTGCTTAAGCGTAAACGCTGACCAGGCTCAGTGGGAATGGATAAATTTAAAAATTCAGAAATAGGCATAACTTAGTTAATTTTATTTTTTCATATAGACTCGCAACAAAGAAATTGCTGCTGGTGTGATACCAGGAATACGCGATGCTTGTCCCAAATTTAAGGGTTTGTGTTGAATTAATTTTTCTCGCACTTCATTAGAAAGGCCTTTCACTAGGTTATAATCTAAATTTAATGGTAACGAAATATTTTCATAACGCGCTTGTCGTTGAATTTCAAGTAATTGTCGATCAATATAACCTTGATATTTAGCTTGAATTTCGATTTGTTCTGCAATTGCCAAATCGTTTACTCCTGGTCCCACACCTTCGATTTTCATTAAGTTGATGTAATTTAACTCCGGTCGAGTCAACAATTCAGCAACTCGATAATCCCGTGTTAAAGCTTGCCCAAGATAGCCTTCTATCGCTGCACTTAAAGACGTATTAGGCTTAATTGCAAGTTGTTTTAAACGTTGCTGTTCTTGCTCTAGGATACAACGCTTATCATTCACGCTTCGCCAACGCATTTCATTGATAAGTCCTAATTGATAGGCCGATTCACTTAAACGTAGATCAGCATTATCTTCACGCAACAGCAGACGATACTCAGCCCGACTGGTAAACATCCGATAAGGCTCGAGTGTGCCTTGCGTAATCAAATCATCAATCAATACACCGATATAAGCCTCATTACGACGCGGACACCAAGCTGATTTTTCTTGTGATTTTAAAGCAGCATTCAAACCCGCAATAAGTCCTTGCGCCGCTGCTTCTTCATATCCTGTGGTTCCATTGATCTGACCCGCTAAAAATAAATTTTCTAGCACTCTCGATTCTAAAGAGGGAAAGAGATCGCGAGGATCAAAAAAATCATATTCAATTGCATAACCGGGACGCGTAATATGTGCTTGCTCTAAACCCTTAATACTATGAATTAAATCACACTGCACATCAAAAGGTAGACTTGTTGAAATACCATTAGGATATACCTCATGAGTATTTAGCCCTTCAGGTTCAAGAAAAATCTGATGCGACAATTTATCCGCAAAACGCACAACTTTATCTTCAATAGAAGGACAATAACGCGGACCTATACCATCGATTACGCCACTATAAATAGGTGAGCGGTCTAAACCGGAACGAATGATTGCATGGGTTTTTTCATTCGTATAAGTAATAAAACAACTTATTTGCGTAGGATGTTGCTCTACCTTACCTAAATAAGAAAATACCGGTAAAGGATTATTACTCGGTTGCTCTAATAAAATCTCATAATTAATGGTGCGACCATCTAAACGTGGGGGAGTTCCCGTTTTTAAGCGTTTAATCCGCAAAGGCAATTGGCGCAATTTTTCTGCCAAGAAATTAGCCGCTGGATCCCCCGCACGTCCTCCTTGTGCTTGTTGCAAACCTATATGAATTTTACCTGCTAAAAAAGTACCGGCAGTCAATACCACCGCCTTAGCATAAAAACGCAATCCCATTTGCGTTATCACACCCACGATGCGATTAGACTCAAGAATGACATCATCAACACTTTGTTGGAAAATAAATAAATTAGCTTGATTTTCTAATGCATAACGAATTGCTTGCTTATATAAACTGCGATCCATTTGTGCTCTTGTTGCACGCACTGCAGGCCCTTTGCTTGCATTCAGCGTACGCCATTGTATGCCTGCCAGATCTGCAGCATGAGCCATAACGCCGCCCAACGCATCAACCTCTTTCACCAAATGGCTTTTTCCAATTCCTCCTATAGATGGATTACAAGATAATTGTCCTAAGGTTTCAATGTTATGCGTCAGTAATAAAGTAGACGCGCCTAAACGCGCTGCGGCCAACGCTGCTTCAGTACCAGCATGTCCTCCGCCGACAATAATGACATCATATTCTGTTGAAAATGGCATAATTTTGGATTTTTTCTTAATTAACTATAGTTTTCTAACGAAAGTTAGGGCAATATATCGGTTTTTAATACCGTCTCTCAAGAGGAAATCCAATGACAAGATTACCTGTATTGACTGCCCTGGCTAGCTTACTCATCAGCACAAACGTACTGGCTGCACAGAGTACCTCTCCAGTTACGGTTAATCAACCAAAACCCTCAGTTACTTTCCCAAAAATAGTCAGTAAATCCCCTATCCTTAAGACAACCAAAGGCCAAATAAGTTACAGTATTGGTGCCGATTTGGCTGTAAACTTTAAAGAACAAGGCATCGATGTCGACCCGGTTGCTTTAGAAAAAGGATTGGCCGACGCTTCTCATGGAAAAACACTTTTAACTCAAGCACAAATGGCAGATATTTTGAAAAACTTTCAACAAGAATTGATCAACAAAAAACAAGCTGAATTTAAAGATATTAGTCTTAAAAATAAAGAACAAGGTGATTCTTTCTTAGCGAGTAACAAAACAAAACCTGGTGTTATCACCACATCAAGTGGAATTCAATATAAAGTAATAAATGCTGGTAACGGCGAAAGCCCAACCGATACTTCTATGGTTAAAGTTGAATACACTGGAAGCTATATTAATGGAACTATTTTCGAAAAATCAAAAGAGCCTGTTACTTTTCCTCTAAATAATGTAATTCCTGGTTGGATAGAAGTTCTAAAGCTTATGAAACCCGGCGCTACCTATCAAGTCGTTATTCCACCACAACTGGCTTATGGTAAACATGGTGTTGATAAAGCCATTGGACCAAATCAAACTCTGGTATTTACTATTCATCTGATTGAAGTAAAGAAAAGCGCATAAATCCAGCTAAATCCATCGTTTGATAATTATTTAAACAGTATTTTCGGCGATGGATTTAAAATTGCCTAATTTCATTGAATGTCTTCGCGCATAAGCTATACTGAACAAACTAATTAAATAAAATCTTTTTTATATTCTCACCAATTGATTTTTGCCCATTATTGCAATTTTTGCATTAAACAAGCAAAAATTAATTGCAAAAATGTTATTTCAGTCCAAGGAGAAACACATGAATCCAGAAGAGTTAAAAGGAAAATGGAACCAAATTAAAGGCCAACTTCGCGAAAAATGGGCAAAATTAACCAATGATGATTGGGAACAATTACATGGCGATAAAGAAAAATTAATTGGAAAAATCCAAGAGCGATATGGTATTAGCAAGGAACAAGCCCAAAAGGAACTGCATGAATTTTTTAATAAACATAAAGATCATCATTAAAATTTCCAGTTTATTCATTCTTTTTAATCATCCCACTTCAAGTATTTGAAGTGGGGTTGGTTAAATTCTGGTTACTAACACTAACTCTTTCTTGTAAAAAAATTGGCTAAATTAACATAATCACTGATACTCAATTGTTCAGCCCGTAAGCTTGAATTAATTTTTAACTGTTCAAATTCTTTTTCTTGTAACCATTGTGATAAATTATTATGCAACATTTTACGCCGATGGCTAAATGCTTTTTTGACAATTTCAGCAAATAATAATGGATCGTTAGCCTTATAAGGTAAGGTTCTGTAAGGAATAAGTCTAATGACTGCTGAGTCGACTTTAGGCGGTGGTTGAAATGCACCTGGTTTCACGTTGAATAATTTTTTAACCTGACAATAATACTGAACCATTACACTTAACCGACCATAACTTGCTTGTCCAGACTGCGAAGTTATTCTATCAACTACTTCCTTCTGCAACATAAAATGCATATCTTGAATAAGATGAGCTTGTCGAAGACAATGGAATAATAAGGAGGTAGAAATATTGTAAGGAAGATTTCCCACTAAACGCCAAACTTGTTTAGACTTACTTAAAGTATGAAAATCAATTTTTAAAACATCACCTTGGTAAATAATTAATTTCCCCAATTCAGCACATTTTTCTTCTAGTATAGGAATAAGATCTTTATCGAGTTCTATTACGGTTAAACTTTTAAGATGTGGCAACAATTCTTCAGTAAGAGCCCCCAAGCCAGGACCAATCTCAATCATATGATCAGTTTTTCTAGGAGAAATTGCTGACACAATTTTATCAATAACAAAACGCTCATGCAGAAAATGTTGGCCGAAGCGTTTACGTACCTGGATGACTGGCATTTAGTTTTTCACGCTGCTTGTAAATCAATAATTAATGCTGATAAAAATCGTGCCGCTTCTCCACCGGTAATAACGCGATGATCTACGGTCAAAGATAAGGGTAACTGTTTATGTACGCTAATTTTTCCTTGTTCGGAAACTACTATTTTTTCATTAATTCGTCCAGCTGCTAAAATTGCAACCGTAGGCGGAATAATGATAGGTGTTGCATAACGACCTGCAAAAACACCCACATTGGATAATACAAACGTTGCTCCCAGTAAATCATCAGGTGAAATACTGCGATTTTTTACTTCGAGTTTAAATTTATCGATTGCATTTCTTAAATTAACTGCGCTCGCTTGCGCAACGTTTTTTAAAACTGGAACAAATAATCCTTCGGGAGCATCCATAGCGATGCCTAAGTCAATTTGACTATGTTTGCATAAAGCTAATTTTGATTCATCAAACCAAGCATTTAGCCGCGGCTCACGCTGACAAGCAGCCATAATTGCTCTAATAAGACGTAAAGTAATATCTGTTTTTTCTGGCCAAGCATGGATATCCGCATCGTCAACCAAAGTTACCGGTACGATTGACTGCTGCGTTTGTTTCATTGTACTTGCCATTACCCGTCGAACACCGCGTAATGGCTCATACCCTGGAGGAAGTGACGATGAGGAATTTGACATCAATTCAGTTTTTTCGCTGGATTTTTGCATCATTTTCTCAATATCAGCGACGAGAATTTGCCCATCAGGACCGGTTCCCTTACAGTCGTTTAAATTAATTTGAAATTTCTTTGCCAATGCTCGAATCGCTGGCGTTGCTTTAACCCCGTTATGATGAGTGGTTAATGCTGGTTTAGGTTTGATCCCCAACGGAGATTCTTCAATAATTGCTTCGCCTAGTTGCAAATTTCCAACGACGGTTGCGCGATCAGTGTTTTTTTGAGTTTGATTTTCTGCTTCAATATCAATTAAAGCTTCTCCTGTTTTAATAATATCGCCGGCCTTACCATAAAGTTTTATTATTTTACCGCTAAAAGGCGCAGGAATATCTACCAATGCTTTTGCAGTCTCCATAGCAACCATAGGCTGATCTACTTTAATAATATCATTTGGCTGGACATACCATTCGCGAATCTCTGCATCGGGCAAACCTTCACCTAAATCAGGCAAGTTAAATATTGTCATATAAACTCTAATGTTTGTTCAATTACATTGAAAATTCTTGTAACACTGGGTAAATATTGTTTTTCTAATTGCGCATAAGGGACTGTCACATCATATCCAGTAACACGCTGTAAAGGGGCTTGTAAAAACAAAAAAGCTTTTTCATTTAATTGAGCAACAATTTCTGCGCCAACACCACAAAAACGAGCGGCTTCATGGATAATGACGCATCGGCCCGTTTTTTCTACGGAAGTTAAAAGTGTATTAATATCTAAAGGTTTAATCGTGGCGACATCAATTACCTCAGCATATTTTCCTTTTTCTTGCAATAATTTATCAGCTGCTAATAACGTTTCAGATAACATTGAGCCCCAACTAATCAATGTAATATCATTACCTTCTCTTAAAACAAAACTTTTATCTAAGGGTAAAGCTTCACCGGTATCGGTTACTTTTTGTTTATTTAAACGATATAAACGGGTAGGTTCTAAAAAAATAACCGGATCAGGATTACGGATCGAGGCTAGCAATAAACCATATGCCCGTGCGGGTGAAGAAGGCACCACCACCCGTAAACCTGGAATATGTGCAAAAATAGCTTCTGTACTTTCAGAATGATGTTCAGGCGCATGAATACCGGCACCATAGGGCATGCGAAACACTAAAGGACAATGTAAACGTCCGCGCGTACGATTACGAAAACGTGCCGCATGATTAATAATTTGGTCTAATGCCGGATAACTAAATCCCATAAATTGAAACTCCGCCACTGGCTTTAAGCCCTGAGTTGCCATTCCAATCGTAAGACCCGCTATCATTGATTCTGCTAGAGGTGTATCTAACACGCGATGCGCGCCAAATCTTTTGAATAATTCAGTTGTTGCTCGAAATACACCCCCATTAATACCAACATCTTCGCCCAATATAACAACGTCTTTATCCGCAATCATTTCATAGGCTAAAGCTTGCGTAATGGCTTCTATCAATGTTATTTCAACCATGAACCAAGTCCTTGCTTAACAACGATAATGCTTCAGCTTCGATACGTTGCTCAATTAGATCGTGAGATAATTCTGCAAAATGATAATCAAATATGTCGGTCACTGCCGATTGAGCTAAAGAAAGATATTCAGCCACCGCGATTTCGATCTTTTTTTCACATTCTTTCTTAAAATTTTCCTCTTCTTTCTCTGACCAACTTTTCTGATGAATTAAATAATTTTTTAAACGTCTTAGAGGTTCTTCCTGCCATGCTTGTTGCAATTCTTCTTCACGGCGATAACGACTGGCATCATCAGCAGTGGTATGATCGCATAATCGATAGCTTAAAGCTTCAATAAGACTGGGACCATCTCCATTCCGTGCTTTGGTAATCGCTTTATCCATAACAAATTTCATGGCGATAACATCATTTCCATCAACCTGCTCACCATGAATTCCTGCTGCTATAGCTTTTTGCGCTAAGGTTTGTGCATGAGATTGATGTTTACGAGGCACAGAGATAGCCCATTGATTATTATCAATAACAAACACAATGGGTAACTGCCAAACACCAGCGATATTTAAAGCTTCATAAAAATCACCTTCAGATGTGGCGCCGTCACCGCAAGTGGACACAACAACTCTCGCTTGTTTACGTAGTTTAAAAGCGGTTGCAACGCCTGCAGCATGTAAAAGTTGAGTCGCAATTGGTACACAAATAGGAAAGTCTGAAGGGCATTCGCTAAAATGATTCCCCCATTCATTTCCTTTCCAATAGCTAAGAATCTCACTCATTTTTACACCCCGGATAAGTTGCGCAGCATAATCACGATAGAAAGGACATAAAACATCCTCTTTTTGCATACTCGCGCCAATCCCCACTGAAATGGCTTCTTGTCCTAATGTCGAAGCATAAGTATTGAGCATACCAGTTCTCTGCAAAGCTACTGCTTTGTAATCAAAGAGACGCGTAAGCATCATTTGCTGATACAGCTTTAATAATTCATCAACAGAATGCGTAAATTCTGGCAAATTTTGTTGCGCTTGGCCCTTAGGATCTAGAAAACGAGTATACTCAATTGAGAATCTCGCAACCTCGCTCATATTTAACCTCTTTTAAAAAATACTATCTAAATTACCATTCGCACTTGAATTTTTGTCTGCGTCGCTAGCAATTCGCAATCTTTATACAGCTTAAATAAACCAAAGCCGCTTTTATTATTAATCCGACATCTTGTCAAAAAATCCATCTGCTGAAAGTAGAGATTTTTTCAAATACGATTTAATCGTGATTCAGCCAAACTATCCGCAATGATACTAGGAGACTTATTTTTCTCATCCGCATGTTTAAAAATCTCCAAAAGTGTATTATAAATGGTTGATATTTGTTGCACCACATGTTCTCGATTCAAGCGATTTTGATATTCTGCATAAGCATAAATCAAACCTCCAGCATTAATTACAAAATCCGGAGCATATAAAATCCCTTTTTGATGCAGTGTTTCTGCATGATGGGGCTCAGCTAATTGATTGTTTGCCGAGCCTGCAACGATCGCGGTATTTAACATAGAAATAGATTTTTCATTCAACACTCCCCCTAAAGCACAAGGAGAAAAAACATCACATTCCACAGCATAAATCTCTTCTGGCCTAACCATTCTAGCCTGTAAATCTTTTGCATAACGTTGCATTAATTCGGTATTATTATCACAAACTGTTAAATGAGCACCTTTTTTATGCAATGCATTCGCTAAAGCAAAGCCCACATGTCCCAAACCTTGAATGGCAACATGCACACCTTCTAAATGATCATGATGGAGTTTAAATTTAACTGCGGCTTCAATACCATATAATACACCCAAGGCCGTATAGGGAGCAGGATTACCTTTATGCTTAGAGGTAGTAACAACATAGGGAGTTTCGAGTGCAATGCTATCCATATCTTCAATCACCACACCACTATCCATTGCAATAATATAACGTCCCTTAAATTCATTCACAAAACGTCCTAAAGCACGAAAGTAAGCAGTACGATCTGACAATTCTTTCGGACGCATTAAGACCGTTTTTCCCCCGCCTAAGGGTAAATTAGCAAGTGCTGCTTTGTAACTCATTCCTTGTGCTAAGCGTAAGGCATCATGAATAGCAAGTTCTATCGATGTATATTCAATAAAACGACATCCACCTAAAGCAGGACCTAAACGTGTGCTATGAATCGCCACAATGGCACAAAGTTGATTAATCTGATCTATTTTAAAAAAAAGTTCTCCAAAACCGAGTTTTTTTGCATAGTTTAATAACTCATCACTTAACATAAATAAATGTTGGTCCTTAAAATAACAACCTATTGTTTAAGTATTACTAAATCCATTAGATGAATGCTCGCATGTGAGTGCATTTTATGAGACTCTGCTATCGCATGCAATGATTTGATTTGTAAAAAAGGAAGATGCTAATGTCATACTTTTTAGTATAAAGAATACTTTATGCTTTTTGTAAAAAAGCCGATATGGCTATAATGCGATGTTCAACTAGCTTTTTTCCTAAAGCCGCGCCATTAATACCCAGGTTTTTTATCTTATTAGCAGAAACTTTTTTAGCCGCAGCAAAAGCCGATAATACTCGATCTTTCTGCAAATAAATTGAGTGGGCGAGTCCTGAATAAGCTTGAAAATCTGCCTCGCAAACTAATAAAAATTGGTCTAAACGGGAGGATTGTCTAAATGCATCCGTTTTTTCAAGTAAAATATACAGGGATTGTGCATCTAATTCTAATGCACGATGACAGAGCAAATGATAAGTGGCTGCTATGATTGCCAGCGACTGATAAGTATGTGGTATTCTATAACGCTGACATAAAGCCTGTATCTTATGGACCCCTGTTTGCGTTTCTTCTTTAGCAACGCCCTTGCCAAAATCACAAAGTAACGCCGCAAATCGCACCTGAGGATCATCAGTCAGTGCAACTGCTTTTTTTAAAACAGATAAAAAATTATGTTGGCCTCGAGCTCGTTGATCGGCTACACGTTCATATTTTGTATATAATTCTTGTAACTCCGGAAATAAAATTGCTAATGCTCCGCAATCATATAAGGTTTTAATGAAAGCCTGCGGTGCAGGTTCCATGAGTGCCCTGCAAAACTCTTGCCAAACTCGTTCTGCCACTAATGTTTGTATTTCACCGGCAGATACCATGACTTTCATTAACTCCATGGTTTCTTTAGCTACCCGAAAACCTAATGGAGCAAATCGCGCCATAAAACGTGCAACTCGTAAAATTCGTACTGGATCTTCACTAAAGGCAGGAGAAACGTGGCGTAAAAATTTATTTTCTATATCTTTTTGTCCTTGAAAAGGATCAAAAAGATCACCTCGGTTATTTTGTGCCATCGCATTAATGGTCAAATCCCGACGTTTTAAATCATCCTCAAGCGAAACGTCAGGGGCTGCATAGCAAGCAAAACCTTTATACCCAGGACCAATTTTACGTTCTGTACGCGCTAAAGCATATTCTTCATGAGTTTTAGGGTGAAGAAAAACGGGAAAATCTTTTCCAATTAAACGAAATCCTTGCTTTATCATTTCCTCTAGGTTAGCGCCCACAACAACGTAATCACGTTCCTTTATTGGATAACCCAATAATTGATCACGAACAGCCCCGCCCACTAAATAAATTTCCAAAGTAATGCCCTAACATTTAAACGGTAGTATAAAAGTTATAAACTATACTCTCTATTTTGCCAACTATATGGAATTGCTTAAATAGTTTAATGAAAAATATAAAACCTATAATAAAATTATAGTGCGGACCAATTTGAATTTATTAAGTATTCGTCAATGAATTGCTTGCTTCTTTCGTTGGCAATATCCCCATTTGATTATTAATAAATAGTGGCGAATTTTTTCCATCCCCAAAAAATAATGAATGGATTTGCGTTTCTGCAATAGCCTTACAAGCTCCTTTATTTAACTCATATTGTAACAAACTAGAATTTGCAGCTAATTGATCTCCTAGTAATTGTAATGCCTGTGCTTGTGCTTCTGCATTGATTCGGGTAGTTTCCTTATCAAGTTCAGCAACTTTTTTATTATTTTCGGCCAATATTAAATTAGACTCTGCATGTTGCTGAGCATTAAGTCGTGCTACTGCGGTGTCACTGTGGGCTTTCTGCAAAGCAACTTCTCTTTGCATTTGTATAGCGGCTAGATCGGCATTCGCTTTAGCAACTTCTACCGCCTGTTTCCCCATCTCATTTTCTACATCTTTATTAAGAATATTGATTTCTTCTATATTTAACCTAACTAAAAGAATACCATATTCTTTCAAATCCTTTTCGAGTTGTTTTTTTACCGATTCTTGCCAAGTGCTAAGATATATTTGATGATAGGCAGGAGGAGTATCATTTGATGATTCTAAGGTTCCTGCTGTTGCGTCAATATTTAAATCGCTAGAAGATTGAATCCCCTGCAAAGAGGTTTCTTGACCTGCTCTAGCCATATCGACATGCGTAACATGCTCAATATGCTTATCTATGCCCGTTGGACCCAATTTTTCTATCGCTAATTTTGGATCAATAATCTGGTAGGCGACAAACAATTTTACACCCACTTGGACAGAATCTTTGGTGTAATAGGTGAATTGTGCTTTTTCAGTCGGATAATTTTTATTGATTAAATTGGTATCCAAAAAAGTGATAAATTCAGCATTCGGATGTCTAATCTCTAAAATTCCATTTTGGTTAATTTTTCCAATAGTCTCCTTAGTTGAACTAGATACAGCTTCAGTATCTGGGTAGACATGCTGGACGGAACCAATTTTATATACCGCAACGGTTTTAGGCGGAGGTATAATTCTTAATAAATCGCCATGTTTTATACGTGGCGTTGACTGCGCAACTTTTCCCATATAGGAAAAATTACTAGTTTTTATAACATACGCACCTTCCTCGAGTAACAAAGCTTCCCCATCAACCATAACCTTTGCGTAGTCAGTCGCATTCACAGTAACTAGGTGTCTATCACCATAGCCAATATGTCCTTTCTCAATAATTTCAGCAATGCTATATATACCCACCGTGGACGAATCATCTCTTAATACTCTAAACCATGTCCATGGTTTCAATAAAAACCATATTTTAATTCGTCGTTGAAAATGGCCCGAATGACCCGCTAATTCAGGAACGCCATTCCGTTGAACTAAACGAAGCTGATCTTTAGCAAGCATCCGATGTCTAAATAAAGAAAATCCTAAAAAATTAAGATTTTTAAGGATGGAAGGTCGTAAGACAGAATCATTTTCTAGATTAAATTCCCTAATGATGTTCGGTAGCGAAGCATTGGTGATTCTTCCAAAAGGTTTAATAACATTATTTTCAGTCGGATCACTATTTGAATCCCTAGGCATTTTAAAAACTCCTTTTTATATTCATTAAATAATATTATTAGGATTTGGTTAAGGCAAGTATTATTTATAATAATATTTTTAATTTTAATATTTTAGTTACGTTGAAGCGATAATAACTCCTTTTTTTCAACAACTAAATCTTTTAGACAGGTTTCTTTAAAAAAAGAAAATTTATCTGACTTATTTTTATAAAAATAATTTTTATTGGGTAGTGAAAAATCTGATTGCTGTTCTGTATTAGTAGGCAAGTTAATATCTGAAGCGGAAAAATCTTGAGAATTAACACTCAAAAGAGTCGTTAAAAATAAAAGTTTTTTATTAACTTGCTCTAAAAGCTCTAATCGGCTATCCAAATTATTCAACATCTCAAAACGTCTTTGCTGTCTACTATGTAAGTGATAGGTCAGAAAATTGGCAATGCCATTTATAATAATCAAAGGAAGGAAAATAAAAAATATAGGTAAGGTCAATATTTTAATAGGTATATGGAGGCCTAGATTACTTTTCCATACGATCTGTTGGCCAATATTATATCCATAAAATCCACCACCAAAGAAAGCAAAGGATCGATTCAAAAACTTCTTAAATATTTTTAACCGGGGACTAGAGCCTCCAGACACCTTATCTTGATCACAACAGGAATAAACGTTTTTTTTAAGCTTAACGTTGTTAAATATACTATAAAATTTATTATTTAAAGAATCGAGGTTATTTTCTTCAAAAAAACTTTTAAATACTATTTCTAGAAAATTAAAATTATTTTCAAGATATTCAAACTTTTTCCACTTTTCTACTTGAATAACCTGCTGTCTACCATATTCATCTTTATAATGATATTCACACAATTCATTTAGTTTATTTAAAATGGTACGTTGATAAAAATCTTCACGTGCACGAAATTCACAAAGATGGCTTATCAAAAAAAAAGCAGCAACAATCAAAATTAATGCGCCTACTACTAAAGGAGAAGCGATAAAAGTTGCCATGCTTAGCGCACCAAGAAATAACAAAACACTTTGAGTAGCCCATGTTAATAAATAGGTATAAAGTACTATACTAGTTAAATTTATTGTTAATGATGCAATAAACTGAGTTTTGGGATATACCTCGGTTAAATATTGGTAAAGTTTAGACTCTTCCCTATTGATCGGAGGAAGATAAATAGGATCAAAATTTTTTTGAATACTCAAAATTGACTTTAGAAATTCATTTAGATTTAGATCCTTTTTCGATAAATCATAAACAATTTCATGAATTAACTTAAATTCATTTTTGCTTTTTTCCTCATTAAAAACTTCTATCTTAATTAATTCCAAAATTTGCTTAGCTTCATCCGTAGAAATATTTGGAAGGATTACCAAGTCGTCTTTAACTAAATAAAAAATATGTAAGATGAGGTAACTCGCTAAGGATATCCCTAACATGAAAAAAATAATCGGATAGCTAAATAATGATAAGGAAAAAAATAGCAGAAAAAAACTAATCCAATTTAATAAACTAGCATGACTACTAAATCCATACCAAAGAAATAAAAAAAATTTCAACGGTTTATTTTTAATTACGAACTGGTTTATTTTTTCCCAAATTGACGTAATCGCATAGATCCTAATCGTTTCAGTTTCTTTTAAAAAATGAACATATAATTCTTTTGCTATATCTTTTTGCTGTTTCTTTAATTTTTTTATTTCATTCTTAATGAAATGTGAATTAACTTCCTGAGTGATAAGTTGATTAAACTGATCAATTGTCGTTTGATATTCTTCGCAAGTTATCGAAGAAGAAAAGAAAAAAGCTTCTAAACTTTCTTCTTTGCAAGTTTTTAATAAGGCTAATTGAGCTAAATTGGTAAGACGTTTTTTTTCTAGCGATAAGTCTTTTTCAGTTAAGCCCCCCCTGGTCAACTTTTTTTTAAGTTCTGCATCAATCAAAAAAGATAATTTTTTTTCAAATTCTAAATATTTTTTTTTATGCAAGCCTAGACAATTTTCATCTCTATCATCTATAACCCAAGGATTAAATTTATCATTTGAATAGAATAATAAACGTTCATTATATTTTTTAATTAAAAAGAGTCTTTTTTCTCTATTGGAAGAATAAAGTGAATTTAAACTTTTGAAAGCATGAATAGAAATTAAATAATCCCAACGATTACTCTTACATTTTCTATAATCTGCAGAAAAATTCTTCGAGAAATTTAAAAACCACGGAAAAACAGTGGCATCATTCAACTGATGGCCTGAGGTGGTTTTTCCAAAATATCCTGGAAATTTTTTTATTTCATTCCAAATTGAAATAAGTTTTTTTTGAAAACCCATTCAGTATTTTTTTATTATTAGTATTTAAACTGAAGTGGCTTAGATTAAATCAGATATTTAAAAAGATCTAGTGAAAAAAATATTAATTCTTTGGACAAAATAAAGAGGTACTATCATCTTCTTTCCATTTTGCTTGAATACAATGTGGTTCTATTTTTTCATAAGGTCTATTAGAAAAGTTGGCGGTCAAAATAAGCCTATTACCAAATTGAGTTCGCTGCACTAAGTGATCATCCGTTAACCAATCAAATGCGGTTAATGCCTCAACACCTGTCATTTGATGTAAAGGTGAAAAAAAATTATAGTAATCCATAAAATATTTTTTATTTTTTTGCAGTGTTTTTAGATCAAGCACCCAAATTGGAGGAACATTATAAAGATTTTGTAATAACGCTTTGGTTTTTCTAATCCGAGGAATCTTTAATTCATTCAACTCCCAACGATCGGTACTAATAACGGAATCATGAAATACAGCTTCATAGAGTGGGAGTCGATAGCGTGGATCATAAGAGGCATGAATAAATTCATCCGAGGCATTGTAGGCTTGAAAAAGAACTTTTGGAGCGTTATCGGGCCACCAAACACCAAAATGTTTTTTATCTTGTAAAGCCGGCCAAAAAGCATCTGGAAATGCCAAGAAGGCGCCATTATTATAGGCGAGGGTTGAATTTGCCCATGACAATCCAGTTTCTGACCCTAACACTACCTTCTGCATGCTGCAAATAAAGCGCATTCGTTCCAAGCGATTATTTAAGTCTTGTCCTCGTGTCATAGAATGATGCTTGGAATAATCATCATACAATGGATAAGCTGCATCACAATCTAAAAAAAGAGTATTATCACCTTTATATAACATATTTTCGATTTGGGTAGCGATATTTTTTTCTTTAGATTCTCTTAGCCTAAGAGCTTCAGAACTTAAATAACAACCGCGATTTGCAAAGCCAGTTAGTAGCGATCCATTAGGGTTGCGAATACACGCTTCTGGCCATAAATGATTTGGCCAAGTTGAGGTTAGGCTGTCTGAACTCTTTGGATTTTGTGCATTATCAAAACTGTCATAGGGTCCTATTAAATATCCCAGGTTTTCTGCTTTATAAATATATTCTTTTTCGATATTAATACCATTTTTTATTGGGGTAGGATCATAATTTATAAGCGCATGTTTAATCTTTAATTTTTCCAACTCATCTAACATTGCTAAACTTTTACCATCCCCCCATACCCAAATATGAAAAGCACCTAATAATTTATTTACATTCGCATTTTGCAAGATCTTTTGTTTGAGAGAAACAAACTTATTTTCATTGATGAGTAAATTGCGATAATCAATTGCAGGGCTAACTGCATTATCTCCAGTTAAGTGAATTAATAAGGTATATTCTGGAAATTTAGATCGCTTTAGGAAATGGTGTTCATTCGCTAAATAAAGTTGTCCTTGCTTCTCAAGAACTTGGGCATTGGTATCAACATCCTGATCATTCCAAATATAACTCATATAATTTTCATCAGAATATTCTATTGCCCAAAATGGAATACTTAAAGATAAGCTAGGATATTTTTTAAATTCTTTACGCCAAAAAAGATCATGATTTGGTATGTATAACCCTTCTCCATCTGGAAGAATTAATGCTTTAGCTTGTGGAGTTAACCCTGATACCGGCCATTGGAAAATTTGCTCCTTGTTGGTTTGAAAAGAAAATTTTATGCCTTGATCGTCAGTCGTAACTTTAACTTGCATTTTAAGATGAGGATAGGTCCATTGTGCTGTTTTATCTTTAATTTGCAAGTCCTGGACTTCATCATAGGAAGTACTTTTTTGAGTTAAGCTTACAGATGCTAAATCCTCACTCAGTGCAAACAAAATTGCCAAAGTGGAAGGATCAATAGTAAACTCACCTGTTTTAGCCTTTAAGGTAAAGCTTTCTTTAGCGGAAACTACTCCGGTAGTTAACAATAATCCTAGAAAAAAAAACCAGATTTTTTTAAACATCGTTTAAAATTCCAAAAAGAGAAATTTAACTGCGCCAATTATATCCTGAAGCAAATAACCGGTCAAAATATTTACAGTTTTGTAAGTTTATATAAGAAAAAAAGATAGCTACTCAAACTTAATTTGAAAAAAATTTTTTAAATAGTCTGCTAGTACTGAATAATTCTCTGAATTAATTCGAAACCCTACATAGCCATCCGGCCGGATGACATAGATTGCGGAAGAAGTAACACCGTATCGTTTAAAAAGCAACTTATTTGCTGAAGACAAAACAAAAACATGAACTTGTAACCATGCTTTATAATTTTTAATCAACCCGTTAATTTTTTCTATAGAATTATTTACTCGTTCCTCGCGGATTTTAAAACAAAGAATATTAAAAGGTTTTTCTGCCAAAAATGTAAAAAGATCCGAGGTATTAGCGGGAGCATTTGGGGCACGATGGCCTGGACATATCCCTCCTTTAAAGTTCGAATAAGCTTTATCAATAATTTCATAATTAAATTGATTTTTATCGTAATGAATATTTAGTTGAGAAATAAACCAAAATAGATGTTTTTCTAGATTTCTTTTTGAAAATAGAAATTTAATTAGCAATGGTAATAACCAATTTCGAAGTTTGGAGATTAAAAACCCTGGTGCTGTAAGTAAAGAAAAAAATTGATCGGTTGTTTTTAATAAAATTTTTCCAATAGGATGACGTTCCGTTTCATAAGTATCCAATAGGTTAACGGTAGCGTCTTGCTTTAAAACCAGCGCTAGTTTCCAAGCAAGATTAGTGGAGTCTTGTATTCCGGTATTCATACCCTGGCCGCCTACTGGACTATGAATGTGAGCTGCATCTCCAGCAAGAAAGGCTCGATTTTGATAATACCGATTTACCCCTCGATGATGTAAACGGAAAGTTGACATCCAAATCGGATTGATAAATTTGACAGGCACTTGAGTCAACAAACTCGCTAAACTTTCTAACTCTGTTACATAAGGTATAGAAAACTTTCCTTCTGCATCATTCAAACGCTTTGCTAACATAACTCGGCTAATTTTCTCTGTGAGAGGAATGTGTACGAATACCCCCTCCTTTCCCAGAAAAAAAAGGAATTTGTTTCGTGAGTAAGGCCATTCAATCGTTGCATCAACCAAATTAAAAATTTGTGAATAAGCATTCCCTTCAAACGAAAGCTTAAGCACATGGCGGGTGCTACTATGCGCGCCATCGCAACCTACAATATAGTCACATGTAATTTTCTCAATATTTTCCGTGATATTGTTTTTAATATTTGCTCTTACACCCTGTGAATCTTGAATAAAGGTTATTAATTCTTTTTGACGCTCTATATACACTCCTTTTCTTTCTAAAAACTCATTAAGAATACGTTCCGTTTCCGTTTGCGGAAGAAAATAAACTGATGGGAAAGGGGTATCTTGGTGTTTGAAATGTTTGAATTTAACTTCAATTTGCTGCTTTCCGTTAATAAAAAAAGCAAAATCCACATTAGAATGCGCTAGTTTAAGAAATTCTTTAGCAATATCTAAATTCTGAAAAATTTCCATCGATTTCGCTTGAATAGCAAAAGCTCGCGATTCCTGTGCCCTATCCTTTTGCTTATCAATAAGCCTAAATTTAACGCCATAACGTAATAAATGACAGGCCATAACCAGACCCGTAGGGCCTGCCCCAATAATCAATACTTCTGTATCCTTGGTTTTAGTATCCATAAAAAAACTATAGTTCAGTCTTTCGCGAAGTAAAATGGCCGCGCTATAATGGTCAAATATTTTGCTTGCTTAAATTCTAAAGGAGACTTAATTGCATATTCGTTATCAATCGTTATTACCCCAACATAGTCTATCCCGCTTTGCTGGATGGATGGCAAACTGTAAGAAAACTTGGATTAAAAATCGATTAATCTATGGCTTTATTCGACATTATAATGTTGATATGTCATTGGCACAGGAAGAAAACCCTGAGCATTATATTAATTTTAATGATTTTTTTACACGATCTTTAAAACCTGAAAAGCGTCCAATCTCCACTGATGCCACAGATATCATTTCACCTGTTGATGGTACTATTAGCCAAATGGGTGATATCAAAGAAAACCAGCTGATTCAAGCTAAAAAAATTAATTATAATTTACAAGCTTTATTAGGTGGTTCTGCAAAATTAGCAATGCAATTTCAAAATGGGCGATTTGCAACTTTCTATTTAGCGCCACAAGATTACCATCGTGTACATATACCTTATCGTGGTGAATTGAAAGAAATGATTTATGTTCCAGGACGTTTATTTTCTGTAGATACACATACTACCAAAGAACTCCCAAATTTATTTGTTCGCAATGAGCGAGTCATTACCTTATTTTCTACGCCTATCGGTTCAATGGCAGTCATTTTAGTCGGCGCTATGCTGGTTGGAAGCATCAGTACTCCATGGGAAGGGATTATTGCACCTGCCTCCAAACGACATATTTATCATTGGCACTATCTTGATAACAAAATTTCTTTAGCCAAAGGACAAGAGCTTGGACAGTTTCAATTAGGCTCTACTGTTATTATTTTATTCGAGACCAATCGTATGCAATGGTTAACTAATTTGTCTGAAAAAAAGGTGATATTTGGAGAACGTATTGCTCAGACAATATAAGGTGTGTTGATAAAGATTACGTTATAATAGTTTTTCATTGTTAAAAAACCTAGGTGGCCAATGTCGATACCACAAGAAAAACCCGTTTCGGTTTCAGCTGTACATGATCATACTTATAAAATATTTCCGAATGATTTGAACTCAACTGAAACCGTGTTTGGTGGTTTAGTGATGTCCACACTTGATAGAGTCGCTTCTGTTGTTGCAGAGAGACATAGCCAAAGACCTTGTGTGACTGTTTCCGTAGATGCTATGCATTTTTTACAACCTGCCACTCGGGGAGATATTTTAATTTTTCAAGCGACTATAAATCGCAGTTGGTCGACTTCGATGGAAATCGGTGTGCGAGTTCTTGCAGAAGATTATCGTACCGGGACACGACGCCATATGGTATCTGCTTATTTTACTTTTGTAGGTACTGATGAGCATGGCCGTCCTGCGCCTGTTCCTAAAGTTATTCCTGAAACGCAGGATGAAATAAGACGTTACGAGGAAGCAGGCAAACGCCGTGAACAACGACGCCAAGCTTCAAGAAAACAAACTGATAAGTAAAAAAACTAATCCTTATTTAAAATCTATTGAACGATTTCAATGGTAGAGGTTAACAAAAAAAAGATTTTTGTGGAGAAACTATGACGATACAAGTTTTACCAATTTTGGCGTTTAAGGATAATTATGTTTGGTGCCTTATCAATGAGGAAACAAAACACTGTATTATTGTCGATCCAGGCGAAGCAAAATCTGTTTTAGTACAATTAAAGCAATTAAATCTTAAACTTGATGCCGTGTTCATTACTCATCATCATTGGGATCATACTAACGGCATTCGTGCCATTTTAAAACTACATCCTGCTCCTGTGTTTGGACCCGCAAAAGAAAAAATAACCGGCGTAAGTAATCCAGTTGATGAAGGTGATAAGATTGAACTACCCAATTGGCCAACTTTTGAAGTCCTCGCAATCCCAGGTCATACCTTAGGCCATATTGCTTATTATGGAAATCATCTTTTATTCTGCGGAGACACATTATTTACTGCCGGGTGCGGTCGGTTATTTGAAGGTACAGCTCAGCAAATGCTGAATTCCTTGAATAAATTAGCTCAGCTTCCAGATCAAACTCAGATTTATTGCGGACATGAGTATACATTAGCAAATTTACATTTTGCTCAAACAGTAGAACCTCATAATCTCCAAATTAAAGAACGATTAGAAAAAACTCGGGAATTGCGTCAAAAAAATTTAGCAAGTGTCCCTAGCCTTTTATCCGAAGAACGTTTGAGTAATCCTTTTTTACGTTGTGATAACCCTGAAATAAAGCTGCGCATCGAAAAAAGAACCGGAAAAAAACACTCAATGCCGGTTGAAATATTCGCTTATCTTCGGCAGTGGAAAAATAACTTTAAATAAATTATTTAGCCTTTTTTTGTCGTTCAATTTCTTCTAATACTTTATAACGAAACCTAAATGGATGGCATACGGCAGAAAATAATTCGTTGGTCCCACTCACTCCACGAATACGAATGGACCCATAGTCTAAAATTCGGCCCAAAATACTTTGGCTAATCTCTACCCCTTCAATCCGATCCAATGAATTTTCAAACGCAACTCGACTAATAAAACCTGATTTCATTACCACTCTTTTATCAGTAATCCCAAACTCAGAAGAGTAATAAACGATCAATCCTGATAAGCAAACTATTAAAGCTAAGAGAGAAAAAAACCCGATGATCAGTAGAGTAGGACGCGCTCCGATCAATAAAAAAGCTGCTATTACAATCAAAATTGCCCAAGATCTAAAAAAAACTATCCAATGAGGATGACTGCTATAAATTACCTTTTCATCCGGCAAGAGAGTTTTATTGATATAACTCATATGACCTCTTTATTGTTTTTTTATTTAAGCTTCATTTACTAGGGGCCAGAATAGCGTTATAGTAACCAACTTTTTTCAAGTTTGCTATGTTTTCTGTATGAAGTCCCAATTAACACTAGAAAAACTTAACTTGCTGGTTAAATTGGGCCATTCAATCGAAGAACGTAGCACGCCACAATGGATTTCGGTTAAAATAAAATTGGGCTTTAGTGGCCTACCCACCGCCTGTATCAATGACCAATTAACTGATACAATTTGCTATGCGGCCTTAGCAAATGAATTGCAACAATTCTGTGATAAGCATTCGTTTAAGCTTATCGAGGCCTTAACTTATCAGCTCTATCATTTCCTAAAAAAGAAACTCTCTAAACTACTGAATATTCCAATTAATATTTTTCTTTGTATTACTAAAAATCCTCAATTAACTGAAGTAAAACAATCAAGTTTTTCAATGAGTGATTAGCAATCATAGGCCGCTAAATGTAAAGAGTATAATTAAATTTATATTTTGGTTACACTAGCTTATTAAACATAAAAAAAATGGAAATTATCAAACTATTATTAAAGCCCTCAAAAGCTTTATTTTCTGAAGTTTAAAATATTGCCAAAATTAACTTTAATGAAACCATCTAATAATAAGCAATGGTATTGCAAGAGGTTCTTATGAAGCATAACACTGATTTAACTCAACATACACCGATGATCCGCCAATATCTCCAATTAAAAGCTCAACATAAGGATAAGTTACTCTTTTATCGTATGGGGGATTTTTACGAATTATTTTATGAAGATGCCATCAAAGCTGCAAAATTACTAAATATCACCCTAACCAAGAGAGGACAATCAGCTAATCAAGCGATTCCCATGGCAGGGGTACCTTTTCATAGCGTCGAAAGTTATTTGGCCAAACTAGTAAAACTCGGCGAATCAATTGCTATTTGCGAGCAAATTGGCGATCCGAATTCATCTAAAGGCCCTATGCAAAGACAAGTAACACGTATAATTACGCCAGGAACACTCAGCGATGAAGCATTACTAGAAAATCATCAAAGTCTTCTCCTTGCCATGTATCATTATAATGATCAATTTGGCCTTTCTTATTTTGATATGGGAAGTGGCCAAATTAATATCTTACAAGTTACCGGTGAAGAAGCCTTCGCTAACGAGCTTGCACGACTCAACCCCAGTGAACTTTTAATCAGTGAAGAATATAAAGGCGAATCGATATTAACTCCTTATAAAACCATTCGACGTTGCCCGCACTGGGAGTTTGATTTTACTACCGCAACTCATTTATTGACGGAACAATTTCAAACTCGCGATCTTAGCGGTTTTGGCTGCCAGGATCTCCCCCTGGCGATCCAAGCGACTGGTTGTTTATTAAATTATGTTAAAGATACCCAGCGGGTTCAATTACAACATATTCAACCGCTTCGTATAGAAAGACATGAAGAAAGCATTATGTTAGATGCTACCTCACGACGTAATTTAGAGTTAACACTCAATTTACAAGGAGAAAAAAATAATACTTTAATGTCTATTTTAGATAAAACAGCAACCCCTATGGGAAGTCGTTTGCTCAATCAATGGTTGCATCGACCCTTACGGAAGATGGATATTTTAGAAGCACGACAATTAGCCATTAAACAATTATTAGCTACACAATCTTTTACAAGTTTACAAACTTTGTTAAAACCCTTAGGTGATCTCGAGCGCATTATTACGCGAGTAGGATTAAAATCGGCAAAGCCTCGCGATTTAAGTCAATTGCGCTATGGCTTAACTATTCTTCCAGATATTCATAATAAACTGAGTCCCTATTTAAACCCTCATAGTACGGATAAAAAACCAGAGTTACTTATTTCATTAAGCCAACAAATAAAAAGTTTTCCACAATTGTTTTCTCTACTACAAAAAGCTATTGTTGAAAATCCTCCTGCCATTACCCGTGAAGGAGGAATGATTGCTAAGGGCTATCATATTGAACTTGATGAGCTACAAAATCTAAGTGAACATGCTGGGCAATATTTGATTGATTTAGAAAAACGTGAACGAGCGCTTTCTGGTATTACTACACTAAAAGTTGGCTTCAATCGCGTGCATGGTTATCACATTGAAATAAGTCGAGGCCAAGTTAAAAATATACCTGCGCATTATATTCGTCGGCAAACGCTGACTAATGCCGAACGTTTTATTACGCCTGAATTAAAAGAATTTGAAGATAAAGCCTTAAGCGCTCGTTCTAAAGCGCTAAGCTTGGAAAAAAAACTTTATGATGAATTACTCGATCAATTAGCTATTTATTTAACTGACTTACAAAAAACCGTTAATGCCATCGCCGAATTAGATGTGCTAGTATGTTTTGCAGAACGAGCTACCTCGCTCAATTTAACCTGTCCCCAACTAAGCAAAAATCCAGGTATCCATATTGAAAGCGGCCGTCATTTAGTTATCGAACAAAATTTAGAGGCCCCTTTCATTCCGAATAATTGTCATTTGACTCCAGAGCAACGCTTGTTAATTATCACCGGTCCGAACATGGGTGGAAAATCAACCTACATGCGCCAAACGGCTTTAATTTGTCTATTAGCAAAGATAGGTTGTTTTGTTCCAGCAAAAAGCGCTACGATAGGCCCCATCGATCGTATTTTCACTCGAATTGGAGCCTCTGATGATCTTGCCAGTGGTCGTTCAACCTTTATGGTAGAAATGACAGAAACCGCCTCAATTTTACATAATGCCACTGATAAAAGTTTGGTTATTATGGATGAAATTGGACGCGGTACCAGTACATTTGACGGACTCGCTCTCGCTTTTTCTTGTGCTGAATATTTAGCAAAGCAAGTCAAAGCTTATACCTTATTTGCTACTCATTATTTTGAGTTAACTGGATTAACTGAAGAAAACTCAACGATAAGCAACTGTCATGTTGACGCAAAAGAGCATGATGATAGCATCGTTTTTCTATATACCATTAAAGAAGGACCGGCGAATCAAAGCTATGGTTTACAAGTAGCACAATTAGCGGGTGTTCCTAAACCGGTTATTCAAGGCGCTAGAGCAAAACTCGTCGAGCTTGAAAATAATTCTTCGCATATTAATCCCAGCCAAACAAAACCAGTTGCTACACCAGAGAAGCTTTCTATCAATCCTGCTATGAGCTTATTAGAACAAATTGATCCGGATCAATTAGCTCCAAAAGAAGCACTTGAAATCCTTTATCGATTAAAATCCTTGCAAGGAATCCCTGTATGAATAACCCAAATGATGCAAAGTTTACACCTCAATCAACTGAAGAAAAATTAGCTACTTTCAAGGAAAAAAATAGTAACCAAAATGATCATGAAGAGGGCGAAAGATTAGCTTACCGACGTCGTGGGATTTATTTGCTACCCAATTTGTTTACTATCGCAGGTTTATTCGCGGGTTTTTATGCCATCGTTACTGCAATGGAAGGTTATTTTAATTATGCGGCGGTTGCTATTTTTGTCGCTATGATTATGGATTTTTTTGATGGTCGTGTTGCACGCCTAACCAATACCCAAAGTGCTTTTGGAGCTGAATTAGATAGTTTATCAGATATGGTTTCTTTCGGAGTCGCACCTGCGTTAGTTATTTATAGCTGGTCTTTAGAAGGATTAAGTAAATTAGGTTGGTTAGCGGCGTTCATATTTGCAGCTGCCGGCGCACTACGTTTAGCACGTTTTAATACTCAAGTTTTAGTAGCTGATAAACGCTACTTTCAAGGATTACCCATTCCTGCAGCAGCAGGCGTTTTAGCCAGCATGGTATGGTTATGTGTGGAATCAGAAATCCTTGGTGATGTGGTTAGTATGATCACTGCGGTATTAGCTATCATTATTGCGATTTTGATGGTAAGTAATGTCCGTTATTACTCTTTCAAAGAGCTTGATCTCAAAGGGCGCGTGCCCTTTGTCGCTATTTTACTGGTTGTATTAGCGTTTGTAGGAATTTCATTGGATCCGCCTAAAATATTATTTTTGATTTTTTTCTGTTATGCCTTATCGGGGCCTGTATTGAGCTTGTATTCGCTTTATAAAAAACGATCCTTAAAAAGAAAATAAATATATGAACTTGAATGTTCAAAATTTATAATCAAGTAGAAAAGAATTCGAGAGAAAGTGGGGTCAACATTCCGGTATATTAACGGGGAGTGTTTTTGCCAATCCACCTAAAGAAGTTTCCTTGTAAATCGCCATCATATCCTTTCCAGTAGCAAACATAGTTTCGATAACTTTATCTAAAGATACTTTTTTATTTTTTCCATCTTCCATTAACGCTAAGTGAGCCAATTTAATTGCTTTTTCAGCCCCTATTCCATTGCGTTCAATACAGGGGATTTGAACTAATCCGGCTATGGGATCGCAAGTCAAACCTAGATGATGTTCCATTGCCATTTCAGCGGCATTTTCTATTTGTTCTAAGGTCCCTCCTAATACTGCAGTCAACGCTCCTGCCGCCATAGAACAAGCCACACCGACTTCGCCCTGGCAACCGACCTCAGCACCGGATATCGAGGCATTCATTTTATAAAGTAAAGCGATAGCACCCGCTGTCAATAAAAAATCAGCTATCGATTGTTCACTAACATCGTCATAGAAACGACGATAATAGGTTAATACTGCCGGGACAATACCAGCGGCTCCATTTGTTGGAGCTGTCACTATTCGACCTCCCGCTGCATTTTCCTCATTGACCGCCATCGCATAAGTGGTTGGCCATAATAATGTATCTGGAAAAGTTAATTTCGAAATAGTTCTATCGTTTATTTTGCTAAAAAGTTCAGGTGCTCGACGTCTAACACTAAGCTCACCTGGTAAAATTCCCTGAGCACGGCAACCTTTATCAATACAGGCCTGCATAATATTAGCTATTTTAAATAAATCCTTGCGTATTTCTCTATCAGATCTTAATTCCTGCTCATTAGCCAACATAAGTTCTGGAATCGTTAAATTATTTTTTTTACAGCTATTAAACAACATAGTCGCTGTAAAAAATGGATAAGGGACTGAAATATTATCTTTGTCTTCCAGGCCAAATTCTTGTTCAGTGACAATAAAACCACCACCGATCGAGTAGTAAATTTGCTGGCTTAAGAGTAAACCTTGAGCGTTAAAAACACTAAAGCGCATACCATTGGTATGCAGTGGCAATAATTCTTTTTGTAAAAAAACTAAATCGGTTTTTTCAGAAAAGACGATCTTTTTTTTCCCTGCCAACAATAGCTCACAGCATTCAATAATTTTCTTAGCGCGTGGAACAACCTCGTCAGGATTAACTGTCTCAGGAAGCTGACCTGCTAAGCCATTTAAAATCGCAGTATCAGTACCATGCCCTCGACCAGTTAAAGCCAACGAGCCAAAAAGCTCGACCTGTAAACGGCTAAGCTCATTAAACAATTGATTATTTTGCGCTAGATTTTCTACGAAAGCATAGGCAGCTTTCATAGGCCCTACGGTATGCGAGCTTGAAGGGCCAATACCAATGGAAAACAGCTCAAACACACTAATAGTCATAAATAGGTTACTTTTAGTTCATATTTGGCGGTATTTTAGACCTTTACTCATTGGAAAAAAAGAGTATTTTGATCAAAAAAGCTCGATGGGGTCGACGTCCAGTGACCAACGAACTCGCCGACTACTGGAAAACAAGCTAATGGGTTTAATAATCTGCTCTAGTAAGCTTTGTAAATCGTTACGGGTTTTTGCTTGCAAGAGTAATTGGTAGCGATAATAACCTGCCCGGCGCGGGTGTAATGAAGGAACTGGTCCTAATAGGCTGACCTCTTTCCCAACTAATTTAGCTTGATTTTTTACTTCATCCAGAAAAGTCAACGGATAAGCTGAGCTTAGGGCTTCAGCATGGATAACTGCCAAATAACTGTAAGGTGGCAATAAGGAAACCTTTCTTTCTTTTAATAAGACTTCGCTAAAATTAAGATAACCTTGTTCTAACAAAAATTTTAACAAAGGATGATCAGGATAATAAGTTTGAATCCATACTTCTCCAGGTTTATTAGCTCGTCCGGATCGGCCCGATACTTGTGTTAATAATTGGCCAGTATGTTCCAAAGCACGAAAGTCTGCACTAAAAAGTCCATTATCTGCTTCTAAAATACCCACTAAGGTAACATTTGGAAAGTGATGTCCTTTCGCTAACATCTGAGTTCCTATCAAAATCTGGCTTTCACCTTCATGGATATTTTTTAATAATTTATCCAAGCTTCCTATACGTTGGGTATTATCTCGATCAATCCGAACAATTCCAACGTCAGGAAAATATTTCTGTAGCGTTAGCTCTAAACGTTGCGTACCTTGACCCAAAGCAAGTAATTGTTGGCTTTGACATGCAGGACATCGAACATCTAAAGGGCGTCGAAAACCACAATAATGACATTGCAAATGCGCAGGTTTTTTATGAAAATTCATTTTTTGTTCGCAATGTTCACAGTCTGCTGTCCAACCACATTCGTGACAAATGATAACGGGTGAAAAACCGCGTCGATTTAAAAATAAAAGTATTTGACCCTGCTTTTGTAAATGTTTTTCCATGTTTTGCAATAATAATGGTGAAAACCCTTGATCAAGTTTTTGATAACGTAAATCAATAAAATGAAAAGTCGGTTGTATTGCCGGTCCTGCTCTTTCAGGTAAATGCAGTATTTGATAACGATTTTGCTTAGCATTAAAAATGCTTTCTAAAGATGCGGTCGCAGAACCCAATATAACAGGTATATTTTCTAAACGTCCTCGTACTAAGGCTAAATCTCGAGCATGATATCGTAAGCCCGTTTGTTGTTTAAAAGAATTATCATGTTCCTCATCGATGATGATAACTCCTGGATGTAAAAGAGGTGTAAATAAAGCTGAACGAGTACCAATGATAATAAATGCATGACCTGATTTAGAAAGCAACCAATTTTCTAAACGTTGTTTATCGGTTAATTTAGAATGAAATAATACTAATGGAACTGAAAATCGATTTCGAAATCGTGTTAACATTTGTGGTGTCAAACCAATCTCTGGAACTAATACTAAAGCTTGTTTTTCTTGTTCAAGCACTGCTTGTATTACTTCCAAATAAACTTCGGTTTTTCCACTTCCTGTCACGCCATTTAACAGAAAAGCTTGGAATTTATCTAAAGAATTAATAATACTTTTAATTGATTGCTGTTGATGATAGTTTAATCTAATTTTTTCTGATAAATTTGAATTATTTTTAACAACAAGTTCTTCTTGTTTATTAATTTCTTTAGTAAGTTTAATTGGATATTTTAGTTTTTTAGTGTCTTTTCCTATGCGTAATGCCTTAGGCAATGCATTAGCAAAGACTTCGCCAATAGGACAATGATAGTAACGACTTGTCCATTCTAATAACTGTTGTATAGAATCCGGTAAAAGTGGCTGCTCATCTAGAATAGCGAACGCTTGTTTAAGCTGAAATTTTGGCCAAACTGATGACGCACTTGTTCCCATTAAAAACCCTATTTTTTTCTGCTTTCCAAAAGGTACCAGTACGCGTAAACCTTTTTTTAATTGAGCTGAGTCAACGTTAATGGGTGCCAGATAATCAAAATATTGATGTAAAGGAGCTGGTATGGCAATTTTTAGGATATTTTTTTCATTTAAATCTTTGTCTAGAGTATCACTCAAGATTTAATCCTCTCTTAAAGCTAAAACGTTCTATTTTTATTCGGGAATATGAGGCTAGAAAAATAAAATTTTTCAACATATATTAGCTAAATTTTCAAAATAGGACGCAAATTATTAGTTATTTTCTCTAAGATTCTAGTATTATTTTCCATATCATTCTCATTAACTGAAAGTTTGATATGTAATTGGGATGGGCCAATGGTTCCTATCAATGAAGGATTAGTAGGACCATAGAGAACAACGGTAGGAACTCCCAAAGCTGCAGATAAATGACTTAACCCCGTATCAACTGCAACGACGGCTTTGGCATTAATCAAGACAGCCGCCATTTCATTGAGATTTAAGTAAGGTAATACCTGTGTTAAGGGGTTTTTATTGATCAATCGATTAGCATTTTTTCTTTCATTTTCACTTCCCCAAGGAATTAAAACATTGATTCCGAACGCTGTCATTTCCTCTATAAGCAAAGACCAAGCATGATTTGACCAAAGTTTAGTTGCACAACTGGTATTGGGGATACAAACCAAATAATTGTCTGGTAGTTCAATTTTGGTTTGAATTAAATTTTCCTTATTAATCCCATAATCAGGCTCAGTTTCCGACAAAGGGTATTTTAAAGCTTTAGCGAATAATTGCCGTAACCGATCAATAGCATGTTGCTGCCAAGGTACAGAAAAAGTTTGCTGATAGGCAAGAAAAGCTAATCTTTCACGCACTGAATGCTTATCCATGCCGAGTCGATAACCTTGACTTAAATAACATGTAATCGCACTTTTGATAGATCCTTGGGCATCTAAGACAAAATCATATTTTTGTGCACGCAATTGTGTATAAAATTGCTTTAATTCTCCACTTTGAATCGTCCGACCAATACTTTTTCGCCAGCGTCTTAAGGCGATAGGAATAATTTGCTGGATTTGCTTATGCCATTTGGGAATTTCGGTAAAAGCCTCTTCCACTACCCAATCAAATTGAATATTCGAAATAGCCTTAGTCGCATCAGTTACTGCCGGTAATGTATGGATAATATCACCCATAGAGGACATTTTTATGATTAAAACACGCATAAATAACAAATTACAATAAAGAAGTAAAACTATATCCATTGCCTATTAAGATATGAACCTGGCAGATTAGTTCCTATATCCATGTAAATACTATACCTTAAATACTAGGCAAGTCGCCTTAAGGATTCGCTTTCAAATAAATTATGGTTAAAAAACAATTCATTATTTGCATTCAGCTTTTGCCCTGAGCTGTAAAAATGAAAAAAAGCCGGGCTGCTTCTTGTACGCTTTAATTTAAATTTAGTTTCGTTGTCATTGAGGTCTCGATTTTTATTTACTGAATGACTTATTGCTTGAGGCAACGAATCCAACGAAACACTTCTTATTAAAGCCAAATAACTAACAGAGTTAAAATTAAATTCTAAGTTAAATTCGGTTTTATCAACTTCTTTTTGCGACGTAGATACGCCATTAATCCCGTCGATAAGTCGACCCAATCTTGAAAAAAGTGCTGCTATTACGTTGTTACAAATAATAATAATAACGAAAATGGTTGCAACAATCGCTATAGGCGACGCAACTAAATTACCTGCAAAAAATAAACCTAAACTAATCCCAAAAGCCAACAAACAGCCAAAACTAATACCTAAAAAAGCAGTTTGATATTCATAATAACGTGATTTTACCCGTTCATTGATCTCGGCATCGTCAGTACCGCATAGATATTTAAAAAAACAATAGGCTTTGGCAACATAGTCGAAACAAGAGGTTGTTAAGCTCGTCAAACTTAATACAAAGGGAAGTGCAAAAAGAAATTTATGTATTAACAAAAGATCAATAAAGGGTTTACTAACGCTTATTACAGCAACAAAAGGCATGGTTCCTGTTAACACTAATATGCTAAATAAACTTAATGAAATAAATAAACCTAATACTAATCCTACAAAAATTGCGACTTTTTCCTGTTGTAAACGTATTCCATCAACCGAACTAGCCAAACGATTAAATAAGCCGCCCAATGCGCAAGCATATCCTAAAATAAATAAAATATAAGCAAAGTAGGAAAAAGTCTGCCAAAAAGGGATCACAGCATGCAGAGCAAGACAAAAAATTCCTAAACTAACACCTAGCAACATACCAATAGGCGTAAATAATTTTTCAGCGTAGCCTATTTGCCGATTTATTATGATTTCTTGATTAAGAAAGTTTCTAATCTTAGTTTTCTTACCATTTGCATAAGATCGGGCAGTATACAAATTCCATAAACGACCTAAATAGGCACCATCAGCTACGAAACTTCCATACTCTGACGGAACCGTTAATAAATTTAAAAACCATTCTGATTCAAATAGTCCAGGTGCTATAACAACTAAAGGGAATAATAAACCCAAACCTACTATTGAAATAAAAGCAATTCCTAAACGTTCATTATCTAAATTGATTATTTTTTTTTTGATTTTTTCTATGGCTAAATTACTTAGTAAAAAACAGATATAAATAAACCTTTGCATATCGAAAATCTAATCTAAGGTTAAAAATTAAATTTTAAGCCACTGGCGATATTAAGTTAGTCGGATGGAATAAATAATTAGCCAATAATCGATATACTTCAAAAACCTTAATTTGGTAATCTCGATTCAATCGCGCCGAATGAGAGTGATAACTACCTACACCTCGCCAAAGGCTTGATGCATCATTTGCAATCTGCTGACTAAGTATCCAAGTCCCTACCTTACATTGACACAGGGATCATATTGCAACTGATGCTGAGTATAGCCATAAAGACGAATTTGCGATAACCAAATTGAATTAATTTGCATTGGACCAAAATCGAAAGTTCCATTTCGATTTGGCGATGCTGAACCATTCGCACCATTTTCGACCGCTAAAACAGCCAAAATTAATGTAGCTGGAACATGATAAGTTGTTGCCGCTTGATTAATACATTCGATAGGCACGCCATGAATCTCTAATGCGCTAATCATAAGCAACCTCTCTCAGCAAGCTTGATTATTCTTCTCAATCTTTTTCAAAGCCAAAGCCCATCCTGCGCAGATAAAAGGAGGTAAACAAAATAATAATAACCCCGCCAACAAAATCTTATCAAATTTTAATAAATTACTCACTGCAATACCACTGGGAGGGAAGAATCCGAGTATAAAAGTAATCAAACAACCTACTAATCCCATGATACAAACGGTCCAAATCCCCCATTTCCCCCCTGGAATATGATAGGCACGACTTCTATCAGCTTCTTTATAGCGCAATTGCAATGCGCTTAAAAATAAAAAAAAGTAAAATAATACCGCCAATTGGGCTGTCATAACACTTAATAACCAATAGGTCTCAGTGACACTAGGAATTAGGATAAAAAGACTCGTTAAAAGAGATACTAAAACTCCTTGAAATACCAATAGGCCTACTGGCGCTCCAAATCGATTGATTTTAAGCAACCAATTTAACCCAGCTATTTGGCTTTCGAATGTAGCAATTAGTAAGCCTCGGGTAGGTCCTATTACCCAGGTAGAAATACTACACAAGCTTCCAATGATAATTAAAGAAATGATAATTGGTATAAAAAAAGACAAATGATAACTATTAAAAAAAGCAACATAGGCCTCAGTTAAACCAGACAATATACTAAGTTGATTTGCTGGAATAATAAGTGCTATAGCCAAAGAAGCCATTATCAAGCTTATCAGTATTGAATTTGTTGACCAAAATAGAGCTCGCGGAAAATCCTGCTGGGGATTACGAACATCGCCTGCGTGAACAGCTGACATTTCTAAACCCATTAATCCAAAAATAATAGTTGTTAAAAAGGCTAAGTTATTAAAATTATTCAAACTAGGAAAAAAAGAAGCGTAAGAAAAATGAATCGCTAACGGATGTGAAGTTTTAATCCAAATAATAGCCAACACAATCATAAAGAGCATTGGAATTAAAGTGCCTACTAAAGCCCCGATACTGCTTAACCAACTGGAAACACGTAAACCTAAGCAACTTAAAGCGGTAACCAACCACCAAATAATTAATATCGTGCTTAAAAGATATATTTTATGCTGCATTAATTGTGGATCAATTAAATACGCAAATGCTGCTATTACAAAAGACAAAATGGTTGGGTACCAAACCACGTTGTAGACCCACTGTAGCCAAATCGCAAACCAGCCCCATCTCGCTCCGAATGCAGTGCGAATCCATATATACGCTCCCCCTGTGCTCGGCCACGTAGTAGCTAATTCAGCTGTCACTAAAGCAGTAGGAATAAAAAACAACAGTGCAGCAAGTAAATAAAAAAATATTAATGCATAACCAAACAGAGCAGCGATAGGTAATGAACGCAAACTATCAACTGCGATAACATTCATCATGGCTAAGCTAAACACGCCTAGTGGTTTTTTAATTTTAGTTTTTGTAGCTCCTATCATTATTTTTTACCGGATTTGAAGCTAGCAATGATCCACATAACAGCGCCTATAGAAATGGCTGCATCTGCCAAATTAAAGGTAGCAAAATGCCAATAACCAATACAAAAATCAATAAAATCTATAACGTAACCCAAACTTAAGCGATCATACAAATTACCTAACGCTCCTCCCAATATCAATGCAATCCCACAAGCTACCCAGTTGCTAAGCCCACCTCGATAAAGCATACGTACTAGATAAAGACTCACAACCGCACTAATTGCCGCAAAAAACCATCGTTGCCATCCATCAGCTTGACCTAAAAAACTGAATGCAGCACCAAAATTGTGCGTCAAAATGAAATTCAAACAAGGGAATACTGGAATAATGCTTGTTTGATCTAACCAATAGGTCATCCATACCTTGCTTAAATAATCGAGGACAATAATAAATACACTTAAGCACAGCCATGATAATTGAGATGTTTTTCTTGCTTGCATAGATCAAATAGAAAAGAAAAAAATTAAATTTTATGCATAGATCCGGTGTTCGCCTTTTCCATCAGGAAGATTATCAACACAACGTAGACAAATCTCAGGATGTTCTGGGTCCTTTCCAACATCAGCACGTCGGTGCCAACAACGTGCACATTTTGTTTTTTTTCCTACCGTAGAAATTACATTTATTCCTAATTCTTCCCCATTAACACGCACTAATGAGCTCTGTGCCGTCGGCGTAATAGTCAACAGTTTTGCATCTGAGGTTATTAATACAAATCTAAGCTCGTTGTTTAAAGCAGAAAGCATTTTATGAAGCTGGGAATCTTCCTGAGCATAAAGCTCAACCTCAGCTTCTAATGAGGAACCTAACTCTCCATTAGTGCGTGATTTTTCAATAACTTTGTTAACTTCATTCCGAATTTGGATAAGTTCATTCCAATAATTTTGACGATCATTGTTTTGATAGATTTTTTGTAAGGGGTCTTCATTAAATGAAAAGGACAAAGAATACCATTCGTTTAAAAAAACACTTTCCTCCCGCTTCCCTGGAAGATACTGCCAAATTTCTTCTGCGGTAAAACTTAAAATGGGCGCTAACCAACGTACCATACCTTCAGCAATATAAAAAAGTGCAGTTTGCGCAGAACGGCGCGCGATACTATTTTTTTGTAATGTATATTGTCTATCTTTGATAATATCTAAATAGAACCCACCTAAATCAGTAATACAAAAATGTTGTAATTTCTGATAAATGGTATGGAATTGAAAAGTCTCATAAGCCTCAATGATTTCATGTTGTAAAAGCTGTGCCCGTTCCAAGATCCAAATATCTAAGGACAACATAGTGCTGGTGTGTACTGCTTCTGCAGGCTCAAAATCATGTAAATTGGCTAATAAAAATCGCAGCGTATTACGAATGCGTCGATAGGCTTCTGCTGTACGTTTTAAAATTTCATCCGAAACAGCCATTTCTTTACGATAATCAGTTGAGGAAATCCATAATCGTAAAATATCTGCCCCTAAACTTTGTATAACTTTTTCTGGTGCAATAACATTTCCCAAAGATTTAGACATTTTGTGGCCTTTTTCATCCACTGTAAAACCATGGGTTAAAACCGATTTATAAGGCGCAGTATCATTCATTGCCACAGAAGTTAGTAAAGAAGATTGGAACCAACCGCGATGCTGATCAGAACCTTCTAAATAAAGATCTGCAGGCCAAGCTAAAGCCGGATTTTTCATTAAAACTGCATAATGACTTACGCCTGAATCAAACCATACATCTAAACAGTCGGTTAATTTTTCATAATCTTGTGCTTCTTTACCTAATATTTCTTCTGGATTTAAATCATACCAAGCATCGATTCCTATTTCGGATACACGATTTGCAATCTGTTCTAATAGATTAAGACTATTCGGATGCAGTTCACGAGATATACGGTGTACAAATAAAGGAATCGGCACTCCCCAACTCCTCTGTCTTGAAATACACCAATCAGGTCGGTTGCTTATCATGGCATTAATTCGTGCTTCTCCCCATTGTGGAATCCAATTAACAGCCTTGATTGCAGCTAGACTATCCTCTTTTAAACCTTGCTGTTCCATGCTAATAAACCACTGCGGTGTTGCGCGAAAAATTAAAGGAATTTTATGGCGCCAACAATGTGGATAACTATGGTTAATATTTTCTTCTTTTAATAAATTTTTGGATTCTCTTAATTTATCTATGATTAAAGAATTAGCTTTAAAAACGTGCTCTCCTTCAAATAATGCTGTCCCAGTTAAAAAACAGCCATTACCACCCACAGAATTAATTAATGGCAATCCATAGTGCTTTGCCACATTATAATCTTCCAGACCATGCGCCGGCGCGGTATGCACAGCACCTGTACCTGTCTCAATGGTGACATGTTCACCTAAAATAACTGGCACTTGTCGATGGTAAAAAGGATGCTGCAATAAAATTCCTTCAAAAACTTTTCCCGTCGAACTTCCTAAACGTTTGTAATCCTTAACCTGGTAACGCTGCATACAGCTTGTTAATAATGATTCAGCAATTAATAAACGCTCAGTATCAGTTTGTATTAATACGTATTCAATATCCGGATTTAATGCAACAGCTTCATTTGCCGGTAAAGTCCAAGGCGTTGTCGTCCATATAGGTATTATTATGGGTCCATGACCCATTTTGCTAGGGACCCGACTTAAAAAATCAACATCATCAATCACTCTAAACCGTACATCAATTGCCGGTGATATTTTATCGATATATTCAACTTCAGCTTCAGCCAAAGCCGAGCCACAATTAACACACCAATGCACTGGTTTAAATCCTTGTTGTAAATGTCCTCGACTAATAATTTGACCTAAAGCACGAATAATATTTGCTTCGAATTGAAAATCCATCGTCAGATAAGGATGTTGCCAATCACCGATGACGCCTAACCGCTTAAACTCCTCACGCTGGATAGAAATTTGCTGTCCAGCATATTCACGGCAAGCTTGCCGAAAAGCTTTTGCAGTTAATTTATCACTGACCTGACCAACCTTTTTTTCTACATTTAACTCGATAGGTAAGCCATGACAGTCCCAACCTGGGACAAAAGGAGCATCAAAGCCACTCATGGTCTTGGCTTTCACAACGATGTCTTTTAAAATTTTATTGACTGCATGCCCAATATGAATATGGCCATTCGCATAAGGAGGACCATCATGAAGAATATATTTAGCCTTACCCCTATTTTTTTCACGCAATTTCTCATACAGCAATAAGGAAGACCATTGCTTTAAAATAACAGGCTCTGCCTGGGGCAAATTGCCTTTCATTGGAAATTTAGTAAAAGGAAGATTTAAGGTGTTTTTATAGTCGGTCATGTTATTTACACCTCATTTAGAGGTTGTGAGCTCTGTTTATCTTAAATTTAAATGGCTTAGAATAACATGCTTGAAGGCTTATAATATAGTCAAAAAAAAACCAACTAAGGTTAGCCAATTATTAATTATTCTGATTTGCACAAACCCAATTGTATACACGTTCCACTAACATCCCAGCGTAATTGACCATCTGTTTGATAAATAGGTGTCAAAATATAGGTAAAATGATCGACCTTATTAACACGGATCCTTTGCGATGTAGCAATAATCTGTGCATTCTTACCCACTTCAACCGTCGCAACATACCCTTTAGTTTGATTTTCCGATTTAAAATTATCCAGAATACCATTTTGACCGGGCGTACCACAAGCAATTAAATTATCATGCTCATGCATACAAGTAGTCACTGCTAATTTGAACGGTGCCGTGGCTTGAATGACTTCAGCAAATTTTGCTCGATTACTATAATTTTGATAGCTGGGTATCGCTAAAGCCGCCAAGATACCAATAATCGCAATAACGATCATGAGCTCAAGTAAGGTAAGACCGCTTTGTTTTTCCTTTGTTGAATACATAAACCTTGCGCCTTCATAAAATCGAGCTACTAGTTTAACAAGCCCTATCGATTTAAACTAGTAGCAATTAAACTTTCGACTTATTAGCAACAGAAAAGCTTTCTATAGACAGGTATTATGTTTCGGGTTGAATACTTTTCTTCAAACCACTGGGAAATATATCACTGGTCGATGTTGATTTTTCAATTTTAGATACCCCTTCAACTTTTTTTGAAAATTTTTGTTTATCCATGGTCTGATCCCCGGAATCAAAATTTGTGCATAATACTGAAGTTTAAGCTCCATCGGGACTTTGAGAAAAGTTTGAGGACAATATTTTCTCATTTAATTTTAAAAGTTTTTCTTCAGAAAGTTTGCTTTCTAATTGTAGCCTCCTAAGTTCACGTTCATGAGTATGTTCATCTTTTAAATTGAGCAAAATTTTAATCAGTTCATTTTTAGCTATAATAGCATTTTTTAATTCTACTATATTATCATAAATGATTTCTTTGAAAGAGGCTTTTTTAAAGTATTCATCAAAAAAACCTTGGACTGCCATTCTCCCACTTTGGACTAATTTATCCTTTTCAGTTTTAGTTAAATTAAATTGTGTTGTTTTTACATCACAATCATTAATTGCTATAGTCCGTTGACAATATTGCTCCACTTTATTGAGATCAGAGGACAATAAAGTTAAAAATTTACTGGCCATACAAATTACTTGAGTTGGACTAATAAACCAATCACTGGCAGAAAAAAATCGCGTTTGAATTTTTCGTTCTTCTTTTTGAGTAGCGATAACTTCTTGATGTCTTATATCGATGAGCTGTATCACTTCTTCTTTAGAATCAACTCTGATTCCTAAAGAGCTGGGATTGTAATGATGTGATTTCACTAATCCATAATATTCAGGTAACCAATATTTATAATCTCGAAATATATTTATTGGATAATTATTTAGGACGCCTCCATCCACATAAGGTATAATTTCATGAACATTTATTTTTTCCTGGGTAGGATTCCAATCTATTTCAGTTTTCATATTGTCAATATAACGAACATAGAAATAACCAGGTATTGACATACTTAGCTAACACTGCATCAGCAATTTTCAAATTAGGAGTCGTTTCCCAAGAAAATATTTCGGTTTTGTTTTTAAGCGCATTCGTTACAATAACAAACAAATTTTTAAGTTCTAATTCCTGTTGGGATACAATTTTAGATCTCAAAGTACTAGGGATATTTTTTTTATTTTTTAAATCTAAAAAAGTTGCCTCTTTATTATCTAATTTCATTCCAACAATCTTTTGTACCCAAGTATAAAGTTTTTTTCCATCATTGATACCATGGTTAATATTTTTAGAAATTTTATTAGTATTCTTAAGAATATAATTAATAGTAGCTAATCTCCCATCAGGCAAAGCATCAGCAAATTCAGAAAAATTCACTGAGGATAACTCAGACTCTATTTCATCAGGCGAAAAATTCAAAGCTACAAGTAAAGCGGTCATCGCCCCCGCCGAACTCCCTGCTACCCAATGTAATTTATCAAGTAAACCTGGTTGTTCTTTCAGTGCTCAGTAAAGCACCTGCATAAGCAATTCCCTTAACTCCACCACCCTCAAATATCAATGAAGTTATGAGGGGATGGGGATCTTTATAATAATTTTTTCATCTTCCATAATAATTTGCCTCCCTAGCAAATAGTACTTTCTTCTACTTTTGTTTCTATATAAGAATTTTTTTCCAAATCGATATAATGTTTAGCATCTCTTGCATAACTTTCGATGAGATCTCGATCGACTGGGTCCTGAATTAAATCAAATGGAAATTTTCCTTTAGCATTCTGGACATTTTTTAGTTCAGCTCCCTTTAACAAAAGGGACCAAATAATACTTAAAGCATTCGATGTGCTAGAAGTATCTTTTTGCTGCATCCATATTTCTATAGCAATATGCAAAGCGGTATCATTAGTAGTTTTTTCTTGTATATTGACTTGTTGGCTATTCATTCCTGCTAATAATAAATTTACGCTTCTTCTATCTTGCTCACGTATCGCCTTAAATAAAAAAATAATCAATTCCGATAATTTGCTCTGTAACCATTCATGAAAATTATCTTGTTGCTCTGCTCCACATTGTGCAATTAGTTTAGTGACTTGGCTCTGGTTTTTATTTTGAACTTCTGACAATATTTTAGAAAAAATAGTTATTTTTTCTCCAATTAAATAGGTTATCAAAAAATAACCATATAAATATAACTGAACCTCCTTCGTTCATTGTGATAATTTCTGGCAAGGTTTTAAGGGGTTCCCTAAGAAGTAAGCGCTGCATTTGCATTAACTTATTAAGATTAGAAGGTCCTTTATCAAAAAAGTCAGCTAAACCTTCTGTAAACACTCTGTAAACACTCCCGCAAGACATTCCGTATAAAAAATACCTAAAATATTATCCATAAATGCGTGAGTTAACTCATGTTTCAAATTTAGAAATCCTTGATCTATTTGATAGACAAAAGCGGTCGTAGGCTGATTATTTATACCAGGCATACAAATACCTCCTCCACTACTATCTACATTCCATACGAGATAACCATAACGTTCAAACTGTTTTTGATCTTTAAACAAATTTAACTGAATATGTATTTCATCTTCATGCAAACATTTTATCTTGGCTAAACTCAAAAAATTCTTTAAATCTGCATAAACTTCATTAATCAAATTTTCAAGACTATAATTTTCTTCGGAAGAAAATCCAGTATGATTAATTTTTATAAGGGTATCCGATAAATTACTATCCCCCTTGAGCGTATACAACTCCACCTGAGGCAAAATATCCTCAGGACACAGAATTTTGTAAAGTCTCCTTCAATTTTAATGAATCTTCTGAAAGCACATGATATTTACTAGAATTTTAGTTAGAGACTTAATCTCTTAGTAATGTAGTATTTTATGTATAATTTAATTGCAATTTTCCAAAGAGGGAGTAGGTGCAAGGCGAGCGGACATATGGCTGGCACTTAAGCTTTAAAATGAAATTGCTAAAGCTGCTCAAATTGACTACAATTCGGGCTCTCAATCGCATTGCCAACGTAGCTCAGTCGGTAGAGCAACTGATTCGTAATCAGTAGGTCGGACGTTCGATTCGTCTCGTTGGCACCAATTGAATCAAGGACTTATACTATCTTTAACTGTGTTCTTAAATTCCCTTGCGCGACTTTTGCGCGACCTCCTTTGCATTGATTCATCCTAAGTAAAGTTAAGTGAGGTCCTTGTTCACTTTCACAAACCATATTTGCCGCCAGTAAAAGATTATTTAATTCAGCATTTGAATAATGAGTAGTAATACGTCCATTCTTATGACCTAATAAATCTTGCCTGTCTTCAAATCCTACACCGGCCGCACGCAATCGTCGTCCAAATGTATGCTTCAAATCATGCACTCTTACTTTAGGCAATCCTGACCGTATGCGCGCCTTCTTCCAAGCTGAATTTAACATCCTTGTAATAGGTTTATTTTTAAAGGTAAATACATAATCTGAATGGTTATTTCTTACTTCCTGAATAACTAGACTCGCTACTTTATTCAATACAATTAGACGATCTTGTCTATTTTTAACATAATGTCCAGGAATTATAAAAACAGAAACTTCCAGTTCAGGCACTGGGATTTCCCACTCCCATTTTAAACGGCAAATTTCTCGATCACGACAACCAGTGTTAACAGCAAATAACGCCATTCTTCTTAAATGAATAGGTAATTCTGAGAATAACCTTCTTTGTTCATCCCAATTCAAAGGGAATGGTTTACGTTTATCATCTTCTGGTAACAACTTTATTTTAGGCGCATTGGATAACCAAGTAAGGCCATGTTCATCAAGCCATTCACCAGAAGCTAAATTTAATATACGACGAATGGTTTGCAATCCATAGTTAATAGTTCGCGCTTTAACCTTAGATTCTCTTCTCAATTGTATATAGAATTGCAAGCTCCCCATATGGATAGATTCCAATGTCATATTTCCAATTAATGGATCGAGAAACATTAGCCAACGCGCATCTTCTTTAATACTCGCCTTATGTTTGTTTTCCAATAAATACTTCGTTGCAGCTTCTCTAAAAGTTCGCTTTGGCCTTATTCCATAAACATTGGCCTGTCTGATCTGCTCAAGCCGATGAACTAAATAGCGTTCAGCTTCTTCGAGCGAGCTTGATCCAGTGCTTTCTGAAATGCGGCGCCCGTTGACTTTTTTGTTAATGTGCCAGATGTTCCCGCGCTTAACGAGTCCTGGCATTTTTTTTCTTCCCATATTGGTCTCCCCTTTAATGGAGGACGACCCTTACATTGCTTATAATCGTCCAACCAAGCGTCTAAATCAAGTCGATCAAATGCAATTCCTATTTCTCCAATAGGAATAATAATTAAATAAGGCCTTACTTCTTCATTAAATCGATGTCGATCCATTCCTAAATAATTTGGGGCATCACGTAAACGTATTAATCGAGGCTGCATTTTTTTGTTCCTATTTTTGTTTTTTTATTAAACAAATTTTACTTCATAAAAATGTCCAAATGTGGACATTTTTTTTATTTAAAATACATACACAATAAAAATAATAAATAGGGAGTCATATGCAAGAAATATTAATTAGAAGTGCGATTAAATTTTTTGGGAATATTTCAAAAATGGCTAAAAAGCTCAAAATTAGCCGAGCAAGTATTTATCGTTATCTTGAAGGAAAACCAATTCACCCTGAAGTTGCTTCGCGTATCGAAAAAGAAAGTAAGGGTAAAATCAAATTTAAAGAACTTATTCCTTGGAAAATTAAATACTATACAGAGCTTGATAATATTCCTTGTTCTCTTGTTAAAACACCTTTAAACAAAATTATTTTTCCCGAAGATATATTCAGTTTTCTTCACCAAAAAAACTTACCTCTATCTAATTGTCGTGCAATTTGTGTCGATGAAAATCTTCATCTTATCTATGGTTTAGAGCATATTGAAGTTGCGAAAAAATGTCGTAAAAAATCAGTATTTGCTTGGCATATATCACTAGAAGATTTACGAAATAAAAAATATGAAGTTCGATATTTACTTAAAACCTTTGATGTATATGAACGAACTGCTATTACAAATGCTTTTGAAAAATTTATTGGGAAACGACAAGGAAGACGGACTGATCTTGATGAACTTGTGGATCTTCCCCCACAAGTTCAAGGAATTAAAACAAGAGATTTTGCTGCTCGAGCGCTTGGGTTTGGTAGTGGTTATGTTTACAGAATGCTTAATAAAATCTTACGCCATGGTAGCCGTACACTCATCTTACAAGTCCTAGAAGGAAAAATATCAATTTCTAAAGCAGGTGAAATTGCCGAATATTTATATAACAAACAAAAAAGTATTCGAGTTGTAAAAAAAGGAAAACAAACAATCAATAACGATGATTACAAGAATAGAAAAAATAATTTAACCGAATCATTCGATTTCTTATAATAGGAGCACATTGCATGACTGTTCAAATTCCTCATTCCTTACAAGCCGAACAAGCCGTTTTAGGTGGATTATTACTGGATAATGTTATTTGGTCAGGCATCAGTGATCATTTAGCATCTAAGGATTTCTATCAATTAGAACATCAAATTTTATTTGACCAAATTATAAATAAAATAAAGACAAATTATAAATAAAATAAAGAAAGGAGAAAAAGTTGATGCTCTAACGTTAAGTGAGGTCGTTAAAACCATCCCAGAGTTAAAAGAAATAAAGGGTGAAATTTATGTGATGGAGTTAATGAAAACAACATTCGGCACATCGAATATTGGTGCTTATGTTGATATTATTAAAGAACATTCGAATCGTCGTCAATTAATTGAGATAGGAAAGCTTTTAAATGATTATGTCACGCATAAAAATTCTAAGGAAACTTTAGTTTGGTTAGAAAATAAGATTCAGCAATTAAGTGATACTCTTTCTCCAGAAAATAAATTACAGCTCATTACTTTAGTTGATTTTCTAACACTCAATATTGCTCAACGGGAACTGATCCTATCTCCTTGGTTACCCAAACAAGGATTAGCAATGCTTTATGCTAAACGCGGAGTGGGAAAAACTCACGTGGCTTTGAATATTGCCTATGCTGTAGCCAGTGGGGGTTCTTTTTTAGGTTGGAAAGCAAATAAACCCTGTTCAGTTTTATATCTTGATGGAGAAATGCCAGCTGCAACGATGCAAGAGAGACTAGCCTCTATCGTAATATCTCATGAAAGGGAAGCACAAGCGCCTTTTACTATTCTCACTCCCGATATTCAGAATAGGGGAATGCCTGATTTATCTACATTAGAAGGACAGCAAGCTATTGAGCCTTTTTTAAAGGATGTTGAATTTATTGTGGTGGATAATATTTCAACTTTATGCCGAACTGGAAAAGAAAATGAAGCTGAAGGTTGGTTATTGGTACAAGCTTGGGCATTACGCATGCGTTCAGAGGGCCGTTCGGTTCTCTTTGTTCATCATGCTGCTAAGAATGGCAATGCACGTGGGACAAGCAAACGAGAGGATGTATTAGATACCGTCATCGTTTTAAAACATCCTAATGATTACGACCCGAGTGAAGGGGCTAGTTTTGAAATTCATTTTGAAAAAGCACGTTCATTTTGTGGTGAATCGGCACAACCTTTACTCGTCAAATTGGTTACAAAAGATAATCAACAACTCTGGGAGTTAAAAACTTTAGAGAAATCAACTTTTGAAAAGGTCGTAGAACTTGCTCAGGAAGGTTTAAGCCAACAAGAAATGGCTTTTGAATTAGGAATTAGCAAATCCAGAATTAGCCGTCATCTTAAACGAGCACGGGCTGAAGGAGCTATTTCACATGATGCAAAATAATTCAACAATAATCCAAACACAAGCTAAGTTGCCAGTTGCGCCTCTTAAGGGAGCGCAACTAGCAATTTCAGGCCAAAACCAAAGAGATCAGCCCTTACTAAAAAAACCCTTAATAGGGCTCAAAGCCTTAGCGGATAAGGCTTTAGAGAATCATACAGAAAATTATTTTTGCCAAATAGCTCTCAAAAAGACTAGCAATTTTTTACCTCAAAAAACTTCTAAAAAGTTGCGCCCTGAAAAACCCTATTTTGGCTTAGAGTTAATCCAATTAAAAACTCTAGCAGCTGATGATTGGGATGAAATGAAAGATAATCCAGCTATGCTAAAAGCCATAGTAGAGACCTATATCATGCTAAAGGGATTAGATCCTGAAGTGCCTTCTACTATTTACACTAAAACAGTTCATTGTCAGAACTGTGGTGAAATAAAAACATGGGCTAGCTTTGTTCACGATACAGTCCCTTGCTGTCAGTGGTGCTTAGTGAATAATGATTTGATCTGGAACAAATAAAAAGGAGAAAAGAAAAGGATATGTTAATAAAAAAACTACTACAAATCACCCTAGCTTATCAAATGCGATTAAAGAGAAAACAACAAGAAAAACAACGATTAAAAAATGAAAATAACCGATTAGCTAAACTTCTTAATATTAAGAGAGATATTAAATGAAATGTATTAATTCTAATTGCAACTATTTTAAGACCTATGTAATTAATTCTAGAATGATCTATGAGGGCAAAATGCACCGACGACGATTATTTTGTCCTAAATGTAAAACCCGTTACACTACATTTGAGACTATTTTATATGATGACGTTGCTTCACATTGGTTTGATAATAAGACGTAAAATTCCTTAAAAAGGTACGTCATCTAGTCGCTAGTATTTCTTTTATCTAGCTTTCATACTCATAAAAAATTCTTTACAGAAATACGTCTATGAGTATAAATAAACATCCTGATTCCTCTTCAAAAGATTCCTTTTATCGACAATTAGCCATTCAACACTCCCAAACAGCACATCGTTTAGTACAACAACGTTATGTTAATGATGCTAAGCCTATTTTTGTGGATAAAGGGAGATAATCATGGCACGACCCACTAAATTTAATAAAGCTTTAGCAGAGGATATCATTGAAGATATTGCCCAACTAGTTCCATATAAGATCGTTGCTGAAGCTCATCGGATCGATCGTTCAACATTAAATGATTGGATAAACCAAGGTTTAGCTGATATTCAAGCTGGAAAAACCCACAGTGAATTAGCGCAGTTTTCCTACACTATAAAAAAGAAACAATGTCATGCTATCAAAGAGTTACTTAATGAAATTAAACAAGGAGAAAAGGGTTGGCAAGCTCGTGCTTGGATTTTGGAGAGAAGATTTCCCTTAGAGTTTTCAAGCTGTGCTCAAGAATTGTTACAGATGAAAGAACAAATTGATCATATCGAGGAATTGTTAAAACCCCATGTCTAAATCCATACCCAAAGGTTTATTAAAAAAACGCTTATTGTTACAAAAGGTTTTAGTAAAGCTTAGGAAAATTAATTGATCGCGGTCTTTTTATTTTATAACCAGGGCATTGGCAAATACCGATTATTTACTTTTAGTAAACACTTTGTTCATTGTGCCTTGCTTTGTTATGAAGGTGATCATTGTATTTTATTTGAAATAGCACCGACTGGTTTTACTTATCGTATTTTAAAGAGCAATGATGTGAATAAAAATTTAAATGCGATTAAGAAATTACCGATGCTCAGTGCTTTTGTTGCAGTGCTAGTAAAAACAAAGAAAAAAGTCCAATCCTGGCCCTTCAAATGGTATACCTGTAATGAAGTCTGTCGTTATTTTAGTGGCATTGATATTGGCTGGACATTTAATCCAAAGCATCTCTTTAAGAAGTTAATCCAATTACAAGAACAACGTAATTATGAGCTTTTAAGCTGCTGGAGACGATTATGAGTGGTGGAGGCAGTGGCAATGATGAAGCCAATCGTTTATTGGAAGAACAGATACGCCAACAAAAAGAAGAAATAGAACAAAAACGACAAGCCATTGTTGAACAACGCATGGCTATCATCCAAGGACAAGGTGCCCAATCGTTTAATAATCCAGATAATCCTAATCAATGAATTTAGCTACGCTCTATACGCGCTATGAAGAAAGTAAACGTTACAAAGATAAATGGTTAGCGCTCTATAAAGATTTATATACCTATGTTATCCCCGATCGAGATGCGTTTAACATCAAATTTAATTTTCAAGATCAAGGCAAACCCCCCAGTTTGCAAATGTGGGATAATACAGCGCTTTTAAGCGCGTATCAGCGTGCTAATGATCTGCATGGACTGTTACTACCCCAAGATCGTGTTTGGGGAAAATTAAGCTTAGATTCGCATCTTATTAACGCTAATCAGATCAGTGAACAGAAACCGCTTTTAGATGAAATTAATGATCAAATTTTCTTTTATCTCAATCAGTCCAATTTAGCGCGCATGGTGGCATCCAGTAATTTAGATTTAGTGGGGGGAACGGCGGCCCTTTGGATTGAGTCCATAAATGATGTCACCCCTTTGTACTTCCGTTCTATTCCAGCGATTACCTTAGTTGTTGAATACAGTACCGATGATGTTTTAAATACCTGTTGGTATCAATGTAAGATGAGCGGACGAAAGATTCTTGAAGATTTTCCAAAATATAAAAACAAAAGAAATTTAATCGATCAGCCGAATGAGTTATTTACCGTTATCTATGGTCAAATCAAATTAAAAGAAGATAAATTCTACCTCTATGCCATCTTAGAGAATGATCCACTCACCCCCTTATGGGAGACTGAACGAGAATATAATCAAATTATTATCTATCGCGACAGAGTGAGACCCGGAGAATGCGAAGGAAGAGGCATAGGGATTGATTTACTACCGACAATTCGTGATCTCAATCGCATTATCGAATACAGTCGCAAGAGTTTAGCTTTTAAAGCCAATCCTCCTTTGTTTTACGATGCGGACAAATACTTTAATCCGCATGTATTCAGGAGAGGATGGTCAGGGGCCATGATCGCACGTAATCCTAATGGTAAAAATCCATTAGAAGCATTACAAATGCCAGAGTATCCGGAAGTCTTAGAACATATTCGTGATCTGAGACAAATTATACGAGATGCCTTTCAAGTCGATCCGATTGGTGAAGTCAATACGCCAGTTAAATCAGCAACGGAAGTCTCTATTCGAGAAAATCGAGCACAACGAACCAGTGCAACCGATATTTCTCGTTTGATCAATGAATTGCCTAAGCAAGTCTTTACCATCAGTGCCAAAATATTAGCAAAGAGACGTTTACTCTCCAAAGACAAAAGTATTAGTAATATTAAATCTCATTTATTACGTTTTGACTTTCAAAGTCCACTCTATGATCTACAAAAACAGGATGATTTAAGTCATTTCACGATGCTGGCCCAAATACTTCAGCAGTTTGGAGGAGAAGGTGCTGTATTAACCGCAACGAAGATGGAGGAAGTTTTACCGTTCTTAGCCGATAAACTCAATTTGCCTGCCAAACTCATCAAATCTAAACAGGAATTTGCTAACTTTATGCAGCAGATGGCGCAACAGATTCAACAAAGCCAAACACCCACTCCGTCAACATCAGCAAGTCCCATCTCCATCCCATCACCTGCACAGGTACAATTCTAATGCAAGTTAAACTCATTCAATTACTCAAAAAAGATCACATTAATAAAGATCAATATGATTTATTTCTATTATTTGGACAAGGACTAGGTAGTGAATTCCTTAAAAACCAATTATTTCATAGCATCATGGAAGAAACTCCAATCCCTACTGAATCAGGCTTTGCTTGGATCGATGGTCGTCGTTCTGTCTGGCGTGATATTCAACATACCATAACGCATATCAACCAATTACTTGAAGGAGAAATCGATGAGTGAAATCACTGAAGAATTACCTGTTGAAGAAACACCCAAACTCTATGCGGGTAAATATAAAAGTGTTGAAGAATTAGAAAAAGCCTACAAAAACAGTGCCAAGGTTTTTAATGACAACAAAGAATTACAAGAGAGGTTAAAAAACTATGAAGTCCCTGAAAGCTATCATTTGCCAGATGTATCATTACCTCAAACAATGTTACAGGAAATTGAAGGATTGGCTAAAGCCGCGAATTTAAGTCAAGAACAATTTACTAAAACGCTATATGCCATGGCAGAGCAACAAAAGTACTATCAAACACAGTTGGAGGATAAAAAAAAGATTCTAGGTGATAAGCTTAATGTTGTTCAAGATTATGTCACTAAAAATTATCCTGCTTCCTTACAGGCAACAGTTTTAAATACACTGATAGGAGATGAAAACGCAATGAATGAAGCCTTAAACCATCGAGATCAATTACTCAATAGTCAAGTTCCGGGTTTAAGTAATCAACAAGCGCATCATCGAACCGATCCTTATGATGGTCAGCAAGAAATGCTTAAAATGGCCAAAGAATATGAAAAAAATCCTAATGCTAAAAATAGAGAAAAACTCATAAACCTCGCCCGAGAAATAGCTGAAGCGAGGTTTAAAAAATAATTATTTAAAACAAGAAGTAATACTTAAATTTAAAGGTTTATCATATTTAGCCAAATCAAGTGGTTCAGTTTGATATTCGAATTCTCTAGGTAAGTTATGAAAGAAAGAAGAATTGTTGGTAGCTTGAGTTTGATTAAAATATATTTTTTTCGGCTCCATTTCCTTTTTTAATGGAAATTCAGTAGGCTTTAAAGAAATATCTGCTAGCATTGTAAGATTAGAAGTATCCATCAATATACTTTCCAATTGCTTTTTAATTCTTTTATTTTCTTCTTTTTTTGGTTTAATTGGAATATAACATTTTAAGGTACATCCATAATTATTTTTTTTAGAAAAATCTGCTCCATTATTTTTTAAAAATTCTAAGATCTTAGGTTGTTCATATATGACGGCATAATGAGCAGGAGTGTTTCCATCATTATCAGTTATATTTATATTTACATATGGCTCTAACAACAAATATAAAAGCGCTGTTTCACTACCATACATTATAGCAATATGTAGTAATCTTTGACCATTTTTTTGAACAACTTGGTTTAGATCGTAATCTTCTTTGGTAGAAACTTTAAAAAAATCCAGTGCTTTTTGTAGCTTTATTGGGTCATTTTTTTTAATAGCATCAATTATATTTTTTGTTCCCATATTATAACCTTTTACATAAATAGTTAGAAAAATAGAATAAATCTAAAAAATTAAGGATAAGGAAATATTAATTTCATATAATATATCTTATCCTTTTTGGGCGTTAATTTATCAACTTAAGAAATAATTATTATTTTTTAAAACAGGAAGTCATATTTGAATTTAAAATTCTATCGTGCGTTTACTAAATTAAGTGGCTCCCTCGAATTTTCAGAATATTTTTCTTCTTTATTATCAAATCCTCTTAAATTATAAAAAAATCGAGTAGGATATTGATGTATATCAGCAATTACCTTAATAGCTAATTGATCAAGTTCTGTTAAGTTATGCTTTGATTCAACAGAAGTAGGTGCTTCCAAAAGTTGATCCATTTTTTTCAAATCTTTATACGTAAGGCAGGTATTGTTTTTCATAATACTTATTTGTGATTAATATTAAGAAATAGTTTACTAATTCTTAATTAAGATAATATTAATACTCTATAATGTACCTTGCCCTATTTTGCGGGATAATTAAAATGGATTTATCGACTTAAAAATATTTAGCTAAATTCCTAAATCTTAAGTCGATGGGTCTTATCAGCCCCTTTCCTGGGCAACCTGATAAATGAAGTTCTTTTATTTATCAGGTTGTTTTTATGTCTGAGATTAACTTAGAAGCCGCATGCCAACTGTTTGAAACTCAAGTTACGTTACAATATCAAAATCGTTTAAAGCTCCAAGATACCATTGAAGAACGCCATGGTTTACGTGGGACGCATCTGAATATTCCCATGTCCGATCTGGTGGAAATGAATCAAACCCATTTTTCACCGACCGATATCTATGTGACACCAGTTAATGAAACCAATATACAAGTCCCAACCAACGACTATCATTTAAAAACTGTCATAGGGGGTGGCGAAAAAACGCTCTATAACTTCGATAAGATCTTAGATCATTCCAAATTACATGGTTTAGCGGCGGCTCGCTTAACGGATTACATCAAGATCAATGCCATTTTCAGTGATCCGGATTTTATAGCAGGAAAGATCCATACCATACCAGTCGACGTTGGGGTTAATACCGGAATCAACGAAGAAAAGTATGCATTAGCGATTTCTTATTTAGAAAGTCAGAGTATGGATGTGCATGATCTTCAGGTAAGCACCTGGGTTCCCGCTTTATTAAAGCCTTCTTTGTACGGAGATAAACAAGTTACTAACTTTTTCTATAATGATGTTAAACCGTTAATCAACAACAAAATCAAAGTGTATTTAGACATTGATTTTAGGTTTTTAGGTGAAAATGGGATTAATAGTATTCCTCGTGTTGCAGATGATAAAGCTATCTTTAAATATTTAGTACCCGTTGTTCATCGAGATGCGATTGTTCAAGGCTATAACCGAGATATTTCAACCAGCATTACTTGGCTTCCCCATCAAGACCGTTGGGAATTACTTACCTCATTAACAACAGGTGCCAAGATCATTCAGCCGCGTGGTATTGCACTCATCACGGCCGATCTCAAACACTCAAAAAATTAAGGATCTTTATGAATTTATCGCCTTTTGAAACCTTCACACCTTTAAATGGAGGATTGTTAGGGACTGCACCGGCTATTTTTGCTGCAAGTACGACAGATGATGAAGCGACTTTAACGAAACCGGGTTACATCGATGATTTGTATGAGCAAAAACAAATTAAAGAACTGGATTGGGTATTTATCAACTATAGTAATAAGCAAAGTAATTTGTTTCTAGTCAAGAATATGGCTAAAGAAACCGATCCTCCTTCCATTCAACTTATTAAGATGATTGATCCCAAACCGCCAACTCCTCCTCACGAGGAATAATATGCCTTTATCCCTGTCAAAGTTAACCCTAATCAATCAAGCCTTATTGGAATTAGGGTTATTATCCGTTGCGACAGTGAATGAAAGTGATGCCGCCAAATTTATTGCAGCAAAATTGGATAACTTATTACCGAATCTATTATTAACGACGAATTGGCATTTTGCCATGAAATATCGAGAGGATAGTACGCCACTCACAGAAAACTTTTCACCGGAATATCCTTATACCTATCAATTACCTTATGACTTTGGACGATTCCTTCATTCTAGAAGTCAGTTGAGTGATTATGCACTTATCGATGGTTATATCCTGAGTCACAGTAAACCCTTTGCTTATTACTATACCGTTAATACGGTTGATTATGCGGTGATGCCCACTTATTTTGCGCGGGTATTGGCTTTATATGCCGCAGCGGATAGTGCGATTTCGCTGACGCAAAATGTTCAATTAGCGCATTTATTAGAAAGTAAGTACCAACAAGAAAAAATGAATGCCTTATTGTTAGAAAGTATGGAGCAAGGAATAAAAACCGCACCCTTCAATGATTTTGACCGAATAAGGGTTGTTTAAATGGAACTTATTCGTCAAACGATGTTTAGTAGCGGCGAGGTCGATGCGGTGAATTATCATCGCACTGACTTTAAAGATTATTTAACCGCTGCTCAATCCTTATTAAATATTGAAGTGGGTACAACCGGTTTGGCTAAGAAAAGAAAAGGCACTCAATTTCTCATTCAAACACAAAAGAGCGACCCCAATTCTAAACTGTATGGTTTTCAGGATAAGAACGAACAGTTTTATTGTCTTATCAGTGGCGATCACCGCATGGATATTTATGCGATTAAGCAAGGAAACACGCCTGAAATTCAATTTTTACAAACCCTGACAACACCTTATGCTTCTTCAGAATTGAATGATTTGGATTATACCAATGACAATGATTCACTTATTTTGGCTCATCCTGATTATCCTCCATCACGTATTACCATAACCAATTACAAAACGTTATCCTTTGCGTATGAAATATTGAATCTTTATCCGTTGCCGGCGTATGATTTTGGCGATGTGATTTACAACAGAGGCAATGCTTCTGTAATAGGCGATGCACATTACATTTCACTGACATTAACGGATTCTCCTGGGTTTAATAATGATTGGGTAGGTGGTCAAATCATAGGAGGAGGAACCAGTGATGTTTCGCCTTTGGGCTATGCCATCATCACAGAAGTGAGTTATCAAGGAAACACGGCGATCCTTTCAGGAAAAGTTCAGATTCCTTTTTTAATTAACGGTGCTTCAACTTCAGCAACACAATACTCTGTTCGTAAACCAACCTTTTCACCCACGATGGGTTATCCCAGTAAAGTGATTTATTTTCAAAACAGACTTTGGTTTGCACGAACGAAGACACTCAATAATACGATCTTTGGTTCTAAAATTAATCAGCCGGTTAATTTTGATGTAGGCACGGGTCAAGATACGGATGCCATTATTTACACCTTAGGGCAAAGTGATTCTGGGGGTATTGTCTGGATGAACGGCGGCAAAGAATTAGAGATTTATACCGCTAATTATGAGTTTGTAGCCCCACAAGAACAAAATATTGGATTAACACCCAGTACTTTCTCAATCCGTCAACAATCGGCTTTCGGTGTATCGGATAAATTAAAACCTATTAGTTATTTAAACGATAGTTATTATGTGAATAAAACCGGCAATGCCATTATTAACTTTCGTTTTCAAGGCATTGGTCAAAGTTATTTAGCGAGTAATGTCAGTCAAACCGCAAGTCACTTAGTTAAAAATCCAATCAAAGCCGTGTTATTACGCGGTACCGAGCAATCTCAAGATAATTTCATTTATTTTTTAAATCCTGATCACACAATTACCACCTTTCAATTTGGTCATGAAATTAATTTAGCAGCTTTAACACCTTTTTCGGCTCACAAGCAAATAGAAATACAGGATATGATTGCGATTGATAATACCATTTATCTTTTAAAAAAATATTCCAATAGCCAGCAAGTGGTTTTAGAAAAATTAGTTTCTGATATTAAGTTGGATGGTTTTGAAGAAAAGCGACTAGAAGAACATGGAAGTATAAAAAATTTAGAACGTTTTGAAGGTTTAGATGTACAGGTCCTGTTTAATCAAGAAGACTATGGCATCTATCCTGTCAAAAAGGGAAGTATCCAGGTGCATAATCCTGATAAAAAAACGGGTAATTGTTTTATTGGTCTATTGTATCCGGTTGAAATCAGACCGATGTACTTTTATGGGGGGCCTCAACATGCGGATTTAATGAAAAAAATTACTAAGATTTATATCGAGTATTATGGGTCACTTAATTTCTATATTAACGATCAACTTGTCAATTATCAGATCTTTTTAAATATTCAAAAAGGCGATGAGTTACATCCGAGCTCGGGGACTGCCATTATTTCCCCCGTTTTTGGTTGGAGTCGACATAAAACCTTTTCGATTACTCAACAGGCTCCCTTTGACTTACAGATTACTTCGATTGCTTATCAAATAAACACAACAATGATTTAGGAGCTTTATGCCACAAGCCAGTTTACTGATATTAGCAACAGCGGCTGCCATGGAGGTCGGTGAAGGCGTGATGCAAGTACAAGCCGCCGAGGGAAAAGAAAAACAACTCGATCTTCAAGCGAAACAAAATGAATTGCAGTACCAACAGAAAACCTTAAGCAATTTAGATAATCTCAATAAAGTGATACAACGCCAAACTGCACAGATGACAACCCGTGGTGTAGCGTTTTCATCGCCGAGTTTTAATGCGGTGCAGCGGAATACCGAGAATATTGCGGCTAGACAACAAAAAAATTTGGATATTGAAAAGAAACTATCTGATACTGCCATCGATATTGAGAAACGTAATGTCAGAAATAGTTTGTACAGTCAATTGTTTGGTGATGTGGCCAGTTTAGGTTTGTCTTTTGCAAAATTTAACAGCATGAGCGCTAAATAAATGGCAGCCTCTTTATCCCAATTTCAAAATGAACAGCCCATCCTTAGGGATATTCCAACAACAAGTGCTGCCAAAGGCTTGGAATCAGAAGCGCAGGTATTGGGTCAAGTATCGCAAGGCCTCATGCAAACGGCCAAGCAAATTCAACAAGAAAAAAGTGCTGCCTTTTTATTGCAAGCCACCAGCAGTGCAACCGAGATTAAAAATAACGCTCTCTTACAATTAAAAACGCATCCGCAATTAGCTAATCAAATTGCTCAAGCATCGCAACAACAGTTCGACAACATTAAAAACACGACACCGGTTAATAATAAAACTAAAAGCCAATTAGATTATTTATTAAAATCAGGTCTGGAGCAGATTAATCGACAAGCCCAATTAACCGATTATCAAACCAGTCAGTTAAAGCTACAAAGTGCTTTTTATACCGAATGGCCAAATGTTCTAAAAGATCTTTATACTTCGGTCAATGATGAAAAATTGTTTCAGCAAAAGCTCGATCTAGCGCATCAAACCGTTGAGAAGGCTTTACTCGGACGTATCATTACGCCTAAACAAGGCAGTGTCTTGTTTCAAACATTATCGCATACGATGGACAGCCTACAGGCATTACATCAATTGCAACAAAACCCTTCAGCTCGTTCTGCCGATTTACAGATTGCTTTAGCCTCTCCTTTTGCAGGAAGTATTGATAAATCCAAGACGCCTATCTCACAAGATACCTTACAACTGCAAAATCATTATGACAATGATTTGACGATGCAGGGTATTAAATCCGATTTAGTGAAAGGAAATGCGATTAATTCTTTAGCGTGGATGAAATTAACACCGGACCATTTAAATGAAGTTACTTTATTTGCCCAAGGCATACAAAAAATAAGAGGTTTATTTAATAACGGTGAAAATTGGCAGTTACTCAAGCAACGTTTAAATGAATTAAACACAAAAAACAGTTTATTAACGCAAGCTGAAAAAGGTGAAAATGCTGCCTTGCAGCATCTACTTGACAGCTTCCATAGTGGAGAGTATGTAAGAATTATTCAAGAGACACCGCAAGGACAAGCATTACTCAAAGAGTATGCCATGAATTATAACGGTGTCGACCCGCGCGCGGCTTACAATGACTATATTTCGCGGTCGGTGCAACTCGGTCATGCGATGCATATCGATAATCACTTTATTCAACCGATTCCAAATGACTTAAAACAACAAGCCCAATCGGCTTTTATTCAAGGTGCAGATCCCGATAGTTTATTACAGGTTTTAGACAAACATGATTCCGCGAATAAAGTTTATTTAGCGGCGAGTCTTAAAAAACCACTTGAACAAGAAGTCGCTTATACCGTGGGGATGTTACAAGACCATACGGATGTTTCATTTTTAAGACAACTGATTAGCGCTAATCAAACCGGTCAGGATTTTTCAAAAATAGGGATTGCAAATGTTAAAGATTCTGATGTCAGTGATAAATCACTAAAAAATATCATAGTTGCACAATTCAGTGCGCATAATGCGGATATCTTCAATTACATTGATCAATCTGGCGATCCTTCACGGACATCGAGTATCGTGAACATGGCAATGAATTATGTGAAGTATCAAGGACTCATTCACAATGATTTAGCTTTAAAAAATGTCAATGAATATATTCAACGTTTTAATGATCATTTTGAGCATGCTTATCAGATTACGAGTGGTCCTTATTATATCTTTAATTTAAATCAGTTAAACCTTACCTCCGGTGAAGCCGGACGCTTAGCCGATCATGTGCGTAATCAAGCGTATCAAGCATTAGGTTTTCCTATTACACCCACTCATACACCGATTCGAGAGACTTTATTTGAAAAAGCCAAAGATAAAGCCATTAACGCAGCCGGTTTTCCAACCGGATGGGAAATTAAGGCCGGTTGGGAGGAAATGAAAAATCACATCAGTGAATTTTTTAATGTAGATCGTAATCCTATCACGGTCACGAATACGCCGGATGGTTTAATTATTGCAACCGATGCGGCAGGTCACCTGATTTATTCGCAACCTTTTACCGATAGTTTACTCGCTTATGCGCATAAGGAATAAACATGTTATTAAGTCATGCCGTTGTCAAACCTAACTTTAGAGAAAGTTATCAAGAACAAGCTGAGTTTACATCACCTAGCTTTAGTGCCTCTATTAGCGGTCATTTTTTAAAACAACTGATAGAACCTGAAATGGCGCTACAAAAAATAGCACCCTTGGCAGGAATGCATCCGCATTTTTCATCACTTGATGATATCTATCATGCCCTACAAAATGTGACTGAAATATCCGGATTACCTGTGACACAAAAAGTAGGCGATGGTATTGCATCAATACTCGGCTTTGCTTTAAATCCCATTAATATGGCATTGGGGAGTGCCGGTGGATTACTCGCTAAAGGCACAGTCAAAGGGGCTTCTGCTTTAGCACCGGAATTCTTATCCCATTTAGCGGGTAAAACAATCACTCAGTTTTCTAAAGAGACGGTTGGAAGTTTAAGTGAAAAAATATTAACAGGTGGTAGTGCTGCGGCCACTTCATTACTCCCTGAGAACCTTGCTGAGTCCATAACTGACGATAAGTTGAATGTTTCTCATTTGATTAAAGCAACCAGTATAGCCGGTGGTTTTGGATTAACACTCAGTTTAGTACCTTTTGCAGCAGGCGTTATTCAATCCAAACTTTTTAAACAAAATGTCGAAGAGACCATTGAGGCCATTAAGAAAAATAATCCAGATATTGCAATTGATCCCGTAAAAAACCAAATTAACATTCCATTATTAACACCGAGTGATATTAAAGCGTTACAGTCGGTGATTCCAGAAGAGCTACTCGCAAGAGAAGGTTTAAATAACGCGGATGCTTTATCTCACTTTATTCAAAAGAATGCTTTAGATCGCTTAAAACAAAATCCTGATTTAAGTGAAGGATTAAAAGGGATTGTCAATGAACTTGAAAGTAAAAGAAATCATGATTGGAAGTCTTTTCTATCCACAATCATTGATCATCTTGAGTCAGGCCCTGAACCTTTAGCCAATAGTGATTCTGTTAAAGATTATTTGAAACAACGCATCGAAAATCAATGGTCTCATCAGGACTTAAAAACCCAATCAACCGTGCAAGATCAATTTAAACACTATCAAGAAACCTTAAAGAAACAAGATGCTATTCTTGATAAAGCGCATCCCACCTTTAAAAAATATCAGGAATTTAAAAGTAAATCCAAGTTATTTACGGATTTGATGCATTGTCTTGGGGGTGAGCTCTGAAACAACATTGTTTTGATGAAGCACTAAAATATCTCAAAAATTTCAAAGAAGATGATTTACGAGAGTATGTCAATCAAGTAGTAACCAAAGCAAAAAGCTTTGATAGTTTACGTAGTCAACAAGCGATTGATAAAGCCATTAAAGAGGTTAATGATGAACATTTACAAACTTTCTTCGAAGAGGCGTTAGTTACACAGAACAATACGCGTAAGTTTGATGCCTTAGCGGATACTTTAAAAACCAAAAATATTAATCTGCGCTCTCTTCTTGCACAACGCTACACTAATCTTGATCAAAACCTGCCTGCTTATCAGAAAGCAGCACAGCAACGTTTATTTAAAGCCTTATTCCAAGGAATATCGGATGAGGAATTAAGTTATTTACAGAATAAAGACAACGATATTTCTATTGCGCGGGCTTTAGATGGAAAAGCATCGCCTGAGTTAGCTAAAAAGCTTGCAAAGCAAATCAATGATTATATGGATATACGCAATCCTGAGCTGATTATTTCGAATGCTTTGCGTTTACGTGAAGTCAATAAGGATCGTTTTATTCGTGCCGTTCATGATGCTGGATTATTAAACCAGGGTGGACGAAGTGCGGTTAAGCTCTATAAATTAAAAAATAAAGAGAAAGAGGCTTCTAAACAACGCTGGATTCAGTTTATTAAATCCCAGCTTGATCTGGAAAAAACGTTTGGTCAAAACTTACCAAGCAACGAAATAGAGCAACATTTAAGTTCCATTTTTAATAATATTACCCTGGGTAAAAGTGAAATCTTTACCCGCTCGGTTGTGGCCAATGATCGAAAGGCAGTAGAGAAAAAAGCGCATCTATTCTTTTACTGGAAAGATCATGAATCTTTTTTAAATTACAGTCGCGAATATGGTAAAGGCAATCTCTTTCAAGCCCTGGTCGGTGATCTCAATAATTCTGCCAATAAAATTGGAACGGCAGAATTGATGGGAGATGCACCTTTATCGGTCTATAACGATTTGAGAAACGTTCAGCAAGAAAAATCTCCTAAAAGTGCTTTATGGTATGAACATACCGATAGACTATTAAAACAATCCTTACAGCAAGACCAAACGGCAGTTAGTCCAAGTTTAGCGGCTTTTGGAGCGAACATTCGCTCGTTAGGTGCCATAGCACGATTACCGACTATTGTTTTACGAAGTCTACCGGATGCTTCTTATATAGCCTCTTTCGCACAACGTTGGGGGAATTCTTACTTTAAAAGTTTAGCCTATACGTTAAGTCACACCTGTGATGTCTTAGCCGATGACGAAAGAAGGTTTATTGCCAAACAATTTAAGTTATTAGCCGATAGTCATTTAGGTTACATGGCGCGCTTTGCTGATCTTAGTAATGGCACAGAACTCATTCATAAAGTCACGACACATTTCTTTCGGACTAATTTACTGGAATCCTTTGATAAAGGAAATCGTCATTCCTTAATGCACATTATAGCCAAGGGATTGTATCAACAACGAGGACAGGCATGGAAAGATTTAAAAACCCAGACGCGTTTTCAATTACAAAAATATGGTTTAGAAGAAAAAGAATGGGATTTGCTTAGAACTAAAAATCAATCCAACTTATTTACTACGGCGAATGTGGATGCCATTACTGATGATGAATTAAAAAACTTATATGGACATAGTAAACCGCTTTATGAAATGCGCACTGATCTCTATCGCAAGGTATTCTCCATTTTTTCCATGGCAGCTGATAATGCCGTATTAATGCCGGATAATTTTACTAAAGCTTTTATGTACTATGGAACACGTCCTGGAACAATCATGGGTGAAGCCCTGCGCATGGTCATGCAATTTAAAGGGTTTGCTATTAATTTTGCCGATAAAATTTTAATGCAAGGGTATCAAGATGCCAGAAATACCCAAATGCGCTTACGATGGGGATTATCGTTAGTCGCTGCGACATTGCCTTTAAGTTACTTGGCTAACTACTTCGATAATTTGGCTCATGGTAAAAGCATGCCCTTGTTTTCTGCAATGAATCGACAAGAAAAAATGGATTATTTAATCGATCTTGTACAACCCAATTTGGGGATTTTCATGCAAGTCTTTGATCCGAAGTACCAAGATAAACATTTAATCCAGAATTTGTTTTCATCTCCTAGCATTAACTTTTTATCCAGTATTGCTGCATTAGGATCCTCCACGGTTACCTTAAATCCTAAACAAGCCGCTAAAAATATTAAGACCCTAGCAAAGAATATTTCACCTATTGATACGATGCCGGTGATAGGTCCTTATTTAAATCAATTATTGGGTGATAAAACCTATTTAGAATCCGGACAAAAGCTCTATTACGGGCGTTGAGAGATAAAAAAACAAAAAAAGATAAAAATGCAGAAAACAACATTACCTCAACAAAATACCATCAATCAAACGATCGCAGATGGTAAAACTTCTGTATTCACTTATACCTATTTGATCTTAATCCCAGAAGATATTGCGGTTTATGTCACCAAATCGGGTGATGAAGCCAATCCTGATAAAGATAGTTGCATTTTAAACCAAGATTATACCGTCCAAGCGGTGGGTACAATGACAGGAGGAACCATTACCTTTGCTAAAGAAAAAATCCCACCCGCAGGGGCTATTGTCACGTTAGTGCGTACTATGCAAATTGGTATCGAAACGGAATTTGGTAATGCCCAAAGTTTCAACGGGCACACATTAGATGCGGCTTTTCAGCGCGTGTTATTGATTATGCAACAATTTAACACCCAACTCTCGACGGAATGCTTGCAATATATTATCAACAGTTACTTAACCTCCAACTTATCCAATAAATTACCGGTATTGACCTCAGAAGATAATCAAGTTTGGGTGAGTCAAGGCAAGCGAATTATTGCCGCACAAATCGAAAACACCGATATCAGTACTTTGCGGTCTGAACTCAGTAGTCAAGCTTCCCATGGAGGAGATGGAACACATTTATTGGGTTATTTTGATGTAATAAACCAACAAGGACAAACCTTACAAGCCTTTTTAAATAAGTTACAAGCCAGTGATGAAAAAATGGCGGTGCTGATTATGTTGGATTTATTTATAAGAACATTAAAACGACTGTAGGCAATGTTTTAAATGATCTGTTAACTCATTCCGTTTACCAAACCGGTGATCTGTTAGTTTCAGCGCGAAAAGAAACAGAACGCGCTGGCTTTTTATACTGTGATGGACGAGCAATTAATCGAAAAGACTATGCTGATCTTTTTAATGTGATTGGCACACAGTTTGGTCCGGGCGATGAAAGCACGACCTTTAATATTCCAAATATGGCAAGACGAGTTCCTGTGGGCTCGGGTGGCCAGACAACTTCCATTTTAGGCAATACCGTGGGTAGTCAAGGTGGCGAAGAGCAACATACCATGACGCTCGATGAATTAGTTTCCCATACCCATCATTTTGATGCAGGGGTTCCTCATGCCATCGGTGGTGCAGAGGGTAATGATGTCACTGGAGGTGAAGCCATCTTTACCACTCAATCAACAGGAAATAGTCGGCCTTTTAATGTGATGCAGCCAAGCCTAGTTTTTCATTATTTTATTAAATATTAACGATGGAATCTCTAGTCCCTAAAAAAAATTTAATTCATCAACAGATTCGTGATTTCACGCTAAAGGCAATGATACGTTCAAAAGATCAATTTACTTGTCGGCGTAATGAGGAAGGCAATTTAACGCTTTATTTTGGAAAAGACGAAACGATTACATTACCTCTAGTAACCTTACGTCCTTATCAAAGAGAGATTCAAGATAAGCTTTTTAAAGAAGGATACAAGCGTTTCTTTTTAGTGCGACCACGCCGTGCTGGAAAAGAGATGGAATCATGGAATTTATTGATACAAGGTGCGCTAATCCAGCCAGGACTGTATTTAATGATCTATCCTACCAATGTCAGGGCACGTTTAGTGCTTTGGGAAGGTGCAGTCTTATTGAATGATCAACAAGAAGGAAGAAGTTTACGTTTTCTGGATATGATCCCTAAGCGTTGTATTAAGCATCTCAATCAGCAGGATATGACGATACAACTTATGAATGGGTCAGTTATTCGTATTCTGGGTTCTGATATTGATCCAGATAAATTAAGAGGCGTGAATGTACTGGGCGCGGTATTTTCAGAATACGCCTTTTCTGATCCGAGAGTATTGCATATCCTTATGCCGGTTTTCAGACAAAATAAGGGTTGGTTTATTTTGCAAACCACCTTTAATGGCATGAATCATGCTTATCGGTATTTACAATCCATTAAAACTAATCCTGCTTGGATTTGGCGAATCGATAGTGTAGACAGTTTAAAAGATGAAAAAGGTCATCGTTACATTACTGATGAGATGATCGAAGAAGATCGTAAAGCCGGGATGCCAGAGTTTTTAATCCAACAAGAATACTACTCGGTTATTACCGTACAGCATGAACGATTATACTTTTCTAGAGAAATACTCAGTCTCGAAGAAAACAAACGGATCATTTCCCATCTGATTTTACCCAAAACTATAGTTTATGCGTTTTATGATCTGGGTGTTAATGATTCAACAGCGGTTATTCTAGTTCAGTTCGATCATCAACATAATCCGGATATTATTTATTACCTTGAAGGTAATAATCATCCCATACACTATTACATTGATGAGGCTCATCGCTTTTGTAATAAACATTATCTGCGCTTACACAGTCATTATTTACCGCATGATGGCAAGAATCGAGATAAAGCCACCACTAAAAATGCACAGGATATTTTTCAGGAGTTAGGGGAAGCGGCGTATTGTGTTCCTAAACCGCAGCGCAAGATCGATGCCATTAATCTGATGCGACGAATGCTCTATCGCACTCAATTTAATAAAGAGAATACTGAACGTCTCATTGACTGTCTTGCCAATTATTCCAAAGTCTTTGATGAAAAAAACAATATTTATAAAGATCATCCTTTACATGATTGGACCTCCCATGCCGTAGATGCCTATCAAACCATGACCTTAGCTATAGAGCATCACCTCATTAGTGAACAAACCGAGATTATTTATTACAGTTAAAAATTAGGATCAATAATGATAAAAAAAATAGCATTACTCTTAACGCTAGGAATCATGATTGGCTGGATAGCCAGTTGTGCCTGGAGAGCGCCCTTACAAGAGATCAATGTACCTGTTTGGCCTGATGCTCATTTTCAAGCTGAGTAATTAAAATACCGGTGTATATCGAGCATAAGTTTTCTTATTTAGATAATCGCTTTTTGCTTCATAGGTTTCATAAACTTCTTCTTTTGGTTCATCTTGCTCTAAATAGTTCATGGAAGGTTTAAATGTAAGTTTTAATGGAGATCGTGGTTTAAGAAATTCACTATAGTTATACCTCATCTCCTCTATCTCTATTTCAATTTGCTCGATTTCTTCATCCACCTCTAGTTCAGTTTCTTTATAATTAGTTCTAATTTTATATCTAACTACTTCAATTCGATCATTGAGATCATGTATTATTTTTTTTAACTCTACTATGCGTGAATTAAACCCGTTTTTCATTTCTTGAAACGCTAATTTATTTTTTTGTGTGATTAAACACTCTTCTAATGTCTGCAAGCCTTGTTGTATTTTCTCTATTGAATCTTTGGCTAAACAGCTATATTCTTTAAATAGTTCGGTTTGTATCGCACGCAGGTTTTCATTTCCAAATGATTTATCTGGATGAAATAGGAAAACGATCTTCTTAAAAATAATAAAATATTTCTGTAAAATATTGGCTTGTTGGATGGCTTTCTCCGCCGCAAGTCGATCGCATCTGACCTTGAAAATCAATTTTTCATAACGTTCTAATTGTTGATTGAATAATTGTTTGATCGTCGATAGCGTCGATTCTAGGAAAGCTTTGATGTTAAGAAATTCCTCAGGCGCTTCCTCTTGCAACATCGATCCAAATATTTGCCGTTTTAGCTTAACCCATTCTTCTATTGATTGTGTTGAGTAAGTCATTTTCTTACCAGTACGAGGATCAATACAGGTATCAAACGGAATGGGTTTATCAAAATAAATAGGTTCATCAAAAATCTTTTTTTCCCAATCAGCTAAATAACTAAATAACATCATTTTGTGTCTATCAAATTCTTTTTCGAGTCGCTTTTGTAAATTAGCTTTGTTTTCAATATCCAATGAAGCTAATTTTTTATTCATTAATTTTTTAAAAAATCTCCTGTTCCCCCTAAGATAAAAATCAACACCATTTTCTTCGAATTTAAAATCTCCAGCATGTTTCTCTAAATATTTAGTAAGTTTCAATGTAGTTCGATATAACCTTTCCACAACCTCTTCACCTAGATATTGTTCAAATAAAGAATCAGTGAGTTTATCTATTCTATATATATTTTCTATGCAAGCCGTACGAACCGCTAAACAGCGGTGATAATAAGACCAGAGTTTAATTTTACGATTAATAGAGGTCAATAAGCTTAAGAACCATCTCTTCCAAAAGGGTTGCTGCCAATAACGAATGATCTCACGTTGCAGTTGATCCGGAGTTAGGTCAAATAGCCGTATATTGTCAAGGTTAGTTTCCTCGTGAGCCCACAAAGGTTTGTCCACTGTGATGGGAGAATCTATCTTAATAAAGCTAACCCATTGAGGGCCCCACCCCCAGTATATCCTTTCAAAGGGCTCTTGAGCTAATCTGTTGGTTAAATCTTTCCATAGTTTATTTTGCATCCCTAATAGTCCCGTTGATTTTAGTTCAGAGTCTTGGAGAAAACCGGGTACTGGGCCCAGGTTCTGACTCAAGTACCTCAGAATTTTTACTAATTTTTTTTAATTCCATAGCTTGTTGCATTGTTAATGTCGTTTTAAATTGAGTTTGGTTTTGTAAACATTCTTGCATTATGTTAGTTTTTTGATCAGTTTTTTCTTTTTTAACTTCTGTAAAATTAATTTCTAAGTCTTCATTTATCTTAACAGTATGTATCGATTCTTGCGCTTGCTTCGTCAATGATTTTATATTCTTATCCATAGAATCCTTCAGTAAGTCTAATCTTTTGGTTAATTTATAATGCAACTCCGATCCACGTAACCAACCTGAATCCGCATGCTCTGAAATAGCAATTATTTCATCGAGTGTACTTTGCGCATTAGATATTGACTGCACTGTCACGTTTCCAGCATTATGAAATAGTGTGAGACTTTTACCGATTCTCCAATAGATCTCGATAAACTCTTGCTCTCTTTGCTTAGAAGGATTGGCTAATTCAAATCTTTCTCTTAATCGATTCAGTAACCGTTCAAAACCACTTAACTTATAGGAATCAATTATTTTTTCTAATCTTTTAGTATAGTTTATAAGAGCATATGCCAGTTCAACCATTATACTCTGGGATTCGGAGTAGTTTTTTAAAACTTCTTGGGCTAGAGTGATTAAGGTTTGACGAGAATAAATATGGTCTAAAATAACCTTTTTAAAATCAGGATTTTCATAGATCTGCAATAATAAAGGTTTTTCTCCCGCTTGCTGCTCAAATAAATTAGCAGTTCCATTATCTAGAAGACAGTTCATCATAAAATGATCATTGTTCTTTAAGGCCTCTTCTAATAAGTAATAACCTAAAGTATTGACCTGGTTATCAATAGAACGGTTTAAATCTAATCTAAATAAAGGTAAACGGCCTACAATATATTCTGCATGATCGTAATACACCGCATGATCTTTAGGAATGATCGCCATAGGATTAAATTTAATTTCCTCTCGAACAATTTTATTACCCTCCATCTTTTTTTGTTCTAAAATGAATTTTAATTCTTTTTTAAATTGTATAATCTTCTCTTCATCGGTTTCATGTTCTAAGGCATTTTTCACCTTATTGAATAATCTTAAAAATTCATCTTGATTAAATCTTTCCCTATCAAAACGTTGCTGTCCGGTTTCATCCTTAGATAAGCATTCGTTAATTTCTTGGAAGATTACCCGTGATTCAGGATCAGTCGGTTCATTGATTTTCAGCTCTTCAATATAGTAGTTTTTAGTAATTAATTCATTTAACGCTTGATAACATTCCAAACTAAGATTAGTATTTTTAATCTCTAAGACCTTAATTTTAGCGTAATGTAACGACTCGAAAAGTAGCATTAGATTATCTTCCAACTCGTCATCATCTAATAATTCCAACACCAAGGTACGGAATTGAGGTCGCGTAATTAAAAAATGTATCCAGCACCATGAATGAAACTCAGTATTCTTTATAATGAGCTGGTGGCTAATGAATAAATTGCTACGCTGAGGTGGGGTAAATCGAGTTAGTAACTCCAATATAACATTTGAACTGAGTGGATAATGATTTTCATCTTGTAAAACTCTCACATTATCCAATGCAATAACAGACCATCTCGATGAAAAATAAAATATTTCATCTAATAGTTGTGTAACTTTCTCATCTCGATAAGCTTGCTCTGAATCATTAAGATTAAAAGTGACATTTTCAAAATAGACTCTATGATCCCAGCCTTTTAGCTTCTCAGTTAGTTTTTTTAAATAATTTATAAAATAATTTAATACTTCAGCCGTTACGAGGGTATCAATTAACTGGAAGCGACCTGTTTTTATAAATGATTCTAAGATATTATCCGCACCGGGCTCAGTGAGTTGGATTTGAAGATTAACATTAGGCATAGATAACTCCTTTTTGTAATTTTTCCCAATTATTTTTATATTAATCTTATGTTTAAAAATAATTGATTTTATTATAAAAATATACAATTTGTTTTTAATTTTTATTCTTAAGAAATAGATTAATAATTTGAACATCTTTTTCTGTAAATGGTTTATTAAGAATATAATCAAAACCAACTTGTTCGCATTCTTCTTTAATTTTATCTATCGAATGAGCAGTTAGCGCAAAGAGTGGAAGCCGAGATTTATTATGTTCTTTTTCCCATTGACGATAAATTTTCACGACTTCAGTTCCTTCCAAACTGGG
>VBOA01000095.1 GCA_005877695.1 Gammaproteobacteria bacterium | reverse complement strand
ATTCGGCACATTTTTTAAGCAAAAATCATAGTCTCCAGAAGTGTATGAGTCAAAAAGCTTAATACATTCATTGGTTTCTTCAAATTTGTTAAACGATTGAGTGGTGTAGTTCAATATTTGTAAAAATATAGTATCATTTAACCCCTTTAATTTACTGATTACCTTTTGTATTAAATTAAAATTGGAATCGGTTAACCTTTCAACAATTATTTCTCGTAATAACAAATAACGATCAATAAGGCTAAGAATGTTTTCTGCGCTCAAAAAATAATTTTGATAGTAATATTCTTTGGCTGATAAAAAATTCAGTTTATATAACAAGTACTCTTTAAAACTATCATTTAGATCAATATCATTAAGAGCATTTAGTAATATATCATTAAATCGACTATAAGTATTTTTCGATTCGATTTTTTTACTAAAATTTTGAATAAAAAAAAGAAGAAACCCATCACTAATTTCTTTTGAAAATTCACTTAGTTGCACCCAGTTCTTTTCAGTTCCACCTTCCAGCTCTGCCAATAGTAATTTGTTTTGAATATACCATAAGGAAACTCCGAATTTCGTTTTAATAGCTTCAAGTTTATTTGCAGCCTGAGTATATTCAGCAGTTAATAACGAGTTCTCAAATTCCCTTTTTAAAACTAAAAAAGAATTTATCGTGTCAATCTCACTAATTATCGGGAGTACATGCCAGGCTAATTCTCCTTCCAGGTAATTCGATGGCGGCATAAACGTTCCCTTATGCAATTCGGAAAATGTTTTTGGAAAAGGAACTCCATAAATCCATTTTTTTACTACAGGATGTTTTACAGATTCTTTTAGTAATGCAAAAGCAAAATCAAAATTCGATTGGTTTTTAGCTTTTAGAAGTTGAGTAACTTTATTAACCTTTGGATTGAATAATTCTCTAACAAACTTGATTTTTTCTTGCTCTATCATCTGAAAATTTATATGAATATAATGAATGATTAATCGATCTTTCTTTTATAGCGAAAGGAGGATTAAAATTAGGGCTTGTCCCTGTTGTGTCTTACATTACAATAGGTGTATGCAGTTTTTCGGAGAGAAAGTGTATTATTTTACCTTAACTTTTAAATTTCGACCTAAGTTATCATAACTTTCAACCTTACCGTTTTCGAAAGAGATCGAACTCATTCCATATTGAAATAGCTTTCGTGATGATCCCAAGCTCCTATAGGAATTGGGATCGCCCATGACTTCAAGTACTTCATCTTCTGTTGAACCTATTGTGAAATAATCTTTATGATTTTTAATCTCTTTTTTTGATGCTTGAGGAATATTATTTGTTTTAGGTTTGCTTTTTTCTTCCTGTAATTCTTTCTCCAGTACCTTGTTTTTTTCTTCTAGATTTTTAATATAATCTTTTTCCACTTGTGAAGGCTGTGATTGCAAGAAAGAAATGTTAGGGATAGTATTGGTAGACTAACAGTCTGGAGAATTCGTTTCATAAAAAATGAAGGTTTTAATAAATTGCACACGACTCATAAATATATGCTACTGCTGGTATAAATTCTTCTCTGATTATCAGAAGTTTTTTATACCAGTTTTTATTCAGAAATCGCCACGATCCCTCTATCTTTTTTGTTTAGCGCAGGTAACCTGTATTGATTCATGCTCGTAAGTTTGCATTATCTTTTACGATCTCGTTATTACTTACGATTTAAATTAATTACAATGCCAGAATTACCCGACATAGAGGTCTTTTCAATTAACTTGAAAAAGATGTTTGCAGGGAAACAATTGACTAAAATAAAAGTAGTCAATGGAAAGAAATTGAAGGATACCCAAAAAGACCTTTCAAAACAGTTAGAAGGAGCTAAGGTCACTGATGTAACTCGATCAGGCAAGGAAATGAGATTCTTGTTTTCAAATGGTGTATTATTAGGAGTACACTTAATGTTAACTGGTGATTTAATTCCTTTTGAAGATAAAAATGAAAGGAAATCAACCATTGTAGAGCTATATTTTAAAGGCGGAAAAAACCTGGCATTAACCGATAGAATGAAGAATGCTTATGTAAAACTAAATCCAGAAGATAAGGCTGGCGTTGATGCTTTAGATACCAAATTAAATTTTAATTTTTTAAAAAAAGCTTTGGACAGAAAGGCTAATGTAAAAAACGTTTTGTTAGATCAAAATGTCATACGAGGAATTGGCAACGGATATAGTGATGAAATACTTTGGGAAACCCGGATTTCACCGTTCTCAGTTGCTGATGCAATCCCTGATGAAAAGATTAAAGAACTTGCAAAGACCATAAAAAAGGTTTTAAAAAATGCCAGAGATAAAATTCTAAAAAATTATCCCGGACTTGTTCATGGAGAAGTAAGAGACTATATGAAAATACACTCCAAGAAACTTACTGAAAGTCCTACAGGAGCAAAAATTAAGCTTGCAGATCGTGGGATGCTAAAGACCTATTACACTGAAGAACAGGTATTATACGTGTAATCCATATTTACCCCTTTTCATCCTTTATCTTATTTTGCGTTGTAATTTGAGTTAGTAATAGATATTCAGGATTGAATCGTT
>VBOA01000097.1 GCA_005877695.1 Gammaproteobacteria bacterium | reverse complement strand
ATACAGATACTAATATAAAATAAAGAATAAACAGGTAACAACCATACTTTTGGTTTTCGATTTTTTGGCTATTACACTCAACCTATAACAGGCGTGCAAAGAAATCGCGATACCGATTTTGAAAAAAATCTGATCAAAATTCCGTCCCGTATACAATACTTTACACATGATTAGATACAAATTCTTTTTACGAAAAATGTTTCGATGAAGCGATCGGGGGTGCTGTTCCAGGGATCCCGGATTCGATCCCCGGGCCTATAGCTTTTGATGAGTGATAATGTCGTGCCCTGTTTGTTCGGAAACCAACCTGGAGGTCCCTCGTTATTCTAAAACAGATACAAACATGAGCACCAGAAACAAAGCGCCCACTCACGCACTCTAAGACCCTTGGTGAGGTGAGCCTTCTTTCACTAACAGCAGCACGTTTTTGACTTATTGTATGAATAAATGCCAATAAAACAACTTGTAATTCAATTTACAATAAATATTATAGCGGCACGTAGTGAAAAATTGAGCAGTAAAAACGAACAGCTGACGTGAAAAAGTAAACCTACTGTTTACCCAGATAAACATTTATCCACCTTACACTTGCTCTAATTATTGCAGTTATCTATACTTTATAAAAGGCAAAGCCCTCACTGATTGACTGACTCACTCATCACTAATTCTCCAACATCCCGATATAGTAGGGCGTTGAAATTTTGCATGGAACTTCGTCCTTATGTGCCTAAACCAACTAAAAAAAGAGTTTTACGAAAACCTCTCTCTATGGGGTATTTTATGGGGGTCAAAGTAGCCAAAAATCCCATTACATTAACATTAGGATTAATGTTTACAAGGTTTCTGCTATTTTATCCAAACTACCAGCTGTTAGTTAAACAGTTGTTTATATTTATTTTCAACAGGAAAACAAGCATTGCAGCAGCCTGCGTATACGATATTTCCATGCACATCTGTTATTATATATTGCTAAGTTGCTTGGGAATGACTCTGAAATTAGTTTGGTATATTAAGATTAAGCATGATCTTGCTATACGACATGATGAAATGTAGCGCAACAACCTGCATGTACGAAGTTTCATTTATTATTTATGATAATTACCACTATCATGCAACTCAGATATATTTTTTAAGCGATTTGGACGATTTTATTTACGTTTTGTGTATCATGGGGGGTTTTATCTGCGGGAAATCTATTTCCGCAAGTCCCAGAACTGGAAAAACTCAAAATGTCCCAGCAACCTGTGTCTAAAGGACTTCCATTAAATTTACCCGCACCAATTGTTATGATGTTTTTCTTATTTTAATAAAGTGGCAGGCCAAACATATCTGCGAGCGAAGCGAAGTAGCAACGAATGTGAGGCCGCAAGCCGAACCTGGGAGCAATCGAGCGAAGCGAGTAAGCTCCTTCGACTATGAAAAAGCTCGAGGCCGAAGGCCGAGCAATGCAAACGAGCGAAGCGAGTTTACTCTTTCAAGGATGCCCAACACAGGCACCGAGGCCGTAGACCGAGGTGCCCACCATGCGAGCGAAGTGAGCAACGGGGTTGGCACGTGAAGCGTGCAGGGGTGTCCCCTAGTTATGAATATTAATCTTAAGCTCATGTAAAACAAACAATTTGAATTATTGTCCGTAAGAAAACATGATAAAATTTGCCAGAAGAAATATATCTATACAAAGAGTCTGGATTTAGTCTTATGAACCTTAACCTTGTTGCAGCAACCTGCATCTAATAAACTTCCATTATGACTTACTATTTCTCAAAAATTACTGAACTCAATGGGCTGAAACATTCCACAAAAATGGGCCATGTACCCGCCAACACACAGGCCTATTCACGCCTTGAAAATCACACCCATGATGTAGCAATTTGCATCTAATGAGTTTCAATTATTAATATTTATAATACCACGTGAGAAAAAAGCTCAATTCAAACGAGCGTAGCGAGTTTGCCCTTCTAAGAAAAACCCAACACAGGCACTGAGGCCGTAGGCCGAGGTGTCCACCATGCGAGCGAAGCGAGTAACGGGGTTGGCACGCGAAGCGTGCAGGGGTGTCCCCTAGTCTTATAAAAATTGCGTTTAGGTTAACGAAAAAAATGTACCGATGAAGCGATCGGGGCTTCTTTTCCAGAGGTCCCGGATACGATTCCTGGTGTACAGCTTTTGATAAGTTATAATGATTGTTTGGAACCCAAGTTAAGCTGCAGGTCCCTTGTTATTCTAAAACAGAACCAGCATTCCCATATTCTAAGATCCCTGGCGAGGTGAGCCTCCTTCCACTAACAGCCGCACGATTTTGACTTTATGTATGAATAAATGCAAATAAAATAACTCGTAATCCAATTTACAATAAAAATTATAGCGGCACGCAGTGAAAAGGTGAACAGTAAAAATGAACAGCTGACGTGAAAATAGTGAAAAATGTATACTGTTTACCCAAATA
>VBOA01000094.1 GCA_005877695.1 Gammaproteobacteria bacterium | reverse complement strand
TCATAATAATATAATTTGACGCAAACTGTGCTGAGGATTTGGTCACTTTGCCTCAACACCATAAAAGGAGTTTGCTTTTTTTCAATTTTGTTAACTAGAGAGCGGATTTTGAAGTGTGACACTCGACGCTCGTCATTTTTCATATTATAATAACAAAAAACCTCCCTCCTACCTCAACAAGAGGTAGGACGGAGGTTTTTTTAAAATACCTGGCCGTGACCTTGAAAATTAAAGTACACGCTCTAGGGCATACTACTATGGAGGGTGAGGGTAGGAACACCACTAATTATGGTTTTACACTTTAATCTTGGATTTTTTTGACTATTTACTATTTTGAGGTAGACCCGTCAAAACACCCCTACTTATGCTTTTCAACTTAATTATTAAATATCAAGCCACAGCTAGTGTTATTAAGGATTTTTTTTTACTATTCAGTGTTTTGTGGAAGAATTGCAAAATTAATTAATCAGTTACTTTTTGCTTTCACTTTTCCCAAGTCTGGATACTATAGTAGGTTATGGACAAGGTACACATGAATAAAATTAATCTTCTAAAATATTTGTGAAAATTCCCTCCACAGAAGCTACGATGGGGATTTACCCCAAAGTTGACAATTATAAATTGACAACGGATAGTGTAAGACTAAAAATTGTCAAATAAAAGTTGCTCTTCTTGAAATTAGAGCAACAAGTGGAAGACTTTTTGTGGAGAACTGAAAGTTGATTCTCTCAAATGTAGAGAAACAAGTGGAAAACTTGTTGCCAAAGAAGATAATTGCCAGAGAAATGATACAGTAGTGTCAAGGGTGTCGGACGAAGAAGACGCAATATTGCCGCGGCTGCCTGTGTCATCATAGCCGACCACTGTACAAGAGGTTGAAAGCTAGGGATAGGTACAGTGGCAGTGACATGTTAGCTGATCTCCGAGAAGATGACGTCGATCCGTTGAGTGGTGAGCTGAGGTGCGATGGGAGTGTGAAAACTTTTCGAGAATGACTAGTACTGATTTTAGTTTTTTATTTCAATGATCGGACATAAAATCAAGAAACGTGTCACAAACTACAGGATTGCAGTGCCCGTCCAAGAAAAATTGGCTGTAAAATTACGTTTTTTGTCTAGCGGTGATTCTTACACAGGTCTTGGTTATCTTTTTAGTCTGGTTCTCGACTAGTTTTCCACTAGTTTTTTGCGCAAACCGCGCAGCAACAAGTCTTCCACTTTTAGTTGGCAACGTTCTTTGATAGTAGATATGAAATGGGGATATGAAATCACTTTTGGCCACTTTTTGACCATTTTTACCCTAATTTTATACCGTAAAATCGATCAAAAAAGCATGGAATATTTTTGAACCGACTTTGGTCTAAAATTTCCAACTTTTTTCAGATACTCCAAAACTCCCATTATTGTTCATAGCACACTTTATTATCACCATACCAAAGTTGAATAAAATCTGATAATAAATGTTAAAGTTATTAGCATCTAAGCCTTACATTATTATTAGTCTAAATAACTTACTTAATCCTTATCTTTAAAAAATACACGTATCTGGTCACCATTTGATTCATTGAAATAAAGTTCCAATGTTCTATTACCCAAACACAGTTCGTTGTTTTCTATTCTAAGGGCTTGCTCGAATACTAACGCATCGCCATATTTTGTTCCAGGTTTTATATCACAAATCTGTTTTTGGTTAGCTTTGTAGTATCTACAATTTGGATAATCTAAAACCATGGCTTGACCGATTTGACACGCGTCAGTATCATAATATCCAGGGGCTATATCTCGAATAGGCATGTCCCGACCATCCCAAACCTCTCGTTCATTGACCATCTTCCCTGTAGGTAATTCTTCACCTCTGAGTTTAAATATAACAGGCTGCATAAATTTATACGTTGTATCAAGGTTGGTATAGAATTCACCCTTAATATTGCTGGGTTTCAGAGCCTGATTGAATGTTAGTACATCATTAGGTTGGTCACCTTCTTTAACATTACTGATTTTTTTATTGTCAGCGGTCCAACTAGTCTTGTCAGATTTCATATAATCTGTTGGCAATTGAGCGACAATAGCAACGTCATTATCATCA
>VBOA01000093.1:2668-4932 GCA_005877695.1 Gammaproteobacteria bacterium | reverse complement strand
TAAAACGGCTGAATCGATTTTCACGATATTTCGTATATAAGTTGTGCATACCCATGGCAAGGTTTAAGGCCTATTGACTTTTTCCTCCGACACCGGGGCTCCACCCCACTGGCCTCGGCAGTTCCCATGTTAATCTTATGGGAATAAAGTCTGATCACTAGATCTCGACAACCAAAAGAGCTATGAAGCTGAAATGTGGTGTGAATATGCATCTCAAGCTTTAGAGTTGCACTAAGAATGAATTTCCTTAACCGAGGTTTCTAAAACTTTAGGCCATTTCATGAAAGTTTGAACGATACCCTTATGTTCACTATTGGACAAAGATAAACGAGAACTAAATTTTCTTCATACCTCCCAAGGCAAACTGTCAAAGAGTACACGCAGTCTTTTATACTTACTTGAGTTCCCACTATCATTTCTTCATCACTTTCGCTCATTTTTAACTGTTAGTACGCTCCTACTATTTTTTAAACTTCAGTAAAATAACCTATACGTACCTCACAACAAATTAAACAAATTAACAATAAACATATAGGGAGTTTGTACAACCGGATGAAGATGAAAATTAGATCACAACTATTTCATCTATAAACAGCTGATTACTTCAATCCTATTAATAATGCTACACTATAAATCAAGCTCAACTCGCTTTCTGATTGGATGGTGCCCGTGTCTAAGGTCATTACGGCACGGTTATTAGTAACGTAGTAAACACTTTTCAGTATAGTCTTAGGTAAAAGTTTTTTTAACATATCTTTTTTAAGCGTACTTGGTTTTGTTAATGCTTTAAGTTACTCGTGGATTTTTAATTTCAATACACGAACATGTATACGGTTGACGTAATGCACTAACATTTGGATCTTAACTAAAAGCTTTATACCTCTATGGAACAGCAAAATAATTAACCGTGTCTAAATGACAGCCAATCATCCATATAATTGGGATCTAAACAAAACTTAATTTATCTCGATTCACAAAACGATAATAGTCCCGTTCTCAAATGTTTTTACGTATAATTCTTTGAAGAATCTTTGATTTTAATGAAAATTTGGTTTTATGTTTTATTCCGGTCCATTGTAAAATTTATGCCCTGTTTAAAATTTTACCAGAAACCATTACCGGGTTTCAGTGATTTAACACAATGTTTAAAAGTTATCGTTTCACCACCAAAAGCGTACTTCCTCGCTGAATTATTCGGTTTCATGTAAGTTTCCTTTATATTGCCTTTTTGGTAAAATATAAACTTTTTTGTGTAGGCCTAATTAACGAAAACTTGTTCAAAACAGCACTGTTATTCCCCCCCCCGACGAAATGTGCAACTCCATACGTTTTCGCATGTATCACCCTGTATATTTAGTTTTTCAAAAAAACTAATTGTATTTAATCCTTCTCAAGTTTAGTCATGTTATACATATTAATCTATGTTCAGTTTTGCCCATAAGAAGCAGTGTTATTTTTCGCCCATAAGAGATACAACCAGAGAATTAATACGAAAGAATTAGGCTGAAATGTGATTTTTGAGGTCCCAGGAAGCAAAAGTTTTTTATTTCCCATAACTATCCTAACTTCGTATCTAAAAGTGCTAGGAAGTTGGGATTCGGTATCCACATGTATCTTAGACAACAGAGAATTAATACGAAAGGATTAGGCTGAAATGTGATTTTTGAGGTCCCAGGAAGCAGAAGTTGATTATTCCCCATAACTTACATAACTTTGTATCTAAAAGGTGTACGAAGTTGTAATTCGGTATACACATGTATTTTAGGCCCTGGGAAAATACTACAAAGGGATTTTGCGTAATTGTGATTTCAAAAAATATTTATTCCCCTTAACTACCTTAATTTCGTATCTAAAATAACTAGGAAGTTGAAATTTACTATGCTAATGTATATTCGGCGCTAGAGGGTACTAGAAAGGGGTTTATCTTAAATACGGTTTTTGAGGTCCCATGAAGCAAAAAGTATTTATTTTAGTTTTGCCATACACTGTAGCGAAGCACGGGTACCCAGCTAGTATAGATTAAGAAAGTAAACGATAATGATTGAACATATATAATCAGCTGCTCATGGTTACACTTAATCTATATAAATAAAATAAGAGTTTTGTCTGTACATTGCTCAGAATTTGGTAATACTAGTCGGTTCCAGTTAATAATATTAACTACTTAAATCAGGCCTCATCTGATAAACTGCTTCGTTTCGCTGGTAGATGTGACCGGCCTTTGGATACACTCAGTTGGGTGGGTTCGGTCTGTGGCCTCACTT
>VBOA01000093.1:0-2619 GCA_005877695.1 Gammaproteobacteria bacterium | reverse complement strand
GCAAATGAGCTCGGTCTGCAGCTTTGCTTATGTATTGCTTCACTTCACTAACAGATGGAATCGGTCTTGGCCTCACTTTTGCTGGGAGGCTTCACTTCTTCGGCCTGTGGCGTCACTTAATTTGCTGCTTCAATTCCCTAGCTGAGATTAGCCTGCGGCCTTAGTAGCTTCGATTCATTCGCAAATGGGTTCGGTCTGCAGATTTACCTAATGTATTGCTTCACTTAGCTGACAGATGGGATTGGTCTTGGTCTCACATTAGCTGGGTAGCTTCACTTCGCTCGCATAAGATTTCAGCCTGTGGCCCCAATTTCATTTGCTGCCTCGCTTGTAGATGAGGTCGGCCTTATTCCTCTTCTGGTAGGTATATTGCTTCGCTTGGCTGATAGGATCAGCCTTCGGTTGGGCGGGTTCAGCTTACGGGCACACTTTGGCTGCTTCGCTTCCTTCGCAGATGAGTTCGGCAGGCCTCACTTAATTTGCTGCCCCCTTCGCTGATACATGGGATCGGCCTTCGGCTTCACTTGGGCTGGGTGGGTTCGGCCAAAGGTCTCAACTTAGCTGCTTCGCCACCCTTGCAGATGGGTTCAGCCTGCGGGCCCACTTGATTTGCTACTTTGTTTAGTCGCAGATGGATTAGGCATCCACTGATATATTGCTTCTCTTCGCTGACATATGGGATCGGCAGTTGGCTTCACTTCGGCTGGGTGAGTTCCGCCTTAGGTATCGCCTTAGCTGCTTCATTTTTCTGACATATAGGATCTGACTTCGGCTTCACTATGGCTGGGTGAGTTCGCCTTCGGCCTTTTGGAAGTTGATTTGCTTCACTCTAAAATGGGTTTGGTCTGCGGCTTCAATTAATTAGCCATTTTTATAATACATAAAAATAAAAGATAGGTAATGGAAATTAAAACAAACACAGGGTGTTGTATACAGTTATGCTGCACAGTCACGCACATACAGTTATTTTGTTTTTGGAATAATGTACTGGAAATTATATATTTAAAGCCTAATATAGGCCTAGATACTATAAACTATTTAATAAATAATAATTGAGTTTTATGAGACGCAGGATGCTGAATAATTTTGTTCTCAGAATATTGCATGCAATATTATTGCATTATGTTTATAGCCACACCACTAAAAATGATCTATTTCTGCATATTTCAATTCATAATAACGAAAAATCGCTAGACGCGGGTTGCTGCAACATGGGTAGTCTTGCCACATAATATGCCATTAATAATAATCCTTATATATAATTCTGTAACCGAAATTTTTGATTCAAAATTGTGGGAATTCGGGATGTCGTAGAAAGCTGGGAGAGGTCTCATTTTAATTGTCTGGGCATGAAATTTGAGGGAAAAATAATCATTTTTCTTAATTTTAAACCATAAAGTTTTAATTTAATTAAATAATTCCCATTTAAATAGCATGGAAATGAATGTACACATCTGTTTGTATTTTTAAATGCCTAATAAGACAATCCAGCTGTTATTTATCAGGTGCCTTATGTAAACTTTAGTTGCATTATGATTAATGTCCCTGATTTATAATCAGCTGTTCCATGTTGTAGTGAATTTCCAAAGGAACGATGAGCTATTATAATATGTTTTAAAGCTTCCTCATTACATTAACCTGAATATGGATAATTGTCAATGCTTTGAAATTATACCACTTATATACTTTTTTGATGTTGAATTTGGAAAGTAACTTCTGTATGCTATTATTATTATCTTAGACAGGCTGACATATGGTTTATAGATAATAGCTGATTTACAATATGTGTTTAGATAAAGATGACATTGTGGTTGCAAGCTGAACTCATCTCCCAGTTTAGCGAATCAGTTCCAACAGAGAGGTAGGACGAACACCCCAAAGTGTGGTCGAAGGCTGGGTGCGAACTAACTATTTTTAAATGACACGGAAAGGCTTGGGGGCAAAATATACGGGTAATTTTTGTGGGATTCAAGTAAAACTATGAGATCCAAATAACCAAAATCTAACACACACCTGAATTGATTTGAAGGAATGGTATAGTAAGCTATTTGTAGTTAAAAATCGTTAATTTTAAATCAAAATAAAGTATAAGGTTAAAGGCACATCAGCAGGTAAATGTAACTTTTAAATTCAAGTATGAGATATGTAATGGTGATGATGAACTATGGGAAGCTCTTTTAGGGACTTCCAACTTCCTTACACTTTAGGTAACCTAGATGACCATTTATATACAAAGTGCTCGATTTCGAGCACCAAGCCTCTAGTTCATCTATATGTTAAAATCCTAATATGAGTGTAAACAGTTGATAACTCTTTGAAAATTGTCATTGCCATATGTGATTTGTTTACCTCTTAATAGCATGCAGTCTTATGGGGCAAACTCTGAAGGGCCGTAGGGTAGAGCCCTTATCACTTAGGGCGATCAAAATGATTCCATGACTTCTACAGAGAAATACCTTTAATTTGATGCATCAATCATCAAAATCGGTTCATAAGTAAAAGAGTTTAGCTGCTTACAAGAAATTCCTTAGCGAATTAGTATAATAGATTTCTTATTTTTATGTTTTGACTATCATATAATCCAAATCCGGCGAAAAAGATTTCTGTCTGTCAATGTGT
>VBOA01000092.1 GCA_005877695.1 Gammaproteobacteria bacterium | reverse complement strand
TTAAATAGCATTTTATAAAAATCAAAGACTTTAAAAAAATCCAAATTTTCAGAGAATGTAGCGCTTACAATTACCTACAAAATGAGCTTTTAAACGTTCAAATATCTTTACAATTACTGAAGATATCGTTAATAAACCATTTACGTTTTTTTACCAATATTTTTGGAGCGTATAAAGAGCTGTAGTTTCATCTATTTTGGAGCAATAAAATACTCGTAAACGAGTTCTCTCATATATACTATTCATTTTTTATGTATGTATTAGTATATACACGGATTACATATGAAGAGTCCACAACAAAAATGATAATAGTGAATATGGTTTGTTTTTTTTTCGTTTTTGGTGGAAATAGTCAGACAAATACAATTAAAAGATGTTCAGATGGTAAAAATGACAAAAACGATGAAGTTTTTGAAATACAATCAACTCTAAATACACCATACACTAAAAGAAAGGTGAATGTCAGTGGCCGGTCACAACCAGTATTGCTAGATGGAATTAAGTCAAAATCTCCAGTAGGCTTGGGAAAAATCCCCACTTTAGGGTAAAAATCCCCACTGTTTAAAACTGTTGTTCCAAATGACCCTAATAATATACTGACACACGTTGTGTACGTAATAAATGCATATCTAAGACTATATATATGTTTGTAAAATAATATACTTAATTTATTAGAGTGCTCTTGCTTTTAAAATTACAATTCAGACTCCAACGTATCCATGGTAAAACACAAATTTCACGTAACAGGGTAAAACTTATA
>VBOA01000091.1 GCA_005877695.1 Gammaproteobacteria bacterium | reverse complement strand
GCATAATGTACTTCACAATGTGTACCTAAAGCAACCCGCCATTTCTGATTGGATGCACTTTTTGAGATGCGGTTTGTGGCATTCTACTCTACTAACTGAGCTCTTTAAAATGAGGTATTACTCACCCATGTTTACATTTAAGATTTCCATGACTTCCTCTGTGGGCCGTCCCCCCATGGTTGGAATGTCATGGTAATAGCAAGGAAAAATAGGTTACATAGCCATATGACACTGTGCAAAGTTGATAGATGTTATCTGCTATGGTTTGTAAAATATTAAGCCGTTTCCATACTTTTGAAACACGCTGTATATACCAACTAAAGCATTAATACTCCCATTTGACCTCGGGACTCTGCCTCACTATACGCCAGTGTCACCAATTCTCCATTGTCCTGATTTATTAGCGAGTTGAAATTGTGTATAGCCTTTTTTCCGAAGTTTATAGACGACCTAAAGCATTCACATTTCCCTACGACATCGGGGCTATGCCCCACTGGCTTTTGTTCATGAACACGCTCTACGATAATTCTCTAACTTCCATATGTCTTTTAGAGTTTAAATTTAGTCCATTTGAACCTCTATTGCGATTACATTAAAATATATTAGCCTGTAGCGAAGTCAAGGGTACAGCAATTATACAGGGTGTCCCGTAACTCTCTGGACAAATTTATATAGGGTTATTGCTTAGGTCAAGACAAACACTTTTCATCATATAAACATGGTTCTATGGTGCCTTGTTTCCCGTCTATCTGTCTGTATGTGTGTTTTACAAAAAAATTTATAACTTCTAAACGGTTTGAGATACAGCATTGAGATTTTGCATAAATGTTTATCTTATTAATACCTAATTTTGTATAAAATTATACTAAAATATCATTATTCATTTCAAAATGGCAGACATTTAAAATATTTGATGCAAAATTTCACGAAAACCGTTGAACTTAAAAAAACATTGCTAGAGGCATAAAAGTTAGCCCAGTTCATGTAGATTCTAATGATACCTTACTTGTTAAGATTGGATCAAGAATAACCGAGAAATTAATTATTTTTCTACTGCATTACCAATTTTCTCCATTTAAACAATGCTAAAAGTTTAACATGGGCTAGATTGAGGAAATAATATTGTTGTTATAAAAATCATTAAAGCTACTTAACAGCTGATATGAATATATTTCATCACTTGAAATCAAAGAACAAAGCTCTGAGGGTAATATTCTTTTCTCCATTTTCCCCATGTTAAAGTTAATTAAACAATGTAAAAGGAGTACCGTATTAGCATTGTTTAAATGGAGAAAATTGGTCATGCATTACAAAAATAACTAATTTCTCTGTTATTCTTTATCCAATCTTAACAAATAAGGTCTCATTACAATCTAAATGAAATGGGCTAACTTTTATGCCTCTAGCAAAGGTTTTGTAAATTCAACGGTTTTCGTGAAATTTTGCATCAAATATTTAAAATGACTGCCATTTTGAAACGGCTAATGATATTTTAGTATAACTTTGTACAAAGTTAGGTATTAATAAGAGAAACATTTGTGCAAAATCCAAATTATGTATCTCAAACCGTTTAGAAGTTATGATTTTTTTTGTAAAACACACATACAGACAGACAGACGGGAAACAAGGCACCATAGACCCATGTTCATATGGTGAAATGTGTTTGTCTTGACCTAAGCAATAACCCTATATAAATTTGTCCGGAGAGTTACGGGACACCCTGTATAGTAGTAATAAAACACAATATTATGTCGGGCGAAGCCGATGGGAAACAGCTATTAATTAGTATAATATAAAAATTATAATAAATTTTGTTTTGTTTGCAAGGTATCGATCTTCACAGAAGATGGATATAAAACTGTAACGGAACATCGCAGGTAATACTTTTAAACCTAATGGAATGCCTAGTCATTTCCAACAAACGGAGACACAAGCCAATTTAGAACAAACTGTTACAACAGAAAGTTTAAATTATATGCAAAATCATTTCGATTCAAACAACGTACCAAATATAAATTATGTATCAACTGAGTGTGAAATGAACATAGAAGAGTGTGAACCAACCTATAATAAAGCATATCCACACACAAGTCAACAACTACAGCTAATAACGGACACGGACAACATACCAAATACACCACTCACAGATAATCAATTGTATCCACTCAGGTCTACCACAGAGAGTGTAAAAATGAATGAAATAGAATTACGTACCATATTTTCCGAAATGAATGACATTGCTGAAATAACTATCATAAATGAAATCTGTGCATTAAATAATGATCCAAATGGTATCATTAGCCAAGCCT
>VBOA01000090.1 GCA_005877695.1 Gammaproteobacteria bacterium | reverse complement strand
TACAATACAAAATACAATACAATACAAAATACAAATCTAATAGTCTAACATATCCTAAAATCAGGTACTAGTTTCTTCCACTTGTGATCTATGTCTTGACAATTCTAGGCGATAGCCGGGCAGCGTTCACCCGAGTTCTGGCATGCACCTTGTTGGCCCCGATGTTGTATTTGGTAGAATATGTTCTATTTTTATGTTCAAAAATTGGTCCATGGTGTTGGTCGAACTGCTGGAAATCTCGCTGCTGTCTGCTAGTGGATGCAAACCCGTGGGATCGACATTGTCATGATGTGTCTCCGGATGTGACGGTCTGGGTGACAGAAGATCAAAATTGAAATTTTCTATGTATCCGGTAAGCTCGCTGTTGCATGAGGAGGGAAAGGTGTAGAATTCGTCATCCGTAGCGGGTTGTGTGGTTGGCATATTGTCTTCAAACACGCTCAGATGTTTAAACACGGCAGCAAACAGTGGATACATGACGTAATGACCATCCATCCACTTTAGTCTGTACGACCTGAGAATGCAATCGCCATAATCTAAATTAGACGGGAGCATCGCCATAGATCTGCTCAGGCGTTGTGGTGATTTTTCAAAATAATACGTGCATTTGTATTCGCTCAAGTTGGCTTTTACAATTATACTAGCGGCGTGTCCCAAGAATGTAGATACATTTTCCCTGGTAGGGTCACTTTCATGCAGATGTAGATACATGTTGTTTTCCAGTGCCTGTTTAACGGTGTAGTTAATTGTGTGGTTGGAGCAGGCAATCATCTCTTTTACATCGTCGCACTCGCTCAGCACGTACTTGTAAAAGTCTTGTTGATTGGGGGTCACCGTCAATACTTCTCTTGATGCTAATTTTAACAGCACCTCGTTGACAGGCTGAACGTCATAAAAATAAATGCCATGGTCGTCTTCCAACATCCTAGAAGCCGTTTCTTCATCGCCAAACATACCGTCTGCCATGTTTACGGTGGATAATTGAGTAATGTAATTGTTATGATTTCGATAATAATACACACCTGGGTGTTGCTTTCGGCCAGAAATTTCAAATTTGTATTGTGAGCGATGCACCTTTAGTTGAGGCAACGATTGTTGATGGTTCCACGGATTTTTGGCTTCTTCCATTTTCAACCGATGCACTATCATCAACACCAACATTTCTATGTATCCGACAAAAGTAGAGTCGTCGGCCGACCTCTCTTTTGTAGGGTTCATTTTGGGTAGAAACGTCTTTATGGGGTCCACCACAACATCCCCTTCAATCACCTCCCACCCGAGGTTGGACAAATCAATTTCAGGTATCGACGTTACATAATTACACATTTCTTTAAAATAACGCCTGTACCTTGAGGGTGACACAAAATGTTCAGGTGTTACAGTATGCATCTGTTCTAAAAGATCGCCCTCGCCAACCACAATAAATGTGCTGTCCTGCATTAGCCGGCCAGAACGCACCCTCCCAAGTGTTATATGTTGGCTAAGCTTTGCCACATTGTCTAAATGAAGTATCTTTGACCAATAACGGCCGGGTGGTCCAGTAAAACAAATGTCTGGCGCTTCCTTTGTTTGTCGCGCAAACAAAACTGGCACACTGAAATCATCAAACTTGATAAATACAGCCGGTCTTATTTCCATGTTGAACATAATTCTTAAATAAATATCGGCTATGATGGCTAGTGTATCCACAAGAATGTCAATTTCTTCTTCCTCATCATTGACGGGAATCCTACGGGTTTTCACCAACGTTTCCAAATTGTTTGTGGGAAAAATCTGGTAGTAAAAATACCCGTGCTGCATACTAAATAGGTCGTCTGCCTTATCGACACATGTCGGCGCATCGGCAACGTTATGTCCAACTTCTTTCCGTCTTGCAGTGGCTTTTGGTATTGGCGTGGCCTTATCCTCATTCACAACAATCTCTTTTTTCAGAAACTCACCGTTGGGACACAGCTTCAGCCATTTATCTGCCAAAGATGTAATTCTCCTTCTAAACACATCTCTCTGCACCCGTTGGAACCGTTCTCTATTTACCATTTTGTTTTTCAAACAATGTTTTAAGGATGTATCTACCGTCCGTCTGTTCTTACTTTTGCCAGCACTTTGGACCGGCTCGTCTGCCACCACTTTGGTCCGCTTGGTCCGTTTGGACTGTTTCTGTTTGCATGCTTCAACTGTGGAGACGGCTGTTTTTGGAACCTTCTCCACCAAAGGTGTTTGCGGAACATTTAACAAAGAGGCGCCAGCAACAATCCGCACCTTACACTTGGGTTGCACTGACGATGTTTCCAGATTGCCCCCAACAGAAATATTGTCCAATTGATGATTAAACGAATCACGAAAAGTCTCATCGCCTTCGGTCTTCAAATACTCAACAACATGTTCCATTGTAATG
>VBOA01000089.1 GCA_005877695.1 Gammaproteobacteria bacterium | reverse complement strand
ACCCCCGTTTCCCTGTCACCTTGTTCCACAAGAGACTACCAATTGTTTGAGCTGTTTTGTACAGTCAGAAATGGTGAAACAACAACATTTGGTCGGAAGCGGAAGAAGAGGACATTTGAAAAATAAAATATCCGAGGAAGCTTTTGAAAACAAGATTATTTACAAGACCAACCAAGAAGGCGAGAGAAGCGGGCATTTGATCGAGGGAGACGCTCACGAAAACATGATTATGTGCACGCACAATCAATGTAAGCACGACGCACCCTTTGACGTCTTATTTTTGGATTTCAACTATCTGATTGGATTCAAGAAAAACATTATTTTAAAAGAATTGGCAATTGTTGGACGCACCAAAACCGGGACAAACTTTCAACAACATTATCTATTACGCAGTCCTCTCTGCAACAAGAATGGAGTGGTTTCTAAACCACCCAGGTTTCAAGGGATAAATCGGACTACCTATGATAACCTACTAAAATATCACGGCATAAATTGGTGGGACGGGGAAGTGCCATTCACAGGATTATATGCCGATATTTTGGAACTGTTGAACAACTCGGAACATGTGATTGTTGAAAACCGCGTAAAAGCCAATCACATTAGGAAGGTCTACAAAGAACATCTCCAGTGCACCGTGTCCACCATGGAAAACGACAAAAGAAAGATTCCTAATTGGGCGGAGGAGCTGTTCAAACCGGAACCAATGGTGTGTGCTTTTCATATCAACCGCCCTGGGAAAGGATGTGCTCTTAACAATGCTCGTCTGTTTAGATCGCTCTACGAAGGCCTTTTGTTGTCGCAGTAATAGTTTGTATTGCATAGACATAGTTCATTACAAAATAAAAAGTATTTTTCAATTTATTTATCGCACACTTTTTTTTACATCCTCATAGTTGTGATATTACATCGCTGATGTACTGCCGTTGGAAATTTTTTCCAATGCGCGATTAACTTTACGACGTTTGGTCTGGAAACGATTAGCCATATTCTTCATGCTCTTTAGATACGACTGAAAGAGTTTGTAAAACGTTGATGTAAAAATAGGATTATGCGCAAACCCTTTGAAAACATCGCATCGATCTAAATAACCAAAAATATCTTCTAGACTAGCATCGTCAATTTTCATAGAACATTTTGCCATGGCTACGAGTATATCGCGTACAAAGAAGTGCCGCTGACTTTGCGCCGGTGCCTGACATGTATCGGTGTAAAGGTAAACGCACATTTGCAATAAGCTAATGCTGGATGGCAACATTCCCATGGGATCAAGTCTCAAATAGCCACAGCACCTGTTTTTTCCGTAATTATTGTACTTTGGTGTGTATATGTCGCCATTGTTTCCCGCGTTTAGGCACATGCGTTTGTCTTTGCAACGATCAAACACCAACTCTACAGTGGCGTTTTCCACGCCGGGTAGTGCGTTAATCAACCGATTTATTCTGGGATCGTGGGCAAATGTGATCAAATTTTCCAACACGGATTTGTTGTACTGCCGCTTAGCGGACGGTCCGCAACACTTGTTGCCGATATTCAATTGAGCCGTATCTTTACGCAACATTTTCATTCTTCTGCGTATTACCTCCTCATCCAGACTACCGATGAGCATCGCAAGACGCGTCGGTATTTTGTCTAGTAGTCCCGGCGATACAACGTTTTTCATGTTTACCACGAAAATCTCCTCCCTTCCCTCCTTCTCGTACACCATGTAGGCCAATATTTGCAACATGTATGTTTGGTTATGTATGAGCGGCGGAACCTCCAATATGAGGGACAATAGCGTCTTGTACGCGTCCGAACACCCAGACTCTGGTTTACATTCGCATGTAAATGGATACATTGAGTTATGACGCATATATTTGCGTACAAAGTGCATTAAATCTTTGAAATCATTTGCTTCTCTGTTTAAAGTGGTTTTAAATAGCTCGCGCAACATGATGCCGCAAGCGATTAGAGCCATACAACTGGACGTGTAATACACCGGCGATTCCAACATGTTCTTTATCATCTTGTGTATTTCATCGCTCACGGTACGTCTGGGATCATTGACCGAGAGATTTTTAGCAGCCCCGTTACCGGAATCCCAACGTCTCAGCATGTAATCGTGATCCTCCCTAAGTTTTTGCACATCCTTGTTTGTATATGTTCCCATTACCATGTCGGTGAAACAATTTACCACGCGACAAAACATGTCGTGATCATTTTTCGACATTGTCAATTGCACAGTTTCAGTGGAAAGGGCCAGCCGATCGCCGTAGTACATTATCGACGCATGAGCGGTGACATGCATCATGCTATCTATACTGTCTTCAGACTTTAACACAGAGTCTGAATTTTTGGTTTCTAATAAATTTGATGGAGGTGATTTTATTTCAACCTGACTAACATTATTACACTGTTCAAATAGGGCTTCCTCAAAATTTAAGCCGTTTCCAACAGCCTCTTGTTCGTTTAATTTTCTTAACACATCAAGGCTTT
>VBOA01000088.1:2488-5149 GCA_005877695.1 Gammaproteobacteria bacterium | reverse complement strand
TACTTGAATTCTAGGATCATTAGGTAGCTCTAAAAAATAATAACGGCCCTGGTGAGTTATTTTAGCTGGGTCGAATCCTAGCTGTTCTAATTGAGCTAATTCTTTTTCATTAGGCGCACGCGAACCAAATGGTATTTTCATCATAAATCTCCTTCTTATTAGATTACAATCAATTAGTATATTTTAATTATTTATTTTTTAAAACCCTTAGCGAACTACAACTTGGATTTATTATGGATCGATTGAATAATCGACCTAGAAAATTATTAGATTTTTTTACAGATTAGGGCATACTGAAAATTAAAAGGTGTTGCACCTATGATTTGGATCCGCCAAATACGCACTTTTTCGTATTTTTTACAAAGTTTTTTTATTATAAATATTTAATTTTTTATTCTATCAAATTTATTAAGCTAAGGCTTCTAGACCTTTTTTTTCTACTAGATTAAGTAGCTTTAATGAAGTTCCACTGGGGTGTTTCTCTCCGGTTTCCCACTTTTTAATAGTAGATGGCGTTATATTTAAAAAAGCCGCAAACACAGGCTGGCTCACTTTCTCACGCAATCTAATGCGTTTTATCTGACGAGGACTTAATTCATGCACAGGAGGTAAACACAAGGCATCAAAGGTACGCATTGTATCTGCTTCTAGCAAGCCAGCGTCATACAAGCCTTTTGCAGATTCATGGACTACTTTAAGTATTGATTTTTTCATAATAAAACCTCAATAAGTTCCCCTATCTTTATTGCTCGATCAATTTGTTTCTCATCGTAAGTAAAATAAAGTTTTGCTAACATTTTTAAAGCGAGTTCTTCTTTAAGTGTAATATTGGAACGTTTATTTTTCGCAAATCCATAAATAAAAAAAGCTTTATTATTTAGTTTAAAAGCAACTATAGTGCGCGATCCGCTGCTTTTTCCACGGTTTCCAATAGATATCCTTTTTTTATAGACACTACCACCCAAATTAGCCTCATAGAGCCCCTCTTCTATTTCCTGAACAGCTTTTCTTAAAACCTCATCTTTCAATTTTTGCTCTTTTGCCCATCGATAAAATGATCGGGTTTTAAAAACTCGCATAAAAATTCCTATACCTTTAATATATCACTTAGTGGTCTATTTCGCAAGTTTCGGGCTTAGTATTAGTCGATATAATACATGTCGACAAAGAGGACTGTTTTTTGGTAGCTTTGGGTGATCAAAGTCGTCGTGTGGATTATGATGCATACCGATCTTTTCCATTATCCGACGCGATCTTATATTATTTATTACAGTAAATGAAACAACTTCTTCTAACTTCAGTGTAGTAAAAGCAAAATCGACTACGGCTTTGGACTCAAAATTTTAATTAGGGAGAATCTAAAAAAGAATTTTGAGCTGTGGCGAGAACAATTTTGTGAGGAAAATTTACGGCAGAAGCAGCAGGAAATACTTAATGATTTGCGAAAACAAATAGGATCCTTAAAGTTTACGGCGGAATCTAAGGAAGTCAAAGCTCTTTGCGAAGAGCTCTATGGACAACTTAAAGGACAGTTCTTTTTTAAATTTGGATTTAGAAAATGGAATGAAAATGTTTCGCAAAAAATATGGAAGGAATCCATTAATCCTAAAATTCCAGAAATTATTACTGAATTAACCAAAAAAAAATATGAGGCATGCCTTGAACAACTTAAAACTTTATTTAAAGCTCAATTAAGTCATTTATGGGATTTTACAAGAACAGAACTACTGGAAAAATTTTTAAAAGGAAACGAAAAACCCCTGCTTAAAGAATTAATGGAATGTCGTCATAAGGAAGTCATAAAGAAAATTAAAGAGGTTTATCCAGAACACACACTCGAAAGTTTAAATCAGATCTTTACTAATTCATCCTATAATTTAGATGAAGTCGTTGAAACCGAAACTAAAAAGGCGCTTGAAAAGCATAATGATCTTTTAAAAGAAAAAATTAATGGTGGTCAAAAACTAGAAAATTCTTTTATTGAGTTGAAATTTGGTGCAACAAAAGCGGGAATTAATCTTGATGGAAGCTGTTTGTGGGTGCCTGCTAGTATACGGCACGATGTGGATGCTGACCATAGACGAATGGTTTATGGGGGAGTTCGTGTTTCAGGAATTGGTAGATTTATAAACCCTAAAACTGAAGGTATTCTAGCCAGGCAAACGACATTTGCAGCACGTCAATTATGGCATAATAAGCTTGTTGGGGATGCATTTAGAGACATGTTGGCTCATGGTTTGCAGCAACATGGGTTAGTAGCAAGAATAGAGGTTACTAAAGCTACTGAGTTAGGTTCTAGACGTATAGATATAGAAGTTTGGAGAAATGGTGTATGTTTAGGTGGTATCGAAGTGAAATCGGGGAATCCACCACGTGCTAATCAGATTCAAGAAGCAAGGGATGCTTGGTTATTACAACACGAAAATTATCGAGTTAATACCGTATATTATCAATATCCATAAGATTAAACATGAATTTAGTTGAAGCGTATAAACAATTACTTAAAAACATTCAGCGCACCTTAAAAGAACATGGCTATTCGCGCAGAGCAGGTATTTTTTATAAAAAAAATGAAGATAATTGGGGTGTTATTGGCTTTCAAAAGAGTTGGAGTAGCAGTAACGAGTTTGGAATAAAATTTACTATCAATCTTGGCGTTTA
>VBOA01000088.1:0-2371 GCA_005877695.1 Gammaproteobacteria bacterium | reverse complement strand
CCAGAGAAGAATGATAAATGGTGGGTTATTGATGAAGAAACATCAATGGAATTTTTAGAGCAGGAAATTCAAGAATGCTTATTGCAAAAAGTTATACCTGAAATTGATAAATGTATTAATAATGAGCATTTAATAGATTTATGGGTAACTAATCAATTGCCTGGAGCCGGCCTTTTATATAGACAAAGCGTTCCTTTTTCATCAGATTATAAAAGTAGACTTTCTAAACTAATAGAGAAAAAAAATTGTGAAAACTAATAGTGAACTCTTATTGGGTACCTGGATCCGTGATTCAGACGATGTTGAATCAATTCAACTATTTGGAAATGTAAAGCTTCATTTTACTGCAGATGGTCAGCTTATTTATACGATCTTCGATGAGCATAAGGATCAAAAAATGTTTCTTACTTATCGAGTTGAAAATAATATACTTATTACCGATCAGCCTTCAGCGCCTCGAGAAGAAAAGACTCATTTTCTAATTACCGATGAGGGCAAACTTGAATGGGAATGTACCGATGGAAGAAAAGCGAGATATGTTCGAGTCCAGCCGGTTAAAACCCATAAAACAATTATATATACCATTCCTAATTTTGCTGAGTTTGTTGGGTTTTATGGTGCACATATGATTTGGTCGTTAGAAGAAGCCAATTATGTTGGCCCTTTTTTTTGTATGCAAAAAGGGGATGAAGCCTGGTTTGAACGTTTTGAAAGTGCATCCTACGAGGATGCCACAGCAAAAGCCAAGGATCACTATGAGGCAATATTCCTAACTAACGTCGATTATGCGCTATTGGGCTATGATGGGTTTTTAACTAGAGATAATAAACGGGGTGAATCTCTTTTTATTCAAGCATTTGAAAGGAAAGATTCTTTGCAAGATGGAGCAATTTTAATAATAATTCCGTATGTTCGAGACCATAATGCAAGAAGTTTAATCATTGGTCGAATTGAAATTTATCTACCTAGAAATTCTTCTGATGCTGATAAAAGCATATTTTTAAATAATTTAAAAATAGGTGCTCATAATCATACTAAAGGCTTTGAGTTTTGGGATAAACATCGAGATCGTAATGTAGAGCCAATACTGATTGGAGATTACTAGTCACAGATGATGACAAACTTGAATTGGAGTGTGCTTTAGGTGAGTGCATGCTGCTTGGGTGCGCGAATTCAAGCATATAACATCCGATAATTCCGATTATCGGCAGTCATTTTTAGCCCTTAAAATGAGCGTTTTTTCGTGTTTTTCACTATAAAACAAGCTTTACTAATCAAAAAGTATCGAGTAAATCATTCCACTTTTTTTGATACCATTAATGTATATTATTTGGTTTTTTACTTCTTCATAGGACTTAGGTTTAGTATCAATCCAAAATCTAGCTTCATTATCCAAAAGTGGAAAATGATATTTTATAAGATTTTTGTCTAAAATATATTTTATTGATATTTTTCTATTTTTTGCATCTTCTAATGCATTGATAACATTTTTTCCACCTTTTCCTTTTAACATGTTTGGTGGTTGAATTAAAATAAAGTGCTTAGCCTTATGTATTTTTTGAATATGTATTTTTTGAATCAGTTTTTGATAGCAATCTTGGTTAGAAAAATTTAATGAGCAGCTAATTGAAGAATTAGTTTGAAATTGCTTATAAACGTAAATGAGAGCTATATATGTAATAAACGCAAAGGTAATTAAATAAAGTAATCTTAAAATAATTGATAGCATTTTGTTAAGTGGTTTTTGCTTAAATTTAGGTTCTTTTTTAATTATTTTCTTGCCAAGAATTAAGGATAATTCATGAAGTTGATTTTTTTTTGGTAATTCGGCTATTTCTGCAGCCTTTGTTATAGGTATAATTTCCTTCCTTGTCGCTTCTATTAATTCATATATACCGTTATTAAGTATTTTATTTAAGTTGCGGTATTCTTCTATTGTAAAACCTGCCCCGTCACAAAAGAAGATCTAGTGATTAAAAGTCCTTGGCTTGTGAAGGGGAAGGAGTACGGTTCAAAAATCAAACAAACCTTATTTGATCATTGATCTCTCGCAGAAAACAGATATTTATTAGGACTAAAAAATAAAAATTCAGCTTTATTAATATCCAATTTAAGACTATTAGGCAACAATTCTTCGCCATCCCTATTTCCAAACCCCTTGATGCATTCGAGCCTCGTTCTCTTTTTGTCTCATCGTATCCGTAAATCTAGGGGAACTAAATAAAACAGGTCCTAAAAAATTATTAGAAATTAATATGTCAGTTTTTTGTAAACGCTTGGTTTTGTCTAGTAAGATGTTGAGTCCTTTGGATCCGCCGCTATTTGCAGCAGCCTTGACTATCTGTTCATCCTTATAACCGAGTGCTAGCAA
>VBOA01000024.1 GCA_005877695.1 Gammaproteobacteria bacterium | reverse complement strand
ATTTGCTGGATATTTAGTATTATTTATTTCAATTTTATTCTGAACTGCTTCGCTAAGATTAATATTCAGTTGATCTGAAATACGTATGATATATAAGATAATATCTGCTAGCTCATGACTAACTTTTTCTTTAACAACAAGGTCTTTTTTTATGTTAATAGACTCTTGTTCTGATAACCACTGAAATATTTTTAACAGCTCCCCTGCTTCACCTGTAATAGCCATTGGACAAGTTTAATTATTTTTTACGTACTTTTTTGATAGCAGCACTGACAGAAGCTTTTGTTACCCCTGCTGTTTTTACAGCGCGACGGGTTTTTTTAACTAGGTCGTAGTATTCGCTTTGTTCAGGGGGAAATATCGTTTTTAAAATAACGACACCCTCTTCTGCCAACACTACAAATCGATCTCCTGTGTGAAGGCCCTGAAGAAAAATATCGAAATCTAGGCGCAGATGGTGTTTTAAAAAAATCTTGTACGGCTGAGGATTTAGAAAACGCAATTGAGGATTGCTCTTTAATTACGACGTATGAAAGGAAATTTAATTTTCAATTAATTGCGTTGGGAGAAAGATGGCGTGATTTAGATGGGGAAAAATGTGAATTACCTGCCATTGATTATGTTGAAAAGCTTATGAATTTTTTTCATGAATCAATAAAAATAATTGAAGAATATCATATTTGGCTGAGATTTTACGAGAAGCAAGGAGGAGAGAAGTGAAGAATAATCCTATTATTAGCATAAATAGAACTAAATTAGTTAAATTTATTATTTTTTACATACATTTGTATGTTTTTTATTAATAAAATTCTTTTATAATCTATGAAAGTCTAAAAAAATAATGAAATGGAGTATCAAGCTAGATTATAACTTTATATAAATATATCGATAGCTTGGACATAAACTTTTGTCAAAAAAGTATAAAAAATATTTATAACAAAATATATTGTTTATTATTATATATAATTAATAAGATTGCCTTTTTAAAGCTGGCTTTATCAAAAAGGACATGAACAAAGTAAGCAAATTAAGGAATATAAAATGAAAAGTATTTTAAAAAATTTAAGTAATCTCAATATAAATTACTTTGAAAAGGATATACGGTTAAAATATACCGGATGTAATGATTCTACCGCTGAATATGCTGCTCTTGATTCACCTCAACAAATCATCAACAAATCAGATTATGATTTAATCTGGAAAGATTCTTCAGCTGAATCCTTTCGAACGACCGATCGAGAAGTCATATCCGGAAAACCCCAAATCAATCATTTAGAATCTATACAAGTAGCGGGTGGTATAAAGGATTTTTTAATCACTAAAACAAGCCTTCTGGATGATAATGACAAGGTTGTAGGAATTATAGGGTGCAATATTTGTGTAAGTGGGTTCACTTTGGCCAAGAAGGAAGGATATTTCAATCCTGAAGAGCAGCGCTTGTATTTAGGAAAAGCATTTGGAGATAAGAATCTTTCCAAAAAGCAAGTTGATGTGTTTAAGTGTATTCTTCATGCCTTTACTACCCCTGAGATAGCACTTTATTTAAAAATACCAACAGCAACTGTTCGTTCGATCATTAAGGAATTGAAAAACAAACTGCAGTGTCGCTCTAAAGCTGAAATTGTACTAATAGCCATTAAGAATGGATGGACTTTTCTTATCAATGAAAAAGTATACTTACCAAAAAATTTTGGAGCGAACTCATGATGCAAACACAATCTTTAAAAAAATTATTTCATGGAAAACCGTTATATTTGAAGGATAAAAAGGAGATAGTAAATTTCCTTGGAGGACCTAGAAAAAAGCCCCCTTTATTTACAAAAAAAAGTAAGTTGGAGCAGGAGATTTTCGAAAAATATATCAAAAATTTTAACCTAAAGGAATTTAGAACCCATTTTTTTGAGAGTAGCTTACTTTTTTTAAAGAAAGATTTAAATGCAGAAGAGAGAGAAAATATTAAAAATTTTAAAATTCTTATTGATCTTATTCAATCAATCGAGTTTGAAAATGACCTTAAGAACAAATTACTTAATAAAATTAATACAATGGAAATATTTAAAAAATTTAATGATTCGGAGAAGAAAGAATTTATAAACCAAATAATAAATTTTTCTTCAGAGATTAACGCTTACAATAATTCATTATAGTAAAAATGGATTTTACTATAAATAATAAAAATTGAACTGGGGTTACTATGAAAAGTGTATGTGTATTTCTTGGCGCGGCCATTCCTAAAAACCCTAAGTATTTAGAGGCAACCTTGGCTTTAGGAAAGTTTTTTGCAGAACGCAATATCCAACTTATATATGGCGGTGCAAGTACAGGTTTAATGGGAAAACTAGCAGATGATGTCCTATCAAAGGAGGTAAGGTAGTAGGTGTAATGGCCACTGGGCTGCATTACCCACAGAATCTAAGGCCGGTAAAATAAGCGTTTCCCAGGATTGTGTTTTAATCAGATGACTCGGTAAATCTGCTTCGTGTAATCGTTGTCCAATAAAAATAATCGGCGTTTTTCCCGGTGAATTAACGCGGCTTTGTAGCGTATTGTAATACCAGTCAATAACACCTTCGCGCATTACATCACTCGTGACTTCATCCGGTTTATGAATGTCATCAATAATAACTGCGCCCGAGAAGCGATCAACATTCTGTAGCCCTGCACCACGTCCTGTAATGGTTCCTCCGCTTCCTGCCGCAAATACAGAGCCACCTTGTGTTGTTTCAAAATTGTCTTTGGCACTAGAGCTATCCGATAAATGGACATCGAATAATTTCTTATATTGCGGCAATGCCATAATTTGACGAATGGTCTGTGTTTGTTTTTTTGCTAGAGAATGCGAATAGGAAACGTAAAGAAATTGGGAATCAGGATACCGTGATAAGCTCCATGCTACAAAATGAATGAGTAACTCCGTTTTACCATAGCGTGGTGGAATGTTAATTAAGAGAAGGGGTATCTCACCGCGTACCGTCTGCGTTAACGCTCGGCAGAGTGTTATGACATGGGGTTCGCGACACGTGGGCTGAGAAACGCTAAATTCACGTCCTGTGCGTAATTGGTAAAACACTTGAGTAAATAATAATAAGGATCCCCAAAGTTTAGCTTTTGTTATTAATATATCTTCATGAACTTGTTCAATATTCCTTACCATGCTGATTAATTAGACTTTCTAGTTGTTGGAGATCAGGATCTGTTTTTATATTGACATTCACATGCTTTTCAGGGGAATAGTGACCTTGCATTTTATTCATTTCAGCAATCGCTTGAATAGCGCTATTTACCTTACTCGAAATTAAGTTTTCTTTATTTTCTATAAACGCTTCAACAATCTCCTTTAATTTATTCAATTTCCATTCATAACTAACCGTCATTCGACTTTCTAAATCAGACTGCAACGATTTTAAGTATTCTTGTATCTTAGGATTCGCTTTTAATCGATGCCCTATCGTTTTAGCAATATGAGGTGAATAACCTGCTGAAATAGCCGCTTGAGTCGCATTATGGGGAGGAATGAGATAGTTTTGACAAAATTTAGTTTGTTTAATCGTTAGACCATTCGGTAATTTACTCATCTTTAAATTATCTTTTTCCATCTTTTTAATTGCTTTTATTATGGTGGCGGTGCAAAACGAACTCCAAAATGATCTGACAAATGCTGTGTAAGGGTTGCAACACTTAAAAATGCTGGTCCTGCTCCAAAAGGTGGTGCTGGAGGCGCAGGAATCCTTCTTCCTATAACTGCATAATCTAATTCTCTTGGTGTTTGACCAGCGTGAGTAGCTCCTCCAGTGTTAATTATTCGAAATTCAACTCCCTGAATTTGGTCTAAGCGAGGCCCTAACGCGCCCGGTCCACTGCAGGGCGCTCTGTTAAAATCACCCATAATTATCCAGTTTGCATTAGGTCTAGGGGGGACCAATAGCGGCGGTACTACTATATTAGCCATATAATTGTGCACCTCGTTTACTTGAGCAGGTGCTTCATTTGCAGCATATGCGCCAGCATGTATATTAAAAAAATAATCATCTCCTATACGTATACCAAAAATGGGTCTTGGGTCCCTTGTTGGGAATGGAAAGACAAGAATTTCTTCAGCTCTTATTCTAGAGACTATTGAAATGTTCGTCCGGTCTGTCATGTCTAAATGGTAAATATAAACATTGTTTTCTCGAGTTCTAGTACCGAGGTTCCATACTGCTTCTTCTATAGCATCGGCACCTTCACCGTGTCGAGAAGGTGCCCCTGCCTGTGGTGCATCCGTAGTTCCTGGTAGCAGTGATCCAGATTCTTGAAGCGCCACTACCGCGGCATTGTCACCTTGGGAACTTAGCATTTGTGGAATTACAGCTGTCCATTTAGATTGACTGCCATTTGACCCTTGTTCAGCTGCCCCTTGCATATTCCAAGTGATCATTCGGCGGTCCGTAGTTACCGCGAAGCTATTACAAGCTGAAACCAAACAAGATATGATTATTAATAATGACAGTATTGATTTTCTTTTCACTTTCTTTACAACTCCATGTTTGTTATTAGATGCATATTTATTTCAGATTAACCGGAGAATTTTTTTAACTAGAACTACCTTTGAGAGGAGGGATGATTGCCCAGAGATAATTAGGATTGTCTGTTGCGCAGTCTCCACTGTACATATAATCAGTGTTTGCATACAAACACTCATTGTTAGATTTAAATTTCACCAAAAGAGCACCGGTATCAGTAAGTTTTAAATTAAATTGTTGTTTTTCATCAATGGTATTGCAAGTTTCTTGTATAACCCCATAACCAGTTCCATACCATTTCATACATACGTTCCGATAGTTATTTCTAAAAGAAACAGTTCCATTTTGGTTATAAATAATGTTCCAGGTTGATCTTTGTGGATAATCACTGCCGCTTAATTCATAGGCATAGTTAAATCCAAGGTATTCATTGCTGCCGTTATGGTAGGTATAAGGGATATACCCTGTTCCTATATTATACAGAGAAATCTCAGGCCCAATTTCTGAGGACATGGCGTGTGTTGAAAGAAATACTGTAGATATCAATACCATTGTTTTTAGAATTCTTAAATGCTTCATTGTTGTTATTTCCTTTCCATGTTCAGTGTGTGAATAAAAATTATTTTTTTCCGTATTTTAAGTTTTGACAATTGCAGAAAGATTTCTGCCAAATATTATTATAGATACTTATTATCTAATCTTTTTTACTATCGTGCGAATGGCTTATATAGGGGTAGCTTTTTTGATGCTTTGTTTGAAAAATTGTTGCCATTGAGCATAAGGATCGGCCACAGCAAAATAATTAATGGCTTCTCTTAATATATTAAGTGCATCCATATTGACTTTCCCTATATAGATTGGGATTTCAAGGGTCGTGTATCGAGTTCGACATTTGTAACAGTACCGTCTTCTTTTAGCGACATTTCCTTCTTCCATATCAAGTGAGGCACATACTTTGGTTTTACAATAATTACACTTTGGATTAAGGCATTTCATTTTTTAATTTCCCATAATTAGTGACTTATTTTTTATAGTTTTTCTTGTTTCTGAAAACACTACAGCCGGAGGAATAGATTTTTCATGGCCATTAATTGCATTTTGATGTGCAATAAAGCCTGTTAAGTGTTTGGGCAGTATCTTCGGGCGTCTTCGACAATAAATTTGATAGCGACGTTCAAAATCGCGTTGTACGAAGGAAAGTTCCTTTTCGTTGTGCTGGCATAAAGCAATCCAACCACCCATGTCTTGAATCACGGCGTGAATTAATTTATCTGAAAACACCACACTGTCGTAATGACCAATTTGACGAATAGCTTTCATAACTTCCGTCCAGGCGAATAAACTTTTGCTGTTGATATCTCCTTCAATTATTTCAACTACATCTGCGGGCAAAGGAAAGTAAGGATGTTTTTTAGCATGAGGATTTTTTAATACTTCGCTCAGAGCACGTTGCACTTCCGTGAAGGAATAATCTTTCAAACAAACCCAATAAGCTTTCATCAGCACTAGAGATACTTTTCGATTAACCGTTTCAGCAATCACTGCAAGACTCGCAAAGAATGCTTGTTTTTGATTAACCTCCATTATTTTCCTCCAACAACGCATTGATAACTGCTACGTTGTGATCCCAAGTGCTGCTAGAAGATTGAATAATGTGGCTATTACTTTGTCTTTGGTGTGCATGGGCTAACCATCCCTGAATATGCCGATTAATCCCACGTTTTGTTTTTTGTCGATCAGGGTTAGCGTGATTCCAGGCAATGAGTTGGCGAATTTCTTGTCGTACATTCACCTCAGGATAATTTTTTTGCCATTCATCTAGTTCAGCTTCTGTAATTATTCGTGTTTTCGTTTGACGTAGAGGAACGGTGAACATCACAGATGATTTTGTTTTAACAGGAAAATTAATTACATTGTTTGCTCCCATGGATTCTTCATCTTCATTCGCTTGGTTTTTCATAGGTGTTGTTTTTTTAGGTTCTTCACAGAAGATAATAGGGATATTTCTTTTCTCTAATCTCTCATCTCTAATATCCAATCTACCATCTATAATCTCTAATGCTTCGAAGGGGCTTCGAACAGGCTCAAAAAAAGAAGCGGCTTCTAAATGCAAAAAATTGCGGTATTTCTCGTAAAAATCAGTTAAAAATGGAAGTTTGGGTAGGTTTTTAAAAACACGATTCGCATGCTTAACACGATTATCATTCTTTTTGAGTGCACCTAATTGTGATGCCGCTGTTTCATGAATCCACACATATTCGTTCTCTTCGTTGTAAGAACAAAAATTAAGCTTGATAAGTGCTTGAATGCCCCTTCTAACCCCCTCTATAGCTATTCCTATCTCATGCGATGCTAAGGCTAAGGGTAAATAATAAATTCCCAACATATTGGTATGACGGCAAGTCATTAAGTAGAACGCTAACACTTTAGTTTCCAGCTCACATTTTTTTATTTTCTTACCCATTGGGCTAGTCCAGAATTCTGAAGATATTTTTGTAAATTCGCGCATTTTATTTTTCCTCTTTTTACTAATTATTAAATAATGACTTATTCAATAGAATGAACGCTATTTGCTGCAGAAAATATTGTTATTTTTTTAGCTCTTACTTTTTCAGTAAGCTCATCACAATCATGAAGAATTATTTTTTTAAGTTGTCTGTAGGTATAATCACTACCAAGACCCAGAAGTACACTAATAAGTTTTCTTGTTTTCATTCCTTTTGCTAGGTAAACCTGTGGAGAATTCTCCACAAGTGTTTTTAAATCTGTTCGTTGTCCTTGCCGATTACCAATAAAATTTTCTAAAGCTATCCCTATAGATCCTCGTTCAATCAAATCAAAAACACTAATCAAATCAGAGGTTTCATACTTATCATTAATTAAATCAAAAAGAGATATTTGCCAGGCAAATATTTTAATTTTCTGATTTTGTATATGAAGAAAATAAGTGTTTGGATTAGCGATTAATCGATTATTTTCATCAACAATAATAGGCCTTGCCTTATCTAAATCAGAAAATTCTTCAGGTATCCATGCCGTTTTTGTGTGATGTTTCACATCATTTAAAAACATCTTTTTAAATTTAAAAGGTAAATAACTAAAGCCTAATGGAACTCGTTTTAATTTATTTTTTTGCTTCAATGAAATTAAATCTTTAAAATCTACTTCCATATTCATATGTTGATTCATATACGCAGCTATTGCCCTTGCATAATCATTACTCAGATTAAAGCGGTTATTTCGAACAGCACTCAAATGTCCGCGCGTTAAACCTACTTTATTTGCTGCCTTTTCAACAGAACCGCAACCTTTAATAAATATTTCTAATAGTTTGCTATCCACATTTTTTACCGATTTCTTATTTTTTTTGTTTCCTTATATTACCTAAAATATTTGATACATTTATACCAAATAAATTCGGTAAAATTATATGAGTAGAAAGCATTAATTTTTTTAATAAGAACAAAAATATGAATCAATTAAAACGATTAAATTTTGCCATTTGGGGGTTACAAAAATGAAAACTTTCAATTTGGAGGAAGCAGCACAATTTTTGAAAATGAATCCAGAAGGCGTAAGAAGATTAGCAGCAAGTAAAAAAATTCCGGCAGGTAAGCCAGGTAAGTGTTGGTGTTTCTTAGAAGAAGATCTTGTCAATTACGTTCGATCACTTTACGATGACTCCTGCAAAGTATCGCAGGGTGTCCCTAACAATAGGAGAGAAAAAATATGGCACTCTGTAAACGAAACAATATCTGGTGGATCCGAATCTCTCACAATGGAAAGAGAATACAACGATCTACTGGAACAATTAACAAGATAACTGCACAAGAGTTACATGATCAGTTAAAAGCTGATTTGTGGCGTCAAAGTAAGTTAGGAGAAAAACCAGAACATACTTGGCAAGAAGCCGTTGTTAAATGGTTGCGTATTTGTAAACGTAAAAGTATGCGTAGTTTAAAAGAAGCTGGATTCCAATTAATGTGGGTTGATCCTTATCTAAAAAATAAAAAACTCAGTGAAATAAATACTGATTTAATAGATAAAATTATTGATGCTAGGAGAAAAGGAAATGTTTCTAATGCAACTATGAACCGTCTATTAGAAGTGATACGGGCTGTACTTAATAATGCCTTTAAAAAGGGTTGGGTAACTAAAACTCCCTTTATCACGTTATTTGATGAAATTGAGCGGGATCGCTGGCTAACAAAAAATGAAGCAGAACGATTGCTAAAAGAATTGCCCTCTCATTTATCAGATATGGCAGCTTTTACGTTATTAACAGGATTGCGTAAATCAAATGTAA
>VBOA01000086.1 GCA_005877695.1 Gammaproteobacteria bacterium | reverse complement strand
GCGGTACGAACGTCTATCACTATACTTACCAACAATAATTTTTTCTCACGATTCTTCTCCGTTTAGAGCGGTCAGTATCCTCTCTTGCAATTCCACGAATAACTCGGTTAAGATAGCAGCGTTTAGGGCTCGACGAAATTCTTGCACAGGAGGCTCCACTACTTCGATACCTTCTTCGTCATCGGATAGTAGCGGACTAGGTACCGATTCCAAATCCTCAGTCTCATCGACGATAATATGCGTTGGATATTCAATCTCCGGAGGAAGCGAACGTTCCTCGAACTCGCGGCGCGCGCGGAGGTAACACATCTTGTTGCTTCGCTGTTATCGCGCACAGAATCGCGTATAGAAAATATGAAAATGCGCGTCTCGAACGATGATTTATAAAGAGTGCAAATATGAGTAGAGGGGGTAATAGAACGCGAGATTTTCGTATAAAAAAATAGAAGACGGAGGTCAGCTCGCGTGACATCGGTGGATTCTGCAACGAGATATCATCCGCCTGCGAAGAAAGTTCTCTAGCGAACAGTCGCATACGCGCGCATGTGTCATTTTCTTCTTATCTGCGTAGAAGTAAAAATTGCACGATTCGTACGCGCTTCGCTAATATAAGACGAATGCGCGAGAAACGGAGCGAAAAAGTATCGTCGTCGTTTCGAAAACGAACGAGAAAAATGGAACGGTTGAAACTTCTCACAGAGCGGATGAACGCTACGTATTTGGACGGTGAATTGTTATATCTGCAATGTAGAGCGCTGCAAAATATGTACACGCGCTTGAAAAACGAGGCTGCGGGTTTTGTACGAGATAATCGAGGTTCCTTCAATCTAGACTTCGATATCGCGGAAGCTGACACGATCGTCGAAAAATTGTAAGTATCAGAGACGACGGACAGTTTGCGCGCCTCGAGTAAAAAAGAATACGTAATGTATCGTTTTTTCCCCCTCTTTGCAGAGACGTTGTCGCGAAAAATATGAACGAGGTGAGAGAGGAGGTCGCCCAATTGTGCGTCACGATCGAAACAGCGGAATCCGAGGTACGACAGGCCCGCGAGGAGTTGAGAAGCGGTCGTCATTCGATCAATGGCGTGACAAAACGCGTTGCGACTACGACTACGAACAACGACGCCGACGTTGCGACGACGAGCAACGGCGACACGCGCCGCGCTGCGACATCGATCGACAACGAAATAAATTTGTTGTGTTACGAGGATTTCGACGATTCCTTCGATTTCGAAACACTCAAAGTCGAGAAGTAATATAAAAAATTTGAAAATTTCTAATCTCTAAATATATATATATTTGTGCGTATATACAGATGTTGATGGAGTAACAAAAGAATACGAGTTAAGAAAAAAAACTATTTTTTTATCGAGTCCTAGCGCAGTTGTGTTAGAGCATTGTATACAGCACATAACGTTAGAGCAAGTTAAAATAATAAACAGTATAAAATAACAAACTATAATATAATATAAAACCATTTTTTCACAGAGCGTTAAATATCCGTACTTTGTATGTCCTCTAATCGATCGCACCGCTCGCACCACCAATTGTATAATTTGAGCACGTTTTCCATCGCGCAATTCCTCTCGTGACGTCCGCAGCGTAATGTTCTAGCGGTACTCAGAATTTGTAGACGCCCGATGTCCTCGTAATCGGCGTCGATGGTCGACAGCGCGACGTTCTCGGCGTCTCCGATGATCTCGGCGAGCCATTTCTTCTTCTCCGAGCCCTTGACGTACGCTCGAATTCCCAATTCGTTTTTCGATCCGTCGCGTACGGCGTTTCGAATCAGCGTCCTCGCCAAAGCGTAATCCACGCATCCGTCGTCCCAGCGAAAAGAATGATGATTGGCGGTTAACCAACAGGCTCGTGATTTTTCCGCCTTTGTTAATAAATCCCACGACATCGGCGCGTGGAATATATAATGGATCAAATCTCGACCATTATTTCGGAGCACGGCCACTTCTTTGACCGTAAATTTATCGTTCACAATGAAACCCTGAAGGTCGACGAAGATGGGCGCGTCCGGCATCGCGGGATCGTTGCGCGATACTGATCTCTCGCGAAGAAAAAATAAAAATCACGGCTTCGTTACACGATTCTGCGCACAACGTTGGTGAGCGGATTATATTCGATTACGCGATCGTGAATGATGAGACAGTAGGCTGTGGTATTAGGTGGAACGTTCTCCTTGCAGTCGAATTCTAAGCGAACGTCGACCGTCGCGCTCTTGATCGATTCGTTCTGCCGAGAGCAATCGATAACCGCGAGTGGGCCGTTGAATAGAAATTTCTGCATGGTCAAAAGGGTCTCCTCCTCCTTATCGCTGTCGTAATACGTTTTTCGAAATCTCGCGTATATATGGTACAGCACGGCGATCTTATTTCTCTCAAAATCCAAATTC
>VBOA01000087.1 GCA_005877695.1 Gammaproteobacteria bacterium | reverse complement strand
AAATTAAAATAACATTAACACCTTGCCCTCAAAATCTGTTAAATATGGGGTGTGCTCCACACTTCCAGTTAGTACCGTGTCTGAATTCATAGGGTACACATAATGTCCGAGACATCCCTTCTTACCGGACAACGGAAGAGAGTAGATAAATAATGACAGAATGAAATCACTTTTGACCACTTTTTGACCATTTTTACCCTCTTTTTATACCGTAAAATCGATCAAAAAAGCATGGAATATTTTTGGACCGACTTTGGTCTAAAATTTCCAACTTTTTTCAGATACTCCAAAATCCCCATATTATATCTACTTATTTCTTTACCATATTGTTCATAGTACACTTTATTATCACCATATCAAATTTAAACAAAATCTGATAATAAATGTTAAAGTTATTAGGAAAAGTTTATATCTAGGTCACCGGAAGCGATAAACTGGAAGTGATGATTTCAAAATAGTTTACATTTTTATGATACCATATACCAAATTTGAACGAAATCTGATAATAAATGTTAAAGTTATTAGCAAAAGTTTATATCTAGACCACCAGAAGCGATAAACCGGAAGTGATGATTAAAAAAATTTTATTTCATTTTACTTTCTCACATAATATACTATAGTCTAGAGAAAGTATTGTGATCCAGAGCTACAGCAAAAAAAAAAAAAAGTCAATTGAGCTCTTATAGATGCATGAGGAGGGATTTTGAAATATTCCAAAAAAAATAAACGGTACTTTTAAGTAAAAAACTACTTTAAAACTAGTGTTTTGCATTTATGAATATTTTAGAATTTTGTAATAATGAAAATAATATTTCCATTGAAAAGAGCGTAAAAAATTATATAAATAAGGATTTTGAAGTTTTAAAATATCTTTGTTTAGGATTTACTAAAGATAGAATCTTCGTTTACATGTATCTCTTATGAGCATAGATATTGTTTGACATTTAACAAAGTTACACAGACAGTTTTAAGATTTTGAAGCCTTTCTGATAACCCAGGATTTCGGATAATAGTATTTTATTTTAATAACAGGCTTATATGAGGTTTAGAACCCCCCACATTATCAAGAATATAAAAATATAATCCAATCACTATACATATTTAATACCTCAACATATAATCTCTTAAACAATAAAAGAATCAATTCAATTCTTATCTAATTAAAAATTGAGTTATCATCCTAGACTCTATACTAGCATATAAACTTAAAAATATTTTATTAATAAACGAGGAAGAGTACCTTACTGCCTTTGGTGTTTGGAAGCGAGTGAGGAAGTGAAAGCGATGATGACGGAAGCCCTACTCACTGTCAATGTTACGAAAACACCTTGAATGTTACAACCAGTGGTGACGCATGCCCCACTTTAGTTTTGTAGTATCCAGTTTTTTTTGGAGTGGCGGATTCAACCAGTTCCATCTTTCATAATCCAGTCTTCCGCCTCATCCAGTCTCATTCATAACGTCAGGAGGCGTCATGCTCCAATGTCATTAGATGTTAGTATGTCTAACTCCAAACTACTCGATCGATATTGTAAGTGTAATTTTTGTATTAAAAAATACTCATATTTCTTATAGTAATGAACACATTAAAACTGGTGAAAATTTTAGGGCTAGGTAGATTAGGGTTTTAATAAGGAGAAGAGAAGATTCATCTTTTAATAGTGTGGTGTAATCCTATCAGAGTATTAAGGTAAGACAACAGTTCCCTATCTCGCCCATGTAAAAATAGTGTATTTATAGGTACACATATCTTTTATAAAACTAACCTATCAAACTGAAATTTTTTACCACATTATATACATAATTACCTTCAATAATAGGAAGCAAAAGTTTTATCTGACCAAAAAAAATAAGTTTTTTCTAATTTTTAAATTTAAGAAAAAAGTTGTTAATTTATAGACACAAAATAATTTTTTCAACAAGTGTGAGTTTTTCAAGGTTTATGCTTCCTATTATTACTTATTACATATTTACTAACACTCACAAAAAGTTTTACTGAAATCTGTTCATTTTTGTAGGAATAAAGTGTACCTAAGTAACGAAAAACTCAACTTTCGGGAAACGTGAAAAGAAGCCAAAAACATTTATTTCATTAACTTGCTTATTTTTAAAACACACAGCTGTATGCTACAAATCTAATATTTACTATTTACTTGTTCAAAATAAACTTATATTCAAAACAAAACAAGTGTTAAAAAATTATTTTTTTGATATATTTCAGTGTTGTCTTAGGACCACGTACATGTAAAAGTACGGTGTAAGAATTTAGAAAAATAGCAATAAAACTTATAAACATTTTTTCCCCACCTAATATTTAGTATTTACTTGTTCAGAATAAACTTATATACAAAATAAAACAAGTTTAAAACAAAAAAATTAATTTATTTTAAATATTTCAGTGCTGTCTATCTATAAGCATGAAATTTAGCTCTTAGAAAGTAAATTGATACAGGTTGACCTTAAAACGAACGGTAAGATGTATGAGATTTTGTTAAACAGGAAGTGATAAGTAAAAAAAGTTAAACAAACCTGACATTGGAAACGGACACAAACCAGTCTGTTGTAAACTGGTTGGTTTAGGAGTGTGAGGTAACTACTCATTCATTCAAGTTTACGAGCTGGGAAGGACGAGTGGGGAATAACTCGCCCATTCATCACTTCACTTCTGCGTCACTCCCATCCCACACAACACTGATGACACTGGGCCCACAAC
>VBOA01000085.1:2645-3092 GCA_005877695.1 Gammaproteobacteria bacterium | reverse complement strand
AGATAAGACGTAGTTAGAAATAGTAGGAGATTTTAGTGTATAGATCTAGTAGAATAGAGGTTGTTAGGTTTAATTGATGATGTAAGTATAGTGATGGAATTTTTTTTTCCACAAAAGTTTATGTGTATGTAAGGATAATTTAATATGTCTACGAAATAGGTATAAGTCGTTATTATGCGCAATAAAGCCTTAATAGTTTTGCGAAACTAAGTAGTACGAAAAATATACCTCGACACTAAAACAGATGTGCACAAGCCACATAGGTGATAAGATTTCACCAAATGTAAACAATGGGATAAAATGTTTGTAAGCGTATGCCGTATTTTGAAACTTTGGAAAGAAATATAATGCTATGTGATATGAAAGTTCGTATGAGAATCGTATATTTGTGTAATCAATTTAGTATGTAAGAATAGCATGTCAGTGGACCGGTCAATAAATGTTTAT
>VBOA01000085.1:0-2580 GCA_005877695.1 Gammaproteobacteria bacterium | reverse complement strand
AAGAAGTTGTTAAAGTTTACGAAATCATGTGAAACGCGGTGAGACATATGCCCGATTAAATAAATGTTTGTTTACAAATCGAAAGTAAGAGTAGTCAGCTGACAGAGCGCGACCGTAACGCTGCGAGTGGCAGACAGTAGAACTAGGACTCATGACCTTGAACGTCAGACGGAGTCAAGCCTAAATTAGGCGAACACAGGACTAGATCAAAAACCTGTTTTGTAAGGAACATGTCTGTAATTGCCGAGCTGCATAGACTTAGTTAGCTCATGTAAAAGGTCAACACGATAACAAGCCTTAGAGGCCTTTTGTAAATAAAGCTCGATAAGAAGATTTAGTTTATAAGTAGTATTTAGAAATTGGATTTATACGAAATGGAGAATGATTTATGTTTTAGCAGCGAATTAAAAATGATGAAGATTTGTATATTTAAGTTTAAGTTGTTTAGATAATAAGTAATAGGTTTCCATCGATGTAATCCCATGTTGAATTTTCACTGGACACTTTAAGAAGTAATCTCGCACTATAATTTAGAAAGAAATTTTGCACTTGGTTGACGTAATTATTTTAAATTGAACTAATGTATAATGAAACTAATATCCATGTTAATATTTTATGGGGTATTAGGGATAAGGAATAATAGGTACAGAGATCTATAAAAACCCCTGAGAATTTCTATACATTTTATTTGTTTGTCATAATCAACTTTATAGTGGGAACAGTGACTGTTTAGGAAAAGAATATAGCAATAATCTGGTAGAAAACCTAGTAAAAGTAACTGAGCAAAAGCAATAATTTATTTATTACTCTTTTCACAATTAAAATAGATTATTTTGTACTGATCGTAGGATATTTTATTTTATTTGTTTAAGAAACAAGAAGTTATATTAATAAATGAAACTTCCATAAGCAAGAGAAATAGGTGGATTTTAGTAAGATGAAAAGTCCCGCTAAATTCCGCATAATATTAGTCTATCCACCTGAAGGATTTGAATTTGTCCAGTTGGCAGCACTGCTGGTGAACTTTAATACTCTGGGCTCTAAATTATCAGCTGACCAATTCAAATCTATTTCGTAACCGCCGTGTAACTTCATTCCTGCGCCAGACTGCCGCGAGGCGAGACGTAGGAGTCCCGCACGTTAATCAAGCAGCTAGCCACCCGTCCATACCCTTTAGGTAAGATTTCTCACGCACCTAAAGCCGTTAAACTAATTTTATTTAGATTTAAGGTACAGGGGATAACACCAGAAATGTCGTAGGTACACGAACAATATTGGGAAATAAATTTTAAGTAGAACATTAGACCACACTCTTGTCGTAGCTGGTTTGGTACAAAGACACGTGCACATTTTAAAAGATCACGGTAAAAGTATTTTAATATAAGTAAAATAACACCTTTTAATCACCGAACACCACCATGATGACGGACACAACAACTCCAGACGATAAAAATACAATTTAAGCTAATTTTAGAACTTTGTACAATTCGCCTTACGTGGACATACATACAGATACACTGGAACACCGTGAGAAGCTTAATGATAGATTTTACATACCTTCGATCGTGTTCCAGGGTTTGCGATTGGGGCCGAGTTTCACCTTTCGCCCAAGGGTGAGCCACGGCATGCTGCCTGATGCGTGAGGCTCCAGACTGGTATCGTTAAAATTTTGTTAAAATTTTATTAAATTTCATTTAAAAATTTATATCTGAGCTTTACAGAAAGTATGGTTAATTTAAGTATTTGAATAGTAGTTATTTACCGAGCCAGGTATGAGTACCATTTTAGTCAAATTGAAACATGGTTTTAAGGAAAGTTTTGGATGCCTATTTAGGCACATTTTAGTTTGAGCTCTACCGGTAAATTTTCAGTAGAATGAAAATTTTGATATAATTAAATTGCCGCTTGAGAGCTGGCATATCAAGGGCTCTACGGTTGATCGGCATTTGTCATCATCCCTTGGTAATGGTCAACAACGTCAGACTTCGTCACGGAGGAGAGAGCTTGGAAGATTAAATAACTTTAAACTAACGGAACCCCACCCTCTCTCTATGATTGGCTAATGTAATAAACTTATTAATATATAGTTCCCAAAAGTCGAGATGGAAGTTTCAACCTCATAGCAGTTATGATAAATAAATACTTTTAGACAGTTGCCTTATAATTTGTTTGTTATCAAATATGATATTTTGTGTTTTTCAATAAATATGGATATATGGAAAATCAAGTATACCTTTCTTTGCCCCATAATATAATCTGTGCTGCAGAAATGTTTTGCCCAGACGTTTGTTAAGAATCTTACTTTAAGTGGATAGAAACCACAAGTGTTGCAAGGTAATAAATCAAAGGTTAAATTAAATTTGTCTAGTTTTAAGAAACTGGTTGATATTGTCTCGGGTAGATAATTAACGTAGCTTCAGATGACTATATGTTCCATCTTATTATTCTAGGGGTTTGCTCCGTCACCTCAATTAGCTAATTTGACCCCGTTAGCGGGCTGTAATTATTCCCTGGGTTGGGGAATGGTTGCTGCCAATTTGAGAACTTTAATTTTTCCAACGATAAATTAAAGGGCGGCAG
>VBOA01000084.1 GCA_005877695.1 Gammaproteobacteria bacterium | reverse complement strand
TACGACGAAGTATACGACGGAAACTCGCCAGAAAAAGTTAATCAATCGGCAATGTACAACGCTCACTTCCCATCGGTTATGAAAGACACGATAACCACCTTAAGTAACCTCATGCAGACTATGCAAACGGAAATGGCAAACATGCAACGGGAAATGAGAATCACACAAGGGCAAATACGCGACATGCGAATAGAGAATCGGCAAAATAGAGAAAGCAGACCACGAGATTCAAGCGAATTTGACATGAGCTACGGACGGACAGAAAGCGACATTCGACACCGACGTAGTACAAGTTCTAACTTTCTCACATTAAAGGAAGCGCGTGTATTAATTCCCGAATTCGATGGGACATCCAGGCACAAACTCCAGGATTTTTTGAATTCGTGCACTTACGCGATACAGAACATCGATCCAATAGACGAAGAATCGTTAGTCCAAGCCATCTTATTCACGAAGCTTAGAGGTAAAGCGCGACAAGATTTCGAGACGCGAAATATTCAGACATATCAAGATCTGAAACAACAACTTGAGTCTTGTTATCAGGCGAAACAGAGTACCACACATTTACAAATAGAATTCAACTCCATTAAACAAAAGACTAACGAAACGGCTCAAGAATTTGGACACCGCGTGGATCGATTAGCCAGAAATCTGTACGACTCGATGACTGAAGGAGATAACCGACCCCCTTCATTTAAGCAAGCAATTCACGAGACGATACAAAAACAAGCGTTAA
>VBOA01000083.1 GCA_005877695.1 Gammaproteobacteria bacterium | reverse complement strand
TTGACAATGTCATCATGTGTCATACCTTTTCCGTTATCCTTAATAATTATTTCAGTATTTGGAGTATTGAGATTTTTAAAAATTATATCAACTATTGTAGCATGTGCATCATAAGAATTCTTTACTAATTCAAATACGGCTATGTAATCATCAGTAATCAAGTCTCTTCCGATGATATCCTTTAGTGCTGAACTTATTCTAAAATGTAGTTGTTCGGGCATATCCCCCAAATTTATTGTATTTCTTGTATGTTTAATATATTTGAATATTAGCATTGGATGATTATGTATAATACTATTCCTGATATTTTTAGGAGGGAAGCCATTGAGGCATTATTTGGAACTACTACTTTCCAAAATTGTTGGCAAACTTGGCAACCAGTAATTCAACAGTTATTGGGGGCAAATTTTACCGAAAATGAAATCATTAATTTGGGAGATCATTTGTCAACGATTTTTAGAACAACAGGCGGTATAGGTAGAGGGCAAGGCGAATTATCAGGTGGGGGAACTGCTTGGGAGTCTTTAGTATGTTGGTATATCAATCTCTGTACTGTTGGGAGTAGAATAGTAGCAATAAAAAAAATGAGTTTAGTCCCAAATCCAATTCAAGATTCAATTACAGTGAATTATGGAAATTTTGCTTGTAATACAGAATCCGACCTTACCCTAATTGTTTTTCCAAATCTAAACGATTATAATATCGACATTGCACAATTAAATCTTTTAAATCCTGTGGGTCAACAAATTTTACCATTGCGGAATGGAAAATTAAATAAACTACTAATTAATTTTCTTGCTGATAGAGATTTTAGTCATTATGAAGCTGGAATTATACAATGCAAAACTAACTGGAACGATAATGCCCAGATACCTATGCTTTGGGATATGATTTATTCTGCGAATGGTTTTCCAGGTAGGAATATTTCAATAGGAAGAAATGGTTACGCTATTTCTGGGTTAACAAGGTTTACATATTCATTTGCTACTGTACCTACAAATCAAAGGGGAAATTATAATCCTAATTCTGTGTCTGTAAAAAGAGTAACAAATCTTTCAGGTGGTAATTATTGGGGTAATACAACAACCCCAAATGTTGCAAGGTCATTAAAAGAAATATTTACTAATAACTATGTTAATGGTTTTAACACCAACATAAGGAATGATATAAGAACTGCTATTCCTCATTTAGGAATAAACAATCCCTTGTCTTATTTTGCCCTTTAGTAAATATTTTTCAAAATCTCCATCGCTATCGCTCTTGCCATTAGCGGTGGTACAGCATTACCTACTAAAGTATATTGTGGCACTTCACTTTTTCTTTTATCACCACCAGTAGAACGTTTTCCTTGGAAAACAAATGAATCATCGAAAGATTGTAACCTAGCCATTTCCCTAACAGTTAATGCTCTTGGCGTGGCATAATGAATATAATCATCGGGCATTGTCATAACAGTTGGGCTTTGCCCTGCTGGTTTCAATACGTTATAATGTCTTTTCTCTGATTCCAGCCCTAATTTTTTAAGCCTTTGTTTTGCAACTTCATAATTACCTTCTTTTAAGATAATACCTAATCGCTTTATTACATCCTCATTCTGTTTACTTGTTTTATGGTTTTGCAAAGGTTGAGACGAATACATTTTTATATCCTTGTATTCTTCAGCATTCTTTACATATACGGGTGGCTTTAAGTTAAATCGCCCATTTAATCTTCCCTTTCTACACCATTCGGCAAACGTAAATCCATCGTCATCCAATGGTTTTCCATCTATACTACGTTTACGAAGTAAGGCGAGCATTTTTTCCGATGTTCCGTTGAACCTAGCATTAATATCCACTTCTTCGTAATTAGAAAACTCTTCATCGTTTCCAACAAAATCTAAATCGTGCAACGCTTCAAAAACTGTAACTTTTTCCGCCGCTTTTACTGATGCAGGTATTTCTTTAATAAGTTTTTGATCTTTACGGCAACCAATAAATAAAACCCTTTCCCGGTTTTGCGGTACGCCATAATTAGAGGCAAGGGCTACAAATGGTTCATCTATCCTGTAAAGCCGGATATCATCGAGAATGCGATCCAATTTTTCTTCAAGCCTTACTTCTTTGGAAAGTTTCCTAAGATCATAGACACAATCATCGAACGTATTAATGTAAATAGATAATCCCTGTACTATTTCTTCAATATCTTCCTTGAATTCTTTTGGAGGATTGACATGTTTTAATGCTGCATTGATTTTCTCAACAATAGAAGAAGATGCTATAGATTCTAAAAAGTTATCAAAATCATTCACCAGGAAATCTCCATCTAAATCACTATGCGCTTTTTCATGGATTATTCTTTTCCGAATATATTCCAATTCTTTATCCCGTTGCAGTAAGTTGAGTCCGTGACGAACAGTGAGAATACTTGGATCAGTTTTGCTGGTTTTATAATTAACAATTTTCGGAGTTAGGCTTTTAAATTTTGTTTCTAATAGATCAATGAATGTTTCTTTTAATTCATTTAATTTTTTATCTGTATTTGTCTCGAATTGTAATCGAAGTAAATAACAATCCAAAATAAAAGATTTCGTTTTTACCTCCTTCTTTAAGTTGGAAACAAATGCAAGTAATTGAGGAAATTCTTTTATATCAATAATAGAACGAATCTCATTTAAAATCATTTCTCTCACTTTGCCGCCTTCTTTTGTAAGAATGCCTTTTACATTTTCCATTACAAAATACTTTGGCCTCAACAAGCGAATTACTTTCAAGTAGTGTGCAAATAAA
>VBOA01000082.1 GCA_005877695.1 Gammaproteobacteria bacterium | reverse complement strand
ACAATGCCAACAGGCATGTCAGATAAGAGCCGGTCCGCTACTCTGTGCAAACCTGTTTCCAACCCGGTCGCCACCAAACCGCCACGCTGCCCGTATTGCTCGCAATCCCCATCACCCTTCGACCAGTTCATCTCCCAAGTGGCTAGATATTATTTTTATTGTTTTACATTTAATTTACTGAAACAGTTATGCACTTCTGGTTACGACTTCCATTATATTTATTTTTGTGTCTGTAATGAAAAATACAGTTTTCATTGCAGATTTATCAAAAGTTCGTCTGTACGCAAGTTTTATTAAAAATTTCCTGAAAATTCGACTAGAACATCCCATGGAGGTATTTTAACTATTCAAACCTTCAACATTTACTCAGAAACCACGCTATGCGGACCACATTTGTACCGGGACTATACCTTATCTGAGAAGGAAAGTTAACTGTTTGTTAGTAGGTACAGTATAAAGTATTCACCCTGGAAGCAATGGTGAAAAATGTATAAACTCTCCTACTCGACTCTAGAGGCCAGAAATCTTTCTTCTGAAGGAATGGCTTCATGGACTGTACGGTACCAATTTTCAGGAAAATAAGTTTGTAAAATTACCTAAAAATAGCCTCTTTATAAAAATACCACTTGGTGAGTTAAAACAACTGAACTTGGTCGAAAGGAAGTAGAGAAAACACACACTTGAGAAAAACCTTTCCATTTTATTCAATTCAACACCAAAATAACAGTGAATAGTTTTCTTTCAAAAGAACAGTGTTGAAAATTTAAATCAGTATTTCTTTGTCACAAAAGGTGTGCATATGGTTTACAAATGATTTGATTTGTCTTAGAAAACGCCAGCAAAATACACAAAAGATGACAAACTCTAGTTACAACAATTACTGCACATTTGTTTTAAGTGAAAAATAATTAAGTCAAAATTCGAGTTTCTGAAATGTTAAGCAGTAAGCCAAAAATGATAAAAAAATAAAAACAGGGCGATACTTTGTGTTTAAAACAGGAGGAAAACTTTTAGTAGTAACGCCCAAGGAAAATCACATGGTGCCAGAAACCTGGTACCTTAGTAAAAAATTATATTTGGCATGGACAAAAGTGCGAACTGCTTTTGGAGCATTTAAATTTAAATAAATTACTTTAGTTTAGCCAGAAATGCAAAAAACACACAAACTAGAAACATTACCTCTTGGCTGCTTTCAAAAGTTACAACTTCTAAATTTCTTTCCTGGCTAAAATTTCTCATCATGAAAGTTTACAATAACACATAACACGATTAAATAAGTGTGCACACTGTACAATTAACAATGAACTTACTCTACATACACATTTATCCTATCAGGTACATCTTACTGGGGGCCCTACATGGAAGCAAAACTTCAGTATATGACTGACACCAAACTAATAGTACAGATTACCGACAGGGCATTGCCCGAGGCCAATTGCCACAGACTGAAAGTAAATAAAGAGGAAAATTTGTGTTTTGGAAGAATCAAAAGACTCACAAGGCGATTAAACATTCAGCGTCCATACCGGACCGCTGGTACCTAAAAATCAATAATTTACAGAATCACCAGAAAGTCGTACCAGACACCTGGTACTAAAAAATAAGCTGTTAAAAATCAAAATGTATTTAAAATTTGTGACACTTCTCCCAGAAGGGGGGGGAATGTTTGAAAACAAAACAACTAGAAACAACAATGGTTGTATGAACTAGGAGTAGTTAATAAAATCTCAATGAACTTTACCAGTGTGCAAATTAAACTCAAACAAGGTGAAAGAGGAAGGTAACCTCCCAGAAAATATATCAGAGATTAAGACTTCAAATTTAAGTGGCAATCAAATAAAGGTGAGGTGAGAAAATTTAAGGTGGAAAATTATATACTATTATTCTACATACTAATAATAACATGTTCTGAGAGCTTAACTATGGAAAATTTAATGTCCTTGGGAGAGCGTTGTTTTTGAATTTAAACTGAAGGCCAAATATGTCCTGAAGGTGAACAAATATTATAGTCTCTGCGTGGTGACAAAATTTCAGGTTGTTTCTTACAAATTCGGGTTGCAAATAAAAGTGTCAAATTTGGAACTTCTGCACCTGAGATAAGCGTGGAGTATCACTCGGAGCCAGAGTTGGTCCACTAGATGGGAGGAAACAGCACTCCGAGAGGACATGCTGATCCAGAGGCCACAACCCAGCATCCGGCGACCTCAGCTGGTGTCTCTGCCATGATGTAGGGCAGGCGCTGTCGGGGGGGGGGGGGTAGGCTGTGCTCCCTCACGCATGGTGGTGTCAGTGCTGTCGGTGCCTCATGTCCGGATCCGGGGACCCTGCACAGTTGTTCACTAAACTTAGCACCACTCGGTACCAGGCACTTCATACAACATTTAATTTTCAACCCTATACACATTAAATCTCCTCTTGTTTTGGAGACCCGATTATAGTTCAAAAATGTTTAAAATATCGAAAGGCCTTCTCTCATAAGATACAGTAATTTATTTCCTTTTTAAAACAGTTGCTCTCACAGAAAAATATATGGGACCAGCATACCACGCTGCAGATGATAAGGTATATTACAGAGTGGACGTAAAAAACACAATTTTGTTATACAAGGCGACAGATCCTTATAAATAATAAATGTTACCTAATATAACCTACATTTATAATACAAATAATGTTTTAACATTTCATGATGGAAATGGTGCCAAGGAAACTGCACATCTCAAGTGTACTCCTGTCTTTCGAGCAAAGTGAAAATGCTTGAAGTGCCAGCATTCTGGCATATAAAA
>VBOA01000081.1 GCA_005877695.1 Gammaproteobacteria bacterium | reverse complement strand
TAATAAGCATCTTGAAGATCAATTGTTGCCATGAAACAATTAGGAGTTAATAACCGTCTAACAACTTTTTCATCTTCTAATTTAAAATGTTCTGTATCAATAAATTCATTTAAATTTTTTAAATTTAAAATTAAACGAAAAGACCCATCAGGTTTTGGAATCAAAAAGATTTTAGAAATAAATTGTCTTTTACAAGGAGAAACCTCACAAATAGCACCTTTTTTAAGAAGATCATTTAAAAGATTATTAATTGCAGTAATTTCCTGTGATGACCAATTAGATTCTACGGGTGGAATAGGTTGTAAAACTTTTGATACAAATGGAATTTTGTATCCACTAATCCAACTCAAGATTAGTTTATCAGAAGTGATGTCCAACCAGTGAGATTGAAAATGCTTAAGTCTGCCTGCTAATAATACACTTACAGCCGTTACTCCTGTTTCTTCAACGTTGATGGACTGTCTTTCTGATGTGAAGGGGGTTGACGGCTGGGATGTTTTTGTTTCTGATAAGGATGATAAGACTTTCGCCCGCCCGACGCCGAGTTGTGCGTCGGTTTGAAGGATTGACGACGGAACGGGCGTTTCGAGTTTTTTGAATGACTCGATTGATTTTGTTGAGTTTTAAGTTTTAAACTCTTGCTCGAATTTTCAATAGTTTTTGCAGCTTTAACTTTTTCATCCAGTTTTTCTCCAAAAAGCCACTCATCAACAGCAGTCGCATTAAGCGTCTCTTTCATGGATGTATTAATATTCTTCAATATAAGACTCCGACGAATACTGGACTCTGCATGTTGAAGATCTGCCAAGAGTTGTAAAACTCCCCACAAAGATTCTGTTAAATCTTTGGTCGGCAATTTCTCATCACTCTTGATACTCGTAATTTTAACGAAAACATCCAATAAACCTGCGAGACTAGAAGTTATTCTCACCTGCTTCTCGACAATTCGACTGTCTCTTTTTGTTATCGACTCTTGAAGGCAAGCTTTTAATTCTGCATTTAATTTAGGAGGATCCATCATCAAACAATTTTCAGGCGATAGAAATTTTTTGATTAATTCTTTTCTTCTATCTGTAGTAAGATCTTTTTTAATTATTTCTTCAATTCCTGTAACAAATTTGGAATGTATATCAGGTGCTAATTTCCTATCCGGATGAATCCTCTCTCCTATAGCTTGGAGAATTTCAGGGTCAAGATCTGGTTCTTTTGGATCCTGTGAATTTGAAGAGGAATTTTGCTGAACTTGAATCTGATCTGGAGCAGAAGAAGAAGCTTGAACAACCTGATCAGAATGAGCCATCAGATCTGACTGTGCCATTTGGAAAGAATGACTCTGAATGTTAGCATCATTGATTGGTGTCATATCCTCAGGATCAACATCTTCCGAAATCCGAGATTCTTCTTGTCGAAATGAAGAAACAGAAGATCTGTCAATCGAATGTTCTCGAGATTTACGATTACGAGAACTACTACGGCTTTTGCTCTGATTATGATTTAAATTTTGATCACGACTGTGGCTGCGATTTGAATAACGTCTACGCCGGTCGTAATAATCATAATCTCTATCGTTGCTTCGTCTGCTGGATTCAATACGATAACGTTTATCATGATGTTTACGATGATAATCTCGATAAGAACGATATTCGTGTTCATCATCTCCTCGATTACCTGATACATCGAAAATAAATAATAAAGAGATAACACAGAAAAACTGTGAAATAAATACTATCAATGACGGTTGGACCGACTCGATAGGGTTACATACGTTGGCAGTTGTCAAAAATACGTTTGAAACGTATAAAAAATTTTGATACCAAAGTCAGTTGGACCGACATGGTAAGGTTATATGTTAACGTTGTCAATGTTGGTTGGACCAACTTGACCGTTACATAACACATAATAACCGACAACATTATGCTCAATGTAAAAACAACAGCAGCAGCATATAGTTGAACTATTATGCAAAGTAAAACTTACCACAATAAATTGATCGATCTTTCTTATAATGATCAATTCTTTTCTTTAATTTTTTGATTCTATTTCTCAACTCGAACTCCTTGTCTTCATGATCAATTAAATGTCTTTTCCTTCTATCCTTGTCTT
>VBOA01000077.1 GCA_005877695.1 Gammaproteobacteria bacterium | reverse complement strand
GAGGGGTGGGAAGGGGGTTGACGGAATCGTAGCAGGATGATTATGTTCATGCTCCTAAGACCGAGAGCTTTCTTTTGATATGCGACAAGACGGGGTTTAAACAAATCGATTGGAGGCTTTTTTTTAAATATCTGGCGGTGGCCTTGAAAACTACATAATTCTGGAATAACCTATCTGGATGACGTCACAGTTGTGATGTCATCGAAACATGTCGTATCCGTTACGCCCCAATCTTCGTGACGTCACGGTCGTCATTTTGAATAAATTACGGGGGGTTTTCTATACTAAAGACTACTAATGCTGATTTTTATTAAAATAAGAGATTTTACGAAATTAATATTTTTGTTAGATTAACGCACACGACAGTCACTGACAAGAATCTTTCCGCACGACCAGAGCTTCAAGAGGTGGTAATTCTTGTCGACAATACCTTTGTTAACAAATTAAGGTACTGTCCGTGCCATTATTTTGGTCACGTGGTTTCCCGCCCTGGAGGATTTCCTCCAAGGGGCATATCTCCACGGCTTTTTTTAGAGTGGTTTTTGGCTCTAATAATCCACTGTGACTGTTCAACAAAAAACAAAACGATTATTTACAAATATAGACGATTTTAATGTTTTAAACACGAACAAGTTCACAACACTGATTAGGTACTTTTATTTTACAAATATATACATGTGAAGACGCTTTTTTATAACAAAAAGTCCTACTCCACCAGAAGCTTAAGGATTTTAGTTTTTCCCTCCCCGGGGATATGTTGGACACAATGTTTCAGGTAATTCAGTTTGTTCTTATTATACCGGGAAATGTCCATAGTGGCTGGTAACTTCACTTTAAACTGAATATTGTCTTTCCCGACAATGATGGCTATACGTTTAGTAGTGTCTTTCCCGACAATGATGTCTAACACTTTATATCGGTATCCTAAAAGCATTTTATTATATTTTAAATTGATAGGTATCAGGTTTTCTGGGACGATGTTAAAATTTAAACTTTTGTCTGAATCTTCCAACAAGATTTCTAATGGTACGTTTGATGGGCCGCGGTTTATAGACTCGGGTAACAAACTTGGAGTGTTGTTTATCGCAATTCCTGTAGAAGTTTCAGGATTGTTGTATGGTTGAACAATCATTGACACATCACCAGAGTTAGGATAATTTCTTAAACGTAATCCTTTACACTGTTTTTTTTTGGGAACGGTTTCAATTATTCCAGGGCGTGTTAAGCTTCTCACGTCCGGAACAGGCCTAGGTTCCAAGTGCCCACCGGTTGTTGCTAATGTTGGTAGCTGGTCTGTCGGTAGCGACCTCCCAACCAAGTTAGGTACCTCTGACACGTCCAGAACAGGCCTAGGTTCCACGTGCACCCCGGTTGGTGCTAATTTTGGGAGCTGGTCTGTCGGTACCAACTTCCCAACAATGCTAGATTCCTCTGACACGGGAATACCTTCAGTAAATCCATAACTGTTCGTCGCCCCTGTCATGACTGGCTTCTTCGTACGTTTGTGTTGTCCGCATAATGGTAATGTGTGATGTTCATCAGCCCTTGGCTTGAAACACTTCTCCCCACAAATATCCCCCCTAAAACGAGCCGGTTTATTTTTAGATTTAGAGTCCCTGGGAAATACATATGTGCATCTCGAATCTGGCTTCCCCCCACGTCTAATTTTTTTTTCTTGTTTCTCAGGCCTATATAATTGTCTGGGGCTGAGCGGTGGCAAACTGTCTTCAGTATCCTCTATTACGGATTGTATTTGAGATGTTTTAAAAGTTGAGGGGCGAGGTTCACTCAACATGGCTCCAAGAATAGAAGTTGGTGGTGAACCTGAAGAATCATTGGTTTGTACATGAAGAACTGGTACTTGCACCTGAAGGACTGGCACTTGTAGTTGTGATGTCATAACATCCGCTGGTATATTTGTTAAATCAATTTGAACTAAAGCGTTTTGGTTGTTAGAGTCCTTCTGTACAATTTTAGCAATAGGAGTTTTACTATTGTCTAGAGGGATGTTTTCAATCGCAGATATTATTTCTTGTTCTAATGAATCGATTTTTAAAGGGGTTAGTTGTAATGGACTTATTAAAGGAGGCATTTGAGAGAAATCGTTAGGATTAAAATCATTTTCGGGT
>VBOA01000076.1 GCA_005877695.1 Gammaproteobacteria bacterium | reverse complement strand
CTCTAGTCCTTACCACATCCAAATTTACAAACAAAAATCTGTTAACTTCTGTAAAATTTATTTAAGTTTATGTAAGGAAACATCCACCTTTATGTCTTCTCTAGAGCTTATTTCATCCAAATTTAGAAACAAAATTCAGTCAATTTCTGTAAAATTTATGTAAGTTTCTGTAAATTTTATGTGTTAACATAATTAACATTATTCCTCTTATATGTGTTCTTATGTCTCTTATGTGTCCACCCATGTATACATGTATCCATTGTATCCATGTATACATTAAAAGTGTCCATTGTACTCATGTATACTTTAAAAGCGTCCATTGTATCCATGTATACGTGCACTAGTATCCATTATACTCATGTATACCTAATTTGCGTCCATTGTGACGCATGTACACTTTTTTCACTTAATAAAAATGAATGGTTATAAATGTGGTTTGTGTCAACGGTGGTTAGCTTCGAAATATAGTCTGGAAAGACATATAAGACTTAAACATAAATCTGATTTAGAAGAAAACATCTCTTCGGCAAAGAAACCAAAGTTGGAAATAGAAGAACAGATGCAGGAAAATAACAGTACACATATCGATATCGATAAATTAGATATTAAGAAAGCCAGCGATATCGATAGCGATCAAGAATCGGATAACAATACAGAATTAAATCGTAACAATAATAAAGTTGTATATGCTAATAATGCTGGTTGGGTGGACACAGATAATAAAGAGGAATTAGATAATAACAATAGCAAAGGGGAGGAAAGTAACATGGAATATAGCCAAGCCGAGGAAAGTAACATGCAATCGGACAATACCGAGGACGAAGATAACATGAGATTAGATAATAACAAGGAGTCAGATAATAATAGCGAAAGTGAGGAAAGTGTTGTGGATGCAGAAGAACCCAATAATAGTGTAAGTGTAAAAGATTTAGACTATAAACATGATTTATTCGATATTGCGGAAACTTCCAAAGAAATGTGCGATCGGTTTAAGTATTGTTTAAGATTTGCAACTTTTAGAATACATCCACCACCAGTCCCTATTAGATGTTTCAATATGTACGGGAAATGGCTAGAAAACGTGTTTGGGGGTATATTGGAATACATTGCTCCAAAATATTCGCCCGATCCCGAGGATTTTGTATCTTTAAATATATTCCATGCTGACACTAAAAAATCAATATGGATTGGACCTATAAAACATAAGGAATTAAATGTTGGATACGTTGAAACAGAATTTTTAAAAGAAAAGTTGACAAATCCGAGCGGTGACTTGACAGTTGGATTAAACTGTGTTAAATCTAAAGTCACCTGTCCGACATGTGGGCATACTAAGGTAAGCAAAGATGGTGTGTCTTATACCGATTAAATTAGCATTTACATAAAACCTTATATATTAATAACACATAATAATATAATAATCCTAGTTTATAGAATGGTGATAAAACATATTAATTATTTTTTAT
>VBOA01000080.1 GCA_005877695.1 Gammaproteobacteria bacterium | reverse complement strand
AACGGCATGGTGAAAAACCATGCCATGTTATTTATGTAATGTTACAAAACCATTACTAATATTACTGGATCAGTGGGCGATGAAAACGCTAAAGTAAAAAAATGAAACGTTTGACTTTAAAATTTACACCCTAGAGTTGTGTTTGATGAATGATAGTGTGTCTGTGTAATCTGTGTAATCCTCAAATAGCATTCGTCCCGTGCTTGTGCCTTCCCTCCCCTTCGACAGATCGACAGCAAGGCACAGTCGTGTTAGACGTTCGCAGTTAGAGAATTATAACACAGCGTATGTTAATTCTAGGGTTGCTAGAATTGTGTTGGAGAACGGATGAAATGACTAATCAAAAGACCGCTCACAATTACGCAGCCTGTAACAACAAAGTATAATGTGTTTTTACTTTAATCATTCGCACACACTTTCACACAAGGTTTGATGAGTTATTTTTTCCGTTCAACGTTGTGTTTTTATGTTATTCAAGTAAAAATTTTTTATTTCAACATTATTATAATTTGTATCCCAGGGTGGGTTTTGGCACAAGCAACCAATCCCTCGACGCTTTTGCGGATGGATCAAAGTCGCTCAAAGGCGCGGACCAAACTAGAGTTGGGATATCTCCAGACGGCCCAAGGACGGAGTGGGAAAGCCCTACTTTACCCCACTCTGCTTAAAATCCGAGTGGGCCGATGTGTGCTAGCGTCGGTCTTATATAGGGCCCAGACGACCTACTTTGAAAATATAAAAATATTTTAGGGTAAATATAAAATAAAATAAAAAATAAATATGTTATGATTTCCCGAAATTAAAGAATTTTTACCCAAGGTTTACGGAATTCCGACAGCCACGGGTAGCATCTAACTAAGTATTCCAATGCTTGTTTCTTCACCAAACCATAGTTTGCCAAAATCTCTTCTTCAATAACTTTATACATAAGAGAGGTTTGAACCGGGTTTGAAAAATACTCATCCTTCTTTTCGTTCTCAATAATACGCGACACGCTTGGTTTATTTTCGGCCATGAGAGTAAAAAGACGCGTTTTTAATCGGACCATTGCTTTCCAATCGTATCTTATTTTGCTAAAAAACAAACACGGATGCCAGAACCTGTCGATAATGTTAGTAATATGAAACTCAAAAATCTGACCAGCTACACTCTCGACAGCCATGGAAGCGTTTCCATACTCTTTTATACACTCCCTAAGGCGTAAAAGTTCTAGTAGTTCACTCTCGCGTAGCGACAACGTCTCCTGTGGCGTTTGAGTCGGAAATATAAAAAGCATGTTTGGATCGCCCGAGGAGTTAACGGATACGTGATCTGTAGCCAGGCCACCAAAATCTACGCCCCCGTTTTGATAATATGACTTTAATACACCACTAGACAAGTGTAATACATCTAAACAGTTTTGCTTGAACTCTATAAATACCGAATTATCCTCATTAGTAAGAAACATTACCGTCTGAAATTTATGCGCACCCCGTAGTTTAAAGACTGGCCGCAGACACACAACCACGTCCAAATTCTTTGAGAGTTTAAAAGACCTCGTCATATACGAGTCTTTCATATTCAAAAGTAGTGGAATATTAATTGGTTTCTTACGTAACGATGGCTTTTTAGCATTTTTTTTGGCGGGGATAATCTTTTTTGCAACCGTTTTACCGCCTTCTATTTCATTTCCTCTGGTTTGTTCCATAGCAAACCAGCCCACTGACTAAAACAACTGATATGACACATCGGATTATATAAATCGATCTCGCAAAGAGTTCTACACGAATGCCGAAAGTGGTGTTTGCGTTTTAGGCCCGAATTAGTTATTCTTTGTTTTGCGGAATTCTGACAGCCAAGGGTAGCATCTAACTAAGATTTGAAATAGTTTGCTAAAATCACCTCTTCAATAACTTTATACAAAAGAAAACTTTGAACCAGACAATTGTATAAACTAGCATTAGCAAATATTTAGAACTAACCCATCAATGTTTGTTTTACCCTACGTTTCTGATTTCCATAATCTTTTTTAGAACCTTAATATAGCCTATTTCCACCCTTTATCATGTTGATTTTGTAAGATAATACTGTAATTTGTCATGTTTTTGTATTGATTTGTTTAGGATAGTGTTATTTGGTAGACCTTTTTTACTCGTAAGTTTATATTTATTTGTATACAATGTTCTATTCAAACATATTATGTCAAGACACGAATTTTGCAGTTAACCCTTTGAAGGCCGAACTGGCAGTCAAAGTGCTACAATTCTCGACCTTATGGTCATTGAACCATTTCTTTGTGTTTTTATTCAAACAGGGTTTTCGAATCTATATTAATTATTTTGACATGGTCTCGGAATGTGGTTTGAAAACAAAAACAAGACCAGCATTTCATTGCCCGACCCAACACATTCTATAGTATCGCCTCTCCCACTGACTGTATAAAATAAAAACAAATAACCTCAACACTGTCATATCCATGGCGGGGGTCAAAATGCAGATAGCGTGGGAATGTAAAATCTTTTCTGAACACGCGGTGAGGTTTTACTCT
>VBOA01000079.1 GCA_005877695.1 Gammaproteobacteria bacterium | reverse complement strand
GATGTACGAAGTTATAATTATAGGTCTTTAATCAGGCGTAGGACCACTGTATTATTTAGACCGGTAGTTTCTGCACGCCTTATATACAGATTGTTTAAACATTTAAAAAAGCCTCGCGCGGGAACTATCATGCTCGCCCCGTAAACACCTACTTCCCGGGCTAGTAGCGTAATATACTATTGTGCTCGCCGTGGGGATCTTTTTAACTAAAAGACATACAATTCAAGCATAGTCATATGCCACCTTCAGAAAGTTTTTTTTAACTGGTTTATTCGTTTAATAGGCTCAAAAAATAACATAACAGCGGATTTTGAATAACAGTTACATTTAGTTCAGGTTTGCTTTTTTCAATATAGAAACATACTTTAAATTTAAAACTTGCTTGAAATTACGTTTAACTTTACATCCTTACATTTTGATTTAACAGTTTTGTTTCGAGATCTTTGGTTTAAATCCATTTCTTAATTGCAAACTCTATTGTTTTTACAACTGTTAAAACAGAAATGTCTTCCTGACTACAATGGTGTACATGTACTATTTTATTGTGCATTTAAAGTCGTCGTACTGTTTGTTTTGTATTTGTCATTCATCATAAAATAGGCATTCGTGTACTTTCTGATCTTCAATGCTTGCTGTGCCTACGTTAGAAATGTTATTAGTCTATACAGTTAAAATGAAATAACACCTAGACGCCATGCAAGTATATACACTACCAGGACCTAAAGTGGAGCTTTTTTAACCGAGGTAAGGAAAATTAGCACTAATCGAAAAGCCACTTTTGGTCTTGAGTGCAGAACTATATTTTTCATTATAATTGTAAACAAAAGATAAATAATTGCACAAAAACTAAAATATTTTAACCTGTATATCATTAAAGTATTCCTTCTATCTTGTTTGTCACCACAAGTAGTTCTTTTAAACAAATACGTTAGGTTCTCATAACAGCTATTTCATTCGTTATGTGACTTGATATACGTACAACATTGTGATCACTTGTCATATTTTCCTTCGACCTAAAATTGTTAATTAGTGTTTTATAATACGGAGGTCTATTTATACCCACCTGATTTAAAAATGTTATTTCTGGAACATTACCAGTAACCTTTCTGGCTTCTAGACTTTTAGTATTGCTGAAGCCGTAAAATGCCGCATTTAATATATATATTTAATACACACTTATTATAACGCTAAGTTCTCAGTAACTACTCAACCAATCTTCAAGTTTTATGTGTCAAATTAACGGGTTCAATACGTAGATTTGCCGAATTTCCTTAAAATCCCCTTCCTGTCTTAGGGCTACTCTCCACTGCCCTTAATAGGGCGAGTCCATGCAATTTATAATGGGAGAATAAAATCAAATTTATTACACCCTTATAACGCTAAGTTCTCATTAACTATTGAATCGATCTTCAAGTTTTATGAGTCAAAAAATGGGGAAAATACGTAGATTTGCCGAATTTCCTTAAAATTCCCTTCCTGTCTTTGGGCAACACTCTACAGCCCTTACAAGGGCGAATCAATGCAATTCTTATCGAAGAATACAATTCAATCATGATTAATTGTCAACTGTTTTATAGTCAGCTATTACAAATTTGTTATTTGTTAGTTTTTTAACCACACTTGCATTATACAATGTACAATGGAACGTCAAAAAATGCCTATAGAAGTTTTGATTTAATCAGGTGTCAGGCCAAACATATATGCGAGCGAAGCGAGTTTGCTTCTTCCATCACTTAAAAAAAACCTTGAGGCTGAAGACTGAGCAATGCAAACAAGTGAAGCGAGATTGCCCTTCCAAGGAAAACCTAACTCAGGCACCGAGGCCGTAGGCCGAAATGCCCACCATGCGAGCGAAGCGAGCAAGGAGGTTGGCACGCGAAGATGTGTCCCTAGTTTTAAATAAATTTAAGGTTATTCATAAATTCCAAAAAGTGTTTTTAAGATACCGTTTCTTTAATATTTAAAAATTGCTCCTCGTGCATCTATAAGAACCCAATTGACATAAATGTACCAATTTTAATCAAAATTGGGCTGATATTTTGCTGTAGGTCGGGATACGGACCCACATTCAGACATACGGACCAGCGAGCAATTAATAGAGAAATTCTCCATTCATACCGATACGGTCACACAAACATACAGACATGCATACAGTAATTTAATAAAAATTACTTTTTGGGCTCAAAACGGATATTTCCATTGAAACATTAAAATCTGTTAACAATCACAAAATACTTTCTCTATACCATAGTAGGCCTATATGTGAATAAGTAACGAACAAGTATATTGTTCTACCAGTACGGGAAACTGATGGCGGCGTTTGCTTCTAGCGAGGGGCGACTAGTGAATGTATGCGGGGAAAGTACTGTAGTACTGTGATCGTAAACAATTCATTTTAAAATTATAGTGGAAATATCCATTTTGAGGTCTCTTAAGTCTAAAAAAATTTGTTTAAATGCTTTTCCTTATGTGTCCCTAGAGATCAATGGGATTGGCCGATTTTCGTGAAATTTGGTATGTTGGCGTAGGCTGGTAATATGTCCAAACAATTTTTTTTAATTTCTTTATTTTTACTCCCTCTGTTTGCCAAAAAACTTTTAAAACTCACAAAATGCAGTTTATTTAAAAAGGCTCTATAAAATATTGTTCAAACGTACAAGTCATTTGTAGTACTAAAATAAAAAGAAATATTTGTAGTTTATTTCTTAACTCTTACTCGTTCGAAGTTACGAACAAAACATTTTTTTTCAATATCAAGTCATAGACCAGACTTAATTTGTTATGGTAATGCTTTTACATTAATGTAACTGATGTCACCCTGCCTACGGATGCGTCAGAGGGGGCGTAGGCCAATCAGCTATCATCATCAAAAACTTAAATCTACCCCAATTTGTAGTGCCCAAAGCAATAGGGCTACTGCATTATTTTTATTGTTCGAATCAACATGACGGGAGAAATAGTGTACCTAGAGCCATTTCTTATACTTTCTTTCCAGGTGTCAGCTGAGTATAAATTAAATAAACGTTGCCAGGCAGCTGGCACAAACTTTCTCACATACAATATAGTATATTTGCCCATAAGACACACATGTAAACAACGAGTCTGTATTTAGTAAATCTTAAACTAAGGTATAATAAAACTTTAAAATCTTTATTAGTATAATTTTTTAGGCATTGTTAAATGGTTTTATCTATTTATCTTCATTTTTGATAAAAAAAATGAAAAATATTCATAAACGCCAAACTGGTGTTTTTAAACTAGTTTTTTACATTAAAGAACCGGTACCGTTTATTTTTGAAATATTTCAAAATCCCGTCTGGCGCATCTATAAGAGCCCAATTTACATAAATGTACCAAATTTCATCAATATCGGACTAGTAGTTTTTATGTACGTCGGGATACGGAGCCACATAGGCCTACATACATACAGAAATTTTGTATAAACCACTTTTTTGGGCCCAAGGGATCTCAAAACGAATAACTCTATTGAAATCGCAAATTCGAATTCTTTCACAATCAT
>VBOA01000078.1 GCA_005877695.1 Gammaproteobacteria bacterium | reverse complement strand
TTTCTGTTTTTGTATGGAAAACTCTAAGTAGGTATTTGGCGATTGTAAAAAGCCATTCTAAATTATTTTTTAAGTCCTTTCTTGAATTTTGAATTCTGAATATAATATATACTATACGATTTTTAACCATGGGGCCTAACCGTTCCAGGGTACGTGGCTGATGCAGAGGCATCGGGGGAGGTGAGATGGTGGTCTGAGGGCTTGCAGCATCCACAACTTCACTGGCCGTCGTCACCACGCTGGGACAGCGGGCACACACAGCATCCGCCACTCTTTGTGGACCGTCCCCATCAACAGGTCAGTAATAAATTATCCCTTTTACGGCCTGTTAGTTTAACCTATAAACATTCTCTTGAGTAGAATTCACCCCATTTTCTTATAATGTTGCAACACTCGCACGTTTTTGCGTATTCGTGGATTGATAGCAGAGATGTCGTAATGTGTGTGATTTTAAAGGCATTACCCCACAAAACACCATTGAAACACCAATATCGTCAAACACAACTAAGTTAATATTTTTCTCGTATTTGTCAAATTTTATTATTGGATTGGGATGAAAGATCTGTCAAACTATGTTGACATTTTTGGATCCCTGACGCACCGGTTTGTTCGTCCATGGAAATGGAAAATTTATAGTGACCCCCTGGCCGTTACCTATCAAGTGTTGTTTTATAACTTTGTACACCTTTTCTCAGAAATTACTGTAGATATTTTAATTAGAAAAACAGTAAAAAACAAAATAGATATTTGATTTGGATCAAATGTTTCTTATTTCTGGTCCTCGCAACCATGGTAAAAAAAGACACACTGAACGCTTACGTTGTTAAACGAATCCGCCTACGGATCGCAATATAAGCAAGAGCTTTTGGGTCGTTGGTATATACTTTCAAGGAAATAGATATTTCAACTTTGCCTATGATCATTCCTAGATAGTTGCACAAACTTCTCTTGTCAAACATTGAAAAACAATACTGGACCTAAAATCTACCAGTTTCTTCTCTCCACGTATATTCTAATCGCAATAAAAATCTTTATGACTATAAAATTTCGTTCTTATAATATTCACACTATTATTCACTTCCATGGACGACCTAACTGGTCACGTGCAAGATATTATCAGAGTCCTAAAATATCAATATAATTTGACAGATCTTTCATATAAATTACATCCGAATCCCATAATAAAATTCGGCAAATGTGAGAAAGATATTAATCTAGTTGTGTTTGACGATATTAACGTTTCGAATTGTAGGTTGAAAAATGACACTCTTATGTTGTGCGTAAACCCACTAAAGATAAAATCGAAAATGCCAGTGTTCGAGATAATTAATTCTTTTATAAATAGTTTGTTTGATAAAAACTTTTTGGAGTTCTGTAATGGGCTAGACGTTCTAAACTATTATGTTCAAAACAGACGTGTTTGTAATAGGTTTATAAAAGAAGTTTTGGTACCAAAAACGGATAGGATTTATCATTTTGATGTGGAATTAAATATTGACATCAGCGATAGAAAAATGTAATTTAATAAACATTGATAAATACCATAATAAACAGAGAACGAATTAAAGTCCGTGGGCGCCCGTCGTCTCGTCCAAAGGAGTAGCTAGAAGTCCAGTGGAGTTGTTGTCATCCGCGAAACGCTGCACAAAGCAATCACTCACTTCTTCATGACCGATGTCTAGTCTAGATTGTCTTCATCGCTTTCGGGTTCATTGAGGACGGGCTCCTCATCTTCCACACCAAACGGCAGACTAATATTGAACAACCACTCAAGTCCACTAATTAGCAAAGATTTCAAACCTCCGTTGAACATGGCGCCGTGGCTAGAACTAGTCAGATAGAGAGATTTTGCCTATAGCGGCCTAGAATAGCGGTTGTGAAAGTTGCGGCCCCGCTCCGCAAATACGGTGGGGGGATGGCCTACTTCTTTGAATATACTAATAAAAATGGGCGGCATTACAGATGAAGATATAGCCGTGTTTTTAAATGATGACAATTTTAGGGAGATACTAAGTTGCATTGATACACAAAAACACACTCAAAAGTTGGTAATAAATTTAATATTATATATATTTAATTCGCCCGAAAGTTCAAAAACAGATTGGTTGCAAGACATTATTAATTTGATTACAAATAAATATCAGTGTGACACCATTCTTGTACCCAGTTTGCAAAAACGAAACATGAACGACTCTTTCGATAAAATAATTCAGTCGTTAAATTCTTTGGAACGGGGGCAAACAATTTATGTCGACGGTGTTCTTATTACCTACGAAATGTTTAATGATTTTGTAGATGCACTATACTCGTGGTTCTTAGAGGGCGGGTTAGACTAGTAGCGTAAATGTTTTATGGGTTTACGACCCAGGCGATTGGTGGAAATTAATGTCACCAATTTCTGAAGAAAGTTCTTCCATACGGAAATGGTGATAAGTGGCCGGCCCTCGGTACTATATATTTCTGCGAAATCTGCTACGATATACAATTCCTCATCTTTAATCCAAACGGCCTCATAGGGGTGTTTAAACAATATCCTATTGTTTGGATATACGATGTTGACACATTTGTATTTGCCCTCTTTAATATAAAAGACACTTTCCAGGTCAATGTATTTCAAAAATATAAACCCATTATTATAATGTTCAGCGATTTGACTACAAACAACAATACATGTTTTGTACGTATCTTGAATATCCTCCAGGCGGCGTTTATTGTCCATTTATTAGCCGTGTAATATATTGGCTATATTTATGGCCTTGACTGTGGAAAAAAGGGGGT
>VBOA01000075.1:2109-4979 GCA_005877695.1 Gammaproteobacteria bacterium | reverse complement strand
CGCCGCCACCAGTCTTGCGGGCGATTTCAAAGTGGTGTTGCGGGCCATCAACATCAATTGCAGCCAGAGCGTCTTCCCAATTGTGGTTGACAAACTCCCAGTAGTAGGCGCCCGGTTCAACTGTTGCATTTGTTACTTGATAAAGGTTACCGACCCACACACGCGGATAGTAGAAATTCTCCGGGGTGGGTGGATGAACAACTGACAACAAGTCCTTTGGGTGTAGATGTAACCGTACATCGTGGAAAGGTACACGTGTGCCGGTTGAGCGGTGGAGAAGTTTCCACCGATCCTCAATCTCGAGGCTGGCTGTAGCCGTAACGGGCTTGCATGTGGCGTCAAAATGATCACACCGCCGATAGAAAAACGACGGATATCTGTTGAAGTTCCCATAAGGCATATCTTGAGAGTGGCTCCCTCTTCTCAAAGCGTAGGGCGTCGGCGCAAATATTTGGTGAATTTGTGGACGAGTTTCGCTAAATCCAATGTGCATGACACATTGAGTTGTGTTCAAACAAACTCCAGAAAACCCACTCCCCATACTGTGACAAGAATTTGGACATCTCTTGACATGAGGGTCGCGCATAAGTCCTTTGAAAAACACCGCGTCAACGTCCTGAAGCCAAATCTCACGGTTTACCAGCGCAAAATATGAACAGTATGACAAACATTTCAGCTTCATCTCATGTGGGAGTGTTGAGAACCACTCGTTAAACTGGTCATGTTGTTCGCTGGATTCGACGGCGTTGCACTTCCACGAGACGGTGTGTGGGTAGTGAAAACTGGTGTGATGGGGATGGTTGCGATTGTGTATGGAGTGTACATACACGTGCTTACACGTGCAATCGCAACAAAAAAGCGCCAACATCGATTTCCGAATTGAGATTATGCGCGGTCTTTACCGTCGACCTTTCTATACCGCTTCCCCCACCATGTTACCAGCAAAACCTTGTCTGTAGGGGTTCTCGGCAAACTCGTGGCGTATATCAAACAACAATTTTTCTTTAATAAAAATAAGATCAAAAATGACTTCGCTTGTTGATTTACAAAAGACTGTGCAGGATATTAATAACGCGCAATACAAAACCATTTCTGACCTGGTTGTTGGACACAAATATGCAATAAAAAAATTAGAACCGGTGAAAGTTGGCGGACTCGATCGATTTTGTGTATATTGTAGAGATTTTAAACTGGCCCTGCCAGAGGCCATATCTGCTCGCATTTTGCAAAAACACGTTCAACAAATAAACGAGTCTAACACTATAATGGTGTATATTGTTTATAACGGCATAAAAGAGTTGGCGAATGGCAAGAGAAAGATTGATTTAATTCTTACATTAGATTCAGAAGTCGAGTAAAATTGGGTTTAATTTTGATATAATTTCTGGTAAAATTTCGGTTCATACAGAATGTGCTTTCTCCAGTGGTAATACCGGTGAGCAGATTCGTCTTAGGTTATTATATGCCACGTCATTTCCTAAATATATAAGGTTATTCCCCCGATGGTGAAGTTCGTGTAAGACATAACTGAGTTTATGCGTTGAATATCCTGTCAACTCTATACCAGATTTTGAAAGCGCGGGTCTACAGTCAAATGCCTCCGATATATACTCTACCTTTGATAGTCCCCTTACATATTTCGACATTAGATATACGTGTTCAAGTGTCCAACGTTCTCCTACCGCAATATATTTGGAAAACAGTGACGCATTACTAAAATCGTGTTCGTACCAAAAATCAACAAAGGCGCTGAAGTTCTTGTCGCTGTTTACACCCACCCAGCCCTCGTTAAATAGGCTCATTAGGAAACTGTAAAACCAACTGTAGGTTATCGTTGGTTTAACTAATCGGTTTAATATTATAAGGTGGCGTTTGACTTTTTCAAAAGTCTCAAACGCCTCTTTTGAATCTTTCTGTGAGTATTCCCGTAGAAACCAATCGTAGATTTCGGTTTTTTTCATACCCATAAAAGAAAAGATTGATTGCAATTGATCTATTGTATAATTAGGCCTAATTTCGCCCATCGAAATAAAAGAACCCCTAGCATCTATCAAACTAAGAGCCTCACGTGTTGCCGCGGTGTTACTCAACGCGTAGAAGCTGAGTTGATCCCCATCAAAATCTAGATTTGTTACCTCGGTGATTGTGGGTGGAATGCCACACACGGGATATTCCCAAGTGCCTACCACCCGATGGAGCGTAAATGCTCTCATATCAATCACTGGGTATCTTATGGCCACTACGTAAGATGGATAGTTCATAGCTGCCCACATCTTTTTGTTGATGATCATTTCGTTTGTTTTACACCGCGGCGCTGGTACGACGACACATCTCCCAGACCGAAGTGACTTTTTTGAAAGTAGAACTCTACGAAAACAGTTATATTTACCCTTATTGATAAACATATATGGGTCTAATAAACAATTATTTTTGTACTCTGGTCGATACCATTTGTTTTTACTTTTAGGGAGGCTAACGAGTTCATTGCCATTCTCGTTTGAGAGTAGTTTAATTATATTGCCGCATAGGATTGCACTAAAGTTCCATAGGAACGGAGGGGGTATTAGTATGTTTTTATTATCTTCTAAACACAGGCTATATTTAGATTCTTCAATATGTGTTAAATGTATACTTGCATATTGAATAATTTCGTCTTTTATGCGTTTTACCCTATTATAGTTTAATATTATCTGAAACACTTTTTTACGACATTTTTTGCAGTCTGATTTTATGTCTACCAACCGATGTAAAATCGACCTATAGCAAATGCGGAATGTTGTAAAACGTATACCACAATGTGTACAAATGCGTAATTTAATGTTGTTGTTGTTGGGTTTAGTACAGTCGCATTGATAGTGGTAACAGTGGGG
>VBOA01000075.1:0-2093 GCA_005877695.1 Gammaproteobacteria bacterium | reverse complement strand
ATTCTGAACAAAAGAGATTTCGGAATTCTTTCAATTTTCTTGCGATTCAGTATAAACTTTCTGCTTTTTGCGTACCTCAACAAATCGTTTCGTGACACTACCAAAGGCATCAACCAAAACCATTTTGTGTCCACTGGAGAATTGCTACTAGAAGAAATGACACACTTGTCTAGCACAACGTGTCGCATGGATTTATATTCAAATTTATTACAATTTGCCCATTATATAGAAAAATAATGGAAGGGGACGCGATAAATAGTCCGAAAGCTATCAACAAAAAAGCCGGAGAAAGAAATATTTTTAACGAATGGCAACGGTTCTGCTCAGCGTCAAACATAAAAAAGTCTGACGTGAAAACTCTTTACGATAAACACAGGTCTACAATCAAATCTACAAATCCCACACTTTGGTTTAACATTGTCGGGGGTGCTCCATTACAACAAGCCCAACAAGAACAGGATGATTTAGATATAGAAGAGGGGGTATCTGGAAATGTGGGAAAAGAGAAAGATCAGAGGGATGAGTTTCTTAAAGATATTTACGTAACTTTATCTGAAATAAAATCGTTCCTTATATATTTGTGTTCTGAGCCAAGCCGCCATGTAAAATCCTATATTGAGCTAGAAGAAAAGTCAGACGAGGGCGTTCTCCTAAAATGGTCAACTGGATTGGGTCAAATTATGTCTGAGTTAGATAAAACTAAAGAATTTAGTAATGCCAATCTAATAATAGATATAAAACAGATATATCTTCTCGTGTGCAAGTTCTTATTCCCCATGGTGGAGACTGAAAAACTCGGGCCCGTTCAGTTTGTAGACGTAACTCCAGAAAGTGAAACTAGAATAAAAATGTTTTTTGACACAAAACGTAAAAAATTCTTCAACGAATTATTAATCCCAGTCGTGACGCGAAATGATAAAGGAAATAGCGTGGTGTATTTTTTCTACAGTTCAAGGGAGGTTTTGAGTTTAATAGAGCGCAGGTACGCTTCTGAGATGATGTACCATAGCGATTATGTTACCACAACGCAAAACAAAGCGGTAGAACAACAGTTTTTCTTAACACAAATGGTGTATGTAGTGTTACATGGTATGTTACACCTACATTGTAGCTTGTACTACAAAAATGCATACATGGCGCATGAGGATCATAACTATTATCAGGTCGTTGAAAGAATCGTTCCCAAACCGCTATATCGGTATTTTCTTATGCCCAGTCTAAATTGACAAGACGCGACTCATAACTAAAAATGACCAGCCGTTTACTTATGGACGCAGTTGACGTTATGATTATGAGAACTGAAATGTGGCTAAAATATTATGATATTATAATCGCAAATAATGGTAGGGTGCAAGAGAATTTCATAAACATTTGCAATTTTCTTATCGCTATAATCCAAGAAGAGCCCCCAACCGATTACAATACAATCATCTCTTTCGAGATTCTCCTGGAGCTAATTAACATAATGGAAAACACACTTAAAACTATAGTTGTGTATGAAACATTATTGCTTAAATATGTGGTAATTGTCATTGCTAATTTAAAGATGGGATTGCCACGTTTGATTCTTAAGATTAGGACACCCAAACGTGGTTCTATTAAACTGCTTAACGACGCACTAGTTAAATGTGATACCCTAAAGAAGCGTATCATGTTTTGTAAAGAAACTAAGACGAGTATTGTGACACAAGCGCCCAAACAAAAACAGAATGCGTGTATTGTGAGTTAGTGTATTATGGGTGTAATGAAAAGACAATATTTATCATTTCTTGGATCTATATTTGGTCAATACATGCATAAACAAATCCAGACCATCGAGAAACATACCGAATTCTTGACTCTTTCTGTCGTCATTTCCATGATATAACATAAAGTTGGGATGGCATGATTTAATAATAACAAAGTTGGGAGACTTCTGACACACGTTGGGTAGACACCTGTGGAGGGTCGTTGCCGAGTTCAAACCCAATGCCAGTATTGGTATGGGTCCCGCGACGTCTCTTGCAGCATGTCTGTTTGCCCTCTTTATTCTTCCAAGCAGGTGCTGAATTATGGGGTCGAAGGCTTTGATTATCTCTTCCATTTCGTGGCGA
>VBOA01000070.1 GCA_005877695.1 Gammaproteobacteria bacterium | reverse complement strand
CAGCGTCAAGTGGAACTGCCTGATAGGTTTTCTTAGATGCGCTCGCAGATAGGTTCTGACTGCGGTCTCAATGGGAGAGTTTTAGCCCCCTTGCTAGAGTTCAGCCTCACAGGAAGAGTTGGTTCGACTTGCGGAGTCATTACCCCATGGTTTTCGGGGCTCGCAGATATAAGTTCGGTAAACTGTGCCCTTAAGCTTTTAATTTTAGCGTCACAAAATGTAAGTTATATTTGAACTAAAAAATATCTACCTAAGCCATCATGGTTCATCATCACCATTCGGCTATCATACTTGAATTTAAAAATTACATTTACCTACTGTATACTTTGTTTTAAAATTAATGGTTTTTAACTATAAATAGCATTCCTTCTAAGCAATTCAGTCTTGGACGTATTTTGGCCCCACACCCTGGTCGGGTGACCCGCGGTGCAGCCTACTTCCGCCCGCCGCCGCCGCCCTCCGCCTCCCGCCTTCGCCCGCCCGCCGCGACGCCTAGCTAACCTCTGATCCCGGGAACCGAGTAAAAGCACAGATTAGTTTTTATTGTAGTGTTTGTAGAAATCTGCACTGGTATTTTGTGTTTTAACAATAAAAAATATTAGTTTGTGTGTGGAAAAATAAGATAGAATTTTGGATTGCTTTGATACTATTCTCCATCACTGAGTTTTAGATATTGTTACACCATACATACCGTCTTTAAAACATACAGTCTTTAAAGTTTTACTTGAAGCCCAAAAACATTACCCATATATTTTGTCCTTAAGCCTTTCCAAGACATTTTAAAATAATTAGTTAAACCCAGACTTCGGTCGCACTTTAGAATGTTTAAGGCCTCTCTGTGTGGGCCTATTCCCTGTCCTGGAAAAATACGTTCAGCCTGCAATTACAAGATCGTGTTTGTTTAAACACTTATTGTAACTCTGATATTGTCTATAAACCATATTGAAGTCTGTCAAAGATAATAATAATGTGCACACAGAAGTTACTTTTCAAATTCAACAGCAAAGAAATTTATAAACGGAATAATTTTAAAAATATTGAAAATTAGTCATATGCATGTTACTGTAATAAGGAAGCTCTAAATCATATTATAATAGCTCATTTTTCCTTTGGAAATTCTCTAAAATATAGACCAGCTGATTATAAAACAGGGAGATAACATTAATCATAATACAGCTGATGTTTACAATTACAACAGTTTACAATGTTCACATGTTCTTTAACAAATGCGATGCCTGTAACAGTGTTTATGCATTATTCTGTAGTTTGTCCAAATCACTCTATACGGTGGGGAAATATAATTTCCATAAATAAAAATCGTACATCACGGTGTTTATTATTTGAGACAACCAAAATCCCGCATGCTCTTTTACCGCGTCGAAAATGAAAGTTATTAAATTTATTTCTTTAAAATATGTGTCAGATGTAGAAGTCTTTTAAGACATGGACACTTGTCTTCTGCTTCTTGATGTTACAAACATGAGCCTTATTTCTGAACGATTGGGCTATTATTATTAAGGTACACACTAATTTCTTGCATCAAATTCCTGACACAGTTTATGTTGGCTTCAATG
>VBOA01000069.1 GCA_005877695.1 Gammaproteobacteria bacterium | reverse complement strand
AACAGATGCAGGACCTGGACATGAATTTCGTTGTACTACTGTATGTATAATATTATTATGATTACCAGCCTAAACATGGGCGTATGAGAGCAACAGTTTTATTATCGCCGTGTCCTCGTCCGTCGTTTGAGTACGTCGTTGAGTGCGCACTCGACCTCGCGCGCTCGACACTCGCGGTACAAATATGTCCTTTACTAACGGACAGCTAACTTTTTAAACTGATTCAGTCAAGCTTTTGAAAACATTTCTGAAAAATGCTGATCGACCATTTAAAATGAGGAAACAACACTGGCCTATAGGCCACTCTATATTTTCTGACTGAATAAAACACGTCGTGCAATTCATAAACGCACGCGAAAGGATTTAAAAGCAGTTTTTCATCCCACACTTACTCAGAAGACTCGTTGCCAACGCTATCTAGCAGAGAATTCGGCAACTACCAGATGGCAGCGCTCTAAGCAGCGAAGGTGCGCACTCACTCCTACCGTCCGCGGGCGATTTGTAGGTGTAAGTTCGTTAACCACAAAAATTGGCCTACCGAATGTTGTTGATTTGGTCCCGTTTTAAATCAATAAAAATACGTGTTATGTATTTCTCAGAATGTATATTACATAATATCTCAAAACAACTGGAACCGCCATTGAAAAGAACGTCAACAATGAAACAGGAAAGATTTAACACTGATTTTATACATTAATGTAACGGCTGCTAAATGAAGGACCTTTATTTACACGCGTTCTTATTTGCCAAAAGTTTACATGCGTTCTTATTGTTATAAGTCTCTATAAATCTTTTTCACTAGGCAAATGTTAGCTTTAAGTTCGTTTACCAGAAGAATTGGCCTCTTTTAATAGAACGTTTTTAACGCGTGTTAATAAAACATTTGTAACAATTAACGAACGCTGTTCGGAAGGCTTCCGCGCTCAACTAATACTAAATCTTCTTTGTTTCGGGGAAAAACCGCGTCGTTGAGAGAACTTAAACTAGCCGACGTTTCGGAGCCGATACAGCTCTCCATCTTCAAGGCAACTCCGCTCAACTGAGAAGAATTGGTCTGGAAGCTTCCGTAGACCAGCCCCTGCGCCCATATAATCTCAGGCGCCGGCCAATTCTCCTCAGTTCAATTCAATTCAATTCTTTATTTCTGTATAAAATATAACCAAGTATATCACAGACGTCACAACCTAACTCTATAATAAACTTAGCTCTAACAACAACAAATTTATACTTAGACCGTGGTAACAATATTATGAGCCAAATGAAAAGCCATCTCAACTCAGCCAAAAAGGTAGTCTGCATTTGAATAAAACTCCCCATTTATTAGAAACTCCTGTAATTTTTCTGAAAAGATTTAAACCCAGTTGAGCAGAGTGGCCTGAAGATGGAGCGCTGCATCGCCTCCGAAACGTCGGCTTTAGAAGATTTAGAATTAACGAATGATTGACGGGTACCAAGGGGGGAGGGGGGGGGGTGGCATCACGCTGTATAAAGGCATTTCTATGCGTTCACTCGTTCTTTCAGATCCGGAGCCTTATGCGTGGCGTAGACGTAAAAATACGAATTTTTCTGTATCTGATTTATTATCTAACAGCATGGACTGTATTGTACGTAATTCTGCCACGATGGTGGCGCTTAAGAGGCAAATGATAAATGCGGATTTTTTAGTTAGTTATGAAACAGCGATAACAACGTTCATAAGGTCTTTTAAAGCACTGAACGCCTTTGTATCTATGTTTATGTTGATCAATATTTCTAAACGTCCTCGAAGTATACCCCTTCTTTCACAGTCCTCAGAGTATGTGTGTGTATTCACACGGTTGACTTTAGAGAAATTTGACTCGGGCGCTTGCTGGTGGCAATGGTTTGAACTGTTTGGCGTATGAAACTCGCCATTGACTCTGAGGACATACTCTGAGGACAGCGTCTGTGTCCGCAGACTCATAAACGTCCTCAGTCTCACGGTGTGTATTCACATGGCTGTCCTCAGATTGGGTACCAGATCAACACACACATACGCATACACGCACGCACTCACACATACGCATACACGCACGCACTCACACATGTTTATCCGGTACCCACTCTGAGGACACGGCCGATAAACCACCCACTCTGAGGACACTCACAGAAGGAGCGGGTGTATCGTTAAACCGATGCCAGATTTGAAAAGAGCATGTTATATATGGCCTATACACTCCGAGAAGTATTCATAAACTCTACGTTTGATGATGTGCATGTGGGGTATGACTCTGAGGACTGTGAATGTTGCCATTGAGTGTGGGGACAATTATACACATCAAACATTCACGGTTGATATAAGGTACCACGTTGGAGAAAATAAATTGAGGTCTCACGTTGGAGAAAACAAATTGAGGTCTTAGGAGTTTCAGCTTCGAGCTTTTCCTTACCCCGTGGGAATTTTCCCTGTTTCGTGGGAAATTTCCCCGTCTTGTGGGAATTTTCCCTGTCCCTTGGGAATTTCCCCTGATTTGTGGGCATTTTTCTTTTCATGTGGGAATTTTTCATGTTTTGTGGGAATTTTGCGCCGTCCCAGGAGTTTCGGCCACGGACACCACTTCGCTTATATATATATTAGATTAGAGGAGCTCTCACGATGAAACACACAGTCGAGCAGTGAGTGCCCTTTATGAGCGTTTGATGGCGGAAATATG
>VBOA01000068.1 GCA_005877695.1 Gammaproteobacteria bacterium | reverse complement strand
GAAATTGAACAAAAACAATTTGTAACGCTTACAAGAAAACCAGGCTGCGCTGCCATCGGTCAATTGTGGTGCTCGGCAAACTAAGTTTGATAGATCCACAGCTGATTCAAATAAACTGAATGTAAACATTTCCAATGTAGGAATAAACGGGGCAGGCCTAATACACATAAGACTTTTGCATAACATTACACCTAGGTAAATGTTAAAATGAAAATTTTTTTTCACTACTGTCTAATTGAGAGATAGGCCTACATTACTTGTGTTAGTAGGAATAGCCAAAAGGATTGTTCATGTTCCAAAAAAGCAACGTTGGTGAAGCTGTTACGTTACAACCGGGCGACGATAGTCAACTAAATGTAAACAATGCCATTCAATGCATTGTTGATGCAGCGGGTGGCAGACCCCAGGGGTCAAAAGGCAGTATTTTAAATAAAAAACAGCCCTGGTATGATTTTGAGTGCTTGAGAATGAGAAAGTGATGATATCTCCATACAAATAATCAAAGCTGTGAGCCCCTATGCCTTGGGAGCGATAACGCATCTTATGAACGTACAAACTGTTGTGCAGGGATAAAAAAATGTTGTATTACAATAATATTGTTAATAATATAAAAAATGTAACGGACAGCAAAAAGTTTTGGCAAGCAATAAATTTTTTTAAGAAAAAGGATTTTAATGGCAAATGTTTAGTCAAACCAAATGAATGGTTATTGTATTTTGAAGCTTTGTTAAATCCGCCGTTACTATCTTCCAGTGTTAGTTACTGTGCACCGTTAATAGTAGATGAATATTTGGACGCTGATTTTACCTCACACGAACTTGAGGCGGTTCTTGCAAAAGCAAAGAATAACAAAACACCGGGGTCTGATGGTATTTGTTATGAATATTTTAAGAATGCTTCCAAACCATTTCTCTCTAAAATTATAAATATTTTTAATTTAATTTATAAAAACGGAAAAGTTCCAAAAAGTTTCAAAAAGTCTATAATATTTCCATTGCATAAGAAAGGAGATAGAAACAGAGTTGAGAATTATAGGGGCCTTTCATTCATTGACTGTGTGGCAAAGTTGTTTACAAGCTTAGTCGATAATAGGTTAGTTAACTGGGTCAATGAACACAGTGTGTTATCCGAGTATCAGGCGTGTTTCAGAAAGGGTTATTCCACGGTGGAATAAGGGTAAATAGTTTATTGTATTGTGACGATATAGTTCTCTTTGCAACTACGGCCGCAGGCCTACAACACATGCTAAGAAGATTGGAAGAGTATTGTGATATGTGGAATCTGAAAGTAAATCTAAAATAATGGTGTTTCGAAAAGGGGGTAAATTAGCAACAAATTATAGATGGTGGTTTAAAGGGGAGCAAATGGAGGTAGTCAATATTCCAAATGGAACTTTTTTACACTTTTATAGTTTCTCACCAGTGTGCCTTAACATGTGTGTCAATAAGGTATTTTCCCGTATATCGTCAATATCCCAAATGGAACATTTATGTTGTTTCTTACCTGTGTGAATTAATATGCGGGTTTTTAATTTTTAAATTGTAAATCTGAGCAAACCCAACTTCGCAAATTGTACTTACACTTGTATAGTTTCTCCCCGGTGCGCCTTAACAATATGTGTGTCAATAAGGTAGTTTTCCGTATATCGTCAATATCTCAAATGGAACATTTATGTTGTTTCACACCTGTGTGAATTGTTATGCGGGTTTTTAATTGGCTAAGTCTAAGAAAACCCACCTTCGCAAATGGTATACTTGTATACTACAATTGTATATAGTAGTCTCTCTCCAGTGTGCAATAATATGTGTGTCTATAAGATACGTTTGCGTATATATTCAGTATCCCAAATGGAACACTTATGAGGTTCCCACCGGCGTGTGTTACTATGCGAGTTTTTAAATGGCTAGTCTGAGAAACCCCAATTGTAACACAGAACTGGTTTTTTTAAATAGCAATTGAACCAATCACCGCATTAAATTTAGCCTACTATCCCCGAGTTTGAAGTTTTTAACACTATACATATACGTCTTGAGTGAATATGAAATCTA
>VBOA01000072.1 GCA_005877695.1 Gammaproteobacteria bacterium | reverse complement strand
CAGTCTTTCCCCAGCGGTACCTCTGCTGCTGCTGCTGCTACTGTTTGATGTCCTCAGTCGCTCTGGGATACTTCTATGGAGAGAATATTAGTCAGCCCCCAAGAGGGGGCGATTTTCTATACCACGAAGGCATCATATCAGTCAAAGTAGACCAGTCAACGGTAATTTTACGCGCCATGTCACCCCTGAGAGGGGTACTCCATACCACTAGGGGCATCATACGTTCACCATGTCAGTCAATACACACGAGGACTAATCTTTTAGCAGCGGCGCCTCTGAGAAAAGACTTGTTCACCCGCGTGTCTTGGATAACAAAGTGACAATTTTTCAGAGAGCTGAATGCTTTTGTTAGGTTTGAGCGGAGGGGCAGGAGGGGGGGGAGGGGTGGGGTGGGAGGGAGGGGCGGGGTGGGAGGGAGGTGTAGACCTAAATTGCTTTCCTAGTTTGCTAAAAGGTATTAACTTAGTAGTGGGTGTGAACAAAGATCAATACTGCAGTCTGGTCACGAACGACCGTGACAACTTCCTTATTCGCTGCAGCCTCGAGAGCGGGTCTCCGGTGCTATATCACATGGTAATTTATTCAAGTGAAGGGTTCTGTTGCTTGCGATAAAATCACCGGGGCTGTAAATCAACTGGCCGCTTTAATGGCGTGGTACCTGTGTCGCTTGTTCATTTAAATAATACATTGACCAGTTCAAATTTGTGCATGGTGAAAGAAAATTGGATTTTAGTCATTAGACTGCGATTTTCGATGTATCGAAAATCTGACTTCGATGTTATTTGTTGTATAAGATACTATTAACTACTTTTCAAGTGTCATTCTAGGCGTGACTTTCATAGTAAAAGGATCAATTAATTTTTTCCGCTATGTTTGCATTTCATATATCTCGAAGGACGTAGGTGTATAAAAACGAAACATGTTCATCGCATTAAAAGTAACTAAATATCGTATGACTTTTAGTGGAGTACTGGGGACAGTCCTCCTCGCCGATTGAGACATAGGGATATGAGAATTGGCTTGGTAGCCATTGGTTATCATATCCTATTTTCGGACCTACAGCTTAAGGTAGGTTTCGAACCATAGTGACACGACATTCGCCACTTAACTCCCGGGGACCCTGGAACAGAAGCCTCGGACGCTACCAATGCGCCAGTCGTGCCCCATCGCATTGAATGTTATAAATTAAGGGTTTTAGGGATTTGTCTACTGTTAAAATAATCCCTAGCATATTCGTAGGCGTCAATTCGCTTTTGGACCCACACACATCTGAAGCCGAGTTAAGTTACCTGGTGAGCACCGTGGGCTCACAGCCTCGCTTTGGGCCCTGGCCTCACTCGATAATTGGAGGTCGTACACCGACTTTTTGTATAAATTGCAGGCGACATGTCGGAACAATATCATTCACTTGCGATCCGCTCGTGGGTAATGATCATTTACTTAGTAATATATGCTGAAAAGTTTTTTAAATTTGATATATCTCATTCAGACTTTTGATATAACTTTTTTTCGTTATGGATACTGACAACCGGACTGTGATACCGTCTCCAGAACCTTGTGCCGTTGAATATGTACTAGAACAGATGGGTGCGCCTAGGTTAGACTTGTTATCGCCTATTGAAAACATTTCTGTTGAAGAAAATGAACGTGCGGTTAATTCAATTCTGCAACATGCTCTTACATCTCCTCAACCACCAGACACTGTAGATGAGTCTTCTATGATACCCGTCCATTTTTTAGACCCTTCTCAAATATGTGAAACTGTTGTTAAACCCACTGGTAAAACGGATAAAATTTCTAGAGGGCCTAAATTAACTTGTCGTTATGTTTTTCCTAACAAGTCAGCAGACCAGCCATTAACATGTGGGAACGGTTGTTATATTAAACCGTTCTGTTCTAAACACCGGAAAACGGTTCAATATTTGGAATATTTAAAGTTAGTTGGGGGATTATCCTCAGTTGAAGAGGAGACGTTACCTCGCTCTTCGTCACGCAGACAGATGGCCCCACTTTTTGCTAAAGCCTATTCACAGGCTCTTGTTAAAAAACAACAGCAAACTTCCGCAGATGACATAATGAAAAAACATAGTGCTAGTACTATTATGTCGCAGGCAAGTGGATCATCCCTCCAACCTATGTCAGTTACATGCGAAGAATCAATTCCTTCAAAATCATTCGCTATTATGTCGCAGGCAAGCGGACCATCCGTCCAACCGGTTTCAGTTACATGCGAAAAGACAATTCCTTCAAAACCAGTCGCGTGCAGGCGGCGATCGATGAAACGACCTTTAACAAGTTTAGTGGAGAAGGACAAGGGGATTCTACAGACTGTGTTAAACACACAAGGAATCCCAACCAAATCATTTCGGGCTCTGTATGAGGGGTGTAGATATATTGTTGTGATCGAACACTTGAAACCTCATGCGGTTACAGTTTTAAGGGAAGGCAGTAGTGATGTTTTAAAAATTCTGTTGCCTAAGTCATTTGAGATGGTAGCGGATATTCCAGGCAAAAGGAAGTATTTAAGAAAGTATACACATCTTTACAAGAATGGTAGACAGTGCAAACGTTTGCGCTGGCTATTCCGTGATCGGGTTTAACTGTATGGACATGTGACAGGACACTTTTTGCAATATAAGACTTTTTTGTGAGTGATGGAACATTTTTTATGAACAGTGACAGGACACTTGTTTCTATTTTACTAACACCTTGTTCTATATTATGAACTTGTGTTGAACATTTTGTGTATAACTAACCCACACCTAACAATTTCCTTCCTCCTTTTTTCACTAACCTGTCTCGTCAAATCTTACCTAACAATTTTCCATTAACCCCCCCTTTGGCGAGACCAGCTATAAACGACAGTGTAAGACATATTGTTTTGATATGTTATTATAAGTAACATGTCAAGGTGATATTTCTTTCACCGTGCTTGGCTGTAAGCCCCCTATACTTATTTATGCTTTGGAAGTCATACTCTGTATGTCAAATGCATAATTTTGTATAGCCCGTAGGTCAAGGCGGTCCAATTTTCCAACCACCTCCCCAAAATCGTTAACATGTACTGGTACATTTTATTGATGTAAACATATAGCACCCCTCCTACCTTGTTATTATAGAATAACAAGGTAGGAGGGGTGCTATATTTTTTGAGGTTATATTTAACCTTGAAGAATACACTATCTGGATGACGTCACAGTTGTGATGTCATCGACAAATGACGTATACATCTGTGTCGTATCCGTTACGCACCAAACTCCGTGACGTCACGGTCGCCATTTTGAATAAATTACGGATG
>VBOA01000071.1 GCA_005877695.1 Gammaproteobacteria bacterium | reverse complement strand
GGAGTACAGTCTCATTTAAAATGTGTACAAAAACTCTCTGAGTTCTTCTATTTAACTGGTTGATTATAATACTATTATTTCTAACAGCTATTAACACGTGATTTTTTTGAAAATTTACTGCTGCAACCTTTTTTGATGACCCTGTATAACATTTTTCTCAATTCCATGACTCCTTCAGTGCATAAGAGATATACATCTAGAGCAATAAAGAAAACATTGGTGTTTAGATATAAAACAATTATGAAGAATATAATTTTTAGTCATTTGATTTAAGAAGAATTATAACATATTTTTCCAATTCAATGATTCCTGGAGCACAAAAGCATTAATTAGTTTATGAAAAGTTTCATTTTGAGAGTTTAGATGTAATACATTGTTCAAATTAAATTATTCTTTCAGTGCATGATAGATTTGTATAAAAAAATAATAAATAAAGCGTTAGTTTTAATACTGATTAGTTTTACGAAATTATGAATTGACAGCCTCACAAAGATGCCGCGAATTTGTGATGGTCCGGACGTATGTTTTTACAGGTCTTAGGCCCCCCGTACACGACAGATTTTCCGGTTTGGACGGATTAGTCTAGTCCTTCGGATCAAATCCCAAGTGTGTGGGGCGAACTGAAGACCAATTTAGCGAGCCCACGTCTAAATCCGCGGCCTGATGGACTGAAGGGAATCGGTTCGGATCTCGCCATCGTCCAAATCCGTTCAGTTCAAACCTCACGTGTGTGGGGCGACCCACGGCCCCGCCGCAGGACAGAGAGGAGGGTGCTGTCGTTATCAGCTTCTTATTTATTTCGTTATTAGAAAACAATTTTTATTTTCCTAAATTTTTACATGTAAGTTTCATGCTGGTTGTATAAAAAACTGTACAACAAAAGCCTGCTTAAGAAATGAAATTTATACACTTAAATTAATTGTTACACGAAGTGTAAAGAAAAATGTCATGAATATTATTTGTTTATATGGGGTGCATGAAAAGTCTACAACTAATATTTTTTGCAACTGAGTGGAGAAAAATAAAAAAAAATTATGGAATGTTTACGTGACCATGTATGCCTCCTGCTGGTTTGTTAATACAAATTGAAAGACCCCCCTTTAAATGGGGGAAGGGGGTAAATAAAGTGTTTTTTAAGTATTCCCAAGATTTGTGACCCCAATTTTGTAAGGTATTGGAAATATAAATAATTATGGAAAATATAAGCGTCTATTATGAACTTAATACAAAACACTACAATACTTAATAAAACTATATTTAGGTGGTTTTAAACTTTTTAATGCAAACTTTATGCCTATACAACGTGTCCATAAAGTAACGCAAACAATATATTTATACTTGCCAGTCTACCTTTCCTTCATTAATAAAATATTTCACAATTTTTTTGATTGTATTTTTTATTGTCTCTAGCTAAGTTCTTTTTGAGTGGTTTGTGGGCCAGATGTCATGTTAAAAGTTTCGACCACACTACAACCACACACGAACACTACACGTTTACTATACACTTGGGTGTACGGTAAATCAACCATCCTCTTCCACAGTGTGTGGAGGATTCGCGGTCAATTGCTCATTAGTGCCAGTTTTGTCTCCGACTTATTTTTGAGCCGCGGCCATAAATTTAATCGCGACGGCGGGCTGGTCCGGCTGGCCGAATTAAGTGGACAGGTTTTTTCTGGGCGTGCGCGTATGTGTTAGTGTGTGGGCGCGCGCGCGTGTGCGTGTGTGTGTGGTCAGTGTCTGTGTCTGCTGTCACTGTATAACTCCTAAACACTATAACTCCCTGGTACCTGGGGCACGTTGTGGCGCTGTCGTCCCAGGCCTGGGGAGGGGGAGCCTGCAATGGTCAGCGGTGGACGCCTCTATAAAATTCTCCAAGCCTGATACTCCTTGTCTGAGGACCTTACGTTATTAACAATAAAACTGGATACGCGTGCATGGAATATATATAGGCAGACTTTATTCAAAATGTTAAAAGTGTTTTGGTTATTTAATTAAACAAATAATATAACCTTCTTTCATTTTTGTGAATTCTATAAACATTAAAATGGACAAATAAATTGTGTACATTTGTATGTGATAAATTTTGTGTAGAATTATTATATTTTACTTTTTTGATTTCACAAAGACAGGATTTGTCTAAAGTCTTGATTCTTCAAATGGGGAACTAAGCTTTTGATTTCACAAATAGTCTGTTTTGGGTATTTATATTTTTTGGCAATATATAAAGCGAAAATGTTTGATACGAGACCATCAGGACATCATAAACGTTCAGGGGTGTTGGTGGCGGCGACACTGGAAAAGTGTGTTTTAATATTAAATATTTCTGTTTTATTGTAGGTGTTTTTTAGTGTGCAAAAATCTGACAGCATGTATTTATTATGGGATTTTAACCATACTTTTATATATAATTGCCTTGGTATATAACTACTCAAATCGCACAAGAATACTCCATTATTACACAAACATGTTGTAAGCTTGCTAGAATTAAACTGACTGGCTCCTCTTCGGAATCCCTCCTATTTATATAATAAATTGAAGT
>VBOA01000074.1 GCA_005877695.1 Gammaproteobacteria bacterium | reverse complement strand
GAAAATTCAAATTTTGATCAAAGCCGGAGATAAACATTTTTTCAGATGTTTTGGACGATTACAATGCTTCCTTATACAGGATGTCCCGGTACTCTCTGCACGAAATTTAGGATATTGTTTCTTGGGTCATAAAACCCAAAAACGCCAAAATGGAAGCCAGGGTCTATCTCTTTTCGTTTACTGTATGTGTGTCTGTATGTGTTTTTCACTAAAAAAAAATCATAACTCCTAAACGGTTTGAGCTACAGCGTTGAAACTTCGCATGGTTGTTTATCTTGTTAGGCCTAACAAGTGTACTTAATATGAATAAAATAAGTTTACCGTTTCAAAATAGCGGCCATTTAAAATATTTCATTCCAAACTTCAAAAAAACCGGTATTTTACTAAAACATTGCAAGAGGCATAAAAGTTACACAATTTTATGCAGAATCCAACGATACCTTACCTAATACGAATGGATAAATAACAACGGAGAAATTACATTTTCGCTTATTACACCCGCAATATTCTCCATTTAAACAATGTAAATCTATATAAATAAAAAAAGAGTTGTGTCTGTACATTGCTCTGAATTTGGTAATATTTCGTATTTTTATAAGTTTTGACTATCATAGAATCCAAATCTGGCGAAAAAAAAATTTCTGTCTGTTTCTCTGTTTGCCTGTCTGTCTGTTACACGTTTATGGCACGCTAAAACGATTTTCACGATATTTCGTATATAAGTTGTGTATACCCTTGAAAAGGTTTAAAGTCTATTGACTATTTTCTCTGACACCAGGGCTCCGCCCCCGAATTCTCATGATTATGTATGTAAATTTACAGTAACAGCTTATATTGTAATGGGATTTGACCATAAAAATTATGTAATAATATTAAATAAAATATTCTGAAAACGAAATAACCATGTTGCAGCAATCTACGTCTAATGACTATTCATTACTATTATGAAAACGTAGAAAAACATATTTTTTTAATGGACTTTGACTATGAAGATGATGTAATAATATTAAATACAATATTTTGAAAACAAGATAACCATTTTGCAGCAACCTGCATACAATTACGTTCCATTATCATTTATTTAAATGTTCTGTAGCAGCTACATTGAGGTTTGAATAAATACATGGTATAATTTTATCACAGTACTATTCTGAAACACAGTAACTGTGTTGCAGCAACCTGTGTCTCATTCATTTCAATTACCTATATTGTTTAATTATACAACACTGGTAAAATTTAACAAATGAGATCCAAGTTCGAACCTATTTGAGAGGGAGACGATGAAGCCCCCACGTGAGGCCGTAGGTTAAACATCACCAAGTGAGGCCGAAGGCCGAACCTATCCGGAACCGTAGCGAAGCAGCACACTTGGTGATGCCGCAGGCCCGAATCCTTCTCCAAGCGAAGAGAACAGCAACCTTTTTGAGTCAGCATGCTGATAAGAGCATGCTGAGTCGTTAGCGGATAAGAGTGAGAATATTGTTTTACTAATTAAAGGAGACGTAATTTGTTAAAAATCACCAAGTATACACCGTAGCGAAGCACGGGAACCCAGCTAGTGTTTTTTTGCTTCCTTATCCTTATATTATAAGGAAGCATTGTAATCGCACAAAAATTCTAAAAAACTTTTTATCTCAGATTTTGATAAAAATTTGGATTTTTGCCGATCTTGAGGTGTAGAACAAAAAATGTCATGGCGTCTGTCTGTATGTGTGTAGTCTGTCTGTATGTCTGTCACTTTATTATCTCAAGAATTACTGAACGGATCTGAACCAAGTTTGGTACACCTATTCAACTTGTTTTGGCAAGGAACTGATTAGATTTTCAGCCAAATCGGTTAACCGGAAGTTGTGTTTTTGCTTTATTTTTGACGTAAAAATACATTTTTTGCATGTATCACCCTGTATATTTTGTTTTATCAAAAAACTAATACCGCCATTGGAAAGAGCGCAAAAATAAACAAATAGGTATTTTGAAGTTTTTTAATACCTGTATGTAACATTTACTATACGCAGTATCACTATTTACATGCATTTCTTATGGGCAAAAATTAACGTGGCCTCTAATGGACATACGATGTTTTCATTAAAACTGCTCATTTTGATAGTTATTAGGCAATGTATTATGGCTTGTTTCAAGACCAACTGGTGGAGGGGGGTGAGTAGGGTTGGTGGTGCTACTTCCCCAGGCACAATTTCAATGGGACTATCTTGAACAATATTAACATACCTTTACTATGGGTAATTTTTGACACGGCTTAAACTTTACTGAACAGGTTGATAAGGAAGCTCTCCGTCCAATTTCTTGGCAGCTGTATTTTAAATTACCGGTTTTTGTGAAATTTGGCATCAAATATTTTTAAAGGCCGCCATTTTGAAACGGTTAAACTTATTTTATTCATGTTTAGTACACTTGTTAGGCCTTACAAGATGAATTTGGATTTTTCTTTAATTTTGTGCAGATATAATGCCATGCTGAAATTTAGTACGAATTTTGTTGACATGTGATAGAATAATATAAACAACCGTAATAACTCGGATAATTTTTATTTATTGGTTCAAATTTATTCATTTTTTTCTTTCCCCCATATGCAGTATGTATGGAGAAAGTATTGTGATGGTAAAAAATTGACTATGAGATTTTAGTGGAATTATACATTTGATGTCCCCTGAGTCCAAAAAAGTGTTCTAGAAAAATGTCTGTCTGTATGTGTGTGTGTGTCTGTACACATCGCTAGAGACCAAACGGATGGGCCGATTTTCTTGAAATTCGGTATGTAGGTATAGTTTGCTAATATCTCCAGACTATTTTTTCATTTTCCTGAATTTTTAACTTTAACCCCATAAAATGGCCAAAAACACCATAAAATTCAGTAAAATCGGGTTTACTAAAAAACGGCTCTAACGATTTTGATTAAACTTTGGTGGTTGATAGTCCTAACAATTACAAAAATGTTGATATGTACTATATTTCTGAGAAAAAACCGGTTCGGATTTTATC
>VBOA01000073.1 GCA_005877695.1 Gammaproteobacteria bacterium | reverse complement strand
ACTTGGTACATTTATGTATGTTATGGTATTTCTGATGTATTTGGAAAAGTTGGAAGATTTTGGGCGTCCGGTGGACCAAAAATATTCCCCTTGTGAATTACCTGGGAAAAGTGACCAAATGTGATTTAGAACCCCCATTTTATATCTACTAACACCCTGTATATTATGACCAATTTGGATTTTTTGGGTAATTTCAAGACTTGTTTATTACTTGTGTGTTTTTATAAGCTTAACCGTTTTGCCGCTAGGAGCGCTGAAAGTTTCAGAAAAATCTATCTATATGTATAAAAGAGACGATACCATTTGACTGATATATTTAAATGGGTTACCGAATAGCAAATAAAAAGAAATATTACAAATAGATCAAATTTTGCTTATATGTGCAATGGATGGAATTTTTCGTCCACAGTAATATTTTGCTTTGTTATTTGATTCCTCATAAAGAGTTCTGTGCTGTGATATTAAGACCCACCATTCCAAGTTGCAAGCTAAACCAAGTCTTACACATCGCATAATGTTCACTTTAACTGTATAGTGTAATTTATATAGATAGACCTTTTGGATGTGGATAGGATAGACCTTCTGGGTTCATAAACCAAATAAAGGATGAATTTCTCTAAATGATAACGCAGATATCTATCTGCCTTACGAGTTTTTGGGGGTAAAATGTAAGCCAGATTTCACGGAAATTTGAAAACATGAAACGTATCATTTACTAAGGGTCTAGAGAAAAACATTTCCCACGGGACTGAATGAAAATGTTGTTGTTATGGGAAAACTCATGATTAAATGCAGTTATGTTAATAATAATATGTATGTCTTTAACACACTTTATAGATATACTTATACAATAAGTTTCCACATCAAACTGAACTACTGATCCATACATTTGACATGCATAAGATATATACATGTAGAAGCCTAAGCAGCTGATCCTGTTAACCAAACCTACCCACGGGCCAGATTTATTATCATAAAACCTTTAATTATCCCTACCACCCATGTTATAGAATTTTACCACCCTTTTTTATAGCAATTTGCCCTCGTCGTATAGATTTTACACCATTTTTTTATTGAAATTTTGTCCCGTCTTGAGGATTACAATTTATCCCGTCATTTTATCGCACATTCTTATGGAAACTGGTCCCGTCTTATAGTATTTATCACATCTTCTTATGGAAATTAGTCAACAACTTATAGGATTTTATCACACGTTATTGTGAAAATTGGATCTCGAAAAATCGCAAAAGATTTATGTGTTTTACTGTTTACTATCTACATACATATTTTACACATGTTTTTGTTGAAAAGATATTAAAAAATACAATGGCCATTTTTACTTACCTTGAAAATTATAGAGGCTCCCTTTATTTTTATGTTTCTTCCAGGCTGTCATGTAGAAAGTCATTGATCGAACAAATGGTATGTTCGACTTTCTTTTCTTCCATCCCAAATTGTTTTAAATTAGTAAGAAATGCTATTGGTAGACACATGTAATTGTTTTTGTATTTTTCTGCAGGGGTTTTGGAAAAATTTGGCGGGATTTCTTTCGTTTGTTTCCATAACAGTATTAATGTTTTGGTAACTAAATCAGTATACAGGACTCCACCTGATTTTTGTTCCACATAATTTGTTCCAAAGAGAATATAGGCTGCCATTTCATTTGCATGCGATAATTCTTTAAACGAAGATAACAATTTTGCGTCACATGTTTCTCTCATTGCTTTTTCGATTGATTCTCTTAATTCGAAGTAAAGTTCATTTATACTTTCATCCGAGGAGATGTTATTCTTAAGTCTTGTTGTCATTTTGTCTAGTAGATTCTGGTTTAATAGTGATGAAAATAATATACACCATTCTTTTACAAATCCCCATTGGACACTTGCAATTGTATCATCTTGGCGATAAATTAGAGGGAGTATAGTTATAACCACATTGATGGCTTCTATTTCTTTTTTTGATATGTTTTTTGTTAGTGTCTGTAATATTATGGTCTGATTAGTAGTGGATTCGCCCAAAATGGCTGCTGTAATATGCAATATTATGTCTTTTATTATTTCACTAAAATGGCATTCCATATCTGCATCTTTCAATGATGAATCTAAAATGTTTAATAACGCATGGTTCATCGCATTAGATATGTACTTATTTGGTTTCATGTTCGACATTGAAATATAGTTAGATTGGCCTAAATGTAATTTGCTAATATAACTAGACATTTTTATTTCGTGTTGTGAAAAGTTGCTGTTTGTATTATTTAAAGATGGCGTGGGACTGTTGGCAGTCGATCGGTCATTAGAATGTTGGTTTTCTGTCTGGTTGGCATCTTGGTGTGCTGATTGAATTAGAGACATATTTTGATTTTGGACTTTTGCAGATTTATTTACGTGATTCCTACTTGTTTCAGTTTCACATTTTCGCTTACTTGATGGTCTGATTTGGGTTTTGAATGTTTGTGTCATTTCAATCAATCTAATTAGAAATTTTCTCGGTTTAAATTTATCTAATTTAGTTGCATCAACTAACGTTTTAAACATTGCAATTAGTTCATATTTGCTTCTTTTTGTTTTTATGACATATGTAGAATAACATAGAAAAATATGTATCATTAGTTCTTTCATCCCATTCGGGACTGATTCC
>VBOA01000017.1 GCA_005877695.1 Gammaproteobacteria bacterium | reverse complement strand
ATAATGTGTGCCCTCCACCTCCAATACACTTTATCACTAAATAAAACACACACTTTACTCCCAAATAATTCTGTTTTCCTCAAAGCTATCCCTCACCACCTTACCATCTGAATACAAAATTACACTTGAACCCCACATCTTTACCGACCAGTGAAGATCGTCTACACCAACCACCCAACTACATCATGGTGGTCACCACTACTGCTTGGGTCCAGAGAACCTTTACTCTTGGACACTTCATCGGCTGGAGAACCATCACCCTCCAGTGCACACCTTCATCGCCTGGGGAACCATCATCTCCGGTGCTACCTCCACTTCTGCAATATGTGCTACAACCAACGTCGCAGCCTGTTGGCGACAAGGTTGAGACTGCTGCACCAGCCACCACCTGGCTTGGTGTCCTGACATCATCGAGTTTTGCCAACCACCTTGCAACTATCACGGGTTCATGGAGATGTGCCTGAGGTCATTTCGGCACTGGATGATCCTCCCCCGTGCTACGTGGGATAACTACTCTTCTGTAACCACACCTGAACTCCAACCTACCACCCAAATTACTACAAATTTTTCAAGACGTCAACCCACCCTAACCTTCTACCTCTACCTGCCTTCTTCCAACATTTACAATGGTAAAACAATTAAACTGGTAACACTGATTTTACATACACAGGAGGTTTAAAAAAAAGGAGTACACTCATTATGAATTTTTTAAGGTTCGTAAAAAGTCACATTCGGTCAACCGCGGTCCACGATGCGCTTTTCCTTTGGCACCACCAAGACTGAGAGCACTTCGACTGTGTGGAGTTGCTCGTTGGTCTCGAACAGTCCAATTAAAATTACTGTTGTCTTTAGGGCTAACAACCTCTCAACCTGACCAATCCGTCCCATATCTTTTGAAATTTTTTTTTCCGGTTTTTTTTGTTTTTCAGTGAGGAAGACTGTGGCGATCGCCGTTTTAATTATCTCAATCAGTAATTATTTCTAATTAAACATACATCGCCACTTCCCTTTTTAATAGAATCTTGCTTCCCTTCCCTTTTTATACATCCCAAGTCATACCGGTAATACTTCTCGTGACACTGGAAATGATTTCACTCTACTGGGTTGGCAGCGCTCGGTAACTTCTCCTTGCAACGTCGTCTGTTTCACCTTGTCTCATCTTTTTGCTTGTGATTCGCCGATCTCGTCATTTTGGCTTTTGTTCTCTGTCATTGGTTAGTTTTATCGTCATTCATGGTGTACATTGAAACCGGAAATTTAGGAGGATGGCAACAAGGTCTCTGGTCTCTCTCTTCTTCACCAGTCGCCGAGCCATCTACATGCATCAATAGTCAATTGGTTTAAAGTGTAGTGCGCGAAATTATATTATGGGAGGCTAAGTATAAGTCGGGGCTAGGCCCCGACGGCTTATTATGCATGCTTAATCAATTAATATGTAGTTCTGTTTAGGTTAGACCAGAAACAGTTTTGGGAAGGGAAATCTTTTAGTAATTTCTGTAGCTTCAGCGGCCTTACGCCATTTTAATGTTACCACCAATCATTAGTTGAACGTAATTAACTCATTAATGCTGGCTGTCCTATTGTGTGAGTGGTCGCCACGGAAGTTACGGGCCTCTGAGGGTTTTATGGTGTCCATTAATAATAACTTTTCACCACATTTGGTAGCGACGAAACTCGACTCCTGTGGCGACTCTTACTTTTATAGGCAAGCCTTGCAAAACTTTTCAAACATGTTGAATTTTGTATAGTGATTTTGCGAAGACATGTTGCATAATGTTAACTTTGCTTTAACTGGTTCATGCCTAGATTAATTCCCTTCTCCATCTCTGTATTCTGGTCTAGCATTCTAGATAAACCCTTTTTCAAAATTTAGGCCCAAAATTTCTCAGGGTTAAAACCAATGCTCTGGTCACATGTTAATTTTGCGAACATGCCTTGTTATGTGTTTCAGGTTACGAAGTCCCGTCGAAACCCCTTTGTTTTAAAAGCATTATATAAATACCTAAATGTAATTTAATTATAGGGAACATTGATCAGTGTTGACAATGTTTAGGAGCTCTTAGTTAGCATTTTATAGGCTGTGTTTTGCTTGTCCCGCATTCATATTTCTTTCGCTTGCGAGCAGACAAGTTGTTACATACCTTTCGGTTTTTATTTCCGCACACCAAGTTGCTCGGTTGCTTTTGTCGTAGCGGCTCCTCCGTTCACATGTTAACTCGTTTTCATTTGTGCAGCCTACGTAGGCCCACTTTCTTTTACACCCGCCTTTTCTGATGTAGCCTACACCCTTTTCTTAAGCTTACGGTAATGCTTGTCAACCGTTTGTCGCTTGTACTTAGCTCTTTTTGCTGCGATAACCTACTACCGTGCAGTCCATAGGCCCACTTTCTTTTACACCCGCCTTGTCTGATGTAGCCTATTGGTTGATTTTGTCGTGGCCCGGTTACCGTACGCCTGTTTTTTGTTTAAAATTAACCTACCGTGGTAGGCCATGCATTTTTATGTTCCGGGATTATGTTTTAAGCTGGTACCCTAGTTTTTGCTCGGTCAATTGCCTGATGGTAACGCGTTCCTTCAGCATGTCAATAGCCTATCGTTCATTTCACCTTTTGTAGTGCTATACACAATTTTCTCGCTTCGTAATTAACTTGCCGTGATACCCCTTTGCCCTTTTATGCTCGGTGCTTATTCTGAAGCCGCCCTCCGGTTATTGCTCGTACAAATGTGACCTACCGTACAGCTTTCGCATTCAATCAGTGTTTTATTTGTTTCGGTCCTATAGCCTAGCTAGCTTTGCATTTTTCCCAGAAGACTGCCTGCTCCACTGACCGCCTTTTCTACGAGACACATCGAAATATATTTTTGCAAGCTATTGTTGTTCCTACCTATTTATTCCATAGCCTACCATAATATATTTAAGTGATAACATGTGTTAGTTTAAGCCTAGTCATAAGTGATTTCATTACATTGCATTTAATGACCAGAGCATTGCAAACAATTTCAACGCTAAGTTAGGTAGCCTATCGAATTTAATTCAGACATAACCGAGAATTTTTAGAATAGCCTAGGTTTTATGAAATTTGGCCTCAACTGTTTTTCGCGATTACAGGTACCGTACCGAGATGTGAATATACCCTCCCCCCCCCCAAAAAAAAAAAATATTAAAAATTACTTGACAGCTACTTCAGCAATCGTGTAATAACGTGCTTGCTATACTCTACAACCACTGGGCTCGCGGTTTTTTGAATTCAACTTGTGGCTCAGTGGTAATTAGCGATAAGTTATGTTACGCCCATGTCCGCATGGATTTTCCTATTGTAGTATACTATTTTGTAATCACCACTGCGGAAGCTTGATTCCTTTTGTATATGGGCGTAAAATTAGTGTTTAGTGTTAGCCTAGCCATGTTTCAAACCTAATATTGCCATGGCGGCTAAGTTATTGTCAATTTTTATTAGTGTTTATATTTTCAGTAAGCACGTGAAGTAGCGTAAAAATTTAAAAAAAAAACCAAAAAAAATTAAAAATACATAAATATTCCAAAAAAATTATAAAAAAAAAAATAGATTATAAAATCCGGGGCATCCCCTCCTTACATCCCCACCCCTGCCCTACCCATGACCACATTTCACCGTATGGTATTTCACTCCGCACAGCTGTAGCTGACTCCAGTATGAGTCCTGCGGCCTACGTTTTCGGGAATCAACGATTTACTACGCGACTTGTGCTCATCTCGCGAACGACTTATAAAATTTTTCACCTTCAACTTATATATATATAGCTTCGCTACCTTTTAGCCCTTGCTTATCTTCGACATTTTTTATTTTCTTTTTATTTTAAATGTAAGCATGCATTCCCAGCCTGGGTGCCGACGCCCCGTGTTTCTATCATATAATTTTGGGATTTTGTTCTGACATTCTGCTCGAACTTGAGAATAACGTGTTTGTTTACGTCGAAATTTATTTATAATGGGTCATTCCGACGAGAACCCATCTACCAACCCATTTACCCCATTTTCATGGGAATCTAGGCCGTCATCCAAGACTTGGATAAAGCAGCTTTCCGCCGCTGACGCGAAAGTACAGTGCCTAGCTTGGGGCTTAGATCCCAAGCCCACCTTAGAAGCTAACCGAGCATTGTTGTCGGAGTTCGTTGATGCCGGCACCCCACCGGGCGCTGCCTCGTCCCCCCCCGGACCTGATCAACCCGATTTGTCTTCTGCGGCAGCTCAGATGGCTGAGCATTTGATTTTGAAAACTGCTGCGGCCGTAGGACAGCAAATTGCCGCGGCGCTTTCTGCATCTTCCAAGCCCCAGCAAACTACCGACTCAACGCGAATCCCAAACGTCGTCGTTGACCTTATTCAAGCGTTACCCAACGTCTCTGGAACCAATGTTAGGCAACTTTTAAATTTCTTGGCTAGATTGCGCTCCATTTTCGACCTCAGACTAACTTCTGACGACTTAGTTATTCAAAACACTTTGAGTAAAACGCAAGGGCAACTGCGTACCGTCTGGTCAACAGCTATCACCGCCGGATCGGATTCAGCCTCCTTGGTTCGACAGGTGTTGGACACCTTTTTACCCGGTCCAGTCCGTCATCAAGCCCTCACACAGCATTTATTTAGGGTACAGCGCCCCAAAGAGCCTTTAGGGGAATTTTTTTCCGAGCTTAGGTCCTTCGCCGGGATACTTGTGCCCGACATGCCAGACGCCGAATTAGTGGATACCTTGCTCACGCACATGAACCCCCAATGTCGCGCACGCCTTGCAGGTTTTCCCTATCCCTCTTCCTCGTGCGATTTGTTTCAGCTGGTCCCACGCATCGAAGCTATTAGAGCTACCGAGGGCGATTATTATGGGCAGTACGGAGCTCCCAATGGGGGGCCCATTGATCATCAGCGCGCCTATCATCATTCTAACTATTATGGAGCCCAGCCTTACGCGAACGGTCCCGAATTTCAGCAGCCGCAATACGTTCCCGAGCCTCGACAGCCCCCACCGACGAATCACTTCTGGCACCCTCCGCCTGCACCTCAGTGGAATTCCCCACCCCAATTCTACCAGCAACCCCAGCAAGGTAACCCTACTAATCACCCCCAGCAGTACTTCGACCATAAGGGAAATCGAGCTGACTCTAGGCACAGCAGGAATCAGCGCGATTTAAACTACCGGCGAGGCAGGTAAGCGGCGGACACCTGACCTTGGACCACGACCCCGCCTTTGCAATGGCCATTTCTAATGGCATAAAGAGACCCCCCATAGCCAAGCGTAAGGATGCTCCCAAAATCCCACTTGTAAAACAATGTTCGGTACCAGTCACTTTCGGAAACCTCCAGGTCAATGCTCTTGTCGATACGGGCGCGACGTACACCCTTTGCTCTCAGGCCTTTTACGATAAATTAATTAAACAGAAAAAAGTAATTAAATCCACCGCGTCGTCAAAACAGTCGGCCACAACCGCTTCAGGTACTCAAATTTTTTTTTCAAAGGAGGCCAACATTCATTTCAAAATCGGTAACTTATCTTGGACGTACTTGTTTCTCATCACTGATCGTTTGCCCCTCGACGTGATTTTGGGTTGGGATTTCTTAACCTTATCAAAGGCTACAATAGACACTTACGAACGGACACTGGCCTTCCCCTATGGAGCCCCCTCATCTGTTTTTTTATTGGAATCAACTCAAACACCCCAACACACTAAGCACTCTGTTAAAATTGGTAGTAGCTTAACACCTCAGCAGTCTGAATGTATAACCAATTTAATAAATAAATTCCCCGACACTATCACCACCACACTTGGTCGAACCAATCTCGTAGAATATTCAATGAAGTTAAACACCGACGAACCTATTAGGTCCAGGCCTTATCAGTACGCACCACCTAAATTGGAACAGCTTCGCGCACATGTCGACGATCTCCTCTACAAAGGGGTAATAACGCCCTCAGATTCTAGATATTCCTCCCCAGCCTTTTTAGTGCCAAAGAAGGGTGGAAAAACGCGTATGGTCATAGATTACCGAAGGATTAATACACACCTTAAATTAGACTCAACACCAATGCCCACAGTCGAATCGGCCTTCCAACACTTAGGTCAGGCGAATTGGTTTACGCTAATTGATCTAAATCAATCATATTTGCAAATACCCTTAGACAGTCAGTCAAGTCAGTACACATCTTTCGTCGTCCCTTTTGGACAATACGAGTTTAAGTACCTTCCTTTCGGCCTAGCATCAGGTAGTAACGAGCTTACCAAACTTATAGACAAAATCCTGGGGGACATAAAGTATAAGTTTGTATTTGCCTTTTTTGATGACTTATGCGTATACACAACAGGGTCCTTTGAAGATCATTTGAAGCATGTCGAGGAGGTCCTCACTAGACTGCAAAGGGCAGGACTAACCGTCAACCCCGAGAAGTTAACTGTAGCAGCCAACTCAGTCGAATTCTTGGGACACCTTTTTTCTAACAAGACGGTCACAGTTCTCCGCGATAGGTGTCAGGTTATCGATCAGTTTCCCACCCCAAAATCTACTAAACAGGTCTCACGCTTTTTAGGTATGGCAGCCTATTATTCTAAATTCATTTCTAAGTTTTCCGAGCTGGCTGCGCCTCTAAATCAACTCAAGCGTAAGGGGGCCAAATTTGTCTGGGGCCCATCCCAACAGTCAGCGTTCGATGCTATCAGGAAAGCACTCGCTTCACAACCAATTTTAAGAATGCCCGATTTTTCTAAACAATTCATATTACAAACTGACGCCTCGGGTACCGCGCTGGGTGCTGCGCTCCTCCAAGAGCATAATGGTCTCTTGATGCCCGTTGCGTATGGGTCGCGGCCCTTAAATAAGCATGAACTCAACTACGGTACATTGGAGCTTGAATGCCTGGCGGTAGTGTTCGGCCTGACTAAATTTCAGCAGTATTTGGAACACAGAGAATTTCTATTGCACACCGATTGTTCCGCGTTGTCGTGGCTCCTCAACCACCCTCGGCAAGTCTCCAAAATTTCACGTTGGATTGCCTTTATTAATTCTTTTAAGTTCGAGGTTATGCACATTCCTGGCAAGGACAATGTAATTTCCGACTGTCTCTCTAGGTTGTACGAAAACGAGGGCAAAGTTAGTGTTCCTATAGGCGAAAACTCGCAGGCACAGGTCCCTCCGGAACCCGAAGTTAGTACAGTAAAACAGCCCATTTGCGCGGTCCTCTTGGGGTTTCCAGAAGCCTTCAAAGATATTCAGCAACATCAACGGGAAGATCCGGCGTTAGCTAAACTGATTAGGTCCACCAATAGACCACAAGGGTATTCGGTCCAGGATGGTGCACTTATGTTTCAACTCCCTAACCAGCGAACCCCCAGAGTCGTCCTGCCTGACAAATTGATCGATATGGTTTTCAAGTATTATCACCAGGCCCCCACATCCGCTCACCTCGGCATTAAGAAAACATTAAATAGGATAGAGCGTTTCTTTTGGCACAAAGACCTTAAGACGATCATCACCAGCAGAGTCAAGTCCTGCATTCTTTGTCAGCGTTCTAAACAAGCCCCTAATTCCAAGATGGGCCACTTAGCATCCGACATAACTACCAAACCCTTCGAAAGAATCTTTATTGACCACATTGGCAAACTCCCTACTTCCAAAAAAGGAAACCGTTATTTGCTATGCGTCATAGACGCATTTTCTAAATTCACCGTTTTGTTACCTTGTAAGAATACTAAAGCCCAAACCACAGCATACCTGTTAACCAGACATGTTTTTTCTCATTTTGGTTTCCCTAAATTTCTAGTATCCGATAATGTTTCCTCCTTCCGCTCACGGATCATTCAGCAGATGTGCATGGAATCTGGCATCCAACACATTTACACTTCCCCCTATTATCCTAAGCCATCTCATGCCGAGCGAGCCAACAAAAACCTAAAGGTAGCCTTTCGTATTTTCCATCATGCCAATCATCAAACCTGGGACGAAAATATACACTGGTTTCAAGTCGCCTTTAACACCGCCAAACATGAGTCCACCGGCACCTCTCCTGCCGAACTCTTTTTGTCTCGCCCTTTACTGCACCCCCTTGAACTCACTTGGAATCTCGATCAGTTAGTTCCCGCAGAACCCAAGGTAGGCACTCAACAAGCATGGGACGAAGCCATTGAAAACTTGCGTAAGGCACGCCAGAAACGGGAGAGACAGTACAATAAGGACAGGATTCCGGTGACCTTCCAACCAGGCGATTGGGTTATGTACAGATTGCACCCCCTTAGTAACGCAGCCGACAATATAAATTATAAATTAATGCCCCTTTGGTCAAAGCCATGCGTCATTGAGCGTTTCACCACCCCCGTAACAGTCAGGCTGATCAACCCGACCAATGGCAAGCTCCAGTGTACAGCTCACGTATCCCATTTAAAAAGATTTTTCATGCCCAAGACTCCGTGAGCGACCACCATGCAACTGGACTTAGTGATATTAGTTTTAAGTACTTCATCATTTTCTCCTTATTTCCTCTTCTCACCCCCCACCCTCTTGATCTTCGTGTTTCTGGTTAGTCGCTGGTATGGTGTTCCTTGTGACTAATTCGACTTTCCCCTGGTAGTCGAATTCTTGGACCCCATGCTTGCGTTCTGTCCGGCTGCACAAAACCCCAACCCTACCTGACTCGTGTGCTATCATGGTATCAAATAGTTTTCATTTTTCCCCTTTTTCTTTTTTGAGATATTTAAGAGTAATTTGACCCTCCCCTTTTTAAGAATTTTTTTATGGAAAACTAATTTGAAACATGAGTGCATTTAAAAATTGTCAACCTTGCAAGTTGTCAATTGAGTTACACCTCCTTATCTATTATCTATCTCTTTCGCTGCTCTCAGCAACCTCATATCATTAGTTGTAAGAAATCATCTAGTTAAGTTAGTCAGTGTTTAGTCCAGTCTGCGGCAATTTTAGCAAAATATTTGTATATAGTTAAGTTAAGTTGCCAAACAACATTGCCAATTTCATGGCCAATCAATATTAGAATATAGAACCTTAGTAGGCAATAGGCAATATTACCTTGTTTTGCGAGCGAATATATTGTAGTAACCTGCGTTAGCATAGCAATAGGCCATAAGCAGCGCAGGTAGAATTGTTTACAGCTCGTGAATCACCATTTTTGTTTGTTTGTGGAGACATTCTTGCTCCGTGTCGTTTGTCATAAGTTGTTGTCTTGTTTATTATTGTTGTTCCTTGTGTATTGTCTTTTTTCGGTTGTTCTGTCAACCACCACAACAGCGGCGCAGAGTCAACGCTCCTAGCTTCGTTGTGGAGATTATTTCACCGTTGTAAAACCTGCAATTTAATTCTGCTCCACTTGTTTTAAAAATTTGTTTTTTTCCCCTTCCTGCTTACCCAGACCTTTTATGCTCAGAAATTTTGCCACCTCTTTGAGGCATTTTCTAAATTTACAACCTAAATAAAACCCTTCCCTTCCTGCCTTAACCTAAACTAACCAAAGGCACGCAATGGTTGCCGCTTAGCCTACGTCGTATAGTTGTCAAAATGTTTTCTTGTGCAGATCCGACAAAGGTGCCTCCGCGCTAGGAACTTTTTCATATACTTTATAATGTGTGCCCTCCACCTCCAATACACTTTATCACTAAATAAAACACACACTTTACTCCCAAATAATTCTGTTTTCCTCAAAGCTATCCCTCACCACCTTACCATCTGAATACAAAATTACACTTGAACCCCACATCTTTACCGACCAGTGAAGATCGTCTACACC
>VBOA01000197.1:1263-1563 GCA_005877695.1 Gammaproteobacteria bacterium | reverse complement strand
GAGATAGGTCATGTTTACAAAAAATAGAGCAAGTGTTAAGCAAGATGTAAAAACATCTTATGATTTAAATTTAGACGATCCGGGCGATAGCATATAGGGGTCTTGATCCAAATGCGGTTTGTAATTGGAAAAGCTTACCTAATCAACAGAGTTCCGTATCTCCCCCGCTCATTTGTCATTTACTTCCGAAAGACATGAATGACACAAAAATCGATGTCTGGATTTACGGATACACAGATTGTCAAGCCGATAGGCTGCCGCTATTCGCGCATTTGTATGCTCTTATCCCTGCCGCAATAA
>VBOA01000197.1:0-1077 GCA_005877695.1 Gammaproteobacteria bacterium | reverse complement strand
TATTTGGCAACGTTAATGCGTGTGTACCCAGAGCTTCAAAAAGAATTACCGCTCTTGAAACAACGTGAATATTCCTTAAAAAATAGCCAAGAAATGAACGAAAATCAACTAAAGGTTACGCAAGAAATTATTGGTAATGTAGCGCTTGTTTTAATGGCAGAAAGTATGGAAGAGTTTGATAATGCCTTAAAGGAATTGGATAAAAATTATCACGGCAAATATATGAATGCTAACTGTGATAGCAGTAGTGATTTATCGACGATCTTGAAAAAGTTGATTGACGGTCCTATATCAGTTATTAGACATCAGATGGATGGCCTGCGCAAATTTCAAGCCAAAGTAGACGACCGAGTTCGAAAAAGCGCATCAGAAACAAATTCTCTTCCTAAAAATGCTGAATCGGCTAAAGCCCAAACGCCAATAAATGAACAGTCTCATGGAAAATTCCCGGGAACCCTATTTCAGCTTCCAACCTCGTCCACATCATCATCGAATACGGTTACTGAGAATTCTACCTTGCCAGGCTGTAATCGTGGTTCCTAACACAATATTCTTACTTGAGTATTAAATTTTCATAAATTTAAATAAAGTGATAAGTTGAGATAACAAATGACCCTTCCTGCAAAAGGGTCACTTAAGCGAAGGCGTTTTCTTATTCCATTTTGAGGATAGTTAATGTTTATCCACCCAAAGCCATAATTTCTTTTTCAGGTAAGCCGGTTATATTTTGAATATCTCTGGGAGATCTACCCTCATTTAGCATTCTTTTGACTTCCTTCTCCTGAAAAATCTTAAATTTTTCATATGGTAGAAACTCCCTAGCCACTTGTGTGATTATTTTTAAATACGGATCCATATTCATAAGATCTTCTTTAATGCTTATCAACTAAAGCCATAATTTCTTTTTCAGAAAGGCTGGTCAATTTTTGAACGGCTCCTGGTGATCTGCCTTCATCTAGAAGGATTTTGGCAATAGCAATAGCTTTACGATGCTCGCCTTGTTTAAGGCCTTTTTTTAAACCACGTTTAAGGCCTTTTTCTATGCCCTGTTCAAAGCCTCTTTTAAGGCCTTTTTCT
>VBOA01000067.1 GCA_005877695.1 Gammaproteobacteria bacterium | reverse complement strand
TAATATAATATCAGCGTGGGAAAATTTTCAATGCTACCAACTTTTCCCTTTCAAACAATCTCCCTGGGAAATTCTCAACCATAGGTCACGTGACATTTTCACACAAAACACACTTATTTGCATTTACATATTTTTACCAAAAAACATCCCATAATTAAAAAAATTCAACTACTTTAATTCAAAGGCCGTTGGTTCAGACCTCGAACCCTGATTCTGCTCGCTCTTCGTGTCAATCGAGTTTCTATATCACTCCTGTCACTGTGGCTCATAAAAAAGGAAGCAAATCTGTAATTCAGCATTATAGGGCGATTTCGATTTTCCAACAATCAGTAAAGTCTTTGAACGTCTAATGCACAATAGACTTTCAGATTTCCTTCATAAAAATAATAGTTTATCGCCTAGCCAGTTTTGTTTTATTCAGAATAAATAAACCACATACACCATTAGTGAATTTATAAAGGTCACTCTTTCGGTTCTTGACAATGATTTTTTTGTTGCTGCAATAGCATACTCTGTGATTTCAAAGACGCTTTTGGTACTGTAGTTCATGAACGTCTATTTGACAAGCTTGAGTCCATGGGTGTAAGAGGTATTGCTCACCCAAAGTAGTCATCTGTTCCAAAAGAAGTACCGCAGGGCTCAATTCTTAGCTGTCCCAACTCTCTTTATTTTTCGCAAAGGTCAGACGAACAAATCCAACAAGACAATGAAGATGTGTGTGAACATGGCGCAATTGCCTAAAGCTTTATCTTATCGTGAGGTTAAGTGGAAGCAAGGACTTCATAGTCTTAAATTCGCCTCAAAGACCTTATTCATTAATTCATTCAAATAGCACGAGCTGAACGAAATGATCAAAGACGGTTAGAACACAGAGAAGCGCACAGTAAAAAATATGTGCTCATTACATATGACTTATTGAGCAGCAGATGAATAGTGAGCATTATTATTTATGCACCTTTTAATTTCAAAATTTTTTCATAATGGTAAAGTATATGGAAAAAGTGATTTTTTGACCGCCATTTTGAAATGGTTAAAGTTATGAACAAACTTTAAATGTAAAAAATGTTCACTTTGAAAAGCCCTTTTATTTGATATACAACATGGCATACTTCATTCTTTAACATTTTTAAGTTTTACAAACTTTCATGTTTTCAAAATTTGGCATTTAATAGTAAAATAAAGTTTTCAAAAAAGTTCAAAATTTATGTTATTTAATAAATTAGCATGTAATTACCTTCACAAATACAGAAGGATACGTTTCAAATTGGTATTATTTTACCCAAAAACAATTAAAATATGAAACACAAGATTTTTTTCAATATTTGGCCGCCATTTTGAAACGGCAAAAGGTATTAAAACGCAAACAGCGCCAAAATGTGTATTTTAAGACTTACTTTAAAATAATGTAAAAATGTTTATCCATAACAGGGGAACTTTTCTAGATATTGGCATAGGGGACCCAATTTATGGTACACCCTGTACATGAAAAATGACAAAACTATTTTTACAAGATTCTCCATAGTCAAATTAGTGGGAAAAGTTTTTGTTTCATGTTTCTACCTTAATTCGTTCTCAATATAAACATATAGTCCCGGTGGTCTGAAACACCCTGTATACATCTAAGTTTATCAAGTTATATCATGCCTGGGCAACTGATAAATAACAGCGCCCTGTACACATTCCAATAGTTATTTTTATTTCCTCTATTTATTTAAAAAATATTGAGCCGTCCCGGGTCTCTTCGATCACCCTGTATATGGTTTTAATAGAGGTGCATTCAGCAATATAACTTAAAAATTACTTTTCTGTAACGTTATTACTTATCGAACACCAGCTGAATATACGGGATGCAGTTTACTGTATTTCCAATTACTGTGATCCATAAATTGAATGTCTATGACCAATAAATGAATTTGATTTTATTCACTCGTTCTCTCACGGATTTCCAAGTGAAATTATTATGCATTTTGTAATCATGATGCAAGGCTACTGTTTGCTTCTCGTGAAGTTGTATAACAGACTGCATAAATTTAACGCTAATTTCGCAAATTAGCGTAATTGCATTGTTGCGCGGTGCACCTTGAATCGTAACTGCATTGCGTCGTGCAACCAACTGGTCTATATATATAACAAGCTGCACCAGCGCGCTGCACTTTCCCCATGAGAAGACGCAGGTAAGTAAGTCATAGACTTAATTTATATTTTCATTAAAACTTGGATAAATATAGTACTAAAATTAGAAAATTGAATGTATATTATATCTTAATGCATAATAGTTTGGAGGCTAACTGTGTTATTTTACAATGATCAATGATGGATAGTGATTGTGATATTGTCGAACTAATTTATAGTAAAACTGCATAGAATCAAGTTTCTTTATTTCTACATTTTATGATTTCAACAAATGTGTTAGTTATAATAAAATTAGAAGTAAATTTTAGTAGCCTAGACAATGCCGCCGGCCGAAGCCTTGTTAATAATTGCCCATAGTGAAGGCATGTTAATATTGTTCGGGATAGACCCAATAAGATTGTGCCCGGTGGAGTAGCACTACCAACCCCACCCACCCCCCACCACCACTTGGTCCTGAAACAACCCATAATACATTGCCTAATAACTATAAAAAATGAGCAGTTTTAATGAAAATATCATATGTCAATAAGAGGCCATGTTAAATTTTGCGCGTATATTAAATGTTGCAAGGAGGTATAAAAACTTCAAAATGCATATTTGTTTATTTTTGGGCTCTTTTTAATAGCGGTATTAGTTTTTTGAAAAAAAAAACAAAATATACAGGGTGATTCATCCAAAAAAACGTATTTTTACGTCAAAAATAAAGGAAAACACAACTTCCGATAAACCAATTTGGCCGAAAATCTAATCAATTCCTT
>VBOA01000065.1 GCA_005877695.1 Gammaproteobacteria bacterium | reverse complement strand
TTGGTGGCCTGCCATTATCAATATAGAACGGCTCAATCGTTCCTTGTTGCCCATAAAGGTATACAACCTGCCGTCGCAGTTGTTTACCATTGTCGCTTCTTGTTGCGGCAGTTTGTTTGAACAGCCGGCCCAGTTTCCCAACCACTGTTCCCCTTCTTTAGACACCCATGGCTCTAAATCAATGTTGGTAAACGTGTAGCCAAAATCGCTGTTGTACAAGGCGTCATACAATGCCTTCATGTCAACACTCTCGTGGCAAATGAACACGGTGTCATCCTTTTTGTCCACCCACCACGGCAAGTAAGTTCCGCGTTGCAAGTTCAAGACAAACGCATTTTTGTCATTGAAACCGTCGCGCGACTCTTCTTGAAGAGCGCTCAGCGCGTCACATACGCGCGTTTTTCCATCCAATATTATCCCAGGCGTTAGGGTTGTTGTATTCATTGTTGCTCACAGACTTAGGTGTATGCAGAAAAATATATAAATCCAATGCACTAGTTTGCGCATACAAAAGTCACACAATTTGACGGCCGTCTGTTTCACCGGGGGAAAACTGGGACTTTACCTCTTCCCGTCCAATGAATGTTATGAATTTGCCATCTTACTAAAGTTTTGCGCAATCGTGTCACTCTTTTTCTTTCTGCGCATCAATTTATCCAACTCGCGCCTTCGTTGTTTTGTGGACTCTGAAAATGTTGGAAACAAAGAATTCCAATCTTTCATAGCTTGACGTATGCCATTTCGTGCGCATTCTTCTTCTTCCGTGTTTTCTTGTTTTAAACGACACAGGCGGTAGTCGGAAAACTTTTTCACCATATCCAGCCACACGGAACACCACCGTTTGTTTTGTACAATGAAATCTTTACACATTATCGTGTGTGGATAGTCTCGATGATTGCCAAACGTGTCTACCATGATAGCGTGAAACAATCGCTTCGATCGCGATCTTTCCAAATTTAAAATCGTCCTGGGTTTATCCAATGTATCGGCAACAAAATCGTTTGCGTCGCCGGGATTAAAATCGTCATTATCGATATCCTCTTGGGCGCCGGGCACACCACTTATTCGCGCATTGTTTTCTCGTTGCAAACGAGATAAAGACGTCCTGTCCATTATGTGTTTTAGGCGGCAATTCAAAAACCCCATATCCGTAGCGTTTTCGCTAGTAAATAATTGCTTGTACATGTCTGGATCGTACTTCTCCCAAAAGCCGGTCGCGTGATCTTTTGCGTCGCATTCTATGCGTCTGGCCTTTATACTGCTGCTGTTGGTGGCAAAGGCTTCGTTGGATCCGCCCCCACTCAGGATTTCACAAATCTGTTGTTCGTCGCACACGTTCAACACGTACACATAGTAGTTTTTAAACCAGACGGACATTAGCTTGCTCACAGCCGTGGCAAAACTGGAACAGTCTTTGACAAAGTGGACGGGTCTCAAAGAGTTTATACACGCCGGTTCATCCGCAGCCAGGCGCTCAAGATTCAAAACGGCATCCGTCACCGTACACACTGACGGCCAATAGCCCACGTCTTCGTGAAACTTGTCCCATTTATTTATCACTATCCGCACGATTGTCCAAAAATCAATTGCATTTCTAGGCCGATAAGCAGCTATATGTACATCGCCCGTTTCAATTTCTGTCAGAACCGAACATATTCGGCGGTTTAGTGAAAAGTTGTACATGTTGCATGGATCCAGATTGTTTAACGTAAGCGCCATGGGTCGGCCCGTTGCCGGGTCAACAGAGTATTGTGCATCGTTGTGTACGTGCACAAGGTTTTGGCGCTCATCGTTTGGATAAAGCGAACACAGGCCGTCCGATAAATGTTCGCGGTGCTTACTAAACCAGGGACATGTCATTTCGGTGCTGGCAGTACACAACTCAAACCAACTTACCAATCTGTCCGCGTGAATCTTTATGTCACGTTTGTGCGACACAGTTGTGTTGCGATTTCATTCATTCTATCAAAATCTTTAACTTTATTGGCCAAAGTTCTAGTTGGATTTTCAAAGAGGTGTTTTTTTTCTAACAATTCAGCAATGTCGACAAAAATGGGTCGACGATGGTTTTTTCCTTTTTCCACATTTTGGTCTCGACGAACTCAATTTCCACCCTACGAACGTAGGGTCCTCCTCGCGCGCGAGTAGTCTAGAGCTTCTTGTCCAAGAGTAAAGAGCTATGGAAGCTCTAGAGAAGGGGCTGACGCAAAGCTCTCTATTATTATATTATATATATAATATAATAATATACTAGTATAATAATAAAGGCCATCGCCCAGTTGTGCATTTTTAATTTTCCAAGCTTGGCCAGATTTGGTCGGCCCATGATTTGCCAATCGAAACTTTTTTCACCCACTTTTATCCTGAATTGTCCGTGTGTAAAAACACACGATTG
>VBOA01000064.1 GCA_005877695.1 Gammaproteobacteria bacterium | reverse complement strand
TGTAATGACATCACACCAAATACTTGTTTTTAAGATTTTACCGGGCCCAAACCGTTCTATCGTGCGGGCCTTATTCAGCAAGAGGACAGTGTGTTTTATAGCGCGATTGATAAAGGGACTGTCCTCTCAATATTTTGAGGACATTTGTGTTCTCTTGATAGGGGGTGTATGTGGAAAATGTCCTCTAAATACTACACGAACCGTTCTATCGTGCGGGTCTAATTGCAATAAGAGGACAGTGTGTTTTATAGCAGGATTGATAAAGAGACTGTCTTCTCAATATTTTGAGGACATTTGTGTTCTCTTGATAGGGGGTGTATGTGGAAAATGTCCTCTAAATACTGCCCGAACCGTTCTATCGTGCGGGACAAATT
>VBOA01000063.1 GCA_005877695.1 Gammaproteobacteria bacterium | reverse complement strand
ATCATGCGGGCCTTATTGCAGTTAGAGGACAGTGTGCAGATATCTTCTCAATATTCGCGGTGCTTACTAAACCAGGGACATGTCATTTCGGTGCTGGCAGTACACAACCCAAATCAACTTACCAATCTGTCCGCGTAAATCTTTGAGTGACGCTTGTGCGACACAGTTGTGTTGCGATACCATGCATTCTATCAACATTATTCAGTTTATTTGCCAAAGCTAGGTTTTTTCAAGCTTGTTGGATTTTTAAAGAGGTGGTTTTTTTTCTAACAGTTCAGCAATGTCGACAAAAATGGGTCGACGATGGTTTTTCCCTTTTCCCACATTTCGGTCTCGACGGACCCCCTTTCCACCCTATGAACGTAGGGTCCTCCTCGCGCGCGAGTAGTCTAGAGCTTCTTGTCCAAGAGTAAAGAGCTATGGAAGCTCTAGAGAAGGGGCTGACGCAAAGCTCTCTATTATTATATTATATATATAATATAATAATATAATAATAAAGGCCATAGCCAAGTTGTGCATTTTCAATTTTCCAAGCTTGGCCAGATTTGGTCGGCTCATGATTTGCCAATCGAAACTTTTTTCACCCCTTTTTATCCTGAATTGCCCTTGTGTAAAAACACAAGATTGTTGACAAAATGGAAAAGCTGGTGGCGTTTTTAGTCACGATAATGGCTTTCAGAATTTTGCCTGGCCAGATCAACCGGTGTTTTCAAGTTGCAAATTTTTCACAATCATTTACCGTCGAGCACTTTTTTGCTGTGGTGTTATGACGTCATCACGAGAATATGAATTTCGAGATTTTGCCGGGCCGGGCTTGGGCCGTGTTTCAAAGTTGAAAACTCTAATTTTTTACTTGTAGTTTTAGAAACAAGGCGTTCAGTAAAACCTGCGATTTTTGACATGAAAGTTTCTTTTTGCATGCACGACAAGGGGATAAAATAAGGTTACGAGAATTTTCAGAGTTTTGCCAGACAGGCCTATCGGTGTTTCCAAGTTGCAAATTTTTCATTTACCGCCGAGCATTTTTGTGCTGTGGTGTGATGTAAATTGCAATAAGAGGACAGTGTGTTTTATACCACGATTGATAAAGGGACTGTCTTCTCAATATTTT
>VBOA01000058.1:3610-4101 GCA_005877695.1 Gammaproteobacteria bacterium | reverse complement strand
ATACATGGCCTGATACATTTGAATTTACAACGGACAAGTTGTAGCAGTTATACATTTGAATAATAGATAAATTAATAATATACCACAATACCTCCTCTCTAAATTTGAACAATATAGCAATAATCAAAAACTTTTTTAGTTCTTGAATTAATTCACACAATATGTACATAGAACATGATACCATTATTACTTGAGCACAAATGACACACATTTTATCACCATAATAGACAAAACATTTTGACACACATTAATACAGAACAATTGTCAATTTTGACATCAATATTACTTGTTATAGAACACACACAATTTAAATACAACACATTTTTTTATAAAAGTCATAAAATCAATACACAACAAATTATTATTAAGTTTCAACAATTACAACAATATTATGTCATTGATAAGTAACATGAATTATTTACAAATTTAATCGCTTCACTGGCACGCGGATGCGTTGAGGATAGCGTCTGTCACTGCTCACTACCGGAACA
>VBOA01000058.1:0-3556 GCA_005877695.1 Gammaproteobacteria bacterium | reverse complement strand
CGTGACGTCACTACTACGATGACGCGGGCTTGAGGAAGGTCGCGGCGTGATGGCCATGGCCTCTCCCCTCCTGACCTCTCGCTGCGTAGGAGACGCACCGTCTGCGTATGCGCGCGGTGTTGTCATATCGTTTGCGCTGTTGCCACGCACTGGTTCGCGTTCTGCTTCTAATACGGTCGGCGTATCTATGTCACTTGAATTAACACTGTCTGTCAATCTGACCAACTGGTCGACATGTCTAATACAGAGATTGCCACTTGGCACAATTTTTACTTGGTACATCACAGCATTTAATTGCCTTACAATGATGCCTTGCATCCATTTATTAGATTTACGATAATCTCTGATTAAAACACTGTCGTTCACATCAAATTGTCTAGTTGTTTTATGACTAAACTTATCTGCTACTTTTTGTTGTTTGTTGTTTACAAAAGTAACTATGTTAGGACGAATTAGGTCTAATCTAGTTCTCAAATTTCTGTTGAACATTAATTTACTAGGTGTCTCACCCGTAGTGAGATGTACAGAATTTCTGTAGTCAAATAGTAACCTGCTTAGTACTAGACTAGTATCAGTTGTTTTGTCATTCAATGCTTTCTTTAATTTATCTTTAGCATAATGTACACTGGATTCCGCTTGGCCATTACTGGACGGATGATAGGGCGCTGACAAAGTGTGTTTAATACCATTAGCTCTCATAAACTCTTTAAATTCATTAGAATTAAAAGGACTTCCATTGTCAGAGTGAAGTACCATCGGCAACCCGTATCTCGCGAATAGTTCTCTAAGAAATGTTATTGTTGGTGTAGCAGCTGTGGACTTTACCTCAGTTATCTCAAGCCACTTAGAGTGTGCGTCAATGACTAAAAGAAACATTTTATTTTTGAATGGTCCCAGAAAATCACAATGGACCCTTTCCCACGGATTAGAAGGATAATGCCACACGTGAAGTGAGCTCTTACTAGGATTAGATCGTTCAAGTAAACAAGAACTACAGCTGTTAGCTAAATTTTCAATAGATTCGTCAATTTTTGGAAACCAAATATACGATCTTGCCACGGATTTCATTTTGACAATGCCCATGTGAGAAGAATGTAATTCTTTTAATAAATGTGCTCTAAGACTGGCTGGTACAACAACTTTGTAACCAAACATGATTATACCTTGTTCAATGGACAATTCATTTCTTCTCTTAAAATAAGGAATTAATTCTTCATTGCCTTCTGGCAAGTGGTTAGGCCACCCATATTTAACATAGCCTATTACTTTATTTAAAATAGGGTCTTTTTGAGTTTCTGCTCTAACATTCTCACACGTCAAAGGTACTGAACTTTCTTGTATACAATGCAAATATGTACCTTGCCACTCATTTTCACTATTTACATCACAATGTTTTACATTGAGTGGAAGCCTAGACAAACAATCAGCATTATTTTTCTCAGATCGAACATACTCGATATCAAAATCATAACCAGATAAAAACACTGCATATCTTTGCAACCTGCTGGCCGCGAAAATTGGTAGGCCTTTCTTTGAACCAAAAATGCTTAACAATGGTTTGTGATCAGTCATTAAAATAAACTTTCTACCATACAGATACTGGTTAAATTTTTTTACTGCAAACACTATCGATAAAGCCTCCTTTTCAATTTGTGAGTAGTTACGCTCTGTGTCTGATAGTGTACGTGACTGATAAGCAATGGGCTTCTCTACACCTTCCGGTGTTATGATGCTTAAAACTGCGCCAAGTCCCGTAGAACTGGCATCTACGGCTAACTTAAGCTGTAAGTTTGTATCATAATGTGCTAGAATTGGGCTGTTTGACAATAGCTCCTTAACTGTATTAAATGCATCTACACATTTTTTATCAAAATTAAAAACAACATCTTTCTTTAGCAAATTGTACATAGGACTTAATACGGTACTGCAGTTAGGTATGAACTTAGAATAGTAAGTGATAAGACCAACTAGAGCTTTGACCTCTGTTACTGTGGTAGGTAAAGGTGCATTTTTTATAGCATTGACCTTAGCTTGGGAAGTGTGCAAGCCTTCCTTATCAATACAAAAACCAAGATACTCAACTTTCTGTGCAAAGAAAGTACATTTATCTTTTCTTACTGTTAGTCCAAATTCCTTCAACCTAGTACATACTTCTCTAAGTTTTTCATAGTGTTGTTGATCATTTTCAGCTGTTACTAAAATGTCATCTAAGAACACTGCTATGCCACTTAGGCCTTGTAAACACTGTTCAATTTTATATTGAAATATGGCAGTTCCAGATGATATGCCAAACGGTACTCTAGTGTAACTAAATAAACCCTTATGTGTGGATATAGTACATAGTTTTTGTGAGTCAGGATGCAACTCTAGTTGCATGTAAGCTTGGGTTAGGTCTATCTTGCTAAACTTATCACCTTTTTGTAGGTTAGTAAACAAATCTTCTATCCTAGGTATCGGATATTTCTCAACAACTAGTTTGTCATTCAAACTAACCCGAAAATCGCCACATATGCGAATATCGCCATTTTTCTTCATAACGGGCACGATAGGCGTACCCCAGTCTGAACTTTTTACTGGTACTAAAATATTTTCATCAGTGAGCCTCTGAAGCTCTTTTTCTACTTTGTGTTTAAGCGAGAAAGGTATAGGCCTCGGCTTAAAATATCTAGGTGTGGAGTCTGGTTTTAACGTTAATTTTACTGGTTCACCTTTGTATTGACCCAACTTGTCACAAAAAACTTCTGGAAATTCATCTACCAACTTTTTTGTCAAATCACTACAGCTACTCTTATTTACAGTTTTAACATCTGACAACAAAGCTTTATTTTCCATTCCAAAAATTTTTTCTTTGAATGAAATCTCCACTCCTAAAGTTTGAAGCCAATTCCTACCTATAAGTGGATGTGCTCCTTTAGGAATTACATACAGTTCAAGTTGTTTGTTTACATTTTGATACGTCACATTGACATTTACTTTACCAATGGGTATTATTGGTTCACTAGTGTACGAGCTTAGAGTGACATCACTGGGTGTCAGTTTGCAATTATTTAAGTTAGCATTGTAAAAATCTTGGCTACAAACAGAAACTGCGCTTCCTGTGTCTACTTCAAATTTTATAGGATTACCTTCTACAATTAGCTCAACTTTGATTGGACTCACTTTAGTCCGTACATTGTTTACAGATACAGCTTGTACTTGATTTATTTTAAACAAATTTATAGCTTTCCTGATCTATGTTTACATCTGAATCAACATTATCATTTTCTTCAGCAACATACTGATGTTTACTGAAGTGTTTATTATTTTTATGTTTATGAAATTGCTTATTTTGAGAAACATAGTTGTCTGACTTACCAGATGAACGACATACAGATGCTAAATGATTCTTTTTACCGCACTTGTGACAGGTAGCACCAAAAAATTTGCACTGTGATTTAAAATGGCCTGTGTACCCACAACACGAACACTGGACTTGACTTGTGTTGGACTTGGCTCCATCATGGGCGTAGTGCTTCTTCCCAGCGAAGTTCTGCGCTGTCCCTTGGCTGCCTCGGTT
>VBOA01000066.1:2542-5814 GCA_005877695.1 Gammaproteobacteria bacterium | reverse complement strand
CTTGCTTAGGCTGACTTTCTAAGTAGATCTCGGCCTGTAAATCATCAAGAAATTGCTTGATAATTGACAAGCCCAACCCAACTCCTGAATAAATACCTTCATAAGAAGGAACAAAACGTTTGAATCGTGTATATAGATCTTGTTGTTTGTCAATTGGAATACCGATACCTGTATCACTGACCATTATCTTAACAACCAATTGCCGCGACTCATGTTTCATCAATTTTACAGTAAGTTTCACCTCTCCCTGTTGTGTAAATTTTATGGCATTTGTAATCAATTCCAAGATAATACGCTGTACTCGTATTGGGTCACCAATCACATACGCCGGAATTGATTTATCATAATCCAAACTCAATAATAGCCCTTTTTCTGCTGCTTTAGATTCATTCAATTGAATAACTAACTTTAGTGCATGCTGGAGATCAAATTTCTTTTTTAAGAGTGGAATTTCACCACTGGCCACTTTAATGCTTTCTAATACCTTATTTAGAAATTCAAGCAAGGCATCACTAGACTGAATAAGATCCTCAGCAAATTCAGAAACCTTTTTTGCATTATTGGCCTGCGACTGAATAATCTGAGCACAACCTACAATACCACTTAATGGTGTCCGAATATCGTGCCGCATATTGGCCAAAAATTCGGTTTTAGCTTGATTAGCAGCCTCGCTACGCTGTTTTTCTTCTTTTAACTTTTGTTCATTTTTTTTTCTCTCTGTAATATCTACAGAAATTCCTACTACCCCAATCACCTCTTTACCTTTATCATCAAATATAGGCACTCTGCTTGAAACATAATAAACGGGTTCACCTTCTTTGTTGTATAAAGGTGGTTCTTCCACATTAAACTTTCCAATACCTGTTTCCATGACCTCTCTATCATCGTTTTCAAAAGATTGTGCTTGGCCTTCTGTCCAACCAGCAAGCTCAGCCATTTGACTATAATTAATACCCACAAAATCTTCTAATTTTTTTAAATTTAATAGCTTTAAAATATTATTGTTACAACCCTGGGTAATACAATTGCGATCTAGCCAATAAACATTATTAGGCATATAGCTAATTATTTTAAGATAATACTGATGTATTTTTTGGGCACTCTCTAATTTTGAATTAAATAAAGGAAGTTTATTCTTATCATTAGAAATTTTTTTCTTTTTATGCATCCCTTTTCTCCAAAAATAGAATCAAATATGAATTCTTGTAATTCTATTATTTTTGATTTACCTATACAATAATAATTAGATCTAAATATCCAAATAAGATGGATAAAAAAGGAGTTTTTATAGAAAAGGACTCGCGTAAGTATCATATGCTCAAAACTTTAATAAATCAGATTTATTATGATAGGATGCGCCACCCAAAAATCTATTATTAGAAGTGTAATTATGTTTCCATTATTCAAAAAATCCTCACCCTCTGGTTCTCCCTCTAAAGCTCATTTATCTTTTCGATTCATGGAAGAAAAAGACTTAGAAATGGTTATGAATTGGTGTAAAGAAGAAAAATGGAATGTAGGGATGTATGACGCAGCTGCTTATTATGCACTTGACTCAAAAGGACACTTCCTTTTTCTACTCGATAAAAAACCAATAGGTGCAATTTCAATGGTTAAATATAGTCATAATCTATTTGCTATTGGCGCGTTCATTGTTAAAAAAGAATATCGTAACAAAGGTTTTGGATCACAAATATGGCACTATGCTATTGAGATATTGAAAAAAAATAATAATGCTACTTCTTGTTTATATTCCGTGCCAGCACAAATATCACGTTATGCGGCTTCTGGATTCCAATCAGACTTTCATATTCAACGTTGGAAAAAAAGTTTTATAAAACAACCAACTTCTAAAATGGAAGAATCAACAACAAATCTTAAACAACTGAATTCAATCCCAATTGAATCAATTATTGAATATGATCAAAGCATATTTTCAGTTTCGAGAAAAAAATTACTGGCTAAATTCATTCAAAATGAAAACATCGTTGGATTTGCTTCAACAGATGATAGTGGACAAATAACAGGTTTCGGGTTAATTCGACCTTGTATAAATGGATATCGTATAGGCCCTTTATATGCAGACCATATTGGAAATGCACAAAAGTTATTTCAAACATTATTAAACAATGTGAATAGTACCGTATTCATCGATGCTCCCTCTCATAACCCCCATATTGAGCAGTTTGCTAGCTATTTTAATTTAGAGCGCGTTTCAAAAGAAGACACAGCCGCCATGTTCAGAAGGGAAGTTCCCGATTCTTTGCGAACAAATAATCATAAAAATTATGCTATTTGCTCTCTTGAGGTAGGCTAATTTATTTAAATTTTAAATAATAATTCTGATATGTATAAAAATAAAAACGACGACGTTTATCTTCTTCAAATTGGACATGGAGCAAATTTTTCTTATAAAAAAAATGCATCAGTCCATGAGTTCATTGAATTTTATGCTAAATCAATACCAGATTCTGCGGCTATACGCTTTAATGACTTCTCCATCAATTACGCTCAACTCAATCGAAAAGTAAATCAACTAGCCCATTTTTTAGTAAAACAAGGATTAAATACAGAGGACAAAGTTGCCATTTATTTTATGCCTAGCCTGGAAATGGTTATTAGTATTTTGGCTATTCTTAAAATAGGTTGTTGCTATGTTCCTCTTGATATCCATTACCCTATTGATCGTTTAACTTTCATACTTAATGATTGTTCTGTCGCTTACTTATTAACGCAATCAGAGATTGCATCAACTTTCACTAAGGAAAACATTAAAACCATCGTTATTGATAAGAATATAGAAGCCATTAACACCCATGAAGATTTATTTTTATCAACAAACACTACTAATGGATTAGCTTATATTATATATACTTCAGGGAGTACTGGAATCCCTAACGGCGTTAAAATTCACTGGCAAGCCATCAATAATCATATGGCATGGATGAAAGATAAGTTTTATTTTACATCTAAAGATAAAATTTTACTAAAAACGCCCTTATCTTTTGATCCATCAGTATGGGAACTACTTTTACCTTTCTACGTAGGTTGTGAATTAATTTTAGCCCCATTTGGAGCAAATATCGATCCTAGTTTGCTAATAACAACGCTCAAACAACATGAAGTTACCACTTTACAAGTAGTACCTTCCTTATTGAATGAGTTGCTCAAGTCTCAGCAATTAAAAAACTGCCATTCATTACGTCATCTTTTTTGCGGAGGAGAAAGTTTAACAACGGAAACTAAAAAACTTTTTTTTGAACAATTGGATT
>VBOA01000066.1:0-2525 GCA_005877695.1 Gammaproteobacteria bacterium | reverse complement strand
ATAATCTTTATGGTCCTACAGAAGCAACCATTGACATTACTTCTCATACCGTTATTAACACCAAATTGGGGATAACCAAAAACATCATTGGCAAACCCATTTATAATACAAGTCTATATGTACTAAATAAAAATAAAGAGCTAGTTGCGATAGGTGAAGAAGGCGAGCTCCATATTGGCAGTGATAGCTTATCAAGTGGTTACCATAATCGGGATAGTTTGACTCAAGAAAGATTCATCAAAAATCCGTTTGAACCTCAAAAATATCCCAAAATATATAAAACGGGCGATATTGTTCGTTGGTTAGATGGTGAATTAGAATACTTAGGCCGAAATAATGAGCAATTAAAAATTAATGGGGTAAGGATTGAGCCGAATGAATTACTGTCTGTTATCTTAAAACAACCTTCTGTAACTGAAGGGGTCATTGTCAAAAAAACAGATGCACAAGGTTATGATAGTCTTGCCTGTTATCTCGTGCCAAAAGCTGATTGCGAATTAAACTTAGCCCAAGTCAAAGCTTCATTACAAAGCCAATTCCCCTCTTACATGTTACCTAAAGCCTATGTTTTGTTAAAAAAAATACCTCTAACCTTCAATGGCAAAGTAGATAACGCAGCACTTCCAGAGCCCAATTTTAATATAGATTCTAATGTAATTAATATAGATACTTCGACTAAAGAGGAAAAGCAATTAATCATCCTTTGGCAAACTATCTTAGGCACATCAATCATAAGTCTTGAGGATAATTTTTTTGATATCGGAGGGACTTCGTTCCTTGCAGTTAATTTATTGGTAAATATAGAAGATAGCATGGGCGTTAAACTTTCAATCCGAGATATTTTCACCTACCCAACTTTAAAAGAACAGGCAAATTTTATTCAATCATTACGAAATCAAACGATTATTAAACCTAAATTATTTTCTATTCCCTCCCCCATAATTACCCTTCAATCTCAGGGAAACCAAACACCACTATTTTTGATTCATCCCATTGGAGGGACTATTTTCTGGTATTCGTGGTTAGCGAAGCTTTTAAAAAAGGTTCGCCCTATCTATGGTATTCAAGATCCTAGTATTGAACTTGAAAAACCGACCTTTGAAAGTATAGAAGAAATGGCTAGTTTTTATCTCAAGCACATTAAGAAGATACAACCCAGCGGAAATTACTTAATCGGCGGCGCTTCATTTGGTACTACTGTAGCTATTGAAATAGCCCGCTTGCTTCACAAAGCAGGCGAAAAAGTCACGTCTATTATCAGCCTAGATGGCTGGGGAATTTACCCCTCTACATTGCATGATGACACTTATTTTAGAAGGTCAATGGAAAGACAACATCAAGCATTAAGGGATGAATTTAACAAACAAGGATTACCTCAGCCTGAGAAATTATTCGACATTCAATGGCAACGGCTCAATTTACTTTGGAAGTATCAATTAAAAGAGATAGTAGCACCTCTAGCACTTTTTAAATCAAAGGAAATTTTACCTATTTTTAAAGAGGTAGATGCGCCAATGAATCACTGGGAAAAATTTTCCGATCTAGAAAAAATAAGCTGTCATTTGGTGCCTGGAAACCACGAAACTATGTTTCATAAACCCCATGTTGAAATTTTAGCAACTTTAATGAATGAATATTTTGAAAAAAATATACTTGATTGACCCTTTCTAAGAGTTTAGTTTATTTAAGGCGTAATTATTTTTTGAAGAGCATAATCTGATATCAATTTCAGACTTATTAATAGAGCTAAAAAGGAACAACTTGCGCCGATCAAGTAAACTATTTGATAATTTTGACCATGGGTTATTAATCCAGCAAATGGCACCGCTATACAAAAAGATAGGTCGAAAAACGCTAAAAAAGTACCCATTGCTGTTCCCCTATTTTGTACCGGAATTTGTTTAAGTGCTTCTATCCCAAGCGAAGGTACAACCAATGAAAATCCAAAACCACTCAATGCGGAACCTAAAAATACAAGATTTTGATTGTTTGCAATAAACATCAGTCCTAAACCTACGCACTCAATAATTAGGGAAAAAATGGCAATTCTTGCACCACCATATCGATCAGGCATTCCTGAAAACAAAATTCTTGCTAATACAAAGCTGATTCCAAAACAAGCAATAACAATTTCCGCGCCTATCCAATGTTTTGCTTGGAAAAAAAGACCTGAAAATGAAAGGATGACACTATAACCCACCGTTGATAAAAGTAGACTTATTCCTGGCAAAAGAACCATTTTAGTAACCTTTAAAAAAGGCAAACGCTGCTTTTGTTCAACAAGTTTTTGCTTCTCTAAGGTTTGCGCAATCAACCATGCCATAATAGGAAAAAAAATAGCTGCATAAACTATCCATGGGAAACCACCCCATTTAACTAACCAGCCTCCTCCTAAAGCACCTAGTGCAACTCCCCCATACATGGCATTCCCATTCCAGGACATAACTTTTCCAGCATGAGAGCTACCAACCTGGTTAAGCGCCCAAGTAAGCGCACCGGTCACAATTAAGCTTTCGGATATTCCT
>VBOA01000061.1 GCA_005877695.1 Gammaproteobacteria bacterium | reverse complement strand
TTATAAAATTTACCCCTAATAAAACATTCCATGCAAAATTCTTAGCAATGTTAAATTCTACTGACCAAGTGTTATTTCCAATTTTAAGTCTTACAAAACATTTTCCAATTAATTGAATACTGTTGTTACAAGCTGAGTAACATGATATTTCTGTTGCATAAACTTTCTTAACTATTTTATTCCTAATTAATATATTTAACATTTCTTGACTCAGTAAATTAACAGATGATCCTGTATCCACTAAACATTTGGAATTTACTTCTTTACTAAAATATGCTTTTACAATTGGTACACTTATTTTAGGTTTTTCTGATTTTAACCAGTTCTTGCCATCTATAATTTTCATTCTTTTTAGATGCTTCGAGATTTCTCTCTTAGCGTACAATTTGTCTTTATGTGAGATCTTATTCCTTACAAAATTTACAAATTGTTTGTTAGGTTCTGTGCCTCTATGTCGGCCATAATTAACAAATTTATTGTTGTCATAACGTCTAGAGGAATACCAGCACGGTTTGTAAGTATTTTTATAATGTACTTTCTTTGAATCAATTTTTAAACTTGCAGGGGAGATAACAAAATTACCTCCCCGATTTAGTAGTTTTTTGGATTGGAATAAGAGCTCATATTTGTTCTACAATATCTCATGATATGACCTACCTTATTACATCGGTAACATACAGGTCTAGGCCTACTTGGACCTTGTTCATTAGGTTCATTAGACATCACATTGTTTACATATTTTCTGGAATTAGCTTTAGAATTGTTTCTGACATAATCATTGTACTGAACGTTTTGTGCTTGCATACACATACTCTCCAATTCAATAAAAGTTTTGGGCTCTGACACAAATGTGAGTTTAGATCTATCATTTGGATTGATTCCTAATTTAATACAAGTTACTAACTCATATTCACTGTAGTTACAGAGGAACAGTTTAGCATGAAACTTGACATCACTTATGTACAAAGACAAAGGTTCATTTTCTTTTTGGGGCCTGTTAACAAAATCCCTTCTCAAGTTGTCTCTCATGTTAATAGGAATGAAACAATTTAACAATTCTTTATGTAGGTCTCCAAAACTACCCTTTCTTCTCTTAACTTCTAAAATCTTAGCTAGTAAGGGTCCATTAGCATAGCTGACACATAAATCTAAAATCAACTTGCTACTAATTTGCATATCATCATGCAGTTGAAGACATACTTTAATAAAATTCAACAGTTCATCAACATTTAGACCATTGGTTATTTTAAAAAGTTTCAGATATTTATCTATGGGGTTCTGTAATTTACTATACAGCTCTGTACAAAATTGGTAGTCAAGACTAGAAGCATTGTGTTCAGTATTTACAACTGGGTTAACAGTAGAAGTGTTCTGAACACCCTCAAAAGGTACATTATTTACACTAGGCCTAGCTTCAGTTTTTGTTTGACTAGTGGACATGTCATTAGAATTGTTAGTAACAGGCTCTCCTGAATTCTCAAAAACCTCATCTAATTCCTCTTCCTGTAACATGGAATCAGATAACTTTCTATACACAGAGTCTTTCACACTTTGTTCAACAGTTAGATCGGTAAGTTTGGCTTTTAATTGTTCCATGTCGGCTAACAACTTAGCACATAATGCTTTTGAAGCATCTTCACATTTAAAAAACTGCAAAGCTTTGCACCTTTGCTCCAAGTGAGCTAGCTTAGCTTCTCCTCTTAGAATTTTAGATATTTTGGTACTGTCTATATCACTTAAATAATCACTTAAATTTGTAAGTTTACATTCTATAAAATTTAATTCCTCAGTTACACTGATCCTTTTATCTAAAAATTTTGCTTCAAAAGGTACTTCTTGATGTGTCCTTAATAATTTTCGAAGGTCCTTTACTGTAGATTCTGAAGTGAAGGTTTGGATGTTACGGCCCAATAATTCGAAAGTTAATTCGTCCTTGACTAACAACTCCACTTTAATTTTTCCAGCCATTATAAATCACTTTGGGGAAACTCTCTCTCTCATATGGTATTTTCTCAAGTTTATTTTATTTTATATATAAGTTCAATCATGCCGTTATCTATTATAAAACTAATTTTGATATTTCCTAATTACAAAATAAACATGATTGATAATAGTTAAATTTTGAGTCGTTATAATCATTTTTACTACTAGCGAAAACAATCATGCTTCCCAATTTTATTCTGAACTATGTTCACTAACTAGCCTAAATTTCAGTTTTTGTACAAATTGACTCACAGTTCAGAATACATAAAGCAGAGTTGCGCATACTTGTACCGTCCAGGCTAGCAGCCTCTGGATAATAGGAATCATGTTACAAGAACATAAATTCAAACTACCCAGATACCCAGTAGGCCTCGGCATAACCTACCATCAACTGGAGTACAATAACCGATTTTATGTTATCTTGAGAAGCAATGAATGCCATCGAACCAATAGACAAAATGATTATACCATGTTTTATTATCAGAAGTTATATTTAAATCATAAAGTAATTACTGGAGGAAATACCATTTTATTAAGGGGCAACTCAATAAGTAAATATTCAGAATTTCCAAAAATACCATGTATTACAAATAATACATATATCCAAATCTTACCATACAATTAGAATGACGTCCATGCATTCACATTAAACTCCAAATACATAGCCTATTTAAACTATATTGAATAGAGTCAATCCTTCATTATTTTATTAAATGTCCAAAATGTATTAACTGTCCAACAAAATATTATAAATCAATTTTAAAAAGAGAGAGAGAGAGATGGAATGAAAGTAAATTTAATTTTGAAGGAGCATTTTAAAATAAAAAAAAAATTGAGGTGCAAGAACTCAAGCCTTGGAGAGCGCAATCCGGAGGGGACCCATGATGTGCGGATAAGGAACTGCTTCCATCTGGCGGTGACAATGTGAACACATGGTATAGAGAATGGCCGAATCTTGTGGATGGTGGAATTTACGTGATAAAAGAAACTATGGCAATTTATTATTCAATTATAAAACAAAACTGTGAAACATTAATAAACTATAAACTTACGGGACCTGCTTCGACCCGGGAACTGGAACCCTGCAAAATGTGTTCGGAATTAATTTTACAGTTTAAAATAAAGGTGAGTAAAAGTTTAGTTATCTTTTTTAATGTGTGCCTCAACTTAAAACTTTATTATTAATGTAATGAATTTTAACTTGAAATGTAATATGGCGTGCAAACTTCAACAGATCTATCCTACTATGTTCCACTAGCCTATACTAAATAAACATTCAATGACTTCTTAAAACATTAATT
>VBOA01000060.1:520-6812 GCA_005877695.1 Gammaproteobacteria bacterium | reverse complement strand
GATTGAGTAAAATTGCTCGAAATTCTTAGAGTCGCCTTCTTGGCTTATATAATACAGCAAACTGTTAAATTGGTCAGATGTCAAGAGGTGCTTAGCTGCTTGTAAAGCTATATCTTGTATAAATTCCAGTGCGTCTCGCTTATGAATGTTCTTTTGTATTAATTCTAGTATAGCTATTCCTTTATGGGTTCGAAGCTCTTCATCGGGAATAATGGTGATATCAATAAGAGGGTAAGGCTTTAAGAAAGTCTCTTTGGCAAGCTTTTTATTTTTGAAGTTATCAAAAATATCAGTAGTGAAAGGATAGGGGCTGGTTTCTCCTCGATAAAACAATAATGGCACAACAACGAGTAGGGTATCATACCCCTTATCTATATGTTGTTTCATAATGGCTATTTGATAGCGTAATAGAGTGAACGAGGTTAGCTTTTTAGGGGTTGTTAAGTGTTCTATTAAAGTATAGATATAGGCATCGTCCTCAGCTATTTTTAGGGAATAGACAATGTCTGAGAAATGCTGTCAATGCTGTCTTAGATTTTTTTCTATATATGAGTTTGGTTCAAGTTTTAAGGTACTAAAGTTGCAAAGATTTTTTATTTTATCGGGTAAATAAGTTTCCAAAAAATCCTTAGCAACCTTTGGATCAGTTAAAAACTGCTTGAACAATGCATCATGGGGAATAGGGATAATAGTCACTTTTTATTTTTCCTTATTTGTGATTTAGTAAATGAAATTTATCACGATATGTCCAAAATGGTAATAATTAATCGATATTTTAAATATAGATAATATTTAGTAGAAAATTTTTAAATGTTACAAGGATTGGTACTTAATAAAAAGTCAGAGCTTTTTATTAACTGCTCGTCACATGTTATTAATTTAAGTTTATGGATAAGCGCTGTTGCGACAATAATAGCGTCAGGTAATTTAAGTCTAGTTATTTTTCGTAATTCAATAACCTTATTTTCTATTTCTTCACTTAATGAATACACATTAATTTCAACTAAAAATTTTTTAATTATAGCTTCCTCATTATTAGTAATATTAGGAAAGCCTAATAGTTCTATTCGAGTAATTTGACTGACATTTAATTTATAGTTATTACCTTGGTTAGATAAAAAATTGTTAATTTGTTTATGTCCATTTAAGAATCCTATTACAATATTAGTATCCAATAGAAGATTACTTTTCCCATTCATCACGCAATTTCTTCTGTAAAGTAAGAGGATCTCCAGAAAAATTGGAGGAGTTTTTTAGTTTTCCTGCCAAAGATAGTAAATTTCCTTTTTCTTTTCGCTTTTTTGACGAAAAAAATATAACCATCTCCACCTCTCCTGTAGGAAATGATTCAGGTAAGGTAACATCAAGCTTTAAATGGTGGTTTTTAGGGATAGTAACTATTTTCTTTAAAGTTTCCATAAATTTAATTAATTTAATTTAAATTTGCCATCTGCATAGCCACGCATTAATTCATAAAAGGCTTGCTTCATTTCTTTATCATCAGATGTAGCTTTTAATTTAAATGCTTTTCTTAAGGACAATGGAACATCAAAAGTAATTCTCACTATCTTATCTGTTTCTATTGTCTCTTTAATCACTTTTTTACCCATAACTACAAAATCATTTTACTTTGGCTCTACATTATAACTTATAGAAATAAATAAGTCTTGACTACATAAGTTTAAATACTTAAAATACTTAAATAAGTTCTTTAAGTAAATGTCGCTCAAGGTGTTTGAGTTTGGAGACCTAGAGGACAGACAGAATCAAACTTACCTTAATATAACCAAGGAGTTAGTCATGACCGTAAAAGGCATGCTGAATCGGTTAAAGCCCAAACGCCAATAAATGAATAGTCTCATGGAACATTCCCTGGAACCTTATTTCAGCTTCCAACCTCGTCCGCATCATCGGATACGGTTACTGTGAACTCTACCTTGCCAGGCTATAATCGTGGTTCCTAACACAATATTTTTACTTGAGTATTAAATTTTCATAAATTTAAAGTGATAAGTTGAGATAATAAATGACCCTTCCTTCAAAAGGGTCATTTAAGCGAAGGCGTTTTATTATTCCATTTTGAGGATAGTTAATGTTTATCAACTAAAGCCATAATTTCTTTTTGAGAAAATCAGGTCAATTTTTGAACGGCTCCTGGTGATCTGCCTTCATCCAGAAGCTTTTTGGCAATAGCGGCGATAGCAACAACCTTACGGTGCTCGCCTTCTTTTAGGTCCTGTTCTAGGCCTTGCTGTTTAAGTTGTTGCGAAAAAGTCATATATCCTACTTTGAATATTGAAAAGAGAGGAATGGTTAAAAGAAATGATTAATCCTCTAGAGCAAGCAAGTCTTGATCTGATAGACCCGTTATTTCTGAAATAAAATTATACAAAAACTACTTCATAAAATGAGGGTCTTCTCTTTTGGCAAGTATTTTCTTAGCAGTTCTTAATGCAGCTTCTTGTCTTCCTTTTTCGAAGCCCGTTGAAAATTATCTTGTTCTAGTTGCTGTGCTGGAGTCATAATATTCTCAATTGGGAAAGGCTTCTAAGGTTGAATGAAATTGCTCGAAATTCTTAGTTACATCAGTATGCTTGATATATCTCTATATCCACTTAAGACACGGACAATTTCAACTGGGTTAGAGGGTTTATAAATAATTAGGTAGTGCCATTTAAAAGTCAAGAAGCGAACGGGTTTATTAGTTAAGTCTTCGCGAGTATGGCCAAGCATAGGATTAGTAACTAGGTTATCCATGGCGTTATAAAGAGAATCGAGTAACTTCATTGCTGCTTTAGAACTATCTTGAGCAATATAAGTGACAATATCATCAATATCCTGCTCAGCAATTTCTGATAAAAAAAACGACGACATAAAATCCTACTTATTAATTTTTTTCTTTAATCGTTGATAAGCTTCTTTGGCCGATACCTTTTTACCAGCTTGTAATTGTAATAATCCAGTTTCTATAGATTGATTCAATTGTTCAATACGATGTTTTTGTAAGTCATCGTAGGTATTCATCAAGCGAAGTGATTCTCGAATCACTTCGCTCACCGAAGTGTAAAGTCCACTATTTACTTTATCTTGGATATACTTTTCAAGTTCAGGCGTCAGTGAAATGTTCATAATTTATGATGTCATAATAAATAATCTAAATTATAGCAATTATTGCTATAATTGGCTATTTTATGCGCTTAGAACTTTTTCGTAAGTATAATCTATAACTATCTAAAATGATAACATTTAATCTCACTAAATGAATTGAGCGAAATTTAGATAGTTAATTCTAGTGGTTTTATATTAATACTCTGCTAGATTTTAGCCGGCATATGGGATTTGAGATAATCAAACGCAACTTGTTTTTCAGTGAGAGAAACTCTAAGCAGGGTATTGTGTGCTTGGGGAAGGTAATAGTCACTTTATTATTTTCCTTATTGGTGATTTAGTAGATGTAGTATATCCAAGTATGACCAAAATGGTAATGATCAATCTATATTTTGAATAAGAAAATACTGTTATACTTGTATAACGATATTAGTGTAGGGGTAATATATGATAGCAGTACGTTTACCGAAAGAACTAGAAATGCAACTGGACCGGGTTGCTTCTGAAACACACCGCTCAAAGAGCTATTACATCCGAAAAGCCTTAGAGCAATTTCTAGAAGATAGAGAGGATTATCTCTTGGCGGTTTCTCGCCTAGAAGAAAAAAATCCTCGTATATCTTACAAGAAAATGAGGAAAGATCTTGGCTTGGACAATTAAGTTCGATAAAAAAGCTGAAAAGGAATTTAAAAGTCTCGATAAGATTATTCAGAAGAGTATAGATAAATTCCTTATGAGACTAACTAAAAGTAGTAATCCTCGTCATGTTGGACATGCATTAAAGGGTAAATTACAATCCCTTTGGCGTTATCGTATAGGTGATCACCGTCTTATTTGTAATATTGAAGATAAAATTGTAACTGTCGTTGTGCTTCGAATCAGCCATCGACGGCATGTTTATAAGAAAGAAATGTAATTTAATTTGAATTATGCCAAACAAACGACAGCCTATTTTTGATCTAGATGATGAAGAGAAAGAATTATCTAATTCATTTGATCGTGGTGAATGGAAAAGTACTAAGAAATTAAAACAAGAGGTTAATTTATCTAAAGAAACCGCCGCCAATTACTTCAAGAAAAAAGAGAAAATAAGCGTTAGTGTTCAGACGGTAGATATGCATATTATTAGAAAAATGGCAGCAGAACTATACATACTAAATAGGTTTTTTAATACCAAGAAAGCAAATATTTAAGCCTGGTTCTAAAAAAGAAGAAACTATATTAGGTATTAGAATCACAAAGGAAATGAGACACCATCTCAAATTATTAGCGGTCAAGAGAAAAATATCTATGGCTGAATTGTTAAGAGAGGTTATTGAAGATTTCTTAACTAAAAATAAAAAAGAAATAAATACTTGACGGGATCCAAATCCGTTATTAATATAACGGTTTGAGAGTTAATTAAAATACAGTTGTTGCAAGCCAAAAATTTTTTTGACTTGCACAAACCGCTTCCTGAAAATGCTGAATAGGTTAAAGCCCAAACGCCAATAAATGAACAGTCTCATGGAACATTCCCGGGAACCCTATTTCAGCTTCCAACCTCGTCCGCATCATCTGATACGGTTACTGTGAATTCTACCTTGCCAGGCTATAATCGTGGTTCCTAACACGAATATTCTTACTTGAGTATTAAGTTTTCATAAATTTAAAGTGATAAGTTGAGATAATAATTGACCCTTCCTTCAAAAGGGTCATTTAAGCGAAGGCGTTTTATTATTCCATTTTGAGGATAGTTAATGTTTATCAACTAAAGCCATAATTTCTTTTTCAGAAAGGCCGGTCAGTTTTTGGACAGCACCAGGAGATCTGCCTTCATCTAGTAGCTTTTTGGCAATAGCGGCAATAGCAATAGTCTTGCGGTGCTCGCCTTCTTCAAGACCTTTTTTTAGGCCTTTTTGTTCTAGTCGCTGTGCTAGGGTCATAATATCCTCTCTATAGTTGGGTAAAGCCATTCTTGTCAACAAACAGGCATTTAAGGTACAGAAAATCTTATTAAGAAAAGGGGCCATTTAATAATAGCTAAGGATGAGCAGTTTAGCTTTAAATATTAATGTTTATCGACTAAAGCCATAATTTCTCTTTCAGGAAGACCGGTTAGCTTTTGGACAGCTTTTGTGGACATACCATCATTTAGCAGATTTTTGGCAATTGCTATAGCTTCTTCATGTCGCCCTTCTTGTTTTAACTGCTGAGCTAAAGTCATAATATCCTCTGTATAATTTGGTAATGCCTTGGACAAAGAAGAGTAAAACCCCTTAAAATCCTTGGACTCGCCCTCTTGGTTTATATAATACAGCAAACTCATAAATTGTTCATGTGTCCAAGAGTTGCTTAGCCATTTGTAAGGCTATATCTTGTATAAATTCCAGTGCATCCCTCTTATGGATATTCTTTTGAATTAGCTCAAGAATAGTTATCCCCTTATGGGTACGTAGCTCCTCATCGGGAATGACAGTAATATCTATAAGGGAATAAGGTTTTAAGAAAGTCTCTTGAGCTAGTTCCTTATTTTCAAAGCAATCCAGAATGTCTGTGCTAAATGGGTATGGACTTTTTTTACCTCGATAAAAAAGCAGAGGGATTACTATAGGTAAAGTTTGATGCCCCTGATCCAAATGCTGTTTCATAATAGCTATTTGGTAACGCAATAACTTAAAAGGAGTTAATTTCCTAGGCGTCGTTTCATGTTCGATTAGGGTGTAGATATACCCTTGTGTTCCTGCAATTTTAACTGAGTAGAGAATATCTGAAAAATGATGTTTCAAATCTTTTTCTACAAAAGACCCTGGTTTAAAGCTTAAAGCAGAAAAATCACATTGTTTTTTAATATTTTCAGGTAAGTATGTTTCTAAAAAATCTTTTGCTTTATTAATGTCAGCTAAAAAATTTCTAAACAGTCGATCATGGGGATCATGAATTTTGATAGTCACTTTTTTATATTCCTTATTCTTACATTTTAGTAGGTAAAGTGAAGTTTATCTTATTTTATCTAAAAAGATAATATTTAATCTAAATTTTTAGAAAACTATCTTACGTAAAAAATTTTAATTTTAAAATAGTTGTAAGTTATATCGATATTTTTATGTTTAAGTAATTAATGTATGTAAAAGAATTAATTATACTATATCATTATAGCTTGATATATATTGAGGTAATACTTTAGGTGAGCATTAAAAGAGTA
>VBOA01000060.1:0-496 GCA_005877695.1 Gammaproteobacteria bacterium | reverse complement strand
AAACAACTAAAGTGGCTTTCTTTTAATATGAATTTAAGTGTAGCTGAACTTTGCCGTCAAGGTGCAGAGAAAATAATTAAAGAAAACTATAAAAAATTTCCTCATCCTCCTCGTTGATTACTGGTAACTATCATGATATCATGATAGTGTCATTTGTTAATGATATAAAGAGCGTCCCCCAAGGTCTGAACCACCTTGGAGACAAACATAACCAACTAACCTTAATACAACTAAGGAGCCAGTCATGACCGCACCTATTAGCTTAAATCATCCTACGCCTGTTCAGCAATCATTAGTTGAACTTACTCGTAAAGCTGACCAACTTAATATTCAAGTTGGTCTTTTAAAGACACAATCAAAAATTCAGATTGATAAAATTAACAAAGAACTCAAAAAAGAGAAAAGGCAATCTAGAAAATTTCTACCAGTCTTTGATCAAGATAAGTTTTATCAGTTTATTCAAAACAACCTAGAAAAATTCAATTTAACCTTATCA
>VBOA01000062.1 GCA_005877695.1 Gammaproteobacteria bacterium | reverse complement strand
CCCATAAAGATTTGAAAAATTAGCTATATTTTCTTATAATCTTACTGGTAAGATTTATAAGGAGCCCAATTATGAACGCATTAGCAACCACTAGATTATCTTCTAAAGGCCAGATAGTTATTCCTGAAGAGATTAGGGAACAAATGGGTCTTCACACAGGGGATCGGTTTGTAGTACTAGCAGAGGAGGGCGTCGTTATTTTAAAAACTATTTCTCCTCCTGAACAAAGCGAATATTATTCATTAGTTAAAAAAACGCGCCGCGCCGTAAAATCAGCGGGAGTAACAAAAACGTCTGTCACTGCAGCGATCAAAAAAGCACGTGAAAAATGACTAAACTTGTCTTAGATACTAATGTTTTCGTTTCTGGAATATTTTGGTCAGGACCTCCTGCAAAAATCTTAAATGCATGGCATGAAAAAAAAATTAAGATTGTTTGTTCTCTAGAAATTTTAGATGAATATAGTAGGGTAAGTGATATATTGTTAAAAAAATACCCTAGTGTAGATATAGCACCTTTTATTAATTTGATGATAAGAGACAGTGAGCTTTTCACACCAATAAGGTTGAAAACACCCATTTCACGTGATCCTGATGATGACAAATTTATTGCAGTCGCTTTGGCAGCAAATTGCCATTTAATTGTTAGTGGTGATAATGATTTACTGAGTGTAACTGGGTATAAAGATATTGAAATTATTAATCCTAATGAATTTGTGAGTAAATATTTGAAATAATAATTTTATTAAGAGAAATATAATGCCGCAATTTCGACTAACTAAAAAATACGCCGATGATTATCGACTAAAAACTTTACTAGATCCGCAATAAGTATTTCATCCACTTTATTTTTACTATGAGTAAAAATAAATTCTCTTGCTAATAAAAAAAATATTTTTTATTATAGAGTTGAATAAAATTCAAACAACAATAAGGAAAAAGGATGATACCCCTTCAAGAGATTATTCATCGAGATGGAAATCAAGCCCGGCTCAGTTATCAATCACAATCACTTGACAATTTAATAAGCGAAGATTCCCCCGAATCTTCAGTGAGTATATGCTCCCAACAAGAAAAACCTTCTGTAATACAAACTTATCTATTACGCCATTGGCATTATAGTAATTTTGCAGCACGCTTTGCTTTACTTGGAATAAAACATAAAACTGCATCATCATCGCTAACGATGAAACCGCCCGTACGTTTATTTTGGTTAAGCGGCGAGGGTGTTCCATTAGAAACGATTTTTTTAATCATGCCAGTTTCTTTGTGTGTGGTTTAGAGCCAGCGATATTAGCGGGATTATTGCTACATGATCTGAATAGTTATACTTTATTCCCTGACGAACGTTGTGGGAATTCTTTTTCGGCGATTTTAGGTGGTACAGCCAATAATCAAATAACCTGGACGAATCATTTTGGTAGTGATGTTTTGCATGAAGCAGCATATTGGACTTGGACAGGCACGTTATTATTGCCACCCGTCGCAAGTCTTATAAGCGCTGTTTTCAAAGATAAACGACGCGAGCGCTGGCGTGATATGAATCAGCAAGTGCGCTTACATAATTTCTTAATACTTGATAGTGAACCCAGCATTTATAACGATATGCTTGCTGCACTCTTTCCATGGAGTTCTTTGCGAGAGGCTTTAGCTCATGCAAAATTTTTAATTTTATGGGAGGGTAGAAAACACGATGAAAATACTCCCGTGGTTTCTTTTGCCTTAAGACAAGCGTTAGTTAACAAATTGATTGAGTTAGCGCATCCCTCACGAGGTTTTCCTTTACGTTTTCAGGTGTTGCGTTTACTCGCACAAGTTGCAGCAAGTTTCCATGCCGGGAACCTAGAGCAGTTTATCGAAGATCCATTGCAAAAAATTAATTTATTGCAGCTTAGGGAAACTATTTTAACTGCGCTAAAGTCAGCGTCTTTGACTAGACAATCATTGAATGTTCTTCCTATTGAAGGACCTCAAGAGTTTATCGATGATTCGCTAGCTGAAGAGGATCAAGTATCGACTCCTCTTCTTGAACCAGCCCCTACGCTGAACAAATTGAATCGGTATTTCACTTGGACCTTAGGTGAAACTTCACGTCCATTGACACCCTTATTTTTTATTCCATCGCTGCTTTCTTCTCTATATACGCTCTATGCTGTTAGTCGGTATCTACAACTAATTATTCAAAAAGCTACTGATTTAGCTGAGCATCAGCATGCCAAAACAAATTGTGAAGCAGAGGGGAATAGTTTTACTTTTTTGCAACAAACTGAACGTTATGAATGCATTGCCTGTGATTGGTCATTTGTAAACTATCAAAATATGTTTTCCGCGCAAGCATGTTTAGATAGCTTACTGCAACAAAGAATGACGCCCGTAGAATTACTTCATCATCTTAACGAGCTTCCAAGTGCACATGGAATTACACGCATTGATTTTTCTCAACAAGCTTGGCCAACTTGGCCAGCGGCTGATTGGGAACAACTGCTGATTACTTTGCAATCGATAGTGACTTCACCCTTGGAATTAGTTAAGGTTTCTGGCCCAGAAAATGGCGTGCCTATAGAGCCTAGCCAACAACATATTCAAGCATTAACTCGATTCTTAACAGGAATCAATGTCACTCGTTTTGATATCAGTAATCAATTGTTGAACGATGAGTTGTTTAATCCGCTATTAAATTCTTTAGCAGAGACAAATCTGAGTGAACTTAACTTAGTCAATACCAACATGACTGATGTGTGCGCGACAAGGTTGTCTAATTTAATTTCCGAAGGTTTGAAAAATCTAAACAATTTGCAAATAGCAGATAATCAAATAACTGATTTAGGTTTACAAAAGCTTGCGCAAGGAATGCAACATAGCCTTATACATACCCTAGATTTATCCGGTCAAAAATTTTCCCCAAATGCACTTAAAGTTTTTAGCGATGCCTTAAAAGGAAATTCCTCTTTAAGAGCATTAAAAATTAGTAACGCCGAATTAGAAACTGATCACATCGCTGCCTTGCAGACATGTCTGAAAAATTTAGACTCTTTAGATGTTTCAAATAACGAATTAGATATTGAAGCTATTCAGTTATTGATAAAACAAGCCCGAGGTAGTCATTTAAGATCCTTAAATATTGCTGGAAACGCACTCACCGATGCAGTTGCAGTGATGATCTCAGAACATTTGTCCGCAACTTCGCTACGACATCTTGATATTTCAGGGAGTGAATTAACTCGGCATGGATTTTCAGCATTGGTAAAGGTTTTTCCTGATACACAATTACTGAGTTTTGCTTGCGAAGAGGCCGGACTCAATGATCATGCTGTTATTGATTTAACCAGTATTTTCTCTAATCATAGTTTATTATTAAGGTCATTAAATTTAAACAATAATAAAATCACCGATGTTTCCTTAATGGATTGGCTGGATCTTCTTCCTAGTACCCATTTGCGTGAATTACATCTTAACAACAATCAGATCAGTAATCGGCCTCGTTTAGCGGAAGCTTTAAGTGAAACCAAGTTAACCTTGCTGGATTTAAGCAGTAATCTTTTGGATGGCAACTTTTTTAACGCATTGGCGCAGGTATTACACCAATCGCGTCTACAACGGTTAATACTGAACAACAATAATGTCGCAGGGGCATCATTGAATAACCTTGCCAAAGAACTCGTAAATTTATTATGTCATGCCAATGATTTGAATACGATACAGCTTTCAAGACAAGCAAAACGTGTTTTTTATCCGATGAAAGCTAATACGGAGTTGACGCAACTTAATATCATTCATAAGGATTTGGACGCGCCTACCAGAAGAAGTTTTTGTCGAGTTGCTTCATCGTTACCCGATGTACGTTTTCTCCAGAGTGACCAGTTACAACGTCTCGATTGGCGCACATGTGATATGTCGCCAACAAACACTGTTCATTTAGACCAAACGAATGTTTCGCAATCTAACCAATCCCCATCCTTGAAGGGCACCCTGTTATTGGGCAGTCCTTTTCTAGTGAGTTTGTTATGTGCAGGAGGCATTTTATGTTTCATTGCTTTGCTCTATGGAGGTTATCGTGCAAGCCGATCAACGTATCGATTCTTTCGCCCAGCGCCCCCGAGATTACCCTTAATTGAGGCCGAATCCGCTGAAATAAACAATGATAACGTAAGATCATCGCGTCCTTAAAGGGAATTGCAAGAAGGTTTTCGTTTATAAAAAATTTAAAAGTAAGGAAATACTCCCATGAATTTAGCATATCCTTTTAATCTTATTTCAGGACTCGGTCTTGGGATTTCTTATTCTTCATTTACTCAGATAGGTGCTGCCTTACCTAGCCGAGATTTTGGACCCTTAAAAATCCAGAGTTTTGTGAATGTTAACACCGGCAATCTTACGCTTTTTGATCATAAACTGGTGTTACAGGAAAGAAATTTTCCGGTGGAATTATGTTATGTTTATAACAGTCACGCAGCTACAGTTTCTGGAATTTGGCGTTTAGCACATAAATATTTCAAAACACTTCCTACCGCCTCTCAGACTTCACCTGCAATCTTAATTGAAGAAGATGGTCACGAAACATCGTATCAGTTTGATAGTAAAACCAAGCGTTGGGTGTCTCCCTATTGGTCAGATAGTC
>VBOA01000059.1:3203-3495 GCA_005877695.1 Gammaproteobacteria bacterium | reverse complement strand
TAACTGTGGTGTTGTCTTCATCTCGTTCCTTTTGCATTTGGATAGTGATTTTATTTATTTTGTCATCTACCCTGTTGGCTATTTGTTCTTCTTGTTCGACCAATTCACCTCTCATTCGTCTCTCCATATTCTCCATCTTTTGATCCAGATTATCAAATTTCTGACTATTGAGCTTCTGGTTTTGGGCTAGGGTAATTAGCTCTTCTCTAATCATTTCATTTTCTGTCATGATCTTTTCTGTTAGATCTTTTTTAATTTGATCTATTCGTTTCTCAATTTTATGGTTAATATT
>VBOA01000059.1:0-3142 GCA_005877695.1 Gammaproteobacteria bacterium | reverse complement strand
CATTTTAGTATTTATTGTCATAATCATTCTTGCAATTTGGTCAAGATCTGTGTTTGTTCCCCTTGGTCTGTCTTCTGGCAATAGTTCTTTGTCATTTTCTGGTATATCTTCTCGGCGGGTTTCTTGACATTCTTCAGTGTTGCTGAGTGTGTCTTCCCCACTGTCGTCTGAATTTGAGTGGACGATCATTGTTGTTTGTGCCTCTGTGCCTTGGGTCGTGTCTTTTTCATCTGGGTGTTCGCTGGATGACATGTTGTCTTGTTCCGCTTCCCTAGCTTTGAGTGATTTAGTTGGATTTTTCCTCAACTGATAGTGTTTTTGAGACATTGATAAAAAATAGACAATTCAGCTATGAAATGGAAATTACATACATAAGACATAACACAATATATAAAATGGTACATAAATATTGGTTAATTATTGGTCATTAATTCCCAATATTCTATCAAGCCGTCACGTTGTCGCGCCAAATTTTACAACATATATTTTCAAACTTGGTTGTTTTTAATTAAATTATACTATATTCAAAAGAGTAAATATTTAAATCATACACAGTTCTCTTTTAATAAAAACACTAAATATACAAATAACAAGATTGTTTTATTATTGGGTCACACAGGATAAAAATAGGCCTACAGCTATTTCAAAGTGGGTAGAGCAATGGGTTCTTAATCACAGGCACAGGGCCATTCGTGCCGTCTTGATAGAATAAAAGGAAAAGTCAACTATATAGAACATGTACATGGAATAAAAATAATGATGCAAAAGACACAAGTTCATTAAAATGGTTTTTCAGTTTTTTATTTCTTCTCAGTTTTCCTCAGTCCTTGTTATCCTGAAATTCTTACAAACAGTTCATCACCAATATAGATATTTAAAATGTTTAATAATATTTTCCCACAAATATAAAGTTCAAGTCTTTAAATTATTCTTGGGAGAACTAATTTTCAACAAAATTAAATAGGATTTACTTAGGCTTCAATCCATCCAAGTTTATGTAAAAGTTCCAAGTCCTTAAAAAAATTCAAAATGGCTTACTATAATAAAGCCTATGTTAAATAAAATTTAGATAAATGCAGTTATTTAATATATTGTTAAGTTCTAGGATTTAAAATATACAAATTATTGAAGTTCAAAATTGTGTTCCCAAAAGATATTGTTAGGAGAACAGGGTTTTCAATATAAAATTGGTAATCTTCAAATAAAAATGTTAATGGGCAAAACTATGTTCTAAGTATGTAAAATGGATTGATCTCACCAATTGAAGTTTTCACAAAATCAAATTGTAAAAAAAATCACACTGTTATATTTATTTTATTAACACTTATAGTCTCTTGTGACTATTATTATTTCTTGATTAGTTTGATATAAATCTGGACTCCTTTAAATTCAGTTAAAATATTATTTCCTTGTTTTCTTTAGGACATTTAAAAATTCCGTCCTTACACTTCTAATCCATCGTTGAGAGATGCCTTCTTCTTCGTTTTGAACTCAAATTTTTAAAGCCGGATGGGGAAGTCGAATTCACTGTATTTTATCATTGGCCGAAAGGATCACTTTGACTCAAATATGCATTTGTTTCACTTACTAAGTATTCGTGTTTAATACAGAGGTTCTATAAGCTTTGACCAATAATTTCTAAATAACATACAATAAATATACTATTCAACAAATACATCACTTTCAGTTATTTACAAAAGAACATATTTTAAAGGGTTTTTATAATTTAACAAACAATATAATCGGCATTTGACATCGCCGGTACATTCAGCAAATAAACTCAAAATGTCGTCAGCTCGACACGGTCAGCCGACTTGAAGTGTGTTTACATTTGGGCCTATCCTCAAAATGACATAACCATGAAATTAAACTTGTCAATTAAAATTTCTTCCTTCTTATTTATACATTATATTACTTTAAAATCGTTTATTGATGAGTTTAACAAAGTCTTCAAACTAAAAGAATATCGTGTAGTTTAATTTCGAATATGATTTTTATCTACGTATCGTACTCTTGGTTAACCTAAATTTAAGTGAGTATTTCTATTTCTTAATGTTGTATATGTTACAGATGCTATAAAATACATTTCAATGTTATTGTTATTTGGTTTAAAACCATTTAGAACATATAAAACTGATTTTACATTCAGTAGGCCTATGTTGAATAATATTCTAGGCTAGGCTTCACATTGCCCACTTGTTAGGTTATCTCTCCTGGCTAGGCCTATGTTGAGTTAGTTAGGTAGGCCTATTTTTAAACTAACAAACAATAAACTATATGAATAAAAACTGTATCATTTCAATATCCTCTCAGGGATTTGACAAAATACTATTTTGGAGAATTCCTTTATACAGGATATAGTTTAATTAGAAAGACACACATATTTAAACACAAATTAAATTATACACAATTAAACAACATTTGAATGACATAAAACATATTAACACATAACATTTATTAATATTCAGAATACACATCTTCTTTAAAATGAGCATTATTACAAATGTCTTTGGTCAGTCTTTAAACAGTTTTGAATTCTACACATTCCCGCCATTTTGATCTCTAGTTTGAGATCACTGTGCACACTAAATAGTTCTCATAAAATGTCACTGGGTGGTTTCATTCTTTCCAGTTTCATATACCAGAAGTTTGATAAAACACAATTATTTAGAATTCACATACACAATATACATAAAGGAATCACAAATTCATAATTAATATTACGTACATGAATATAGTTTGATCCTCTCATCGGTTTATGGATGAAAATACATTAGTGATACATGATTACATACAGTTTATAGAACATATACAAACATTTTACATTAATAAATTACGCAATGAATTAACTATTTACAAACATATGTTTATTGCTCTTGATTAGCAATATATAGTCTTTATTGTCTCTATCAATACTCTTCATCCTCTCGATCTCTCATGTCTTCTCCTTTATTTTAGGGAAGAAGTTTTAACTCCACCAAAGGGTTGAATATTACACAAATACATATTAGACTATAAATGGACAAATTAAATAGTTTATAAATTAAATATCATTGCACACAATTATTTACATACATTGGATTCAGATCACTATATTTATAGTTTGTGGAATGTATCACTTAGTCTATGATGACACCTTCAC
>VBOA01000057.1:512-3700 GCA_005877695.1 Gammaproteobacteria bacterium | reverse complement strand
CAGAACATTAGCCTCGACTAATTTCTTTACTTCAGCGTCAAGTATTTTCCTTTCTTGAAGGGATTGACGATAGGGAGGTAAAAAAAATGGGATAGCGTTTTCTTTTACACGCAATCTGACAGGTTCTATGTTTGCTTTGGTTAAATCTTGTGTTTTGTTTGTAAAGCAATCAATGTAGTTTTGTAACATATTTGCCAATTTGTTATGTTGGACGACTGTAAGATTGGGATTGATATTAAGTTTGTCACCATTTTTGTCTACAACTAATTGCTTCGTTTCGCCTGTTATGGGGTCCATAACTGAGCAGCTAGGCTCATACAAGTTGGTGTTTGTCATATTACCTGTAGGAATAATCCTGTGGTTTACTTGTGTTTCCTTTCTTGCAGGATCATTGAATTTTCCTAATAAGGTATTGGGTTTTATCCATTTGTTTACTTTTGAGGGATTGTGTATCACCAAGTAAGCTTTAGATTCATTGTTTTCAAACTCCGTTGAGATATAAATATTTATCCTCTTAGATTCTTTCAAATTGTTTTCGATTTCAAAATCCAATTTTTCTTCTTCTCGTGTTAGTTGTTTAAATTTAAAATGCTGTCTAGGAGCAATTACAATCTCCCCAGTGGTTCTTACTTCTTTCTTTGTCCTGTCTTGTGTTTGGGCTAATAATACCTTAGTTTTACGTAAATCTAAAATCCATTGTTTATTCATAGGAATTTCAATCCTTTTGTTATTCTTTTGAAAGCAAATGATGCCTTTTTGATAGTCTAGTAACCCGTGATTCTTGCTCAAAAACCGATTTCCAAGAAGCATATTTGTAGCTAAATTTTCCACTACTATAAATTCTGTCATGAATTGTAATTTGTCAATTGTTAATAAAAGCTGCGTTTTCCCAAGTACATTAATGTGTTGACCATTAGCTGCAGTCATTATTGGTAAGTTCTCACTATTTAACCTGATTTTTAATTTTTGGGCAATGTCGGAATTTAAAATATTCTCTGTACTCCCAGAGTCAATAATTGCTTTTATGGATTCTGTGTTATGTAGCTTTACAGAAATATTTAAGGATTTCTGCTCACTTGTCTTGGAATTAAATAATAATTCATAAATGTCCTGCTTCATTGTTTTGCTTTCAGATTTTCCCGTATTAATTAAATTTGATAAATTGTATTGGCTTAGCAGAGATTTTCTATGTTCAACATCTATAGTAGTCGCCAAATTATTTGCTTCATTCACAGATAAAATAGGAGTTTCTTCGGTTTGAGGAATTCCATTCTTGGCGTTTGTGTGTAATGCCTGAGTGCTAGCATGGGCTGGGGGAAGTTGGGTTAGGTTCCATGGTGGCGGTCGTGAGACCTCAGCACCAAACGCACTCGTCATTTGATCTGTCAGCTGTCGGCTGTTCTGAGACGGTGCTTTGACCTTGGCTAGAGCACGCACCGTGTTGTGTTTGTCAACATTGGCTGTCTTCGCTACATGTTGTTGTGTTTGATTGTAGGAAGTGGGTTCAGGCGTGTGTGGTTGTGACGAGAGGCCCCCGGCCGCACACTGCTCCATTGTGATTGTCCGGTCCGCGCCTCGCGCCTCTCCGTGCTCACAATCATGTGTCACTGGAGAGCTGAACGTCAGCGTTTGGCCTGGGCGTTCCGTGGCCTTGACTGGGTCACATCTTGTTTGTTTATAAACAATGGGTTCTCTAGCTACTGCTGCTTCTGTTTGGACACATTGATTCTTAGCTCGTTTTGGAAATGTTTTTAGGTGTTTAGTATGAGCTTTAGATTGTAATGTTTCTTCAATTGTGGGAAAATGTACCTTGTAATTTTCTGGTTGTAAGTAATTATTTAAAGGTTGGGTTACTTTAGGCCAATCAATTTCTATGTTCATACGATTAGAATTCCAGAATATTTGTGTCAATATTTGTTCTTGATGTTCCGGTAATTCTTGAGAATCATTGGATACATCTTGGGTGTTGTTAGGTGTTTGTAATGGATGACAATTATTGGCAGTGCCTTGTATACTTTTGTTTGTTTTAGGGTTACCGACAGACGTGTTCACTTGTCGCCTGCCGGCTGATTGGCGTTTTTTGAGTTTTTTCGAAAACATTGTTCTGACGTGTGATTGGTTTTTAGGCAATGTTCGCAAGGAGGTAGTGATTTATTCTTGGCTGGGCGTTTGTTTACTTTCCCATTAAAACCACAGTCTGTAGTATTATGGTTGGACATGGAGCAGATATGGCAATATTTTTTATTAGAGTCATTGTTCCTGTTTTGGGAAAAATAATTCGTTCTATCATCAGCCTTTGGCGATTGTCTTCTTTGATGGTAGTTATCTTGTTTCTTCTTTTCTTCATATCTGTCCCTAGAGTGATTCCTCCATGAGTCATTGTTGGTACGATAGTAGTCATCCCTATATCTGGGATAATGGTTGTGGGAGTTATTGTAATATGCGCTTTTATTTGATCTTCCATGATATTTCGTATCCTTGCTATCATCTCTTCCTGTATTTTTCCATCTGCTGGGGCTATCTTTTCTTGTCATTCTTCTGTATTTATCATTCTGGTCATCGCTATCCGAATCATTCCGGCTATGTCTCCTGTAGTTCTTATCACTATCATCTTCACTGTCTGATACGTAGTGTTTATGCCTACTATTTTTAGGCCGCAAGGTAATATTGCATATTGCTTGCTCAATTTGAGTCAGCCTATCATCATAATTTAGATCAGGTTTAATAGTAGATGAATGTTTAATTATCATATTATCATCTGTCATCTTATCATCGTCAAACTTAACGTGATATCTTCGGGAATTTTTTTGTAATTTATGGAAGCGCTTTTCAATGTTCATAATGTTTTTCCTCAATTCATTTACTGTGGAATGTTCCATTCTTAATAATTCTGTACAAAATTTTGGTTGCAGGCCATTAATGACATATTCTATGATTTTCTTTTCGGACATGTTGGGGTCAACTTTTTGACATAAGTAACTTATTTCAAATAGAAATTTTGTGGGAGTTTCATCAGTTCTTTGTAGTCTGTTCTCCAGTATGGATTCTACGTCTTCTATCTGTGCGACAGAGCTAAACGTTTTTGTAAATTCTTCTTTTAAGTGGTCCCAATTAATTAAATCTTTATACTCTTTTTTGTAGATTTGAAACCATTTAAATGGTAAATTTGTTAGATGAGTTTCAAATAG
>VBOA01000057.1:0-483 GCA_005877695.1 Gammaproteobacteria bacterium | reverse complement strand
ATTTTCGGAATCAAGGCCCGAATATGTGGTAGCTTTTACTAAAGGTTTATTTTCCTGAGTCATGTTGATGTTTTGATTGCTGATGGTTGATGTCTGATTTTCACTTTGACAGTTGACAGTTGTTTGTTGCCGTCTGTTATCAGTTGAGGGTGGTTTAGGTGATGGCGATGAAGTGTTGGCAGTGGCTTGTGGTAACCTCTCCGATGAGGGTGGATGGGTGGGGGAAAGTTGTGGGTGGTTGTTAAACTCTAGTTCTGTATAAATATGTTCTGATCTGGGGCTTTGTAATGGATATGGTAAGAGATCTAGTGGTGGGGTTCTTGGTAAATGTATGTTTTCATATGTGGGTTGTAGTTCGTTAAATTCTGCTGTGTCATAAATTGACTGTAACAGCTCGCCAAACCTTTGAATGTCAGGGTAATTATCAATTTCGGTTTGATTTAAAGGTATTTTATTTAGGACTTTTTTCAAGATAATTTCAGC
>VBOA01000056.1 GCA_005877695.1 Gammaproteobacteria bacterium | reverse complement strand
AGTTTGAAGATAAGCAAGGTCACAAAGGGCACAAATGTGGATGATGTGGCTGTTGTTGGACAGTTACTAAAACCAGACGATGTGCTGAAAAAGAACTCTGATAATAACTGGGATGGAAAGACTAAGAAAATAATCAATGTTGCTGAAGGAAAGGATGACAATGATGTCGTCGTATACAGCCAATTAAAACAGGCTTTAAAACCAACTGATCATCCGGGGGTATACGAGACATACCCTGGAGTTTATCGTCACTTAATGGAACTAACTAACTCTGGACTTGATCCTCGTGACTTATACAAATGGAATGCGCAAAAGAAACATATTGCATATATAAAACCAGGAGAAAAAGATGGTGAGGCTGTGACATTTGATCAGGCGTTAAGAATAGAAAATAATACATTGTGTTGGGGAAATTCACAAGTTCTCCTCTTTATCACTGATAGAGATAATATAAAACGAGATGTTCAAATAAGATTGTTGTGAGATACATCGGTAAAGAAGAGTTTACCCCCACCCTTTTATAACCTCCCACCACACCGACTTTTGGGGTATATAAGGTCCTATTACAGCGAGGTCTTCACTTGTAGGTCTGATTTCAAAGGGTAATGATGGCGTTAAAACCTAAATCAATTCATTTTCATGACTATCGAATCGCTGATAGACAACACATTCAAGCTTTTAAAAAGGAAATAGAAGACCTAATAGACCAAGATTTCGCAGTGAGGATTAACGTAAAAGCATTCAAGTGTAGGGATTTATTTTCCCAAACAACCTCTTCATCGGCAGACTTTAACGCACTCGCTCCTGGCCAACACTACTACACACCCAACATCGTTGCTTCGTCTCCGACTGATGACTTTTCAGTGTGCAACAGGATCAGAAAGAGCGGTAATGGTAATTGTAATAAGGATCTAAAGAATACTGAATCAAGTTTACTCGACTACCAATTATTTAGAGAGGCTGCTGTGTGAAAAATAATTTGTTTTGTTTTACATGTGTTTGACAATACACATGTAGGAATATATTTTTTTTAAAAACCCCGTTCGGGTGACCTTGAAGTTATCCCCTCCACTCATAAAACCGTTGATATAAAAGGTAACACATACGGGTACACGGTTCATTCCTCTTCGTCTACACCATGGAGGGACCTCGTACTCCTTTGAGAGATGTTACCAATTTGATTAGGAGGATGACCATGCAAGAGGCACCTGCAGGGCAACAAACACCTCCGGCTGAACAACGGACTCCTCCTGCTGCAAAACCTAGTACACTAACAGATGACCCATATAAGGTGATGGAAACTCTCGAGTGGCTCGATGCGTTAATTGAACAACACAGGCGTGAAATTGAACAATTCAATAACTGATTATGAGGGGTTTAACGCTTTTTTTTAAAAAAAACTTCTAGATGACCTTGAATTACGTCAAACCCATCCCCCACCCCCTCTCCGTTCGGTTATAAAAGGGGTAAAGCTGATTCAACCCCCAGTCTTTGTTTTTCTTTCAAGTTGACATCATGAAATTGTTAATTACTAGTAAATATAATGGAGTATTCTTGTGATATCTGTAACGTAAAGTTTCATGATGACATTCTACTAAATTGTCATAACGTTTTATTTCACGAAGATGGAGTACCAGACTCAGAAGAAGAAGAAAGAGTGCAACCTAGACCAAGCGTTATTCAGTATGCCCCAGGAAGAAATGACAACAGACTCACAATCCAACTACAAGCCGAAGCTTTTCCAAATTCTAGTGTTAGACAATATATCATTTTAAATAATCAATTTGGTTTGGATGAATTTTTGCAACAATCGATGGATTTAATTGATACAACATTAAGACGTGAATTAGAACGACTGTATGTAGTAAAATTTGGTTTACTCTTGGACACAACCTTTGCAAATGTTGAAGACGAGTTGTCTGTAAGAGGCTTCATTTGTCGAACGAGGACTATTATAGCAACGACTGATATCATAAATGTGATAAATGAGTGTATACAAGAAATTATACTTAAAATTTTGGAACATGAGGCTCGCGGGAGTGGATGGTCGTTGTTGCGTACCAATAGCTTAATGTTAAAAGTTCATAAGCATGGCTATGGAGATCGCGGCAGTAGTTATATAGATTTGCCAAAGAAGATCAAGGATACAAGAAGTTGTGTAAATGTTAAAAATACTGAAGACAATCTTTGCTTTAAATATAGCATGCTCGCAAAGTTTTTACACAATGACAGTCATAGTAATCTACCAGGACGTCGTTACAGAGCTATTGAACATAGGTACAATTTTGAAGGGTTGACGTTTCCAGTGGAAGTGAACAAAATCCAAATGTTTGAAAGAAAGAACCGTAATGTATCTGTAAATGTGTTCGGGCTTGATGACAATAATAACGTGTATCCGTTAAAGATTGTTGACAAGGAGTGTATTGATCATACCGATTTATTATTGTTAAAAAAATCAGAGAACGATTTTCATTATGTGTACATAAAATCATTCAACAAATTAGTATCTAAGCAAGTCAGCAAAAGGGCAAATTCTAAAACAGTTTGTAAGAGGTGTTTTTGTTTTGTAAGCAAATCGTACACTGCAGGTGGAAGGCAATGGTTATTAGAACATCTCAGACTTTGCGGTAACTATAAGCCTGCAAGGGTTATTTTACCTACAACGAACAATTCGGTTGTGAAGTTTAAAAATGTAAAACATCAGTATCGCATACCAATTGCTGTGTACGCTGATTTTGAGGCATCGCTGCTGCCTGTTAATGTCAACGAAGAAGAAATTATGACAATTACAAAATATCAAGAACATGAACCAAATAGTTACAGTCTTATATTAAAGTCTGTATTACCAGAAGATCATCTTCAGCACTATGGATTGACAACACAACCTAAAGTTTATAGAGGGGATAGTGCGGCAAGCAGGTTCATGGACGAGTTGTATGACATTGCCGAAAAGGTGCAAGTTTTGTACAGTTATGTTGTTCCTATGAACGATTTAAGTGAAGACGAGGTTAAAAAACACAATGATGCTACACAATGTTACCTGTGTGAAGAGGAGTTTACCATAGACAATCACAAATGCCATGATCATTCGCATCTTACAGGCGAATATAACGGTGCTGCGTGCAATTCTTGTAATTTAAATTATAAATTACCACATTTCATCCCAGTCATATTTCACAATCTATCGAAATATGACGCTCATTTTATAGTCCCTCAACTTGGTAGAGATCATGGTAAAATTAAAGTGTTAGCACAAACTACCGAAAACTTTATTTCTTTTTCCAAAACACATGGGAAAATAAAACTAAGATTTTTAGATTCCTACAGATTTTTACCTTCTAGTTTAATGGAACTTTCTAAAAATATGGAGAAATATGATCTTATTGAAACATGCAAACTAGTACCTCAGGACAAATTGGACCTTGTTCTCAGGAAAGGTGTGTTTCCGTATGACTATATTACATCTCCATTGAAATTTGAAGAGACTGTGTTACCACCAAGAGAATGTTTCTATAGTAAGCTACAAGGTACAGACATTTCTGAGAGTGA
>VBOA01000055.1 GCA_005877695.1 Gammaproteobacteria bacterium | reverse complement strand
TGATTAAAGTATGTGATAAATCAATGTATTCGTCTCCAATTCCAGGCACAACAAATTCAATTGGTGCTTCGTCAGATATTGACGCTAAGGGTTTGTAGTGGACCCACTGGCCCAGTTCAATACTTGTCTGGGTTGGTGGTAGAGAAAACAGGTCGAGCTCAGATTTGGAGCACTCCATGGACTGGTTATGCAGGAAAGACATTATGTAAATATATCTGCTTTTATCTTCTTGGGTAATGCTTTTGCCCTAGGCTTTGGTGGGGTCTTCTTCTTTTTATTCTGGCTCTTCTTCTTGGGCGTAATCTTCTTCTTAGCAATTGGCTTTTTCTTAACTGTACGAGGAGCAGCACTAGAGGTGTTCACTCTCTGACGTCTTGGTGTAGACTGAGGTGTGCTCTTCGGCTCACTCTCCCTATATACAGGAGGCGCTGGTAAGGGTACACGAGCGAGCCCGAGGAACATACTTCCCACGCCGGACATGTTGACTGGTCAGCGTCGTAGAGAATACTGAGGCCAGAACTGTAGGATACTAAACTATATCCATAATCTGGGATGCAGGGACCCATGAATTGAATTTGCTCGGGTAACCTTTCCACTTGACTAAAACCCTTTTGTTCTTCCCAGTACCTTTCATTTCAAGAATTTGGTCAATCTTGTAAACTTTGCTTTTTGGTACAATGACTTTTTGAAGTTCAGGTTCATAAAACGTCCCATCAATAACTTCTCCACTCATGTCTTTTAGTTCATATACGGGGACAGGGTGTCTTATAACACGTGAAATTGTAAACACTTCTTCGGTCCAATTCTTTTCATATCCTTTGGCGAAATGTTTTTTCTCCTTGGAAACCCTTACAGTGTCTCCCACCTTGAACTTTGCAGGTTGGTATTTGTCTTTTTTCTTGTACAAAGTCCTCCACACTTGAAGAATATTACTTTCGTTTACTTTTGCTGGAGCCATTTTTATACTCGAATGTCTTGTGTGGTTGTAGCCGTGTACTATAGCGTGGATGATGTCAATGTATCGGAGGGTATTCTTGTATGTAAAGTATCTCCATAGTCTTGACTTGATGGTTTTTAAAACCCGCTCGACCACCGCTGCCTTGGTATCGGGATTTCTTGTAGTGTAAAAGTTAATATTGTGCTTCTTGAAGAATGATTTCGATAGAATGGATATAAATTCTTTTCCTTTGTCAGACTGCATGTTTTGTGGTTTTCTTTTATCTGCAGCAAATATAGATTCTAGGGCTTTGTTAACTTCTTTTCCAGTCTTTCTTCGAAGTATTCTGACCCAAGAGTATTTTGAAAATACGTCAATTACTACCAACAAATATTTGTACCCATCATTATACGGGGCTAGATTATTGAACACGGCCAAATCAACTTGCCAAAGATCATCTATATTATTTACGATGTATTTGTTTCTTGGAAATCTTTTTCTTCTTTGCACATGCAATGTATAAGCGTCCTGTGCTCGTAACCAATCCTTAATCTGAGTCTTGTTATATTTCTTCACAGCTTTCCTTATTAATGGATCGCTTCCAGCAAAACAGGCAGAGTCTCCCAAATGGTAGTACTTGTTTCCTAAATACTTGTCCATCTTAATGCAAACGATTATGCGCCCACCTCGTTAATCTTGATGTTGGTCTGGTGGATAGTGGAGTACTTCTGCGTCTATTTTGGGTCATGGTAGGGAAAACCGGTCTTGATGGCGATTGTGCTGTTGTTGGTGTCGCTACAGTTTCCTGTGGTTGGGTTTGACAGGATACTATACGTCTGCAGTTACCGATTAAAGTTCTTGGAATGTTGATAGTTTCCAGTCCTTCCAAAAACTGTTTCAAACCTGTAGGACTAGCACCGGTCCGCTTCGACCTTATCACGTCACACACCAAATCGGTAATGTTCGAACCCGGGATGACAGTTTTATTTATACTAACTCTTCCACGGTCGTCCCATGTTATGACGTCATTAGTACAAAGTCTTTTAAATAATAATTCTCCTTTTGTCCTTAGTCCTTTAGGGAGCGTTCGGAGTATCTCCTCTTGCAAGGATTCATTGTTATTTGTCTTGTCTGGCGTTTCGATTATAGGAATTTCAGCTGGTTGACGGAGCTGATCGTGGAAATTCTGTCGTCGTTGCAGCAGTTGTTGGTACTGAGCCCACTTTGTCCTATCTTCCAAATCATTGGATTGTAAAATGCTTGACATGTCATTTTCAATGTTGGCCAATGTGTTGTCTTTAATAGGGTTGTGTAGTCTCTGCAATACTTCTGGAGATATTAGGACCATCTTCTTGGCATTATTCATTTTTCAAAGCTTGAATTACCGGTTCGATAATTAACGGTATTAGTTCTTCTCTTCTATGAATCTGCGCTCGTCTCGATTTCCAGGAAACTTTGGACTTGGCCAAAGATCGAATATAGTTCCTTTCCTTAAACAGACGATCCTTTAGTTCAAGCGTAATAGGTACGTTTCCGTTTAAAATGTTCAATGCACACTCACAAATGGCCGTAACTAGGCTCTTGTCAGCAATCTTCAGTAACTGAGATCTTGGTTGTGGCTTAAGCTTAACCAACGCTTCCAGGAGCTCAAAATTGATGTTGACACTGCGAGACATCACACACGACTGATAAAAAACAAATGTGACTCTGTGACTTATACTTGGGAAGGTTTAGCCAGTGGTAAAATACAACACTGTTTCCAGGGACACCGGGCAAAAGAATTGCTGTTATATTGCCACACGAGGAGGTACCTTCCATGTCCCCATATAATTTTCAAATAAAATTTCTTCTTCTAAAATAAAAGTCTCTTCAACTAAAAAGGAAAATAAAACTTCAAAATAAACTTAAAAATATTCCTAACGCAAAAGAAAACCAACTGGATTGCTTAAATTACGAGGAGAGACCTAGATCATTTCGAGATAGGCGTCTGGTGGACATTTACATGTATCACTGGATTTCTCTCGGTCAATGGGGATTTGGCCGCAGTAAAAACATTTGTATGATTCAGACACTCGGTCAAACATTGA
>VBOA01000196.1:1504-2219 GCA_005877695.1 Gammaproteobacteria bacterium | reverse complement strand
TAGGTAGTATATAAATATATTGATTTATAATCAATATAGGAATATGTGTTGACATATAAACATATTAATATATATACTATAATTGTAAGTAAATGAAAGCGTCCCCCAAGGTTTACGAGACCTTGAGGGCAAACACAACCAACCTATGGAGTTGATTATGACCGCACCTATTAGATTAAATCATTCTACGCCTGTTCAGCAATCTTTAGTTGAACTCACTCATAGAGCTAACCAACTTAATATCTATGTTGATGAATTAAAACCTCAATTAGAAATTCTAATTGATAAAATCATCGATGAACTTGAAAAAGAGAAAAGGCAACCTAGAAAGTTTCTACCGATCTTTGATCAGGATAAGTTTCTTCAGTTTATTCAAAACAATCTGGATGAATTCAATTTATCCTTATCGAGGGTTTATTTTGAAACTCGTCAATTTGAGCATGTTGTTAAAAAATACCATAGTACGATTAATTCACTTAGTAAGGAGGAGGAGGGTTCAGAGCTAAAACAAGTTTGGTAGATATGGTCATTATTTAATCAATTAACCTGAGGAATGAAAGAATGAACTTAACTCCATCAACCCGAGACAGTGAAATTCAACTGATCAAGAAATTGAATGAAATAGAAATAGGACTCTATAAAGTGAAGAATTCATTGATTCTAGGGGGAATTTGTTTAGCTGTAATTTTTACAGGATTAGGAGCAGTTTTTCACA
>VBOA01000196.1:1023-1423 GCA_005877695.1 Gammaproteobacteria bacterium | reverse complement strand
ACAATGGTTAAACGCAGCTTATCGCGATCATTAGAACGACACAATCTAATTCAGACTAAATTATCACCGTACGTACAGTTAAATACTAATAATTTCCTTACCTACGTAAACCAATTTAATAAAATTCGCTTATCTAAAATCCAGTTTTTTTATTTCTTTTCTTCCCATAGAATTAATCTATTGAATATAAAAAAAGAGCACATTAAAAAATGCGCTCTCCGCCTCATCAAAATAGATCAATATTTTGATGAAACTCGCCATAAACAACTAAAAAGGAGTTGATCATGGGTATTGATAGATTAGCTCCAGAAGAGGTTTTGAGCAACCTTATTAAGCATGAAAAAGAATACTATATTTTACTCGCGATCTTCTCCTTCATACAAGAAGGATATTCATGTTA
>VBOA01000196.1:0-908 GCA_005877695.1 Gammaproteobacteria bacterium | reverse complement strand
CATGCCTCCTGTGGAAAAGAAGTTAAAGAAACAGCCTATAAATTAGGAGTTTCAGAAGGATTTATAAAACAATTACGTACCAGTGCTTGTCATAAATTACGTGCAACAAAAATGGGAACTGCCCTCACTAGAGCCATAAAATTTGGTTATCTTCCACTGAAAGATGAAAACAGTTTTTTACCTTCTCCCGATAAAGAATTTTCAATCAATTTCCAAAATTTAAAAAAAGTTACAAAAAATTATAAAAAAATAATAAAAACAGAAGAAATTGAAAGTACAGTTTAAATTCTCTAGAAATTAAAAAAAATAACTTAAATCATGGTGCCATCATGGAAAATAATAAAACGTTAAAACAAATTAAACCCAATGCTTTACGGAACATGCAAGATAAAGTATTAATATTTTCTTCCTGTGAGAAATTTATAAAAAAATTCACTGATATCTTCGAAGAAAATTTAACATGCCTTGTTAAATCCAAGCAAAATATGGATTTATTAATTCCTGAATTGTTTTTCTCAAAATATCATATCCTATATTTAGATATTGATTCAGCTTTTCATAAATTGAATGAAATATTGACTGAAATCAAAGAAGGTAAAAATAAAAGTACTGAAACTTATTTTGCCGCTTCTAAAGAAAATTCTTCTAAATTTGAAAGACTTGATCTACCTGAAAACATTATTCTTCGATTCTTGGATGGAGAAGAAATCTTAGATTCAGAAGGTAGCAAATGTACTTATTAACGTTCTAAATTTATCCAATAGAGGAAAAATAACATGTCCATCCAGGCTGAAAATAATAAGAAAACAGAATGCATAAAAATCTCTTTAGAGGTTCTTTTAGAGATATTAGAAAAGAAAAAACAAATTATTGCTGCCAGTAAATCTTATATCTATATTGACGATAAG
>VBOA01000002.1 GCA_005877695.1 Gammaproteobacteria bacterium | reverse complement strand
CAAGATGACGTCTTCGGCGGTACTACGCCGGTGCATCACTCGACCACGTCATTCAAGATGACGTCGTCGATGATTATTTTGTCTTACGTTTGAGGAGTTGCTATGAATTTAAACAAAGCTTGAATTCACCAGGCGAAATTGTAGCGGTAGCGGTGGGATTCGAACCCACGATCTCCGAAGAGAACTGCTATTAGTATCCCGCCTTTAGGGAAAGCAGTGGCTTTACCAACGGCGACACTACCTGGCAGGGGCTTAGACCACTCGGCCACGCTGCCGTTGGCAACAAACGCTACAAGTCTACCGTAAGGGTCTACCATTACTAAAATGTAGGATAGCTCAGACGGGGTAGTTATCTGTAACCGTCAGCCTGTATGACAGTGTACATGTTGGTTACCTTTACAAAAATGTAAGATAGCTCAGACGGTAGCGTTTAAAACCAGTGTTCCAAAGATTGCAGGTTCGAATCCTTGAGCTAGAATTTCTACATCAGAAATACAGTAGTAACTTGCATTCTTCTTCTTCTTCTTCACATCAAACGATATAAGGTTCCTAAATTATCACGAATTAATCTGTGGATTCGAACCTGGAACCTTTGGAATAGAAGGAAGTAACGCTACCAGCTGAGCTATTAAGATGATTTTTAGCATAGAGGTAGTCGACAAGTAAAACAGTCGTTTACATATAAGAGGTAGTAGACAAGTAAAACAGTTGTTTACATATACAAAAACAGTTTATTTATTAAAAATAGAGTTGCATTCTTTGCAGAATAACCGCTCTACACATAGGGCAGTGTAGCAGCCGCTCGGCGCAGGTCCGGCAGACCACGTGGCCGCAAGGTCTGAGCGCCACGGTAGACGGCTCGTCCAGGCAGACTCGGCACGTCAGACCAGGCGGTTCTGCAGGCTGCGAGGGCGGGCTGGTGACACGCCTCCTCCATGGTGGTGTAGTCGGCGGCGGTAGAGGTGTGTCATAGTCCCGCACGCCCTGCGCCGAGGCGAATCCCTGCATCCTCTCGGCATCCCGTCTCATCGGGATGCTAAGGAGTCTGAAGAGGTCCAGCCAGATGGTCGGAGCTAGCCGCAGTCGCTCCGCACCAGTAGCCTCCGCGAAGAAGAAGGTCAACATGGCCAACGTCGAAGCCAAGGTGACAATCCACTCGCGGAGGAGCAGGACCGCATCCTCAGACTCCCACAAAGATGAGGGATCCACGAAACCGCGTCTCTGAGAACAAAAATTACATATAAGCAATTATTTGTCACAGGGTATATGCTAAAAATTACCAAACGTTAAGTGTTAAAATATACTTACACGCTGCCCTCTGCCGAGAAGCTCATCCACCCTCTCGTTTCGCCCCCGCGTATACATGCTGAGAGCATGTCCTGCAGCCGCATTCAGGTCGGCCGCGCAGAGCCCGCACATTCCCCAGTGGCGCCGCCGTTGTTGTTGCTGTTGTTGTTGTGGAGGTGCGGGCTCGGCGACCTGAGGTGCAGGTGAACTCTCCTGTTGAACATAAGGGTAATCGGTAAAATAGTATAAATAATAAGCAAACTTTATTTAACCAGTGCACATACACAAAAATACTTACAGCCGTATCGAAGAGCTGTCTAGGTCTCCGGGCCGCCGGAAAGTCGAATGGATCCGGCGACGGTGCTCTTCGGCGGCGGGTGGGTGCGGCGATCGGAGACTGGCGCTGAGGAGGTGGAGGGCTCGGTGTCAGATCCACGACGTCTGGCGACGGTGCCTGCTCCCTGGGCACCACCGGCTGCATCTCGTGTAGGATCGACACCGAGGTCTCCGATCCGGAGGAATATCGCTCCTCCTCCTCAGGCTAGAAAACGATATAGTATGAGTGAAAAGTGATCGACCGATATAGCAGCAAATATCGAGAAGAAGAAGGAAATGTCTTACCACAAGGCGGATCAGCTGTGTCGGAATGCCGTTCACGGAGGTGTAGTGTGTTTCTACCCCCTGGTCGTCCCACAGCATCCGGTCGAGCAATTGTTCTGCCTCTTCTGCCGACAACTCCCTACCCATACAATCATGATGGTTGCTCTGCGAACAAAATCAACAATGTAGCGACATCGCTGATCACACTACATAATAATAATAATATATTCTGCTTTTATATATTACACTTACATTGTTCATCAGTAGGAGGGTGCCTGTCGGCAGCAGAAATGCCCCACCGGACGGTGTTGACGACAGTCCAGGCTGAGGCTCACGGCTTGGGCCGGGCTGAGGCTCGCGGCTTGGGCTGGGCTGATGGTGCAGCCTGGACGGACCCGGTTGATCCAGCTCACTGCTTGGGCCAGGCTGAGGGTACAGCCTGGACGGACCAGGTTGAGTGAGCCAGGCCGGGTCGGGGGTAGACTCTCCGTGACGGTTCTGCTCCCGTCGGGGAACCCGGGGAACCCGCAGCCATGACGCACCCGGTTCAGCGGGCTGCGGTTCATGTCCAGATCCCTCCTAAAAGGTGTGACAAACAAAACAAGTTGGTACAAGTTTTTAGCACAGCGTACCCTAATACTGTGTTAAAAGTAAGTAAACTGTCCTTACCGGATCGTTGGCCGCCATGCATCCGGCGACAATGACCAGTCCCACCACTAAATGCCACATGTCAAGGGAGAATGGGGCTGTAAAAAACACACAAGTCAGCAGGAGAATTAATGTTTATTTTTTATAAATTTCTACTTTATACGATCTGCCTTGTTTTTCTATACATCTAATATAGTATCCGCCAGATCTCATCTCCACCAAGTCCGCATGCCCCAGTTCCCTTACGAAGTTGGAAGTGAGGTATGTCCTCCTGCGCTCCCCGTCAGGCATCGCCACCTCAGCAATGATTGCTGCCCCGTCTTCGTTTGTGGTGAACCATACATCTAAGATTTCATATCCGTCAGGGTTCGTCAGATCCCCGACGGATATTATCTCGATATTTTGCGTCAACATCAGACGGCAAAGCTCTGATGCAAGATCCATATTCTGTAAACATACACTCTGTTTTCACATACACATATGAGTATGTAAATAGAAAACCCCTAAAAATGTGTAATAATTATACTGTTATAATAAAGTTTCGCTCGACCTACCGAGATAGAGAGAGAGAGATGGAGCCTGTAGACGGGGTGGCAGTCGTCTCTTAAAGGTCCAAGGTGGTGGTGGAAGTGGTGGTGGTGGCGGTAGACGGGAAGAGGAACGAATAGGGCTGTAAAATAAAACACACAAGTCAAGAGGAGAAGAATTTATTTTTTAAAAATTGATACATTAAAAGATGCGCCTGTTTTCCCGGTGCATCGCAAGTAGTACCCGCCTCCCCCGAGCGTTGCAATGTCCTCCTCCCCCAAGTTCTTCGTAAACCTTTGGGGGAGGAAAGTTACCATCTTCTCCCCACTCGCCGCTTCCACCTCAGCCATTATAACGGGCCCATGCTTGGCCCCGGATTTGAGGGTCAAGCTAAGGATTTTGTACCCATTGGGGTCCGTAAGGTCCCCAATGGATTTCTTATCCTGGGCCCTAGACACCTCCAATCCGCTGAGCTTTTCCACGAGAGACATGATCTGAAAACATAACACCCCGTTTTCAAATATACATAAGGGTACGGAAAGCAGCATGTAGCTCTGTAATAATAATAGACCGAATACGGTGATTGAAATTAATACAGTTCGTTTAACATAATTGCGAACACAAGTTCGTAGTCAAAAACTATATTTATCCAAATTAATTTTTAACACGCTATAAATAATAAAATATATTTGGAAACTGCTAGTATTATACTCACATAGGTTTAGAGGGCGACGGCTGGGGGGCGGCGGTGGCGGTGGCTGCAAAGGCGGCGGTGGCGGCGACGGCGGGGGCGGCGGTGGCTGCAAAGATGACGGCGACGGCGGGGGCGGCAGTGGTGGCAACGGCGGGGGCGGCGGTGGCTGTAACGGCGGCGGTGGCGGCAGTGATGGCGGCAACGGCGGCGGTGGCGGCAGTGGTGGCGGCAACGGTTACGTTACAAGGCTAAGACAAGAATCCGAAAATATAGTTCCCTGAGTGCAGTTAAATATAGAATGGTTGCAATATAAGTACTTCAAAATATTATGATACTCACAAGCAACAAGCAACAGTTGTACCAGAAGACTGATAGCGGCTCCCTACAGAACCGGACTTATAAAGGCAATGATAACCTATGACCTCCCGACCCAATCAAAGCGCCATAGTTATCTAGTGATACTCCAACAGGGGCTAACCTCTGGGGTTAAGAGTAGATACTATGATGCTGTGAATGTGACTCGTTTCCACACCACGGTAAGTTCATGTGACCAGGCCGTAGAGTCATCGGCGCGTTTTTTTTGTTTATCCAGAGTATCCCCAGTAGGCCTACTCTCTGGAGTGAAGGATAAACACTTCACATTAACATTTACTTTTTATATATATCAACATTATAGGATTTGCCCTCCTTCCCTGTACACCTAATATAATAGTGTCCGTTGCTCAGTTCAACCAGATCGTCATCAGTAAACTGTCGATTGAAACGAGAAGGTAGACAGGTGCCCTTCTTTAAGCCATCAGGCATCTCAATGTCCGCGATGACGGCTTGTCCAAATTTGGTTTCAGTACGTCGAACGGACACGATGCGGTATCCGCAAGCATCATTCAGCTCTCCCACAGATATTATTTGGGGAGCTCGGGCAAGATTAAATAGCTTTTGATAAAGATCCATTGGCACCAGCATGTATGTGCACGTCACGAAATACGAGGAGAATATGAAAACTCTTCATCGTGTCACGCTTTATATACCTACACCAATGCATGCTTTCTGACTCGTTTCCACACCACGGTAAGTCCATACGACTATGCCGTAGAGTCATCGGCGCGTTTTTTTTTGTTTATCCAGAGTATCCCCAGTAGGCCTACTCTCTGGAGTGAAGGGCCCCAACCATCGCCCTTCACGGTGACAGCCACTCCATAACAAATTGCTGTCTCCCTTAATATATTTTTGGTCCCTGATGGGGAATTTTTTTCACCATACTATTTAAGTATCACCGGCTAGGCGTAGGCTAATTTCACCGTAAATCCCACAAATTTTTATATTGGATATGTAAAATTCACCAAACTGTAACTTTACTAAGTGAAGCCTTTCAATCTTACAGTATAAGGATCCGATTACTATCCACAACCGTGAATCCCACAAATTTTTATTTTGGATATGTAAAATTCACCAAACTGTAACTTTACTAAGTGAAGCCTTTCAATCTTACAGTATAAGGATCCGATTACTATCCACAAAAGGGTACTGTCGACCAATTACACCGTAACTTTACTTGGTGAAGCCTTTCAATCTTACAGACTATTTTCCACTACGATATGTTGAGGAATAATACTGTAAGGTATGATGTCTTGGGTCAGCCGATTGCCCACTCCTCGTAAGCAATCCGCCGTCCCTTAGCAGCTTTTAGGTAGGCCGACTGCCCACTGCTCGTAAACAGGCCGCCATACCAGTGAAAGCTGTTTAACATACTATTCCAAGACACACACACACATGGAGACGTCGGAGGAAAAGTATGTTTCTACGGTGGTTAGACCAACCTCCCCATTCACCCCCGGACCTATGGATTTTGGGCCAGCCGTAAAGGTGAGTGACAGTCTCCACGGGTCTGGAATAATATTTATTCATAAATTCTCCCTTCTTCGGGAGCCAGACGGTGAGCGTTCTCCGTAAGGAATTTACCGCTCACGTTTTGATACAAAGCAATGTACTCCCAGTCAACGCTGTCAGAAAAGTCACGAATGAACGCTTCCGACAGGTTCTGGTACTTGCTTATTGTAGCCCAACAGCCATTGAAATTTACAACCATTTCACGGAGAAATGTTTCAGGAAATCTGGTCCGTTTGAGAACAGCGGCCCAGTTGACTCTGTGCTGGTACATCCTCAACATGTCGAGTGAAAAATCGTAATGGGTCGACAGCAGGTTCCAATCTAACATCCTGTCAAATCTCATGACAAATTTATCATTAAGGACCCCTCGGGGTTCTTTGGGTTCCATCGACAAAATTGCCCACGCGTTCGCCATCGTTACTCAACTAGTACTGACTGAATTTTTAAGGTCTAAGCTACTTTTATACAATAAAGCGTTGCGCAACGCACATTTACTATTTACATCACTGTGTTGAGGTAATACACAGCCAATATCACAATCGTTATCATTACATGAAGTGGTGCAATCAATTTCTCGCACATCCGGATGAAACTGCTTAAGAAAAGTGGCCTTTTCAAGACCTTTGGTGTATATCACGGGGAATGTTTTACACAGGGTTCGAATCAGATGCTCATTATAGGGGATAACACCGTCATCCCAATCAATACGGTGAAAGTGACGTGTAAGCCAACGTGCAGTTCGCTGCATTTTTGAATTTAGCCGACACTTACTGTACGGTGGCGCAAAAACAAGTTGCCATTGAAAAAGATCACTGACTACAGCCAATTCTTTTATCACGAACCGGTTTTCATTATCCTTGAACCCGTGAAACTCAACCACTGCCTCCATTTGGCCAACGTTTGAAGAGTTGCACTTCATCGAAAAGTCTATCAGTTATGTATGGTGAAAGACCTTCCGGAGGTGTTACAAACTCCTCGTTGCTGTCCAATATATCAATAATATACCTGCCAACAAGATCCTCTTGTAGAAAGCGATTTCTCAGCTCCCTGTACAACGGTGGAAGGTTGTTCACGAACTGAGTCCACTCCGCGGTGTTTAACGTTAAAGTATGCTCACCGTCGTACAGAAAAATGTGCTGTCGGCCAAACACATTCGATACTTTTATTTCAAAATCATCTTCCCTAAACATGACCTTTTCCCGCTTCTCCAATGCAACGGTGATTTCATTAAAGTGAACGGCAAACTGATTAAATGTACTACTTGGTAAAAATACAGCACCTTTTCTGCCCTTAAAGATTACACCCAAGCTGTTGCCTCGGTTCTTAACAAACCCCACTATAACGCATTTCGTCAATTCGGGGTCAAGAAAATACACGGTCTTGAAAAATATCCCTGTAAGCAAATTAAGCACTTCTTTACGACGCGGTATACGTTGAGGTTCAAGATCCATACTTACCGAGACCTCCGGAGCTGACATTCCAGACTCGAGTGACACGTCCGTACCCGATGATTCCATCTCTTCAAATGACTACACCTTACCAACGAACGTGTCCTTATATATTATCTTCATCCTCCACGCTGTCCACACTGTCCTCATAGTCTGAACTTGAAAGTGAACAACTGGCAACGCTACTCGACGATGCACCTGAATAATGACATGCAAATTCTCTCTCGACTCTCAGGTCGTTTCTTAATACCAGTTTGTCAACTCCCCTAAGATCTATTGTGTGTTTATACAATTGCCTACGCTGATCGAATTTGTAATCATTTTCTCTCAGCTCCCTTACAACGGGTAAATATCCTGGTAAAAACACTTCCACGCTGTCATACATACTCACATCCTCGTTTAAGTATTTGCGAAATTCCAGCCTCTGAGCTACTTCACCGTCTTTGTAGAAGACGGTCTGTACATAATAATAAGCGCATTTGTGTAACCCGGGGTCGGTCTTACATTCGCCAATTTCGGTAATCAGCGTAGAATTGCCACTATCATACCTTGCCTTCTTCGTCGGGGGTAAATACTCACCGTCATCTGGCTGCGACATCTTTGAGACTAAAGAAATATATTAAGTTTCTGTGGGTTTATACCCCTTTCCCCCACTACATTATACTTTTCACATTGCCCGTGAGCAATGTGTACGAGAGATGCGAGTCATGCAGGAGGAGACAGTACGCGGTAGTGTTTGCTTTAAAAGCCTCCCCAGTTTCAAATTCCAATCTAACATCGACAGGTCCGGATTTAATGGAGTCGTTTTGCTTAGAACAGTCGATGACGTAAAGGGGTGTTTTATTTTTAAAGTTATCAAGAGATACTACTGGGCTCACCGTACTCCGACCGTAATAGGAGCTTTGGAAGCGAGAAAACATTTCGTAAAATATGGATAGGTCACCATGAATATTATCATACGGGTAATATTGGGAATTGAGGTAAACCTTTAGGTTTTTCAAACTACAACCGTCAAACTGTGACATGTCCTTAGCAATTTTACCCTTTCTATCTGCCTGGAAGGCTAGTACTACGTAACGCGGTTTCTCAAGCTGGGCAGATGTTTTAACGGTCCATGACTGACGATCTGTCATCGGTAGGACAGGGTATTCGTGCAACTCCCACGACCTGAAAGGTACGTGGATCCTAGTGTCTCTCTCAACAAGACGTAATAATTTTAACCGTAATGTATCTGAAACAGTGATGTGAGGAACACGCCAGTAAACTTCAGTTATAGTCAAGGTGACCTCCGTTGCGTCAGCGCTATGAATAGCGTTGAGATCAGAGGCCGAGCGCAGCAAGATAAGCTCCTGCTTTACATTCATTACAATTTTTCTGTAATCTTCCGCGAACCCGAGTAATAATTTTAACGGAATTGAATAGGTAAACGATGCAGCTGTCTCGGTGTTACCAACACCCAACCAGCAAGCATTCTTCAAATTATCTCCTTCGGCCTTTTGAATAGACATACAGTTTTTAATTGTCGTAGTTATTCCTACATTTTTTGTTCTATCCAGTTGGAGATCTCGTACCTTATCTCGTCAAAGAGGTAAGCCATTGCATTGTTGACAAGTGATACGTCAGCGACCGCAGCATTTGTACTTTCAAAGGGAGCCGTAATTATGTCCTGCTGGCTTACAGGGATACGTATTTCGTCATTATTTCTATAAGTTGAAGATGCATATGGTTTGTGTGCATGATATTCCATCCAGTGATTATATCACTGTAATCGGCACCACTTTCAATGTCCAACATGTTGTGTCGATACTTTAAAGCCGAGGGAGCGCAAAAACTTTGTGTTAAGCGATGTTAACCTGGGCGTTTCCTTCTTCTTACTGATCTGTAAAGTCCTAGGATTTTCCCTAAATACTAGACCCATTTTTACGTTTTCTCAGATGTAGTCTTAGCGACAAGATTTCGTTTCTAAGATTTAACACACGTCCGTTCTGATCCCTCAGCGTAACGGTCAAGTTGTTTATCCTTTGAATGTTCACAGGCAAGTAAATGATTGTGTTAGGGGCCTCGACTATTTTATAACCTGTACCGACGGTAGGGTAAAATTCGTGCAACACGTGTCCCTCTCTACCATTTTCAAAAGAACCACGTGCAATATTGCACTCCACCCTGATTGTATTGACAGTAATAATATTAATCACATTTTCCGATATATGTTTTTTCGATTTTCCCTCAACTTCAGCCTTGTAGACCTGTTTCTTAAAACCCAACAATTGCCCTATAGAGTTTTCCTTTTCAAAATGTACGTCTTCAACGCATTTCATTTCAGCCTTAAGGGTATTTTTATTAGCGGACACGGTAAAAAATGTCGATCCACCTATCTTACTATTTATATGGTCTACAAGCTCCTCGAGCTCGTACGAACCCTCGTCAATGGTGATTACCCCATTTTCCCCATAATAGAATTTATCATTTATACCTTTCTCTATATTCGGTATGGAATTGTACGTTGTAAGATCGACTAAACCTATTTCGTACTCTCCATCACGCAGATCTATTGGGGGAAATATATCACAAGATATACTTGGTGATACACCACTAAGAGAAAACATTACAGAGAAACTGCAGACACAGATGACCGCAAACTACTGAATCAAATGACTGTCTTCGCTGATAATTATACTTTACGTTTACCCCGACACCAAAATATCGCAAAAGCTCTGGCGGTGGTCTCAGATTACCAAAGCTATCAAAGTAATAGACTGTATTTTTATTTTTTCTGTAGCACACCCAATGCGTACCATTGCCGTAACTGGTATCCAGATTAACTATAGCTGACTCATTTACCCCAAGGTTGGACGGTAATTTGTCTCTCATGTATACGCCTCTAAAATCGGGTATTTTCAGTAAACACGCGTAATGCTGTAGTTCATAATTGGTCAGAGGTTTTATCGGCAGCAATATTTTTTTTTCCTCACACTCCTTTTCTTTTTTTTTCGTACACCTCCACCTTCCTTCCTAGCGTAAGGTTTTAAATACAATCCCCTTCCTTTACGCTTTGGGGCTCTTTTATTCTTTGTTCTTCTCTTCCTTCTACCACCACCAACAGCTGCTTTAGCCTTCATTGCTGTTGTGATCGCCCACGCGGACGCCTTTTCCCCCAACGAAGAGTCTGATGCCTTGAATCTAAGCCAAGCTTTGTCTGCTAACTCTTTATCAGCACGTCTTCTGTTACTAGAATCACTGTATTTAGAGTAAGCTATGTCGTGGATCTTGCAGGCTTCGTCGAGGGGGTTTATTCCTTTATCACCCCGTGTTAATCTTTTAGCTAATCTAGTACCTGGACCACAGTAATTATAACCTGGTAGGTGCGCTTCAAACGGTAGGAGATCTATGGCCGTGTTTACCACAGAGCTAGCTATATCACCTAACACTCCGGTTCCTTTCGCGCAACTGAAGCGTTTATTTTTATGTCTAGCCATTTAAACCTACTGTTCGCCCTGACCGCCGTCCTTTGTAAGACTGCCTACTTCTAAAATTTCGTTCCAATTTAAATAGTCATTTTCATTATATGTGGGTGGTTGGGCCGTCCGACCTTGAGGAACGTACCTGTGAATGTGCCTAAACAAGTGTACACCGAATGACTTTAGTTTCCTTGTAAACTCATCTCTAGCAATAACGTCCACAGACTGTTTGCTTTTTAATCCAGAAATATCGTTTGTTATGGGACTAAGTCTGCTGTCAAGTTCAGCCGTCTTAACAATACCTGTAGTATCAATTTGTTTATTTAAATAGTCCACCATGTACTTTTTATTGACGCCATCTGTGAGATCACGTGGTTCTTTCACTCTAACTAATCTCCTGTCCTTGAAATCCCAATAATTGATGTTGGGATGAGGAGTATGAATAGCCAAATATCTTCTATTAACCACATCATAGTCCGCTTCAGGTCTTGCTATATTGATAATTTTTACACCTCCTGCATCGAATCCTTTATCAGTTTTGACAATAGTGTTGCTGTTTAGAAATTTAAGATTTACTGCATCCTTATCCTTCAAAGGATTTGCCACATTTCTCAACAGTTTATTCTGCATATCGTAATTACCATCATCCGTCAAGGAAAACCCCTCCCCTTTAGGAATAGTGTTGTTCTTTAGAAATTCAAAATTTACTGCATCCTTATCGTTCAAAGGATCGGCCACATTTCTCAACAGTTTATTCTGCATGTCATAATCACCATCATCCGTCAAGGAAAACCCATCCCCTTTAGGACCCCTCAAGGCTTTCGCTCCTCCGGAGTAATGACCAAACTTGTTGACACTCATTGTAAAAATGATCTAAATCTTTTATTACCCTGCCCTTTTATTAGACCTGCTTCACGGAGCTCCTCCACTATATTTAACATTTCGTTACCATGACCCATGTTTCCAGTTTCTGCTGAAGCTACAAGAAGTCTGAGTCTATCGCACAGTTCATTAGGGTCATCCCAGTAAGATATGTCCCTGGTAGAAACTGACTTAACAAACCCGGAACCGGTAGTGGCAGTAAGTGGAAACAGTTTGGAAATGACTTCTTTATATTTTGTACTACCAGTCAACCTGTTGATTTTGTTACCATGCAAGTAATTCTTTTTATGAGCATTGGTCTTGATTAAGATGTCTTTGTAAGCCTGTAAATCATCTTCGTCATAAGTATTTTTATCAGGAACGCGTTTGAATAGCAGCTCGTACAAACCTCTTGTGGGTTTATATGACGTCCCAGCTACTTTAATATTACCATTATCATCAAATTCTAACGGTGAATCTCCTACCATAAGACGACTTGATTCATATCTAGGACCGTAATTATGATCTATCTGAGTAGTTTTATTTCCCATATTTCGAATCATGATGTCCATATATTCTCTTGTCAAATCGTTTAGAAAATGTTTAGACAGAAATTGAGAAGCATCGGCCTGACCCTCATCAGTTTCCAGAAAACTAGTCAATTCTGCATCAGCACGCGGGGTTGAAGTCATGGAAGGTTTGAACTCTTCGTGTTGACTCTCATCATACATCGGCCCTAGATCACTGTCATCATCATAAGCGGATTTTTCGTCCCCAACATCATCATCATCATCATCATAAGTGGACTTATGGTCCTCAGCCTTCATTTCCTGCTTCACTGAAAGAGGATCGTGAGTCTTTATAGCCCTAATTATCGGTTTGTATTGCTTTTCCATTTCAAGTTCCGTATCCATACTTCCCTGCTTAAACTGTCTATATTTCTTCTGGATAGCTTTGCGCAACCTCTCGATGTTCATGGTCAGATGTTCCTTTCTTCGAACCATGTTTACAACTGACGATGTGCAGGTCGTGAATCGGTTTTAATAATCGTTCCACCTCTGCCACTAACTCCAGGAATCGTAGCTTTCTCATAAGTATATCCCTATTAGCACCCCTTTCTTCATCTTCAGGAATTAAGAGCACCTCTACGGTGTCCTTAAACCTTACACGTTTCATGCCAGCTCCACTTGTCTAAAGAATAGGGCTCTCCGTTTCTGTCTCCTTAAGTATTTTATAATTTCCCTCAAAGATACGCTACCTGTTAGATCTAGTCCTCGGTAGTAACTGAACACCCTGCGTTTGTCAACTAAATCAGGGACTGGAATCGGGACACGCTTTTTCCATTCTCTAAATACAAACGTTCTCTTCCAACCTCCGCGCCACTCTGGGATCTCGGCGACTGTGTATTTATCGGACTCTTTTGTTATCTCCATGTATTGTGTAATTTCTTTTATGTTGTGATTGTCAAGCAGGTAGGAGTTCAATAGCAAGAATTCACTCGGATTTGATCCCGTAAAGGTTTGCCACTGTCTAAACAAAATAGGATCCGTGATAGAATAAATACCATTTTGTAGGGATATTCCAAATTTACCGCAGTGCAGAGGAACGGTAGGGAGAGCAACTTCTAGAAACTCTGTGGTGAAAAGTCCTTGACAAAGATTATTTACTGCCCCCCACCCTACCGGAATCCCTGCAGGTTCCGGTCCAAACTTTACATTATAACTAATATCTATGTGACATTTCGAATCTAGAGATATTTTATATATTGATAATGGACTACGGATCGGTATTGTTCTTTCTGTCAAAACTATGCATCGGGCGGCGTAGGGTATTTTGCAGGCATACTCTAACAATTTTAAGTAGACCTGTGTAAAGTGTACGCTGCCGTGGCGATCCTTTAAAGGCAGAACTTTTCCGAATATGTCAGGGAATGGTCTAAATCTAGACAGTAAATTGTGCGGCTCACGTACAGTACAGTTGAGCATGTCTTCATGATAAATAACAAGCTCAATAGGCACCCGACGTTCCTCACATCGTATCAAAAACTCGATCCACATGTAACGATTATATGTCCTCTCGCTGGCCGAAATCATTAGCAATATTAAGGGAGGCATTGTTTTACTGTAAGAACCGTGTCTCGTGTGTCGCCAACAACGTCTATTAAATTTTTCTTTTTTTCTACTACAATAATTACCGCAAAATTTATTTTTGTCTCTATAATACCAAGTACAAAGGTTTGATTTTACGTTGTGCCATTTTGTGTCAAACCCTTTGAGGTCATTATAATGGTAGATGCGAACCATCATAGAGCTTCTACAAAACTGTCAATCCCAACACGGTACCGACCCTTTTTAATGTCACTATCTTTGTCTATTACAAGGAATCCGTAATTATCCTTCCAGGCTAGACTACACAAAGTTTTAAACTTTTCAAACGGCATATCTGTGTTAACATGATCATTATATATATGTCTTAAATTCATATCATCCTGTTTGAATGCAATTATGAAATTAGCGTTATCTCTAACTAACTGTTTAGGTATACGACTGTATGTCTGACCCAGGTAAAATGTGTCTATGCTATTGTGACGCCCCATTGTAAAGTAATTTCGTATGTTGTCATGTTTCTCACATGCTATATCATCGAATATCATGATAGAATTACGTTTGGCATCATTAGGATTAATCACTTGAGAGTTATCATCATACACAAAAAAACCTACTTCCTTTGGAACAGTCTTTGCCAAAAACTGGTACTTTGGTTGGTTAAGGGATTTTGAAAAAATGTAAACGTTTTCGAAGCGTAATCCGTTTGGATCAAACAGCAAGTTAAAAACTACATTAGTTTTACCAGAATTAGATGGTCCTGAAATTATACACCTGATAGAGTCTGGCAGTAAAGGACCATGTTTTCCTTTCCTATTCATACCGGTCCCGACGTATTCGTCAAAATTGAGAACCGGCAGTTTGGTGACCTGCTTCACAAGCCGCATTTCGATAATGGCGGAAAAATACAGTTACGCAAGTGTTTATACTTTAGACCTTGGCAACAGATCGCTCTTGTTAACCCAGCTGGCCTCTGTCTTATCAAAGCCGGTCCATTGTACTAACACTTTGTCTCCCCTCCGTTTCAAAATTTTGTCTACTAAATACACATTGCCTGTTTTTGATTTGAGCAACTCCTGTTCGTAAAATCCTCCCTTTAAAACCTCCCCTTTAGTATCCTTGAGTATGTATGTAGGTGGTCTGGTAGGCTTTACTGCGTACACTTCAAAGATCTCATTGGTCCAATTTGGTAGGTAACCTTTCTTAAATACACGCTTATTTTTACTTATTCTAACTTTATCATTAACACTAAATTTTGGTTTCCTGATGAAACGACTACTGCTAAGACCTATTCGAGCCAGGATGGCTTTCTCATGCTTTTTCCTAACATCCTTCGGTTTCATACCTGTTGTTCTGTGTACAGTGTTATTGTAATGTTTAACTATTAAGGGAAGAAGTGTCAACCATTCATAACTACCCTTGGCAGTAAATTCACGCCACATTTTCTCCTTAAGTGTCCTGTTTAACCGTTCCACAATGGATGCTTTCATGTCGGAAAAGGTAGCGTAATGATTTATACTGTACTTTGTCATGAGTTTTTTAACGTTCACGTTAAACCACTCTTTACCCATATCGGTTTGGAAATGTTCAAATTTAACCTTTTTTAGAATTGGTTCCAACACCCTTGCCACATCGACACCGGATTTACTTTTCAAAGGGACCGCAAAAGCAAACTTGGTAAAGCAATTTATCATCGTCATTATGTATTTCATACCCTTGTTAGTTTTAGCGTAAGGTATCATCTCGACTAGGTCAGCCTGGTAGAGGTCATTGACACCTTTAAGTGTAACTCTACGTCTATTGTAATGACGACGCGCTGATTTGTGCAACTCTTTCGCCACAGCGTCCATCTTTCAAATGACTAATTACAATTTATTATTTTGTTTTTATATCTCACCTGCTCCTCCACCGCAGGTGAGTGAGTGCCAGCCTTCCCAACGAATCTAGCTGCATGGCCCCTCACCTCCCTTTTATATGTGGAATTCAATAATTCTGAGATTGTATCCTTCCACGGGAGGATTTAGAAATCTGGACAGCCCGAGAGAGTGAGTACAGGTGCTACATACAAAGCGTTCGTAACCGACTATACGCAATGACAAATTGTACTGCTCACGAAGCCTTCAGGCCAAGTGTACAGTTCTTTATTACAGAATTTACATTTATACTGATCCTTAATAGAGTTCCAATTACCATTTTGTATACCATCAAAATCTACTTTGAATTGGGGTGCATACATTCCCCGGTAAGGTAACAGCATACTGTGACAAGATACACAGCATTTCTGACCAAGATGTAAATTAAACTGTATTTTAACCCAAGTGCATTGCTGGGTATGTATTGCCATCAAGTGTTTTGAAATTTGAGGTGGTAGCTCAACGTTTTTTAAATCATGGCATTTATCGTAAAACTGGCAAAACTTTATGCTGGCTAAGTCAAAAAGGGAGCGCGGTGTTTTCATCGTGACCGTTGAGAGATTAATGAGGAGCAGTCCTCTACTCACAATCAGGTTATTTTGCGCCTACAGTCGGTTACTATCTCGATTTTTTGCAGTAACCGTACGGCAAGGTGTCGTACTCACCCTCATATTTTCTTTTAGGTCCCGTAACCTTAAAGACTTTTGTCTCGGTGACGGTCACCAGATCACGGTTTTTAGTTCTTCTGATCCGGTTTTCAACTATACTCAGAGACTGGTTAGCTTCACCGATGACCATGTCTTTTAGTTTTTCAAAATTTAGAATTTTGCTAGTCTTTAGGTTTAGAGTTAGTCCTTTAATTTTACAAACCGATACTATTTTGTTCTTTTTTGTGGACCACACCTGATAGGCGTAGGTCTTTGGGCCGCCTGACACAAACTCTTTGATGTAGGACCCAGGACCGTAGCCCGCCAGCTCATCAGTCATTTCCCCGAGGTAGTCTCCGGTAGGGACTCTGTACAACCCACCATTGTGCACGTAGAGGACAGAGTCTGTGTCGTAATACAGAACCTGACCTCCAAGTGCTTCAAGATGTTCATACAGTTTGAGCCTGGCGTGGGCGGTGGTGTAGGCGGCTAACACGACATTAACTGTATGAAGTGACTCCCCGACCTCCTCGATATTTTGCCAATTCACGAGGAGTACTTCATCATTTACTTCCCTGATTAGATTGACTTGTACGTTGGGGCTAGTCAACATGTTGAAAAAGATTTTTGGATCGCGTATCAAGGAGGCTTTCGTCTGGTTTTCGCGTTGCCCAAATTTACCCCAAAAAGAATTTAGCATTAATTTAGCGAGGGAGCGGAGACCTGCATTTTTCTTAATATTGTTAGGGTCCAACCTGACACCTTCACGATCACAATAATCCTGAATGTACCGATCTTTGTCGGTCTGTGTTGTACACCAAGAAGGGTAGTCGGAGGCCTCCTGCTTCACCTTAAGCCATTTGTTGATGTACTCTGTGAAGAGGCCTCCGTCCTCAAAAGTAGCCATCTTGTACTCCCACATCTCATACATGTCCAAAATCACGTACCCCTTTTGTACAGCTTTTCGCACTTCATCCATCGTCCACGTACCAGTTAGAGCTCTCTCGTCACTGGTGTGGTCACAATCATTCTGACACATGTGCTCGCCACACGTACGACACAGTACAAACATTAACTTGTCATTCATCCGTGTTGGGAGTACAGGGTGATACAAATCAAGAGGCGGGAGCACCTTGCATTTCAGGAGACCATCCACGTCCATACCCAGACGTCTGCACTCTCTATCTCCCACATGTACAGTGGGGTGACCCAGCGGGTACTTCCCGTACTTGCATACGTAAGGATAGAGAGAGCACACGTCTACGTACTTGATAGACTCGCCCTCCTCAGTGCACTTGTGGTATGTCTTGGCATTACCCGTCCTACCCCCAAAGAATGCATTGCGCGGTTCGAGAGGGAGAGTATTTAGAATTGGTAATTGGTTCAGGTGTGTTAGGTTCTTCTCCCGTTTCAATTTATTGAACTCACACTCCCACATTTCGACCACCTCATAAATGGAGGATTTAAGTTTTTCCATCTTTGCTTTAGTCCGCTCGTAACGAAGGTGGAGGGAGTCGGAAGGGTCCTCCTTCAGAGGCTCCTCTCGCTTGTAGGGGTAGCATTTAGGGCATCCATGATAGTAGCAGCCTTGGAATTCATAAAGGCGTAACCCATCAAACCCGTCCACCTTCATTCCGTCAATTTTGACCTCCCTCTCTCTCCCGGCGTGCCTGATACGAATACTTCGCTCTTCCTCTTCCCAAGTCAACCACTGGAGTGCAGCGGCTGACTGGACATCGACCAGCCGGTAACCATTTTTAGGAATCAGCCCGATTGTCCCTGGTTTCAAAAAGTTGCGGCGGAAGGCCTTGTTGCAAGCACTCGCGATGGTTACCGCCTCCATAAACGGATCGACGTTACATTCTTTGAGGAAAATTGTTCTAAATTTCAAACAGGCCTGAGCTAGGATGTCGACATCTGAGACGCAGTAGTCGACAAGCTCATGTTGAAAATCAAAGCGGTAATTTTCATTGACCTGTTGGTTGTACCAAATTTCAAAGTCACCGTAATTTTCTTCAAACATATTGTCAGGACAGTAAAACTCTTTAGCAGGGATAGGTCCGACATAATTTTGATTGGCCTCAGTGTTGAAGAGGTGAGGGAAGTAGCCCTTCTTTTTCTCTGGGGGTAAGTCAAAAGCTTTCGGAAGCGCAGAGAGGGCCATGGGGAAGTAGCTCAAGGAGTCGATAAACCGCACATTATCGATCTCCATCAAAATAATCTTTGTGCCTCTCATGATCAGATCGGGGGTGTGCTTAGTTTGTTCAAGGACGTACTTTAGAAGAAACTGAAAATCAAAGCCCTGTCCATTGTGAGCAATTACGCACACGTCCTTGAACGGCTTGCGGGCTTTCATGACGTAGTCCATGAAAGCATTGACAGGGTCTTCCCTAAAGATACGTGTGCGGTTTTTACAATTTTGACAATTTTCAAGACCACCAATGCATTGGTAGCAAAATTGTTGGCTAACACAAAGATTTACTTTATGCAATTTAGTGTTTTTGTCAATAGGCTCATCTTGCTGCGTCTCCAAGTCAAAAAAGATAAACAAAAAGTCTTTCGATTTGGGTTTGTTTTCATCGACACGCATGTAGCATTGGTGGTTTGGAGGTACAAAGTTAACGCAAGTCTTGCAGTAAACCTCTCCACATTCGTGGACAGATTTAAGCTGCTTGCGGAGGCTAACGTTAATCAATTTGTGACATTTCTCGCATAGTTTAAGTACTTTACACGTCTCGCCCTGATGGGCTTTGAAGCAAATTTGATTTTTAAATTTACGCTTGCACTCCAAACAAGCGACTCCTCCATGCTCCTCTCTGCAAGGCGGCGACACTGTGTGGCATGCACTGCAGATGTTCTCACATCTGTGATGGAATTTGTGATCATAAGGTGTATGGCATGCCTCACAGTAGTAGCCGCAAGCGAACGCGGATGTTAAGCTTGTTATAACGTTGTAGTGGCCTTTGTTGAATAAAAGATTAATTTTGTGCGGGGCATCGGAATTTCCACCGCTAAAATAAACTTCACGGCCTTTCCTGTCATAATTATACACCGTGATCTTGTACTTTTTTAAGTGGGCTTGGAACTTTTCCAGTTCAGGTATCCCCGCTCCCTCTGCAGGCATCTGCACCTGCGCCTTGCTGATCAACTTTACAGCCCTATTTGTTTGGCGCTTCGCCCTATCTTGCCTGATAGCTTTGTACAGGGGATCAACTTTAAGGTTAGGGTTTTTCTTAGCATGAGCTTTACCTACCACCAGCGCCCGAGCCAGACACAGGTTGTCGGTATTTTTGATCGTAACTACCCCGGGACGGGTCTTGCACTCTTCATTAAAGTTATTAAAAATCCCAGGTCTCGACCTACCACTACCTACAGGGAGATTGACTCTAGTGCATTCGATTTGGAACATATCTGTGGACTTAATGGAGTCAGCGTTGCTTTGTACTATACCTCCAAATATTTGCCACAGAATGTCACCATCGACTTCACTAGCTGGCCGGAAGGCTACGTAGCCTGGCTCCTTATTTTTAAAATTTAGACTCCTCAGAGTGAATCCTATTTGGTCCCCCTCTGAGGCTTCAGCTTTCATATCTTCAACTAATTTGGAAAAGCCTGATCTAAGCCAATCAATTTCGGATACGTTGTCAGGTACAGGATTGAATTTAAAGGTGGTCATAGTACCGTACAGTCTAAATCGTTTGACATAAGTCTCAGCAGAGCTAACAGTCTTGATTGGATCCATGTTTTCAGTCTTGATTGGATCCATGTTTTCAGCAGAGCTAACAGTCTCGATTTGATCCATGTTTTAAATTTAGAAAAGGTAGTGCGAAGACAGTCGTAAAAACGGTTAACAACTTCTAAGGAGTGATTAAAGAGAATAAATTATAACACTGGAGCTATTGCACGACCTAGACTAAACAGGTTAATAAGTGTAGAAGGTAAAAAATTTTCAAAGCACGAATAGCTCTATTTCAGATAGCAGAAGAATAAGTTCTGTTGCAATAATCTCAGGGCGATAATTATATCAGTCACCCCGGCGACCTAGACGATAATAATTCTACTGACGCTGACTTACTGTTAAAGATAACGACTAATTAAATTCGAAAATAAATTTCTA
>VBOA01000195.1:2634-3066 GCA_005877695.1 Gammaproteobacteria bacterium | reverse complement strand
TCAGAAAACAAGAAAGACGAATCTTATGGAAAACAAATGTAAAAATGTAATCATCAAGACTACTGACATCCAACAAATAAATGTGAAAAACAACCGAAAAAAGGCTACGAATCGAAATGGAAAACCAAATCCTGATCACGATAAACGCAGTCATAGAAAACAAGCCGAAGAAAGAGGTAAAACAAGAATTAATTTAATTTTAAAGAACAAGAATTAACAAGAATTAATTTAATTTTAATTAATTAATTAAACTTGTAACGATCTTTCGGTTGTTTTTCATATTTATTTGTTCGATAGCCCCCTATCGTTCCGAAATTTCCGGCCGACCACCCGCCGGAAGACGGTGTCCGGCTAACATCCGCCGGACAAAACCGTAGGCCAGTGGGCCACATTTTTTAATACTTGCAAAATGCGAAAATCGCGGCACGCGAT
>VBOA01000195.1:1542-2522 GCA_005877695.1 Gammaproteobacteria bacterium | reverse complement strand
AAAAACTTGCTGAAAAGCGGTATAAATAGCGCACCGAAAGTCTAGGAAAAATTAATTCCTTTCCGAGAAGTCTCCGAAGCGGAATCGCTACCTAGACTCTCAAAACCTTTCGAATCGAGCCCGCAAGGTAGACGGAATACGCTGCCTTTCCTCGGAATTCTCGAGGACTCGAATCCTCTCGTCAGGAAAACCGGGTGGACGGAATACGCCGCCCCTTCTCGAGGAATTTTCGGGAACCTGACCCGCTCCTGTCAGTCATCCAATCTCGGAGAATTACCCGCCTCGACGGAATTGTCGTTGCCGGCGAGTTAAGCTCGCCACCGGGACCGGACCGCCGAAACGAAGTGCATAAAACACGCATTGTACCCAGCGTGTATCGCGATTGCGTCGGAGAAATAATAGCGCCGAATATTCCGGCTAAAATAATTATAAGCGGCTCTTTAAATCTCGCGATAAATTCTATATACAAAGAAAGCGACGCGACGATAAGTAAACAACCTTGTTCACGGAAATAAGAACGCCGGCGAAACTTTTCCGGGTTCCTCGCACCGAGAGCGGAGAAACTTTTGACCGCACGCCGCGCGAATCTACTACCGCGGCGCCGACAAAACATACCCGGTCGCGCCGACCGATATTACCGGAAAAGAGTTGACCTGTGTCGGCTCCGATATCAGCATAACACGAAAACTGCATTGGCGTTTAGCCGCTGTATTAAATATCGCTTTGTATTTAAACTGTATATAATAAAACATCTTGTAAATATCGTGTAAATATCCCGTGTAAAAAACACTGTTGTAAATGTAATTAGTGCATTACGAAATTTGCTCCGAAATAGACGCGTCCTGGCGAGCGTCAACACGAGCCGCGCGTTGCTCGATCATCGAATCGACGACACGATATTATTTGCTTTTCGTACACGTGTACCGCCGATACTGCGAATCAATTGTCTGCGTTACGTTATCTAAATATGGTTAATTGTT
>VBOA01000195.1:0-1496 GCA_005877695.1 Gammaproteobacteria bacterium | reverse complement strand
TCGAGTTAATTTACTCGTCGGCTCCGACGACTTCCGCGAACCCTATCTAACATATCTCTGACTTCCGCTATCCGGCCGTCGCGAAAAGTCGCTCGTTACAAACTGATACACTTCACATGATAATCATTCAAAAATAATATAATTTTGTGCATATAAACTCTGTCGAGATCCATTGAGAATACATAGGATTTAATATAAAGACAGTTACATTTTATGTATGTACAGTTTGACACTTAAGCTCAAGACACAAAATGCATAACAGAGCATAAGCAGAACATGAGACCGCTGGACCAATGAACGTCTTATGTAAATCAATGTGGTGATTTTATGTTGGATGCTCATTGGTCTAGCGGTCTTATGTTATGCTTATGCTATGCCAATTTGTGTGCAATAGCCTTCATTCTGTTGTGAACTCAGCGTGCTTTGTTACATATAATGCGGTTCTGTGAAACCCACCAATAAAAAGAAAATTAAATTGTTTTAAACGTGTGTTATTATTTGTAACATTATAGACAAATAATTGATTAAAAAAAGATAAATAAATGATTAAAAATAAATTACATATTTATTTAATTAAACACTTGGATGTTTGACTTCATTCATGTTACAGTAAGATTACACGATCATATAAAAAGTGATATAAAACAAGAAAATACATAAACAATCATTTTTTATATGATCGTGTAAGTGTATTTTCGTATTAACTCACGGAACTAAAATGATGACGTTTTATGGGCGAAGAATGTCGCTCACAAAAGCGACACAATAAGGAAACCGTTTACCGATGATAGATGTTTGCTAGCAGGCAAAACTATTCTTTTTTTCTTTAGGTAAAGCAACTGGCATTATTTTTTTCACGTACCGTTTTATTTTTTAATTATTGATATATTTCGGATTTTTTTTAATTTTTTTGACTAGGCGTGATCGATGTAAAAACGTATAAGGATCTAAAAAATATAAATGTAAAATATAAACGGAAATTTTATTTTATACAATTATATAATTTATTATATTATAAAATACTAATTTTTTTTAGAACACAAGCCCCAAGCCACAATTAACAAATAATGATCCAGTAGAAAAAAAAATAAAGAAAATAAATGAAAGGGAATTAAAGATGTCCGTCATACGCGCAGAAGCGGATGCGGCAATAAAAGAAAATCAAACATTTTAAAAAGAATTAAAAGTTTTGAAAAACCTACTGATAGGCTCTATGATGCCACCACCAAAACTAAAATTGCTAATGTAACGGACGAAAGAGATGACACAGTCATGATTAGTACAGATTTAAAAATATTAGATAATATTCAGCCAAAATTAAGAAGACGTAAGCGACCTAAATATTTAAATGCATGCCCATTTCATTAAACTAGGCATTTTATTATATATGTATATGTTTTCATTAACAAAAATATTTCATTATTTATAATTTTTATTCTATAAAGTCTAAACAGAGTTGGGGGAACGTTACTTTATAAAAATAACTCGTTACTATT
>VBOA01000013.1:178630-186454 GCA_005877695.1 Gammaproteobacteria bacterium | reverse complement strand
TATAACCGAGTGTTAGCAGTTGGGGTGTTTTTTCAAGTAAGGTATTGAGTGCTTGGGATCCGCCGCTATTTGCAGCAGCCTTGATTAGTTGGTCAGCCTTATAACCGAGTATTAGCAGTTGGGGTGTTTTTTCAAGTAAGGTGGTAAGTGCTTGGGATCCACCGCCATTTGCAGCAACCTTGACTATCTGTTCATCCTTATAACCGAGTGTTAGCAATTGGGGTGTTTTTTCAAGTAAGGTGTTAAGTGTTTTGGATCCGCCGCTATTTGCAGCAACCTTGATTAGTTGCTCATCCTTATAACCGAGTGCTAGCAATTGGGGTGTTTTTTCAAGTAAGGTGTTAAGTGTTTTGGATCCGCCGCTATTTGCAGCAACCTTGATTAGTTGCTCATCCTTATAACCGAGTGCTAGCAATTGGGGTGTTTTTTCAAGTAAGGTATTGAGTGTTTTAGAGCCGCCGCTATTTGCAGCAACCTTGACTATCTGCTCAACCTTATAACCGAGTGTTAGCAATTGAGGTGCTTTTTCAAGTAAGGTATTGAGTGTTTTGGATCCGCCCCTATTTGAAGCAATCTTGTTTAGTTGATTCTGTGTATAAACCTTTTTTTGTAATAATTTTTTAATAGTTTTCAAGTTCATTTAAATGATCTAAATTTGTGCGAGCCGACAAGTGTACGCCACTATAAACGATAGTATACTAAATAAAAAATATAAAATCATCAAACGTTTAGTTTAATCAAACATTGGATCAATCTATAATTTTCTTTCCAGATAGCGCCCCAATGCATGTCAAGATGTTTTTGATAAGGGTTTCGCCCAACGCTAAATATTTAAAGTTGGCCCGTGCTGATTGGATGCTGCGTTGGCTGAAGCAACAGAGTGAAACTAAAATTTCAGTGAGCAACTCGATCGAATTCTGTTCTGTTTTTCTTGTTTGGAGCTATTCGAGTAGCCCGTCCGAATCAAAACTCGGAAACTCTGCTTCTTCTTGTGTCAATGTCTCGAGAAATTGAGTGAGTTGTTCCATTTTTTGATTTGCCATTTGCGTAAAGTGTGCACCATTTCATGAGCCAACAGTTTAAGTTCAATTGGATGGGTTTTGTGTTTGGGAACGGGTTGACGTAAGAAAATTCGGTAAGCTGGAATTTTTCTTCATTGGATGATCAGAATCGTTCATCGCATGGAGAAAAATACGTTGTAAAGAAGGTAGTGGTAATCGCTGTATTATAATGACTTCATTTCCAATAAGAAATCTGCGATATACAATACTTCCCGAAGAGGTGGTTCTTGCGAAAATGAAAATTCTTTCAAATAATTTTTAAAGAACCCAAGATTGCTTTTGAATTTTGATAAATATAATAAGCACTGGGACTCATCATTAGACATCAAGATAGCAACGAGTTCTAGTAAGCAGGCATGAATTTATAAAATATTTTTGTGCCGCCTCTAAAATCTTACGACAGCTAGATTAATATCCTTATCGCTTGCTTCGCATCGCCTGTAGCTTGGAAATCGTAACGTGTTTTGTGCTTCTGTGACCATGCACCATGTGCAGTAGTCCAAGCGTCTTCCAGGTGAATTTAACCGCAGTATATGCTGTTAACGCCTCAATGATCATTACTTAGCTCCTTTTATTGGATTTATTTTGAGGTCACATTTTGAATTTAACACAACGCTTAAAAATTAGTTTGCTACCAAGCGATTAACAATATTAAGATTAACATTGTCAATTTACCTTCTGACATTTTAAGTAAATAAAATGAATTCATGAATGTTAAATTTGCTATTATTCTCGAAAAAGTGTAATAGTTGGCATAGTCTATGCCTGAATTGCCTGAAGTTGAAATCACCTTACGCGGCTTACAAGCCTCATTACAAAACCAAACTATCCAAAGGTTTGTGATCCGTCGATCTAATTTACGTTGGCCTATTCCTTCGCAAGAATTGCAGCAATTGGTCGGCCTCACCATTACCCAGATGACGCGGCGCGGTAAATACCTTTGTCTCGCTACCACTCAAGCCAATATGATTATCCATTTGGGGATGTCTGGCCGCTTACGTATTTTAAATCAGTATGTACCCGCAGATAAACATGATCATGTAGATATACTTTTTAAAAATAACATGATATTGCGTTTTACCGATCCGCGTCGATTTGGTGCTTTGCTTTATACAACGGCCGACCCTCAACAGCATGTTTTGTTGAGAAATTTGGGCGTTGAACCTTTTAGTTGCAAGTTTTCTATAGCGTATTTAAGGCAGCAATTGGCTAATAAACAATTGCCGATCAAGTCGGCGATTATGGATCAACAGATTGTCGTGGGTGTTGGGAATATTTACGCGACAGAAGCACTGTTTAAAGCGGGTATTCATCCATTAAGACCTGCCAACAGCTTATTATTAAATGAACTAAAACGATTGGTTAATGCAATTAAATTCATTTTACGGTCTGCGATTGCCAAAGGCGGCAGTAGTTTAAAAGATTTTTTAAATAGTGAAGGTAAACCTGGATATTTTACGCAGCAATTAAATGTCTATGGTCGTGCTGGGCTCTCCTGCTGGCAATGTCAATCGCAACTACAACAGAGTCGTATTGGTCAACGCACCACTGTGTTTTGCCAACAATGTCAGAAATAAGCATAAGATGGCTAGTAAAATTAAAATCCATGCAATGCATTGGCTTAGAAATCGTTTTATTTCTAAGCCAATGCGAGTTCTTTAAGTTAATTCGATCGTAGATTCATAGGTTGTTTTTGTGTTGATTGAGTCAGGTCATTGGATGAGGGAACCGCTTTCCCTTGTGGAGGAAAAAGACCTATCTTAACAACAAGATCCGCATTAACAGCATTATGTTCCTTATCTGAATACATTTCAGGCTCATCAGACTCGCTGCGACTTAAATGGCCTCTACTTGAGGGTTTTGGTGATTTGGGTGGCTCCGTTGGAGCAGAATCAGGTAAATTACGCAGCGTTTGTTCGGGTAGTCCCTTTAATATAGGGATTGACGCCGCAGAAGTAGATGCTTTTGGTTCTGGAGTAGTGGTAGATAGGCTATTGAATTCTTTAGCAAGTGCTGCATTCGCTTGGCTTCTGTAGAGTATATTTCTATCAGGTTCAATCAAGTTTCCTGACAAGGAGTTAAAGAAGCCCCCTACTGCTCCAGAAATCGACCAAGGTGAGATACTATCGACTATCACTAATGCGGCATTGCCTAAAGCATTTCCTATAAGAGCAACCCAGGTATACCAGGTGCTCATTCCAGATCTGACTCGACTAAAAAAGCTTCTGGGCGGAGAAACTGATTCCTCTAAAGAAGGGATTTGCTGTGACGTCGTGGATGAAGGAGAAAAAACTCTGATAAGTTTTTGTATCGAAACCACCGTGAAGAAAGCTTGTGGAATATAAGCAATTAGACCCATAACACCAGAGATGATAGCTGCGGCAGATCCTACTAGGGGTTGAAATAAGTTTGTTAAATCAATGCCGGCGGTATAGCGGAAATAGGCTAAGCCAAATAAACCGACTAGTACTACTAATCCTTTGATGACATAACCCACTATTTCTCGAGCCGTTAAGTTGCTGAGGCTTTCTTTAAATTGTTTCCATGAGAAATTTTGCGAATTCTTTATTGCTTGAATAGTTGCAGTTAGTACTGCGACGGTCAAGGTGATACCTATCGCTGCAGATAAAATACCCACAATAATCACTGGTAAGGGTGGCCATAGTATCGCTAATATCGGTACTAACTTGGCGGCTAAAGCGATAACAGTGGTATAGGTTATTGCCACGGTACCCATCCCTACCGTGATCGATGCAAGTGTGGCAAGCGGTATGAATAGCCATTTTTTAATTGGAGAAAGCTGTTGGCGCTTTCCTTCTGGATCTAAATATTCACTAATGCCGCCTTTTTTTAGGAAGCTGATCAGAAAGTCTGGGAAGTTTCTTGAAAAGAAACCATAATTCGCTGAAAATCCCCATAAACAAATCAGTGCACCTAAGCCAATCCCCACCAATGCAGGCAAACTAGGAAATAGCAAAAAAATGGCGCCGCCGGTAGCAAGTCCACAGGCTAATGAGGCAATAAAAGCCAATGAAATACCGAAATATTTAAGCAGTTTCTTTTTTAGATTCGGTGTTTGAAAAGCTTTAATAGCTTCACCCATCTTTTCAATTTCTTCCTCTGTATTGAAATTGATAATTTTATTGGATAATTTATTTAAGCTTTCAAGACGTTTGGAAATAAAGCCAGGCAAATCTTGTTTATTTAATGTTTTAAAACTCTCACGCCATTCTTCATTTTCAATAAAGTGATCGCTTTGTTGAAAAAGCTCTAAAACCATCATTTGTAGCGCTATATGGACTGCATAACGATCATTTTTATCGAGTGATGCTTTAAATTTAATTTGTTGGCGTAACCATTTTTTATTGATAGTTGACTCAGGTTCTTGAGATTCAACTGATTCCGTAATATTCGTATCCTGTGTTACATTGTCTTTCCATACTATTATAAAAAGTGCAAGGCGAGATAATTTATTTTGAAGGTCCTGAATAGCCGCCTGATTATCTTGAGATGAGACTAAGGGCTTATCTAATTGTTTGACTAAAAACTCTTTAAATTCAAAATTTGAAGTAAATTTAGAGCTTTCGGGAGTGTTATCCCTAGCTTGTAAAGGTTGAGCGTCCCACGCCTTTGTAATAGGACGTCCTAGTCGACGCAAATTATGGATTACTTGGGTATAATTTCCGTCCAATAAACCTTTTTCTATTGATTCGACAACTTTTTTTAACATTTAGATCTCACTTAGTGATCAAAGAAAATTCCTTGAATCACGGTTTATTAGCCAACACTCCAAGTTTAGTCTCGATTGCTTAAGATAAAATTAAAGCTTTGTTAGCGAGGCTAAATAAAGAGTAAAGCTTGGGAATTTTGATGCTAAAAACAGCTTAAAATTATTGAGATAAGGTACAAGAAGTAGTAGATCTACAGGTTTTTGTAGTAGATAAGAGAATATTTAAGATTTTGGTGATGGCTTGGGTTGCAAGTATTTTTATAGGAGTTTTGTGTTGCTTGTTGACGTCCCTTTCTTTGAAGGCTGGCTCTGGCATACTATTTTCCTCTCATTTTCGGAGTTCTATCCGGATGCTATTTTACTAACAATAAATTTAAGCACGTTGAAAAAAAATCTGCAACAAATTTTAATTATTATTTTCAAAGTAAAATACTAATTAGTCAATTAATTAACATTTTCTTTTTTATATCGATAGACACTAATAGATGGCAAAAAAGCTACTGATTCAATTTGCTTATCAATTCGGATTTTACGATTTTGTAAACGGTGTTTACTAAAACAAACAATAGGATTTGGTAATTGTTGATCATGTAAATAAAATAAAGGTAAAGCGGTTCGAATATCTTCATAGGCAGAGCAATTATTTTCTTTAAATGCTCCAATATTGACTACCCAACCTGGTTTAATAGCGCGGTGCTTAATCAGTTTAGTTTGATAATGTAATCCATTTAATTTTAATTTTTGTATTTCAATATGTAGGCCCTGCCCTGCTTTATCTAACAATTTTTCTGAAGCTTGCTTTGATAATTGTTTGCTGGTGGTATGTTTGCCTTTAGCCCAGGCTATCCGCCGCGGATGGTAGTTGATATAAACAATATGCCGAAAAACTTGCTTTAGTTTTATGCCTGGATAGCCAGCACGTGCCAAGGTATCACGCACAAACTTAGTGCTATCGTGTTGTGTGCTTTGTTGACAAGCATGCACAAGTTCTTTAAAAGTGCTCTTCACTTGGTTAAGTTTATCTATAAGCACTAAAGTATCCGGCGTTGCCGCTACGACGCCTGGACATTTAAAGGTTTCTTGTGGAGATAAACCTGGCGTTGGGCCAAAATTTCCTAAAGCAAAGATAACTTTATTGCGATTTTTAATAAATTCTCCGGCACCGTTATCAACCCATAATGGAAGTTCGCTGAGTTCTTTTTGAATATGCAAGTTACAAGCATCAAGCGTTTGCAATAAAGATGTAAAACAGCTAATGAATTTTGGCGCAAAATCTATTAACATGCACTCCTCCTGCCAGAAAAAGCCAATAGTTTATCCCATAACCATAATAAGTTTCATTAAACTCATTATATTTAAATTTAATTATATAATCGAACTACAGTCTATTTTTTATGTAATTAAATTGGTTATGGGATAAACTATTGGCTATCTTATCATTCAATGAATAAGTACTAATTAAACCGTGACAATTCCTCAATGCGGGAATGGCAAAATTCTATCGCTCTCTCTAATGTTTGTTTATCGAATGGCTTAATAAATACCACATCGGCTCCTAGATAAAGACACTTTTGCTGCATAGGCCCATCGGCATGGGCAGTGGCTACGATAAGTGGCGTTTGATGGTTAGCATCGAACTCGCGTGCCGCACGAATGACTAACTCACCGGATTGATCGGGTAAGCCTAAATCTAGAATGATAAGATTATAAACATGATGTTCTATACGAGAAATTGCAATTTCAGCATTGGGCACAACTTCTACGGTATACCCTAGTTCACGAAGAGAATGACTTTGAACCTTTTGGCAAAAAATGTCATCTTCTATTAGTAAAGCCGTACGTTTTTCCAAAGCGAGTTGTTTTTCGAGGCTATTCATTAGATCATCCATTAATTTTTAATTTTATTTTTAATTTATACAATATTTCACATTACTAAAAAATTAATAATGGAAATTTAATTAAACTTTATAATAACGTCGTCAGATATAATTATCTACTATTTTTTGGCTAATTTAAAGTAAATTTATCTTAGTAAGATACAGAATATGTACTTTAAAGAATAGTGTCAAGTCATTATAACATTTATTTTTTAAATTAATTGTCATATCATTTTTTTAAAAAATAAATATAAAAATTTTCTTTAATTAAAAAAAATGATAGATAATTTTAGTCCAGAAAACCAACAAATCCTCTTGCGTTATTTATCTAAGTATTGATAATACCTTTTAAGTCCATGCCTTCGCCTTTATATTGAATATGATAAAGCTTGATAACATCACAAAAATTTATACTCCTTTAGTATCACCTATCTATGCCCTACGCGACATTAATCTTACTATTAACCAAGGAGAAATCTTTGGTATTGTGGGACAAAGCGGTGCCGGTAAAAGTACACTGCTACGCTGTATCAACCTGTTAGAACGACCTAGCCTCGGCCAAGTCTGGATCGACGAACAAGAACTAACCGTATTAAACACGGCTAATTTGCGTTTAGTGCGGCGACAAATAGGTATGATATTTCAACAATTCAATTTGCTTACCGCAAAAACCGTGTATGAAAATATTGCCTTACCGTTAAAATTTGCGCACTATCCGCCTTCGCAAATACACGCAGCTATCATCCCCTTATTAGAATTGACCGGCTTAAGCGATAAACAACATGCGTATCCTGGACAACTCAGCGGTGGACAAAAGCAACGCGTTGCCATCGCTCGTGCACTTGCCAGTCGACCCAAGATACTACTCTGTGATGAAGCCACTTCTGCGCTGGATCCACAGACCACTCAAACTATTTTGCAATTATTGAAAGATATTAATCTGCGCTTAGGTATTACTATCGTATTAATTACCCATCAAATTGATGTAGTAAAAAGTATTTGTGACCGAGTTGCTTTACTTGACCAAGGATCGATTATTGAAGTCGCCGACATCGTCAGTTTTTTTACGGCACCAAAAACTAAACTCGCTAAGAAATTTGTTAGTTTATCTTTAAAACATGAACTACCTCCGCTATTACAAAGCCGACTCAGCGCG
>VBOA01000013.1:101749-178625 GCA_005877695.1 Gammaproteobacteria bacterium | reverse complement strand
AATCATATTTCAAGGGCAAGCCGCAGCGGAACCTTTAATAGCGCATGTTATACGTGAAATGGGTATTCATCTGAATATTTTACAAGCCAATATCGAATGTCTTAAAGAAACAATATTAGGTATCATGGTGGTTGAAGTTGTGGGCGATCAAACGTCTTTACCTCAAGGTATAGACTATTTAACTGATAAAGGACTTCATATAGAGATTATGGGTTATGTCGACGAATCTATTGTTTGAATTACTAATATCTACTGGGGAAACACTCTACATGGTGTTGGTCTCGGGATTGCTGGCGATGTTGTTTGGGTTACCGTTGGGTATTTTGTTATTTAGTACGCGACGAACCAATCTATTACCGATGCCATTATTTAATAAAAGTTTATCCATCCTGGTTAACATGGCGCGTTCAATCCCTTTTATTATTTTAATGCTAGCCATTATTCCTGTGACCCGCTTCCTCGTTGGTACCTCAATAGGTACTACCGCGGCTATTGTCCCCTTAAGCTTAGCCGCCATGCCTTTTTTTGCGCGCATGATAGAAAATAATCTCAACCAATTGCCTTCTGGCTTAATTGAAACCGGATTAGCGATGGGGGCTAGCATTTGGCAAATTCCCATTATTTTATTGACGGAAGCTCTGCCCGGAATGGTAGGAACATTAACCACGACATTTATTACGTTAATGGGTTATTCTGCCATGGCAGGAGCGGTGGGTGGAGGTGGTTTAGGCGATTTAGCCATTCGCTATGGTTATCAACGATTTGATGCAGCCGTCATGATTATAACTATCGCGATCCTCATCGTTTTGGTACAAGGCATACAACATTTAGGCGATTATTGGGCAAAACGCTTAAATCATCATTAACCTGATTACCGTATTATACACTCGCCAATAATAAAATTTTTTATAACGCCTGGGTATTGAAATTTTTATTATGGCTTTGGATATCTTAAATTATGTTAAAAAAAATTTTCCATTTCCTGCTGTCTTGTTTTTTGCTAAGTAGCTTAGTCACTCTCAACGCTTGCCATCAACGCGAGAATCCCCAGCAAATTCGTTTAGGTACGATTAGCGGACCAGAAACAGAACTCATGCAAGTCGCTAAACAAGTAGCGCAACGCGATTATGGTTTAAACATAAAAATTATTGAATTCTCGGATTATTCACTACCGAATCGCGCTTTAAGCGATACTAGCCTCGATGCCAATCTGTTTCAGCATCAAGCATTTTTAGATGAAGAAATTCATAACCGAAACTATTCATTAGTCGCCATCGCTAAAGAGTTTATTTATACAATGGCACTCTATTCTGTCAAAATTCGACATTTAACCGAACTAAGACCACAAGCTATTGTCGCCATTCCCCACGATCCCAGTAATGAAGCACGCGCGTTGTTATTATTGAGTTCAGCGGGTTTACTCACACTGGATACCCATAAAAAAACGTTGATGACGCCCAGTGATATCCTGCGTAATCCTAAACACTTAATTATCAAAGAACTGGATGCGGCACAATTGCCGCGGGTACTCGCTGATGTCGATTTAGCCGTTATTAATGCTAACTATGCTGCACTCGCTCAACTTTACCCACAACGAGATGAGTTATTTAGTGAAGGAAAAACCTCAATTTATGCTAATCTACTAGTCGTTAGAAGCACCGATAAAAATAATCCTAAATTTATTAATCTAATTAAAGCCATACATTCCACTGAGGTTGTTGCTGCTGCCGATAGAATATTTCATGGAACAGCCATTCCCGCTTGGAAGTAGTAACGTTAAACTCAACTTAATAAGAAGATAGACGATGGAAAAGCATATTAAAGCAATCTTAACCGCATTAGGAGAAGATACCGAACGAGAAGGTTTAAAAAATACTCCTTTACGCGTAGCCAAATCGCTACGGTATTTAACCAGTGGTTCGCGTGAATCTTTAGAAAATATTTTAAATGGCGCCGTATTTCGCTCAGTCATGGAAGAAATGATCCTCGTCAAAGACATTGAATTATACTCTTTGTGCGAGCATCATTTATTACCTTTTATTGGTGTCTGTCATATTGCCTATATTCCAAATGGAAAAATCATTGGCTTATCAAAAATATCACGTATTATTAATTTTTATGCCCGTCGCCTTCAAATTCAAGAAAACCTAACCCGTCAAATCGCCGATACGTTGATGCAGGTATTAGCAGCCAAAGGTGTGGCTATTATTATCGAAGCAAAACATCTCTGCATGATGATGCGTGGTGTTGAAAAACAAAAAGCTTCCATGAAAACTTCGGTGATGCTAGGTTTATTTCGAGAAGATCTACGAACTCGATCGGAATTTTTAAGTTTAGTGGTTTGATTTTTAATACGTAACCATTCAATGAGACACTAAGCTTTAACTTTTGAAATATTTTAAATAAAAAAAGCTGGACGCATGTGGTAAATAAGGCGGATCCACCCAATAAGTATCATTGATAACTCGCAGGATCTTTTGTCGATATACCGGATAATTAAACTTCGTACCTATTAAATAATAAAAACTAGCTTGTTGGTATTGATAGGTATGTAAACTCACCTTCTGAAAATAAGGCTTATAATCATAATAAAGGAGTGGTGTACGTGAAAAAATTAAAAAGTTTTTATTTTTAAAGTCTTGGAAATTGGTAATTAAATCATCTTCACGACCATGAAAAGAGCCTTTTAAAAATACCGATGCATAATGATTAGTATCGAAAAAAAACAAACAGGCATCTGCATAATTCGGACTTACATAAATATAATCCTGAGGATATTTTTCTTTCAATAAACCATTGATAGTTTTATGATGAAAAAAGTAGACAATCTTATTGTAGTTTAAACCTAGAAAATGGTGATTTTGTACCGACTTGAGGGGAATCAACAATAAACTAACAATCAATATAAGTTGTACTCCAGTCCAATAGACGGTAAATCTTAATAATTTTTTTAACCGATCGATACTTAAATACATTCCCGCCCAAACATAAATTAACGGAATAAACGCAAGCGGCCAATGCAAACCTATCGGCTTGAAGCTGCTTAATATAAAAAATATGAGTAAAGGTATAAAGAAGAAATAAAATAATGGCTGCTGTTTTAATTCCTGTTTGGAGTACTGAGTCACCGCGAATACTAATGGCGGTGTAATGAGATAAAGTAACATCAACAAATACACGAATAAAGTCTTGAGGCTAAAGCCCATATCATTATTTCGATTGTAGATATTAAATAAAATATTTGACCAATCATGTTGGTAATTCCAGTAAGCATTCTGTAATGCGAACGGCAATGTCAATAGAACTATCAGGCCTAAACCGATCACTCTGGCTCGGTTCGGCGCAATAACAAGCAAGTACACGGCATAAGCCAAACCTAATAAACAAGCAAAATATTTTGAGAAAAACGCCAGACCTAAAAATAATCCACCCAGTGCAAACCAAACCCATGCATCATTTTTTCTTAACGCCTGCAACATACACATCACCGATAAAAACGAAAATATGAACAAGGGTGTATCGGTAGTGATAATGATGTTGAATAGACTAATCGGTGCAATCATTAATAGAATACTGGTAATCGCTGCTCGCTCAGGGTCATCCTTTTTAAGAAAAAGATAAGTCACGACACCTAATATCAGGCTGGTGAAGATGGCCGGTAAACGTAACGACAAGGTATGATGGCCCAATTGTAACAGTGGATAGAGAACAAATCCGATCATCGGCGGGTGATCATAACCACCGCCATTGAGATAAGCACCCCAGATAGCATAATAGGCTTCATCCGCAGTAATAGGAATAAAGTTAGCTAATAGAAATTTAACGAAAATAACGCAAAACAAAGCGATAGTGACGTTAGCGGCCGGAGAAAAAGAGCGTTTCATTTGTTGTTTTTAGTTGAAATTTTAAATAAAAGAAACTCTGTCGATACTAACCCCAGGCCTAAAGAAAGACAAGTTCGTTTTGTGTTTTTAACCCTTTAAGCCACTTTCGTATAAAAAACGATCAGAGTAAACTAGGGAAATTTTAATCCAAATATAGATCAATTAGTAGCTAAGATGAAGCAATTTGATTTAATTATTATTGGGTGCGGGGGTATAGGTAGCGCTACTCTTTCATCAAGCAAGTTTAAAAGGTTTAAAGGTCTTATGTCTCGAACAATTTCAATTAGGACATAGTCAGGGAGGGAGTCATGGTGAAACCAGAGCCTTCCGTATGGCTTATTATGATAATCCTAGTTATATCCCACTTCTTCAAAGTGCTTACCGAAATTGGAAACAGTTAGAAAAAAAAGCCAATAAAAAATTTTTAATTGAAAATGGGATATTAGAAATAGCTTTTGCCACAGCCATAAAAACAAAGATCAATTTTTTAAAAAAATATCATATCCCTTTTGAATTGCTTAATAGTAAAGAAATGAGTATTCAATTTCCTGATTTTTTTCTACCTAAAGATATGATGGGACTTTTTCAGCCACAAGGAGGTTTTCTATATATTGATCAGTGCATTCAATTTTTTATTGACGAATCTATTGCTTTAGGTGCTCAAATTTTTAGTCAGGAGAAAGTTAAGACTTGGAATATCGAAACTAATGGTAAAGTATTGGTTAAAACAGATAAAGATATTTATCAAAGTAAATATTTAATTTTCACTTCGAGTGCCTGGACCAACGAACTGCTTCCTGAACTTAATTTAAATTTAGAGATTTTACAAAAAAAGCTAGTTTGGAGCTCTGCATGCTCAAACTATTATTCTATTAAAAAAAATTCTCCTTGTTTTGCTTATCATCTCGGTCATGATTTATTTTATGGTTTTCCTAATATCAATGGGTTTATAAAGGTTTCGAGACACACAGGTGGGTCAATCTTCCCTTCTAGTAAAATGATGAAGAAGAAACTGCTATAAAAAAATTTACTCAAACCTACTTAAAAGTCAACTCAGAAAATAGTCGAACCAAAGACTGCTGGTATGATAATTCTTTAGACAAAAACTTTATAATCGATAACCATCCTCAATATTCGCAAGCTAGTTTCTGCGCTGGATTATCAGGATATGCTTATAAAATGAGTCTTGTTTTAGGCGACATACTTATAAATCTTGTCATGGGGACTCCCTTTAATCATAATGTTTCCTTTTTATCCCTGAAAAGATTCAACAAATCTCTATGAATAAATTATATAGTGCAAATGTCGCAATATTTTCCTAATGGAATTTAAATGAAATATTTTGTTTTAGTCTTATTGATAGGATGCATATATTACATCCATCGACGCGGAAAAGAACGTTATCCTTTTTGGCGCCAACTTTCTGATCACTCCACCTTTTTAGCGCCGCTAAATGCTTTTATGTATCTGTTTTCAGCTGTGCCGAGTACGCCTTATCTAAAGCTAGAAGATTTTCCTGAATTGACCATTTTGCGTCAAAATTGGCAGCTAATACGTGCCGAAGGCATGAACCTTTTAGCTCAGCAACAAATTAAAGCTTCCGAAAACTATAATGATGCCGGATTTAACTCTTTCTTTAGAACCGGTTGGAAGCGTTTTTATCTGAAATGGTATAATAGCCATCACCCTTCAGCGGCTATTCATTGTCCAAAAACCACTGCATTATTAAAAACCTTACCCTCCATTAAAGCGGCTATGTTTGCCGAGTTACCGGATAATAGCCGTTTACCTCGTCATCGCGACCCCTATGCCGGTTCCCTGCGTTATCATTTAGGACTCATGACACCCAATGACGATCGCTGTCATATCAATGTTGATGGTTTATTCTATAGTTGGCGTGATGGGGAAGACGTTATTTTTGATGAAACCTATATTCATTATGCCGAAAACACCAGTGGTCAAAATCGTTTGATTTTATTTTGCGATATTGAACGACCTTTAAAATATCGTTGGGCACAACAATTTAATTATTTAGTAGGACGTTACTTAATGAGCACTGCCGCCGCTCCAAATGACGCAACCGATAATACCGGGGGTATAAATCGGATCTTTAAATATGTTTATTTTATCCGCCGTATCGGTAAACGAATTAAAAAATGGAACAAACCAGTTTATTATTTAATCAAATGGTCCTTATTTGGCGGCATCGCTTATGCAACCTTCATTAACCTTTAATACCTGGCTTTATTATCCTTTTCTACCCTATATAAACACCGAACACTCTATCATTTAAGCTTGACTAGCTAAGTAAAAGTAAAGCGGATACAGTCCATTTGTAATGCAAGGATGAACTCCATTCATAAGCACTGCTATTGTGTCTGCCGAATTAAGAATGGGTAATTTAATAAAAATAAATATATTCCCTATGCAAACTATTAATTCCTTTAAATCATATTTCCCTGCATTACAAACGGACGATCCTTGGAAAGATCTACATAACTGTAATTGGGTTTTTTCAGTTTGGCTGATCTTATTAAGATTATTTCCATCGGATAACCTGCAAAAGGGCGTCCAATTAGAACAATTAATAGTGCAATCCAAGCTACCTGAAATTTTTTTAAACAGTTTATTAGAGATCTCCGTCGAGTCTCAACTTTTAGATCACTCCGGATCCTCTTATTACTTATCCCCTTCAATCATTTTTTATTAAAACAGCAATCAATACAAAATCATTTTATTGAACTCAATGAAATCTTTTTAAAGACTCAACGAATGATTGAATTAGCCAAGCATGGAAAAATCAACTTATATCATTATTCACAGTATCTTGCAGATTATCAAAATCAACCCCCCGCTAAATTTGAATTACTTCATGATGCAGTCTGGACATTATCAATTTGGTTAGCTTTTTTAGAAATGATTCAATTTGATACTGACATTCATTCCGCTGATTTAGCCGTAATCATTAAAAACCGATTATCTGCTTTTCCTTCAAAAAAAATTGAAAAAATTTTATTACAAGCCAAATTACTGGAAGCATTGCCGATCATTTTAAAAACGATGAGCAATGAAACTTTTCTTGCGTTGTTGTTACGTATGACTTTTGCACAAACAAGGCAGATGTTCTTATCGATACAAGATCAACAATTTCAATTGGGATGGTCTTTTGAAGACCCGCAAATATTAGAAGCACAAGGAACTCTTTCCAAACAAGTAGCACAAAGTTTTTTAAACATACCACCCCCATAAATCAAAAACTCTTAACCCCAGGCGCTTGCTTTTTAGATGCGGGTGCCGGTGTAGGTCGTCTAACGATGGAGCTATGTCGCTTATATCCACTTTCATCCGTTGTTGCATTAGAACCTCTGAATACTTCTTATGGCTTAGGAAAAAAAGCTATTACTCATTCTATTTATAAAAATCGAATAGAATTTCTTCAGTCTTACGCGCATCAATTATCCGCTGTAGCACACTTTGATGTCGTCTCATTTCCACAAATGTTTTTTTCTAATGCACATTTAATACCGAGTTTAACGGCTATTCTGCGCGCTATGAAGCCCGGAGCTTTTTTAACGACGGGCAGTGAGGATTCGATTGCAGAAAAAAATTTATTTAGATCGATCCAAAGATTGAAACACGTTCTTAATTGTGGCTCTTTTCGCTCGGAAAACGATATTTGCCAGCTACTTCATTCATTAGGATTTGTTGAAGTGACTCCCCTTCCATTTATGAGTGGATGGTATCCTATCACGGCCCAGAAAAGTTCTCAGTCTTAGTTCGTTAATTAATTTTTTTCAATCGACAAGTTAGGTAAAAAATTATTTTAGAAAAACATGCTCAAACTTTGAAAATTGTTGTTCCAATTTCCATTGACTATCAGCTTTTTCATTCTTTGCCAAAAACGCTTGACAACATGAAGATAATTTACCACTGTGTAAACTCATCTGACAAACTGAAATCGGATGCTGATAATCGGCAGTTTGCCATAAACTCGCTCCTGGTAAAAAGCTATATTCAATGCTATTCCGAATGAGTTGTTTTAAAGTTTTATAAGAAAAATGATAGTTTAATACCGCCATTTTAAACTGCTCGGTCAGGTTGGTTCTTAATACTCCTTCATCATCCGTAGAGAGCGCCACTGGAACATGATGTTCTCTATAAAGTAGTATCGGATGTTTCTGGCCAGTTACATTGAGTATTGCCGCATTACTTTTCAGATTGATTTCCACCAAGATGTGTTTTTTAGACATTTCTTGCAATAATTGTAAAGCGTGATCTTCATGACGAATATCGATACCATGACCAATACGATTCGCATGCGCTATCTCTATCGCTTCACGAATATGAAAGCGTAAACCACTCCGAGGAACCAGACCCGGAACCAATTCACCGGCATGTAAACTACTTTTAGCCTTCGGATAGAGGCTATGTAAAAATCCTATCATACGCATCTGCAAGCTATAATCGCGCATCGATAGTTTTCCATCCTCAGCTTGTACCAGATTAATACCGACGACACGCGGATCACGATTGGCTAATTCAAAACCAGTTAATAATTGAGCGAAAACCTGTGTAGGTGGCTGCTCACGTAACACTTGATAGAGATAGAGCAATTTAAAACCAGGACACCACTGTTTTCCCGGTCCATTCAAAAAACCTTGAACGGATGTTTGATAATGATCTAATTGCTTAGAAATTTCCTGAGTAATAGGAACTACACGACTGTTTAACAATTTTTGACGCAAACGATCAAAATGATTATTCCAAACTAGGTGGCTGCCAAGTAATCCGGATTGATTATCATCAGGCATCACCATCAGTTCCAAATAGATTAAATGTTCTCGACACGCCCTCTCCACCGCTTCATTCACCATTTCGGTACGATGTTTCATCAAAATCGGTAAATATTTTATAAAGGTCGCAAAAAAATGATCATGTCCGGTTTCCTTTCCGGATCGAAAATTTCGCATCGACCAAGCATCAATCACTTGATTATATAAAAATGGAGCGTGTTGAATCTTAGCAACCTGAAAAGTGGGTGAACAATTTAGATTTTCTGTGACAGCAAAACTTTGACTATTAACACATAAATTATCCTGTTTTGCATAGCGCAACATATTTTCCGCCATACTCACACCTCCGAGATGATTATGAAGATCAGCTCCTTTTGGTAGGTCATATAAAAAAACATTCAATTTTTTGGGATTATTCTGGATCGAATTAAAATAGTTTGAAGTTGCTCGTTCAGCATCGGTTTCTGCGATGGAAAAATTTGCATTGAATAACAACAGGAAAAAGATAAATATGCGCATTATTAAAAACGCCTCTTGGTATAACTAACGTTGAAATCGAGACTTTGTTTGTTTGTACTTATAAAAATTTAGTTGCGTTGCGCCAGTTTAAACAAATTAAAAAAATTAGTGGTGGTTTGTTCAGCAATTTTATTTAATGAACAGTCACGTAACTCTGCCAAACATTCAGCCACATAACGTACATAAGCCGGTTGATTGGGTTTCCCACGAAACGGTTGCGGCGCTAAATAAGGTGAATCTGTTTCAATTAATATCCGTTCTAAAGGTAAGGTTTTCGCGATCGATTTTAACTCCACTGCATTTTTGAAGGTGATAATTCCAGAGAAAGAAATATAAAAATTTTCTTGTAGTGCACTCTCGGCCATCGTTAAATCTTCGGTAAAACAATGCAATACACCACCGACCTGCTGTGCCCCTTCTTCTTTCAAGATACGTAAGGTATCTACTCGCGCAGCACGGGTATGGATAATCAACGGTTTATTGACCGCTAGCGCAGCACGAATATGTTGGCGAAAACGCTGCTGTTGACATTCTTTCTGGGTATTTTCACGATAATAATCCAAACCCGTCTCGCCAATAGCAACCACTTTTGGATGCTGTGCCAATTTAATTAGTTCATCTAAACTCACTTCTTCAGCCATTTGTTCAGTGGGATGAATACCTACCGAAGCTGAGACATCGTTAAACTGTTCAACTATCGTTAATACGCTAGGAAAATTCGCTAAATCAATAGCTACACACAGGAAATGTATCACACCTTGTTCTCTAGCAAAATCTAGACATTGATTAAGATCATTTCCAAAAACATTGAGATCTAAGCGATCCAAATGACAATGCGAATCAACTAACATAATTTACCTTGTAAAGCCCATCGAGAAAATAAATCTTCTAACATTAAAGGAAGATTTAATGCAACTTGAGTGGTATAAACTCGTAATTTCATTATCTTATCAAAGTATTGCAACAAAAAATCCGTCGACAAATTCGTTGCTAACAGGGTTATGGCGTCTTCGATAACGGTATATCCACTCAGTAACCGGCATTTTAATAATTCACTGACTATCTGTAATAAAGTTAATAATAAGTGCTGTGCATCGATTTTTACATAGTGCGTAGCACACTGGATCGGATCCAGATCTTGATTAAGCAACTGTGTTAAAGCAGCCAATAAATCGGTATAAAATGCAACATAATTCTGTTGTGCATAGCTTAAGGCAAGCAAGGGCGCGCCTGCCGATAAATAATAAAGTTTCTCAATCACCGCTGATTCAGGAAGTTGCTGCGCTAACCAGCTCATCGCTAGGTTTTTTTCCGGTGGAACAAAACGTAATACCTGACAACGACTGCGAATGGTCGGGAGTAGGCACTCAAGCTTTTCAGTCAGTAAAATAAATAGCGTACGATCGCTAGGTTCTTCTAGACTTTTTAATAACGCTTGACTGGCAGCGAGTAACAAACTATCTGCCGAATTAATCACAATAATTTTGTAAGCGGCTTGACTAGTATGATTAATTCTTGCAATAACCTCACGAATTTGATCGATTTTAATACCTTGACCTGGTTTTTCTGGCGTCAATACTCGCAGATCCGGATGCGTTCCTGCTGTCACCAGTACGCAATCGCGACAATTCTGACAGGCGCTCTGATTCACGGGTTGATTACATAATAAGGTTTTAGCAAAATGGGTAGCAAATAGAACTTTACCTAAACCGGTTTGACCTACCAATAACAACGCATGCGGTAAATGTCCTGTTTGATGACGGCGATAGAGTTGTTGCCATAACGGCATATGCCATGGCAAAGGTGCTGAATAAGCATCAACAATCATCTTTTTTATCCGCTTTGACCCATAAACTTAAACATTGATCCAAGACTTGCTTAATTTGTTTTTGTACATCTTTTAATGAACGACTAGCATCGATCACATGGTAACAGTCTGGCATTTGTTGAGCTCGCTCGAGATAACTCGCACGCGCCCGGGTAAAAAAGTCTTGTTTTTCGGCCTCAATACGGTCAACCGTTTTTCGATGATGCGTACGCCGCAATGCAATATCGACCGGCGCATCGAGTAATAGTACCGCATCGACTTTTAAATCTTGTTGTACCCATAACTGTAAACTGCGAATAAAAGCCAAATCAATGCCTCGACCCCCACCTTGATAGGCATAACTGGCTTCAGTAAAACGATCACAGAGCACCCAGTCACCACGTTGTAAGGCGGGTTTAATGACATAATAAATATGCTGCGCGCGCGCGGCAAAAAATAATAAGAGTTCGGTTTCAGGAATAATAGTTTCTGGCGAAAAATCAGATTGTAATACTAGAGCACGTATCGCTTCAGCAACCTGTGTGCCGCCAGGCTCACGAGTAACCGTCAGCGAAATACCGGCTTGTTGTAAATAATTCGCAACAAACTTAGTCTGTGTTGATTTTCCTACGCCTTCAATACCTTCTAAGCTAATAAAACGTGCGGGTGTGGTTTGCATATTACTTCCAAAGAGTTTTGGCAATTATACCCCTACTCCTTGTGATAGCGCGACTACTAATGGATCTCAGTACTAATTAAGTTGCTGAGATCCATTGTTTAACCGATTAAACTTAACGAAGTAAATTTTGCCTATCATGAGTAAGTTCATTACTTGGCGACACACTCGAAATCGCTTGATTGCTGGCGGTATTAAAGAAACCCAGAGAGGTATTGGTATTGCGTGCATAATTTCCAGTATTGGCGGCACGAGGAAAAACATCAGGATCTTGTTGTGGCTCGGGGGGAATTTCCATAGAATTTTCAGCGATTTCATCCAGCATTTCTTGTAAATGCTAATAAGTTTTCTTGAAACCTGCTTTTTTCATAATCGGTAATCCGATCAGATTGCAAGAATCGTTTTAACTCTTCCTGTCGATCTTCTAATTGATACTGGATCCAGTATCGTTGCTTCTCATCGCCTACCCCTTGCATACCTTGTAATTGAATGCTTATTTCAGCTAATTTATTATTCCATAATGCAACTTGTTCATCTGAAAGCTTATGAATTAATTGGTATCGGGTATCGGTAACTGATTTAGGAAAAAACTTAGTGAAAATATTTTTACCCATTACTAATGCGATTTGACCTAACATCAACCAATTATCCACTCCATCAAAAAAGCGTTGTGGCAACTGTGGCGTAATAATCGCTGTCTTCTCTTTTCCTTCGCAAACAACTGCAGATCTACCTTCCCATTCAATGGATCTACAGTTTTCAAAATTTATTTCACGTTGTTCAGAAATCGGAGTCGGAGGAGAATCTCCATAGGGTTTACTATGAAAGAAACTAATTTTCCCATTAGGAATTTCACAACTGACTCCTTGGCTAGATTCCTGATCAGTGTTGACTAAGGATACTGGAACACACGATTGTAAAGGTAAGCTCTGATCAATTTTACCTGCTTGAATGGGATTACGATCAGCAATAGCGGTTTATTACCCAATAAGGTTTGTTGCAGAGAATCTGGAGCAGATACCTGAGCACTAGCTAAGTAAGTAGTAAGATTACCTATATGATTTTGTAACATACTAAAAATTTCTCCAGAAGTTTCTCGTATATGGGTTGCGATTATTCGCGTTATAGACATCCAGTTGGGTAAAGTTGATGCACTTGCAGTCGCCGTAACATCAAAATCAAAAATAGCGCGACGCTGTCTCACCCAACGATTAATCGTATTGCTTGCTTCACCTGAATAGCTATCGTTATCTTCTAGAGAAGTTGCATTAATAACATTACTTAAATCCTGATTTTGCATGACACGGCTAGTACTACTAGTATTTACATGCGTCGATGGTGTTGTTGAAGTCAGTTGTTGGGAATTAATAATCGATAAGGATTCTGCGCGTAATTCAGCCAGACGAGCTTTTTTTACTGATTCAAAATCTTCTGCTGCCTTAAGCTCTGTTAATTGATCATTTAATACGATTTTCTGATCAGTAAATTGTAATTCCACAGTCTGCAACTTAGGCTTTTGGAAAAATTCATTTAAAAAAATATGTAAATAGAGTTTATACCAATGATCCAGGCGCGCATCTTTTAAACGCTCCAGCTTTATCGTCAGTATTGAAGTCTAAATTTAACGCGGTAGATGTCATCAATGGCTTGGATAGACATTACATTAGAAATCGGCACATTAAAAATTATTTCCTGTTGTATATCCGACTTAGCTTCTGCGGTTAAGTTAACTGCCATATTTCCCTTGCCTGGTAAAATATAATAAGGAAAATTTCCAGCTTCTGCTTCAACAAAGGTGTTAAGAGTAACTGGCGCTTGTAAATAGGTTTTAAAACCATAAGCGCAGCTGCTTTGTGGAATTAACAGCGTATTTGACTTTTGAACTATCACACCATTTGTCAAATGAATCTCTTGGGTATCACAAGCCGCGGTAATGGCTAATGGCACGGCGCCTCCGAAGAGTTTTTCTATGCGAATGATAACCAAAGTTATATTGTTATATCTTAAATATCCGTTAGGGAAATTAACAATTATTTTATCTGCTGAGGGTTTAAACTCTTGTAGTAGTAAACTATCGTTACCCTCGGCTCCATCTAAACCGCTCGTTAATGTCTTTGCGTCTATCGCACTAGATACCTCGGTAGCTTGTAGAAAAAATTGAGCATCCTTTTTACCCCCTCGATAATATTTAGCACCATTATTGATCATAAACGCATTAACCAATTCCGGAAAACCAATCACACCATCCCTTCCTACATCTAACTGGAATAAAGCGACTGTTCCATTATTAGTACCACTACGTCCGAGTGCGATTGCATTTTTGCATAAAAAAGCAGTTTTGCTAGGAAGCTCATCCCCATCCTCCGAGGTAGGGACACAAAGTAATTGACTTCCAGAAGGCGCAACAATTTTTTCTCTGGTCACTTTAAAACCAGATTGTGGCGCTGAGAAATCAACGGAGTTATACCCAATTTCAGCAAAGATAGGATCGCAGCCTGGAAATGGGCGCGCAATATAACTACAATTTTTAATATTGACTAGTACTTTTTTAATCAAAAAATTATCTATTTCAGATGAAACATCTTGGTATAATAGATAACAACTCACGAAAAAAATGAAGAGTTAAAGTAATAAGAGAAGTTTATGCCAAGACAATTTATAAACGCAGTCGCTAAAAAAGAAAATAATCTTTTTTGCCGAATTTTATCGGATCTGATTACCGAGAAAGAAGGACCACAATTGCATAATAAAAATTTGTTAATCCAATTGTTGATTCTAAAAATCTATCATCCCAAGGATTTTAAAGAAATCCAAGGGGGTTATTCCAATGACACTTATCTTTATAAGGAGGAAAATCTGGTGTTACGGTTTCCAAAAGCGTATAACCCTTTTTTTCCTGAGCTCTGCATAGAAATACAAAATCTCAGTCAAGCGCAATTGCTTAATTTGACGCCCTTAAAAACCATTGCTTATTATGCAAAATACAGTTTTTTAGTGACTGAATTCATTCCTAACTACCAATTGTTAACTCCCCGAGATTTTAAAAATCCAGCAAAATTAGTCGCTTTAGCGCAGCTAGTAAAAAAACTACATTATTCAACATTCAACTTTAAAAAAAATACTGAAACAGCCACCGCTTTTATCGACAAATCTTCACAATGTTTCCATACCATACAACCTATCTTAACTAAAAAAGATTACGCTATACTAAAAAAATTATTGGGTATAAAAAATTTTCTTGAAAAAGAAAGTTATCTTAAATGCCCTGCTCACGGCGATTTACATCACTTTAATGTCATAGAAATAAATGGACATTTGCAATTAATGGATTGGGAACTTTCGAGTCTAGAAGACCCGGCTTACGATATTTCACGATTATTCTGCGTCACCCAATTTAACAATGCCCAAAAAGAGATTTTTTTGAAAGCCTATAAAAACGCTGCGCCTGTTTGTATATCCGAAATAGAAATAAAAAATTTAATTAAACGGATATATCTTCATGAATCCTTAAATTATTTTTCTATCATTATTTGGTCGAGATATGCCCTGCCGTTTTTTTATGCGGATAATCAACGCTTATTAAAAGAAACGATCAAACACTCGAGTCAACAAGATAAATTGATTCGATATTAATCGCTGGTTTTAATTGCAAACTTAAGAATTTGGCGTATTAAACATCGAACGAGTTAATTTAATTCATATAATTTACAAAAAAATGCGCGCATTGATTTACTTAAATACCAAAGACTTTGACACGATTTTCTAATTTTGACATAAGGGTAACGTTGATCAAGTTGATAAAGTTGCACGGCCTTATTATGTTCGGCTAAGTGAGCAGAAAACTGATGCGAACCATCACCTTTGGCAACAAAATATAAATTTTGACTCTGGTCTGGATGCAAAGCGGCCATGATTGAAGCGAAACTAGGACTGGCTATTGGTGTGGGTGGTAAACCTTTGCGAGTATAAGTGTTATAAGGTGTGTCTTTATGGAGATCTTCTAGGGTTAGTTTTCCGGTGTAATGTGCACCTAAACCGTAAATGATACTGGCATCGATCTGTAAAGGAATTCCTGCCTGCAAACGCCGCACAATCACACCAGCAATCATCGGTCGTTCTTTAGCCAGTGCGGTTTCTTTTTCGACTAAAGAGGCTGCAATCAATGCTTGATATGGTGTTTTATAGGGTAAGTGTGTATCGCGATGTTTCCAAGCTATGTGTAGTTTCTTTTCTAATAATTGATAAGACCATTTTAATAAATCACTATCCTTAACCCCGGCACTGAAGTAATAAGTGGCCGGATAAAAAAACCCTTCGGGATTTTGTGCCGGCAAGCCCAAATTCGCTAAGATTTGTTCTGGAGAAACATGCTGCAGTTGATGTTTAACAGCGTCTAAATTATTCAGTGCGCTAATTAATTGTTGAAATGTCCACCCTTCCACTATTGTAAACCGATGAAAGATAGCTTTACCGGCTAACATTTGATCTAATAACTGACTCGGTGTCGTTCCCGGATCAAACTGATATTCGCCGGTTTTTAATTTATTAGTCGCCCCTTTAATATAAGTTAAAAATAAAAAATAACGTGGATGCGGCAGATCGGCTTGCTGTTGTAAATCCGTAATTAAATGGTGCACGGATGAACCAGGTGAAAAAACGATATGTATCGTTTGCGTTGGATTTAAAGGAGTAATTAGAAAACGATGATAATGCGAGACAAAATAACTGCATAAAAAACCGACCACCAAAATGACTAATGCAATCAGTGTCAATCTTTTATGCATAGGCGTTACAATCGAGCAAAAAGCAAAGAGGCATTCGTTCCACCAAATCCAAAAGAATTAGAAAGTGCATAATCCATTTTCAGTTCTTGTGGAACATTCTGGACAAAATTCAGACCCACAAAATCATCATCAGGAATATTGCTTTCTGGTGGATTTCCAGGATTATCTAAATTAATGGTGGGAGGCGCTTTTTGATCTTTTAGCGCTAAAATTGTAAAAATAGCTTCAACGGCACCAGCGGCTCCAAGTAAATGACCGGTCATGGATTTAGTCGAACTAATCGCCATCTTCTTCGCATAATCGCCAAATACCCGGCGAATGGCTCTTAATTCTAAATAATCCCCTTGTAAGGTAGAAGTCGCATGCGCATTAATATATGCTACTTTTTCTTTATCGATATTGGCATCATGCAACGTATTTAACATGGCCGTCATGGCACCCTGCCCTTCGGGCGCAGGACTGGTCATATGGTAAGCATCAGCACTCATCCCGAAACCCACTAATTCAGCATAGATCGGTGCATTACGCTGTTTAGCACGTTCATACTCTTCCAGAACTAAAATACCTGAACCATCGCCTAATACAAAGCCATCACGCGCTTTATCCCAGGGACGACTGGCTGCTTGTGGATCTTTATTCCGATTCGATAAGGCCCGACAGGCAGAAAAGCCACCTAAACCTAAAGGTGTCGTTGCCATTTCTGAGCCTCCGACCACCATGACGTCGGCATCACCATAGAGAATCGTACGAGCACCTAAACCAATATTATGCGTTCCCGTCGTACACGCCGTGACTACCGCAATGTTCGGTCCGCGTAGACCATAACGGATCGAAATTTGGCCTGCGAGCATATTGGTAATAGCACCCGGTATAAAAAACGGCGATATTTTACGCGGACCACCTTGTTCCAATTTCGTGTGATTTTCTTCAATAAAAGGTAACCCACCAATTCCGGAACCTACCGCAACACCGATTCGTTCCGCATTTTTTTCGGTCACTTCGAGTTTTGCATCGGCCATAGCTTCCATCGCTGCCGCTAAACCATATTGAATAAATAAATCCATTTTGCGGCCTTCTTTTGGCGAAATACCATAATTTTCAGCTTGAAAATCACGAACACTCGCTGAGATTTGGCAAGGAAAACCAGAAACATCAAATTGGGTAATCGTCGCTACTCCACTTTTTCCAGCCAATATCGCTTCCCAAGTTGTTTTGGTATTTAAACCTAACGGTGTCATCATCCCGACACCGGTTACTACTATACGTCTTTTTTTCTTCACGTTACTCGCCCTCTGCACTCGCGTTGCTTTGATTCGCCGCCTATTCTAGAAGGAATTTTATTCTTCAGTTTCTTCTGAATCTTCAGTTTCAGCTTGGTGTTGTTTAATATAGTCAACGGCTTGCTGAATAGTACGAATTTTTTCAGCTTCTTCATCAGGGATTTCGGTATCAAACTCTTCCTCTAAAGCCATGACTAATTCCACTGTATCCAAAGAATCAGCACCCAAATCATCAACAAAAGAAGCTTCCATAGTGGCTTCTCCTTCATTTATTTCAAGTTGATCGATCACTACCTTTTTGACACGCTCTTCAATTGTACTCACTGAGAATCTCCCCTTTTAGTATAAATAAAACCTGTTGCTTAGTTTATTCAATTCCTGAATGAACGCAAGCCACTTTAATTAAATTAATAGTAAGTTTAACGGTAAATAAAAAATAAACTTACTTTGCAAATCTATTCTGATCAATTCATATACATTCCGCCATTGACATGTAAAGTATTACCGGTCACATAATTAGCCCAATCAGAAGCTAAATAGACACAGGCATGAGCAATATCTTGCACAGTACCCAAACGTTTGACTGGAATCTTTTCCAATAACAAAGTACGTTGATTTTCATTTAATTGACCGGTCATATCGGTTGCAATAAACCCTGGCGCCACCACATTCGCCGTAATATTCCGCGTTGCCACTTCTTGTGCCAATGCTTTAGTAAAGCCAATTAAACCGGCTTTGGCCGCCGCATAATTAGCTTGGCCAGGATTTCCGGTACACCCTACTATAGAAGCAATATTAATAATACGTCCAGATTGTGCTTTAAGCATCGGCTTTAAACATTAAAAACACCCGTTAAATTAGTATTGATTACTTCATCCCATTCGAATGCTTTCATACGCAATAATAAATTATCCCGCGTAATGCCGGCATTATTCACCAATATATGGGGTAATCCAAATGGTTGTAATTCATTCATTAAATGTTTAATGGATAACTCATCTTTTAAATCCAATACAAAACCTTTACCTTTTAAATTTTGCTGTTCAAGTGTGCGAGAAATTTCTTCGGCACCGGCTGCAGTCGTAGCGGTTCCTGCAATTAACGCACCTTGTTGCGCCAATGCCATAGCAATGGCTGCACCAATACCACGACTTGCACCCGTTACCAGTGCCACTTTATCTTTTAATAACAACATAAATCTATCCTTAACCCATTAAGGCATCTTGTAATACTTCAGGATCGTAGAGCGGAATGGTGGGTATCGATACAATACGTCTATTCAAACCCGCTAATACTTTACCTGGACCGCATTCTATTATTTCTTCAATATCACGCTTCTCAAATTGTTGTATTATTTCTACCCAACGCACTGGACTCGTCAATTGATCAATAAGTGCTTTTTTTATCAGGCTTGGATCATGTTCAATGGCGGCATCGACATTATTGATAACAGGAATATTCGGTACATCGATGGTAATGTCTTCCAATACCCGTGCGAGTTGTTTCGCAGCTGGCTTCATTAAAGCACAATGTGATGGAACACTAACGGGAATAAGTTTCGCTAGCTTAGCGCCTGCCGGTTTAGCCAGATTGAGTAAGCGTTGCACTGCAGCCGCATCCCCCGCTACGACGGTTTGACCAATGGAATTATAATTAGCGGGTGATAACACTTGACCTTCAGCCGCTGCTACACATAATGCCTGTATTTCATCAGGATCGAGACCCACTATGGCCGCCATCGCTCCCCTGCCGAGTGGAACAGCCGATTGCATAAAGCGTCCGCGTTTAGCAACCAAATCAACGGCAGTCACAAAATCCAGTGATCCCGCACATACTAAAGCAGAATATTCACCTAAACTATGGCCTGCCATAAACGTAGGTTCAAAACCCTGTTGTTGTTTCCAAACCCGCCATAAAGCGACACTGGCGGTTAATAACGCTGGTTGAGTATTTTCTGTTTGATTAAGTACGGCTTCTGGACCTTCTTGACATAGTTCCCAAAGATCAAGTCTTAGAACGCGTGAAGCCTGCATAAAGGTTTCGCGAATGACAGGGTAGCGTTTAGCAAACGCCGCTAACATGCCCAAAGCTTGCGAACCTTGGCCTGGAAAAACAAATGCAATTTTTTTATTCATAATGGCTCATTTAAATATTGAAATTAAGTATTATAAAATCAAGTCTTTTGTTTGAGTTCTAAGCGAAGAAACTTTTACGAAGCGGAGCGTACTGAGTAGTACGTGAGCATTGGAAAAGTTTCTTCAACAACAAAATCAAACAAAAGACGAGGATTTTAATTTAGTAGCGTACTAAAGCAGACCCCCATGCCAACCCTGCACCAAAACTTTCCATTAACAATAATTGCCCACGTTGAATACGACCGTCGCGCACTGCGACATCTAATGCTAATGGAATAGAAGCCGCCGATGTATTGCCATGTTGATCTAAAGTAATCACAACTTGTTGCATAGTCATTTTAAGTTTATTCGCCATAGCTTTAATAATTCTTAAATTAGCTTGATGAGGTATTAACCAATCAATATCTTTTTTATTAATTTGATTTGCAGCTAAGGTTTCCTCTAAGACAGCACTTAATTTATTCACTGCAATTTTAAAGACCTCACTGCCTTGCATTTTAAGATGCGGCACATCTCCTTTTTTTAAGCCGGTACCCAGTGACAATAAATCTTTATAGGAACCTGCAGCATGAAGATGTGAAGAAATAATACCCGGTTCTGTCGCGGCTTGAAGTATCACCGCACCGGCACCATCACCAAATAAAATACAAGTCGATCGATCTTCCCAATTAATAATATTCGACATGCTTTCACTGCCGACAACCAATGCCGTTTGCACAACACCATTACGAATAAATTGATCGGCAATACTCAATGCATAATTAAAACCGGCGCAAGCGGCTACGATATCAAAAGCAGGACAGCCGTCTTCACCCAATGCGGCTTGTACTAAGCAAGCAGTGCTAGGAAAAAATTTATCCGGTGTGCTGGTCGCGACAATAATTAATTGTATCTCTTTAGCCGAGAGCTGAGCCGCGTCAAGCGCTTTTTTGGCCGCAGCGGTTGCCATGCTTGCGGTGCTATCGTTAGGGCCAATAATATGCCGTTCGCGTATGCCGGTACGTTCAACTATCCAGGCATCCGTGGTGGCTACTCGCTTTTCAAGTTCGGCATTCGTTAATATTTTTTCCGGTACATAACTACCAGTGCCTGCAATACGTGAATATTTCATAAAGATTGTTCAGATTCCTTCAATAAACCGGTCACTTGTTCGCGTATCCGTTCAGGGATATTTTTTTGGACTTCCAAGATGGCCTCATTAATAGCATTTTTAAAAGCCAATACGTTCGCACTGCCATGGCTTTTAATTACTATGCCGCGCAAACCTACAAAGCTTGCACCATTATAATGCGCCGGATCAAATTGTTTACGCAATCCTTTTAGTACATGTAGCGCCATCAAACCGGAAAGACGCGAAAACCAATTTCGATTAAACGCTAATTTAATGTAATGACCCATTAATTTAGCAACACCTTCAGTCACTTTTAAAGCGACATTGCCGACAAAACCATCACAGACAATGACGTCGGCCAAGCCTTGATAAATCTCATCACCTTCAATGTAACCGATATAATTGATATGCGCATTTTTCAATAATTCGGCCGCCTTTTTTACCTGTTCATTGCCTTTAATTTCCTCCGCACCAATATTCAACAAAGCCACTCGCGGACTGGGAATATTGTCGATTTCGGAGCTTAGTATCGAACCCATTACCGCAAATTGCAGTAGATGCTCTACACCGGTATCGACATTCGCACCCAAGTCTAAAACGCGTACTTTGGTTTGTTCTTTCATGGTCGGAAGCATGGCACTAATAGCGGGTCTATCGATACCCGGTATCGTTTTCAAGACAAAACGAGCAGTCGCCATCAATGCGCCGGTATTGCCGGCACTCACACAGGCTTGCGCCTCGCCTTCTTTGACTAAATTAATGGCGACGCGCATCGAAGAGTCTTTTTTATTCCGCAGCGCTAAAGCGGGCGGCTCATCCATCGATACGACCTGAGTCGCTGCATGGAGTGTCAATTGACCGGAGGCAGGTTGGGTTTTTGCCAGTTTCAACTGCCGCTGCATACCATCCATGTCACCGACAAGAATAATACGTAGCTCAGGCTCTTCTTGCAGAGCTAAGAGTACAGCAGGTACGACGACGGAGGGACCATAATCCCCACCCATCGCATCAATGGCCAGAGTATATCGAAACATTTAAAGGGATTATTCCTTAACTTTAAGTACCTTTTTGCCACGATAATAGCCATCTTTAGTGATGTGATGGCGTATATGGGTTTCTCCACTGGTTGCATCAATGGAAGTAGCCGGTAAGGTGAGTGCATCATGTGCACGGCGCATGTTGCGTTTTGAGCGAGATTTACGTGATTTTTGGACTGCCATGATGGCCCTCTTGTGTAAGCAATTCTAAAAGACGCATATTATGCGGTCTGATGGTCGAAAAAACAACCGTCGTTTCGCTTAAATCGAGCTTATTCCATTTCAGTCACTTTGGTTAAGCCTTGGTATTTCAATAACAATTGTTCAGGTGTTTCTTTATGCGCTGGATTGACTACTATACATGCAACCGGACAAACCTCGACACACTGTGGCGCATCAAAATGCCCTACACACTCGGTGCACTTATTCGGCTTAATTTCATAAATAAACTCACCCTGAAAGATCGCTTCATTCGGACATTCAGGTTCGCAGACATCACAATTGATACATTCGTCGGTAATGAGTAAAGCCATAGCCTCTACCTTTTTTTCTAAATCTTGTTCACTTAAATTTAGCCTGTAACGCTTCGGCAACAACGGGCGGTACAAACTGTGCCACATTGCCCCCTAAACTAGCAATTTCTCGGACTAAGTTAGCTGAGATAAAAGAATGCTGTTCGGCTGGCGTTAAAAATAAGGTTTCTAAATCCGGCATCATTTTTCGATTCATACTCGCCAATTGGAATTCATACTCAAAATCAGAAACCGCCCGTAAACCACGCAAAATAACCCGCGAGTCGTATTCCTTCGCACAATTAATAAGTAAGCCATCAAATCCATGGACCTGGACATTAGGTAAGTCTTTTAATACTGCTCGTGCTAAGTTAATGCGTTCATCAATAGAAAATACGGGCGCTTTGCTGGGGTTTTTAGCCACCGCCACAATCACGGTTGCAAAAAGCTGTGCAGCACGTTGTACTAAGTCAAGATGACCATTCGTCATCGGATCAAAAGTACCAGGATAAATAACTTTGGTTTTCATAAATTTTACCTCTTAACTAAGTCAACTCGGTATACCAAAGAAAAATCCTAAAAAAACCAAACCACCAATCCAGGCATTATTCAAAAAAGCTTGAAAACACGCTTTAGGATTTCGATTTTTAATGAGATGGTGTTGATAAATGAATAATCCCGCAATCAAACTTAACATCCCATAATAAATGGGATGCACCTTTAAACAGCGGCCGATGATACCTAATAGCAAAACAAAAACGAATTCTAACGTAGCAATAAATACTATATCGTGACGACCTAAAGCAATGGCACTGGATTTAATCCCCACCTGTCTATCGTCTTCTCTATCCACCATGGCATAAATGGTATCATAGGCCACACACCAACCATAAGCCGCTAGAAACAACAACCAGGCAATCCCCGGGATTTTCCCCGTTTCTGCTGAAAAAGCCATTAAGATCGACCATGCGCCAAATACGAACCCTAAAAATAATTGCGGCCAAGCCATATACCGTTTGGTAAAGGGATAAAGTGCGATCATGCCTGCCGCAATAAGCGCCAGTTCAATGGTTAAACGATTTAATTGATAAACCACTAGCAAGGCTAATGCTGATAACACAATTAATAAGAGCACGGCTTCTTGCAAGCTCACAGCGCCTGTCACTAAGGGTCGATGGCAGGTTCTGGTTACAAAACCATCCAGATTTCTATCGGCAATATCATTCATTACACAACCCAGTGAACGGGTAAGCAGCACACCGATGATAAATAAAATAAGCATTTTAAAATCAACAGCACCCGCACCGGCAATCCATAAAGCCCATAAAACCGGCCAGAGCAATAAAAAAATTCCTATCGGTTGATGTAAACGCAATAATTCAAAATAAGCTCGCCAGCGCGGTAGGTTGTTCATGCCGCTTATCGTATAATAGGATATCTTCATTCACAAGGAGCGTTGTTCATGTTGAAAAAAATCGGGACTAAGCTAGTTTTTCTGCTTTCAGCTTGCATGCCTTTATTAGCCATTGCTTCCATTCCTGGATTTTACATCTTAGGCCAACTCGGCACAGCCGATACTCATCAAGAAGCGAGCAATGCCGCCGCTCTTTCTATTAATAGTAAAATGGCTTTTACTGGCCGTATTGCCGGTGGTTATCAATTTAATCAAAACGTTGCCTTTGAAATCGGTTATACTCGGTTTTCGGATGTTGATTTTTCCGGTGTCGGCGGTGTACCCGGCGCCAATGTTTCTTTAAGTCAAAAAGCTATCGATTTCATGGCGAAACCCATGTTGCCTATTTCCAGTAATGTCAATCTCTATGCCAAGCTCGGTTTGGCTTATCTCAAAGCCAATGGGTCTGCGGTAGTGAATGGTCATAATTATTTAGGCTATTCGGATAGTTGGAATCCCAGTTTTGGTCTCGGACTAAGTTATGACATCACTCCTTTTGTACCCATTGATTTAGCTTGGACACGCATCCAAAGTGTCGGTGGCGGTAACAACATACCCAGTACTGATTTTTATTCGATAGGTTTAGCCTATTATTTTGGTTAACATAGTGCTGCGTTCTGGTTATAACTCATGATGTCGACGTTGGCAGGCTGAGTAGATGCCTAGTCATTTCGCTAGCATTAATTTTTGATACAATATTTTTTTAACTATTAGGAAGCATTATGCTAAAAAAAAGTACAAGCACCTTATTGCTCGCTAGCACTGTTCTCGCTATCACGCAAAATGTGCAAGCGGAGATGCCAGGTTTTTATGCTGGCGCACAACTCGGCTATGACAATACTCATATCAATACGACGGATTTGGTCACTGTCAACAATGGCAACTCACCGGTGTTGTTACCCGGTCTAAATAACATGCTTTTAACGTATCGTCTTAGTTTTGGTTATCAGTTTGATCAACATTGGGCAATAGAATTCGGTTATCGTCATTTTAATAATGCGAGTAGCTCGGCCGTTGGTAACAATTACATTGCCAGTGCCTCAAGCAAAGTCAGTGCCTTTGACTTAACCGCAAAAGGAATACTTCCGGTTAATTCAAAATTAAATCTTTATGCCAAATTAGGTCTAGCTTACTTACGCCCTAACTCACAAGGCGGATTAATCGTCATTGCTCCGTATAACGGCAGTATTAATAGTTACTCCAAAACTTTAGAGCCGACGTTTGGTGTAGGAATTAGTTATGCATTAAAACCGAATGTTCCTGTCGAATTTTCTTGGAATCGCATTCAAAAAATTGGTGGCAGTAATCATGCGCCAAGCAGTGATTTTTATTCACTCGGTGTCTCTTATTATTTTGGTTAGTCATATATCCTAAGCCGATAGCCGCCCTTTTACCCAATCGGCTCTATTTCCTTCTGTAAAATAGGGACACATAAGAATGCGCATAGTGATCAAAATAATTAACAAAACGTTTAGCAAAAACTTGTTTCATCCTTGGCGTTTAAGAATTGACTATGTTTCGCGTATTCAACCGCTTCGGTGTTTTTATCCTGGCTTTTATAGGCAGTTTTTAAATTTACATAAGCACTAACATAATCATAAACCACAGCTCGAGCTCCGTCACTGATGTATTTCATTTAATAAAGTTGAACGTAGTTCCGCTTTACTTAGACCCTTATGCAGTGCAGTAACTATTTTCCTTCTCATTAGTACTATTATCTGTGTCACTCCTATCGTCATTACCGCTAAAACTATCCTGTTCGGTATTATTGAGTTTTCTTATTATTTTTTCAGGCATGCTATATCTCTCCATGAATAAAGTGGCGCTTCGCTTCTTAAATTTTTAGATAGATTTAAGTAATTTCTGACCATTATATTTATAATTTTATTTATTCCTACTACGTTTTTCATAAACGGTTGGAAAATTGACATTAATTCCTATTAACGATTAAATAGTATTACTAATAATAATATTTTTCCTGGAGAAAATAATAATAATGCTTAAAAAAATTCTAACCACAACGATGTTTAGTGTATCTATATTAGGCACAATGGTAGCCAACTCCGCCGTTCCAGGCTTCTATGTAACCGGTCAAGTCGGTTATGCAGATACACATATAAAATCTCATTTACAATCGGGGGCAGGACCTTTTTTAGCCAATGATGGCCTCGTTGGTCGTGTCGGATTAGGTTATAAAATTACGCCCAATGCCGCTTTAGAAGTAGGATATCTGAAACTGTCCGATGTTAAATTCCCTTCTGAAAAGGATAACGCTACTTTTTCTAATAAACAATATGCTATCGATCTTGCTGCAAAAGCTATGTTACCCATCACCAATAATGTTGATATGTACGGAAAAGTAGGTATAGCTTATCTAACCACCCAATTAAATGCACCCAACGAAGATATCGCCAAACGCACGTTTGCACCTGAAGTTGCGGTGGGTATGAGTTACGATATTACACCCAATGTCACGGTTGATACCTCATTAACTCACATCCAAACACTAGGAAGTCGCCGTCCTGGTAATATCGATTTCTTAGCGGTGGGTATTGGCTATAATTTTGGCTAAACACTTATGTAAGCTTAACTAGTTAAAAAACTTAACTAGTTAAGTTTTTTACACCCTCATTAAGGAACTAAGTTACTAGTGGCAACGACCTCTTCATTGACTACTGCTGAGAGAGTGCCTGGAGATATCAAAAACAAACGCGAAGTCGAAGGGCGACTTTGGGTCGCTTGTGCTTCCTCACTGATTAAACTAACTTTTTCCTTTTGTTCAACATTAGCCTCCTGCATTAACATTTCAGCATATTCTTTAATATCATTTTTAAAGTCGCTTATATGACTATTTTTCAATAAATTAAGCAAGCCTTGCCAAATTTCCGGGGTTATTAACGCTTCAGGCATTTCTTCCAACGCAAGTAACCACGCGTGATTATTGTCTCCTGAAATCTCTGCAAAATTTTCCGGTGTTAAAAGTCCGATTTTCTCTAAGCAAAGCATCGTGCGAAGCAACCGTTGAAGATAAGGAAAATCAATCAAGATCTGTTGATTCTTAGGCGTTAAAATATCGCTATGTTTCATCATGATCATACATTCAGCCAAAAAGTTAGCTTGTTTATTCTGTAGAATAAGATTGATAATGTCTTGATTTAACATCCCCTGCACACAGAGTTTACTTAAAGCAACAAAGCCATCCTCGCTGAAATTGTTGTGTTGATAAGCGGCGCTTAACACGTTAAAAAACTCACGCATTTTTTCAGCATTACTTCTATTATCTAATTGTTCTAGCGTCAATTTGGAAAAGTTCTCTGGAAATTTTTGATAACCGGCTTCACTGCAAGTCGCAAATCCTGCATGCTTTAAGGGTACCGAACAGTTCAGCAATTGCGCTAACTGGTCAACTTGCGCGAAATTTAAATCACAAAAATAATGATAATTAATAAAAAGCCACGTTTCATAAGCCGCTTTTCCCGGTTGTACAGGATGATCAAATAAAAAAAAACGATTAATGGTCAATAGATCCTGATTAGAAATTAAATTTCTATCCGGTTGCAAAGATTGTAAATAGGTTTCGGTCGCTAATATCGCAGCATGTTTGGAACCTGTTATTTTTTTTATAAGACCTTTATGGCGATGATAGAAATTGATAGCGTCAGTCAGGTGTTGGATACTAAGCATAAATCTTCCTTAATTTATGAATATTGTTGGATATAAATTGATAAAAGTATTTTTAAATTTTTAGTCTGCTGAGTCCTCCTTTTTTATATTAATTTTTCCTTAACATACGCTTATGTTAACTAAATAAATTAAAAAAGGAAGTTTCAATTTTAAAATTGATTTTTAAGTAAAATAAAAAATAAAATTAAGGAAAATTTAAGAAAGTAATTTTTCTTGCGCAGAAGTTGACAAAAAATAAATCTAATTGTTTAATAGTTGCTCGTTTGACTAGTTAAACTCTTCAGGAGAATAATAATAATGTTTAAAAAAGTTCTAAGTACAACTGTATTAAGTATTTCTGCATTAGCGGCAATGACAGCAAACGCCGCAGCACCCGGCGTCTATGTCACCGGTCAAGTCGGCTATGCAGATACTCATTTGGACAGCAAACTCGGCAAGGATTTATCCAATAATGGCTTGGCTGGTCGCGCCGCTATCGGTTATCAATTCAATCAAAATTTTGCTGTTGAAGCGGGCTATTTACAATTAAGCGATAGCAAGGTTCAGCTAAATGCTTATAAAGTGCCTAACACACCCCTTGTAGCCGATGCTAAATTAAAGCTGCAACAAAATGTCATTGATTTTGCCGGTAAAGGTATCCTTCCTTTAACGACTAATATTAACGTTTATGGTAAACTCGGTGTTGCTTATATCACTACAGATTATACAGCCCACGGTAAAATCCCTGGTATACCTGCAGCTACTTTAGATCTCAATGGTGAAGCTAATATTGCTAAACACAAATGGGCGCCAGAAGCTGCTATCGGTGTCAGCTATGACATTACACCTAATGTCTCTTTAGATGCTTCTTTGACACACATCCAACCTTTAGGTAACAACAAGCCTGGCAATATTGACTTTGCTGCGCTCGGTGTTGGCTACAACTTCGGTTAAGTAAGTCTTAATTCTAAGTTCTTGAAAAACCCCTCTTCTGGGGTTTTTCTTTTAACTCGTTAAAAACTCTTTAGGAGAATAATAATAATGTTTAAAAAAGTTCTAAGTAACACCGTATTAAGTGTTTCGGTATTAGCGGCAATGACTGCAAATGCTGCTGCTCCGGGTGTCTATGTCACCGGTCAATTAGGTTATGCGAATACTCACATGAGTAACAAAACCCGTTTCGATAAACATGATATTGATTTGGGTAAAAATCATGACTTAGCCAACAACGGTATCGCTGGTCGCTTAGCTTTGGGTTATCAGTTCAATCAAAACTTTGCTGTTGAAGTGGGTTATTTAGGATTAAGTCAAAGAAAACTTGATATCCCTAACACATTTTTAAAAGATGAGCCCGGTTCAGCGACATTACAATTGCAACAACATGCCATTGACTTAGTCGGTAAAGGTATTTTGCCCGTTACCCAGACTATTAATGTCTATGGTAAGCTCGGCGTTGCCTATTTAACCACCGATCTTAATGCTAAAATTGTTAGCGGTAAAGACGCAACATTAGGCCTTAATCATTATGCCAATGTTGCTAAGCACAAATGGGCGCCAGAAGCCGCCATCGGTGTCAGCTACGACTTTACACCCAATGTATCTATCGATACTTCTTGGACACACATTCAACCTTTAGGAAGCAATAAGCCTGGTAACATTGATTTCGTTGCGGTTGGTGTTGGTTACAACTTCGGTTAATCTTTGTTTTTACTCTAAGTTCTCGCAAAAACCCCTTTTTCAAGGGGTTTTTCTTTTTGGTCATTATGCATAAATCCATCAATCGCTCTATTCTCTAGCTTGAAATGTAGTCCTTTAGATGACGCATATCCAACCGATGGGTAAACACAAGCCTAACAGCATCAACTTTGCTGCCGTAGGTATTGGTTATAGCTTCGGTTAATACCTAAGTTTTAAACCCATATTTGTTTGTTAAACCCCCCCTGTTCTAGGAGTTTTTTTTGGTTTTTTAGTCTCCCAGACCGGTTTTTCGCTTCAATCCAGCTGATATATAAAAATAATTGATAATAAAGTTGACAACTATTTATACAAGTGATAGAAATGCGCTCTGTTTAACTAGTTAAACTCTTACGAGGAAAATAACAATATGATTAAGAGAATAATCGCAGTAAGCGTACTAGGCGTTTCCGCGCTCGGTATGATGGCTGCTAATGCAACGACCAATGGTATCTATGTCGATGGTCAAATCGGCTATGCCCGTACCGGCAACCAATTTAAAAAACTTCCTTCCGATATTACTGTTAGCAAAGATAAAAAAGCAGCTAAAGGTGAAATGGCAGGTCGTTTAGCGATTGGTTATCGATTTAGCCAAAACTGGGCGGTTGAATTAGGTTATATGCAATTTGGTCAACAAAAATCAAATCTGTCGATGACTTCTAGTTCTAGTGTGACTACTCAAGTTCCTGGTATTTCCATGAAAGTTGATCCATTAACTGGAATTGCTATCCCAGTGAATACAATGTCAACAAGTACTAGCGTGGTTACCACCACTACCAAAGAAGCTATCACCATTAATCAACATGCGTTTGATATCGTTGGTAAAGGTATTTATCCAATTAGCGATAAATTCAGTGTGTATGGTAAAGCCGGTATGGCTTATTTAACCACCACGGTTAAAAGTAAGGGTAAAATGCAATACCAAGGCAAACCAGTAACTGATCTATTTAGTAAACACAATTGGGCGCCTGAAACAGGCATCGGTGTCACCTATGACATTACGCCAAATATGTTTATTGATACCTCTTTTACACACATTCATCCTATCGGTAAAAATAAACCCGCAAACATTAACTTTGCAACGATAGGTCTTGGTTACAGCTTTGGTTAATTCTCCTGATAAAACCAAACCTTCTGTTAATAAAAAACCCCTGTTCTAGGGGTTTTTTATTTTTATCCATTCAACCATGACGACTACCATTTTCACTGGATAAATTACGTTTGCCTAATAAGGGTTTTAAATAATGGCCGGTATAGGAAGTCGGTTGTTTTGCAACCTGTTCGGGCGTGCCGACACAAACGATCTCACCGCCTTTACTACCGCCTTCCGGTCCGAGATCAATAATCCAATCAGCGGTTTTGATCACATCAAGATTATGTTCGATCACCACCACCGTATTACCGCGCTCACGCAAACGATATAACACCTTCAATAATTGTTCGATATCATAAAAATGTAAACCGGTCGTTGGTTCATCCAAAATATATAAAGTACGACCGGTATCGCGTTTACTCAGTTCTTTGGCGAGCTTGACACGTTGCGCTTCCCCACCCGATAAAGTCGGTGCGCTTTGGCCTAAATGCAAATAACCTAACCCTACTTCAATCAATGTCTGTAATTTTCGTGCTAAAACCGGGATAGGATTAAAAAACTCATGGGCTTCCTCTACGGTCATTTCGAGGATCTGATAAATCGTTTTTCCTTTATAGCGTATTTCTAAGGTTTCACGATTATAGCGCTGGCCTTTACAGACATCACATTGCACATACACATCCGCTAAGAAATGCATTTCTACTTTGAGTACACCATCACCTTCGCACGCTTCACAGCGGCCCCCTTTTACGTTAAAACTAAAACGTCCCGCCGTATAGCCTCGGGAACGCGCTTCCGGTGTTGCAGCAAATAATTCGCGTATGGGCGTAAATAAACCAATATAGGTCGCTGGATTGGATCGGGGCGTACGCCCTATCGGACTTTGATCAATATCGATCACTTTATCCAACTGTTCTAAACCGGTAATGGATTGATAAGCTGCTGCTTGTGGCAAAATAGCTGCGTTTAATTTTTTGGCTGCCAGAGGGTATAGGGTGTCATTAATCAGTGTTGATTTTCCAGAGCCTGATACGCCGGTAATGCAGGTCATTAAACCCAGAGGAATCTCAACATCAATGTGTTTTAAGTTATTGCCGCTCGCCCCCGACAGTTTAATGACCTGCTGCTTATCAAATTTGCAACGTTTTTTAGGGCATTCGATACGGCGTTCACCGGATAAATATTGTCCGGTTAATGAATGTGGATTGCGCATAATCGCAGCGGGCGAGCCTTGTGCAAGCACCCGCCCTCCATGCACACCCGCGCCCGGTCCCATATCGATGACATAATCGGCATGGCGGATGGCTTCTTCGTCATGTTCAACAACAATGACGGTATTCCCTAAATCACGCAAGCGCAACAAGGTACTCAACAAACGACCATTATCTCTTTGATGCAATCCTATTGATGGCTCATCAAGTATATACATTACACCCACTAAACCTGAACCGATTTGGCTTGCCAACCGTATTCGTTGTGATTCTCCGCCTGATAAGGTATCGGCACTCCGATCCAAGGACAGATAATTTAAACCCACATCAATTAAAAAATTTAACCGGTCAATAATTTCTTTTTGTAATCGCATAGCAATCTGAGCACGTTGGCCGGATAAATTTAATTTTTCAAAAAGTTCTTTTAATTTATCGAGAGGTAAAGCCACCCAATCAGTAATCGCTTTATCGGCGATAAACACATGGCGTGCGGCGACATTTAATCTTGTCCCATGGCAAGCGGTACAAGGTTTAGAAGCCAAATAACGGGCTAAATCTTCACGCACAGAATGTGATTCAGTTTCTTGATAACGCCGTTGCATACTGGAAATCACGCCTTCAAAAGGTTTTTTCTTATTGTAGACGTAACCTTTTTCACTCTCGTAATGAAATTTTATTTCTTCTTTACCACTCCCATATAAAATAATTTCCTGAAGTTTATCCGGCAATGCATTAAAAGGCGTGTCTAAAGAAAAACCATAATGTTTGGCTAAGGTCGATAATAATAAAGAATAATAAGGATTCTGCGCATCCCACCCCCGAATAGCGCCGCGCGCAATGCTAAGCTCCGGCTGTGGTATCACTTTCTCGGCATCAAAGATCATTTCATGGCCTAAACCATCACATTGGGAACAAGCACCCGCTGGATTATTGAAAGAAAATAAACGTGGTTCTAACTCACTAATACTATAGCCACACTCTGGACAGGCAAAACGTTCAGAAAAAACTAATTCCTGTGCCGTATTTCCTGACGCATCTTGTACTAGCACCGTCACTAAACCGTCGCTCAAGCCTGCCGCGGTGGCTAAAGATTCGCTCAAGCGTAATCGATTGTCAGGTTTCACTTTCAGTCTATCGACGACCACATCAATCGTATGTTTTTGTTTAGCCTTTAAAGAACTTACCTGATCTAATTCGATCAATTCGCCATCTATGCGTGCTCGTAAGTAACCTTGACTGCGTAATTCATCAAGTAAAGGCTTAAACTCACCTTTCCGCCCCTGTACTTTTGGCGCCAAAATAAGTAGACGGGTCTCCATCGGCAAGACCATTAAGCTATCCACCATCTGACTAACACTTTGTGCTGCTAAACTGGTGTTATGCACCGGACAGCGCGGCTCGCCTATGCGCGCAAACAACACCCGCAAATAATCATAAATTTCAGTGACCGTGCCAACGGTGGAGCGTGGATTATGTGAGGTAGATTTTTGATCAATGGCAATCGCTGGAGAAAGTCCTTCGATATGATCGACATCAGGTTTTTCCATCATGGAAAGAAATTGGCGTGCATAAGAAGACAACGATTCCACATAACGACGCTGACCTTCGGCATATAACGTGTCAAAGGCTAACGACGACTTACCTGAGCCCGATAGTCCAGTCACCACAATTAATTGATCACGGGGAATATCAAGATCGAGATTCTGTAGATTATGGGTGCGAGCACCACGAATGCGAATGGTATCCATAGATAAATAGGAAAGTTCGAGTACAAGTGCTAAAAGGTTATCAGCGATTATTAAAATCCCACACTATAACCTCGAAAATAATGAAAAGAAACCTCTAAAAAATTCATCTAGACGGCTTTCTTTTTTTCGTGCCAAGATTTAAAATCCAAGCTTAATGGTTTTGATTTATACTCACCGCAATTCACGCGAAGAGTATGTATACTACGGGAGTATTCAAAAATGGCGAGAGGCGTTAATAAGGTTATTCTAATCGGCAACTTAGGTGGTGATCCGGAAATGCGTCATATGCCCGGCAATGGTGTCGCTGTGACCAATATTAATCTTGCCACTAGCGAAAGCTGGAAAGATAAAAATACCGGTGAACTACAAGAGCGAACTGAATGGCATCGCGTCATTTTATTCCAACGCCTTGCAGAAATTGCCCACGAATATTTAAAGAAAGGTTCTAAGGTTTACATCGAAGGACGTTTACAAACCCGTAAATGGCAAGATAAAACCAGCGGTCAAGATCGCTATACCACTGAAATTATCGCAAATGAAATGCAAATGCTCGATAGTCGCGGTGGCCATGCCAACGCTGAATCACCACCCCCCTTTGCTACACAAACCTCCACTGCACGACCCAAACGTGAAGCCGACAAATTACCGGAAATAGCCGAAGCCTTTGATGACGATATCCCGTTTTAACACGGATTTTATTCTGCTGGTTATTTTATGCACATAATCTGTCCCTACTCCAAGCAGAATAACTTGATTTATCTGTCGACTTGACTAACCTTTTTATAGGGAACATTTATTCTCAAAGAAGAGTGTAACGAGGGGGTAGATAATGAAATATTTAATTGCTTGGTTATTAGGCATACCTATTGCTGTATTGCTACTCGTTTGGTTATTCAGCCATCTATTTTAAAATCTAGCCCTTCCTAGAATAAAATTTGACCATAGAAAAAGATCTAGATTCTATTTTCAAGTAGGAGTATTCATACTATGAAAGCAAAGTTATTTGTTATCTTAGGCTTAATTGCATTACCAATGGTAGCCACGATAGCCATGAGCAGCCATCGTGCCATTCAACAAGAAACTACCGGTCAATATGTCGACAATAGTGTCATTACCTTAAAAGTAAAATCAAAATTATTAGCTGATCCCGATGTAAAAGGTCTAGCTATTTCGGTTATGAGCTATAAAGGCCAGGTTAAACTCGGCGGTTATGCTAATACTTGGGCACAAAAACAAAAAGCAGGCATGCTTGCGAAACAAGTTGAAGGCGTCACCGGCGTCACCAATAATATCGTTGTGAAAAAAATGCATCGTTAACACATAAAGCAACGCCTTTGAACGACCAACACTTCGAGGCATATTGATTGCCTTGAAGTGTTTTTCATGATTTTCTTAGTCAGTTTCAACTATTTGCTAATGATAGGATTAGCGATTAAATTCAGCGATCGCTTAAATTTGACTATAGATACTGCGCGCGAGCTGCACACTTTTGACATAATCGCGAGTTTCTTTCCAAGGTAAAATTTCTACCCAAACATCTTTCGGAAGCCGCTGATATAAACCTCGAAAGTTTTTAATTCGATTTGGACCCACATTATAAGAAGCCGTCGCTAAGATGGCATTGCCATCAAATAATTTTAATAATTGTCGTAGATAAGTACTCCCTAAACGAATATTCTGTTCGGGATCCAGCAAATCCATGCGCCGTAACGCCAAACCACGCGCTAACTGCCTACCGGTACCCGGCATAATCTGCATTAGACCTAAAGCGCCGGCACTGGATTTGGCATTCCACATAAAAGCGCTTTCTTGACGCATAATTGCCCAAATCCATGCCGAGTTTAAATGCGCTTTCCGCGACGCAGCCAACACTGAACGCCGATACGCGAATGGAAAACGTAATTTAATATCATTGTGAATATTCGCTTTACTGGCGCCCACGATAGCTAAATCATACCAACCCCATTGTTTAGCCAAATGCGCGGCTGCTTGACGTTCTGCTAAACTCAAATTATCGACGGCCCATAACCATTCCTGACGTGCTTCACCGACAAAACCTAAGGCCATTAATTCTTTAGCACGTTGTATAGCCAAATTATTGGCTAATGCTATTTGATCACCTGGGATATTTCGCGTCGACGGGTGATAATTTAACCGCAAACGTTGGCTGGCAAGTACACCATAATAATCAACCTCTTTAGCAAGGCGGCTATAAATGTTCTGCGCGGCTGCGGTTTGTTGCGTCTCAACGAGTGCCCGCGCCCGCCAATAACGCCAACAGCTTGCTTGTTGTTGTTTATATGATAGATGATCCAACCAAAACAATACTTTATCCCATTGACCATTTAATAAACTATGGCGTACGCGCCATTCACGTAAAGTCGCATCGGCATAAGCCGGTTTTACTTTTTGCAACCAAACACCGGCTGCATAATGACCGCGTCTGGCTAAACCAACCGCTAAAGCGGCCAGTATCGGTTGCTTTTCCGCTTCATTTAAATGATAGGCATGACTTAATTTTGACCAATTGTCTGCTAAGGTGACAGGATTTTTAATCGCCAAACGTTTCAAACCAAACAATACAATTTTACGATCGATGGTATTATCGGGATCAAATTGATGGCGATACTCAATTAATAGCGGATAACGTTGTACACGATACCAATGCCTCACTTGCTGGCGTTGTGCTGACGGTAAAAATTGAGCGACATGTTGGATGACATTGACATTATTTTTACTCATGGCTTGATTTAATTTTTTCCAAATTAAATCGGTCGTTAATCCGCCAGATTGTTCCCAACGATTAAAGACCTTACGACAAGCACTCGGCGGTGAATTCACTTCTAACCAAAGTGTGCTTATTTTTTTAAAGGCTAAGGATTTTTGCTGTGTCGCCAATAAAGATTGCAGGTAATAACACTTTAAGGGTGTACCATAAATAGGTTTATAATAATGAATAAAATCATTCCAATCCTGTTTTTTTGCTAAATAAGCTAACCAATCGGCACGTAATTTAATGGCTAAGGGAGTATCGTTATAGGTTTGTAAAAATTCATCAATTTCGTCAAAATTAGCATAAGGCCATTGTTGTTTTAATTTGATAAAAATTAGATAAGGATATAAAGGATAATCTTTGAGTTTAACTTTTAAAGCAGCAAATTGTGGATAATGTTTAGTCATTAACAGCTGCCGCGCCTGCCAAAATAGTTTTCGTTGTTGATCTCTATTCTCAGCGTGAGCTAAACATGGCCATATTAAAACTAAACATAGGATCAATACGGTATTCTTAATAGTCCCCATAGCATTCTAAGCGTAGGAAAAATTTATGCCCCTCTATTTTATATATATCACTTTAGCGCTGCTTACCAGCTTAATCGCTTTTACATTGTTGCATTTTTATAAATTAGAACGTCAACATGACAAAATGATCCAAATGGAAAGTCGTTGGACAGATATCAATCGCTTACTTAATCAACTCCATGATGCACGTGTCGTTGACCAACGCAACACAGCGGCCAATAAAGAACAACTCCTACTGGAACTCAATACCTATCGACAGCAATTTGATCAACACCAGCTTAATAGTTTAAAACTGCTACAAGATAGTTTGCAGCAAGGTTTACAACAAATTAGTCAACGGATGGACAAATTAACCGAAAACACACAAGAAAAATTACTGGCAATTAGCGGCCAAGTCGAAAAACGCTTATTTGATGGCTTTGCACAAACCACTGCCACTTTTGCGGATGTCGTGAAGCGCCTGGCTTTGATCGATGAAGCGCAAAAACGCATCACTGAACTTTCCACCAATGTGGTGAATCTACAACAGATATTAGCCGACAAACGCTCACGGGGTGTTTTTGGTGAAGTTCAACTCAATGGCTTAATTGAAAATGTCTTACCTGCAAAAAATTATAGTTTGCAACATACGCTGAGTAATGGTAAGCGTGTCGATTGTCTGCTATTACTTCCCGCTCCTACCGGGAGCATCGCCATCGATGCTAAATTTCCCTTAGAAGGTTTTCGAAACTTAACCGAAATCGATTTACCCAAAAGTGAACAGCGCGCCGCCGCCGCGCAATTTCGTCAAGATATTCGCCATCATATTCAAGCGGTAGCCAGTAAATATATCATTCCCGGAGAAACATCAGAAGGTGCTTTACTGTTTATTCCTGCCGAAGCCGTTTTTGCGGAAATTCATGCCAACTATTATGATTTAGTAGAAGAAGCACAGCGCCAACGCGTCTGGTTAGTTTCACCAACCACGATGATGGCAGTACTCACCACCACCAGCGCTATCCTAAAGGATGCCGCCACCCGTGAGCAAATCCACTTAATCCAAGAACATTTAAGCGTTTTAGCTAGGGACTTTTCGCGCTTTAAACAACGTATGGATCAATTATCGCGCCACATTCAACAAGCTTATACCGATATTCAAGATGCTAAAACCTCAGCCGATAAAATTACTTCACGGTTTGAAAAGATTGAGAAGGTTGAGTTAAGCGCTCAGTTGCTAGAATAAAACTGAATGACGACTAAATTATTTATTGCAATACAAAAATCGGTAATAAAAATAATAAAGATAAATCTTTAATCGAGCTTAAATTGAATGCGTTATCACAAAAATATAATTACATTAATTAAGGAAAAAATATGGCAAAAGACCTAACCCTTCAACTTAATGACATTATGGAACAAAGAACCCCAGAAAATGAAAACTCGGAAAATATAAATCCCTATTTTCAATTAGGGAAAACATGCAACTACGCTAACCGCTTTGCAATAGACGAGTTGGTGGACAGGTGCGCTAGTCATAAATACCGCTCTAGGTGCATTACCCGGCGCAATAATGGGTGTTGCGTGTGGATATGCTTATGCATGCTGGAGTGAACCTTGTATTGAAGAAAAAAATTCACTTGCCGTTAGGAAATGGCATTGAGATCTCCGGACCTGGGTTATGGAGCTCTATATGGCGCCGCTTCAAAGGGGTTTATAGGTACGACTATAACCATTATTGGCCTTTTTAAAAACCCAAGCATTAAGAGTGCCAAACATTCCTTAAAAGTAACTGCTAAAGGCGTAGGTACTTGTTGTGCATTGATGGGATCAGTTGCCCATAGCAACGGATAAAAATAACATTAGAATTCTTCTTTAGTTATGGGATAAACTTTATGTCGTTGAAATAAAAAAATGGTATCCCCCCGTCTAAGACGGGAGGTTGTTGTGAACCGAAGATTTAAGGGACTGAAACGTGCTTTTTACAGCAGCTAATGGCACGAACGAGTACATAAATTGCACATAAACCGATAATAATATAAATAATTCTAGCTATCGGGCTATAATCCCCAAAAATACCAGTAATTAAATCAAAATGGAATAAACCGACTAAACCCCAGTTCAAACCACCGATAAATAAGATAACTAATGCTATCCAGTCTAAAACGCTCGGACTTTTGAACATAAATACTCCTTTATTTAAGCAAGAGAAACTCACGTAACATAGTAAACGTCTTATTTTTGGCTCATTTGTCAGTAATACCCCCTTACTGTAGCTCAAAAATTTAAGATAAACAAATTTTGCTGATCAGACGATCATTTTAAAGCTTTCAACACTATTAAATGATGAATAGCCTGTTCTACCTACAGGGTTAATTTCTAAATAAAATGCTGAGTTAATGGTGCTTTAAGAATCACACTTTAAAATAAATATACGCTGATTTCACTTCAATTTTAAAAAGTCGCTATGAAAGACAACTATTATGCCTATGCCATCGATCTCAGCCTACGTAAAGGGAAAGACGGTCAATACAGTGAACCACTTATTTTTGAGTGCCAACCCTTTCTTAGCTCCAATTTAGGAGGAAACTCGAGATGGAGTTATAAAAATGCTTTGAAAAAGGCATTTCCTAACTCTAACATTACTATCAATGCCCAGGGAGAAATAGTTAATGTATACGCCAAAAATCCAGTTCAACGCGCTGCATCTTTTTTTGAACTTTTCGACTTAAAAAAAAGACTTGATCTTCCTATGATTTTTGTTTATGCGTCGCATCTAAATCACCATTGCTTAATTGAGGTGAGTTTTTTTACCTCCATTACCTAGAGTAGACTTATGCATACTATTCTCCTTTGTTATTATGAGTATTTATTTTAGTATGACGCAGTTTTATTAAAAAATAATTAAAATTTAATTTGTTAAAAACTTAAAACAAATCGAGCGCGCAAATTATTTAGGAAGATACTAAACCGTAGAAGCTTTTACGACATGCTACCAGATAAATTATTAGGCTTTTAATTCAGGGATCTTCACCACTAAGGCATCACAAGAAAGATGATGAATCACGGCACTAGCTGTGGAACCAAATAATACACCGATACCATGCCGACCATGACTACCAATGATAATTAAATCGGTTTTTAATTGTTTCATTTTATCGAGTATCACCACTTTAGGTGATCCGACTTCAACAAATTGATGTTTGGTAGGGATATCAAACTTTTTTGATACTTCGGCTAATTGTTTTTGCGCTTCGGCCAACATTTCGCCTTCTAAATCGATAACGGCAGGATAGGCTTGCGCCACACCATAGGCATTGATATGTTCGACAGCATGAATCACCGATAAATTGACATGCCCGCCTTTAGCGAGGGTATGTGCACGCTTCAAGATAATTTCATCACAGGTAGGGTGTAAATCTATCGCTACTAAAATATTTTCATAAATTGCCATAGCCTATCTCCTGATATAGGTAAATAAATACTACTCCTTATATTTATCCTACACTAAGCTAGCAAAGATATACAGCAGCGCGTGAACAAGTTGGTCGGGGCGACTGGATTTGAACCAGCGACCACCTACACCCCATGCAGGTGCGCTACCAGGCTGCGCTACGCCCCGAAAAGCGGACATTGTAATGTCCTAGCAATAAACGCGCAACTAAAATTAAAAACGATTGAATTAATAACAACGATGACGCATTCGCACAGTAACCAAAAACTCAGCGTGAATTCAAGAAAATAAATTTAACTCTTTTGGCTCTTTAATTGTGATTTTAATTTCTGGCTAGCTTGAAATAACACGACATTCCGAGAACTTACGATCGTAGTTTCACCGGTTTTCGGATTTCGACCCGGTCGTTCCTTTTTTCGACGTCGTCGAAAACTACCTAATCCAGAAATTTTAACCGCTTCTCCTCTTTCTAAGGCCAATACAATTTCGTCAAAAAAAGCATCCGCTAATTTTGACGCTAAGGGCCGGCTAAGATTAGGCTCTTGTTGTCTTAAGCTGTTAATCAAATCAGCTTTGGTTAACACTGAACTCATAGTACACTAATCCCGTAGTTGAATAGCAAAACTCTGTTTAAGGTGATCGATTATTTTTTGCATCAAGTCATCCACTTCAGCATCCACCAAGGTTCGGGTTGGATGCTGCCAACATAAAGCTAAAGCTAAGCTGTGCTTTTCTGGTTCTTGTGCGGAAAAATAGACATCAAAGAAAAAGCATCGATGTAATAATTCCCCTGCTTTATGATTCACGAGCTGCAAAATAGTTTGTGCTAGATATTTTTTATCTATCCAAAAAGAAATATCTCGTCTTACCATAGGAAATTTAGAATAAGCTTTAAATTGTGGCAATTTCCTCGTATTAATCGCAGCTGTTTCTAATTCGAAACAAAACACCGGGCCGATTAAATCTAATGCTGCAATGACTTTCGGATGCAAGGCCCCCAAATATCCAATAGTCTTACCCGCATGCTGTAAATTACTGGAAAGACCGGGATGTAAAGCAGGATGGGTTCCTGGCATAAATTGAATGTCATGTTTCGCTGTTAAACTCAACAATGCTTCCAAATCAGATTTCATCGTAAAAAAATCTAAAGGAGTGTTAGCAACACCCCATTGTTCGGGTAAAGATTGTCCACTGGCAACGGCTGCTAAATATTCTCGCTGTTCCAGTGTTTCTTTGTGGATTTGAAAACAAACTCCGGTTTCAAATAAACGACAACTCAATTGCTGTCGTTGTTGATTATAACGCAATGTATTCAATAAGCCCGGCCACAAACTAGTACGCATGACTGAAAGTTCACTGGAAATAGGATTTAACAGCCTAATAGCGACTGAATCAGGAACAAGTGTTTGCTGCAGTTTAGGCGCAGTAAAACTATAATTGATGGCCTCATGATAACCACGGTCGATCAGTAAACTTTGCAAACGTGTTAACGAAAGTTGGGTTTCGGGTTGCGGTACAAACATCAAAGGGCAATTGGCTAAACTCACTGGAATATGTTGATAACCATAAATCCGTACTAACTCTTCAATGAGATCCACTTCTAAATTGAGATCAAAACGCCAAGTGGGCGGCATTACTTGCCAAACCTGCGCGTCTGTATGCTGCACCTGAATGCCTAAGCTGGCAAAAATACGTTGTATTTTTTTTTCATCCAAACTAAAACCTAAGTATTTTTGTAAATGCGCCGGTCGAAATTTTATGCTGGGTTTAGCCTGAACGGCTGAAGCGATTTGCATCACCGGTCCTGCTTGGCCACCCACCATTTCTGTCAGTAATTGTGTAGCACGTTCGATAGCAGGCACCGTCATCGCTGGATCAACACCGCGTTCAAATCGATAAGCTGAATCGGTACTTAATCCATACTGTCTAGCACGACCAGCTATACACGCAGGAGTAAAAAATGCACTTTCCAAAAATACATCCTGAGTTTCTGAGGTGACCGATGAATCTACACCGCCCATCACACCGGCTATAGCAAGCACTCGACTTTTATCGGAAATCACTAACGTTGCTGAATCTAATTCAATATTTTTACCGTCTAATAGGGTGATACGTTCTTGCGCTTTGGCGTAGCGCACACCCACTTCATGATTTAATTGTTTAAGATCAAACGCATGTAAAGGTTGACCGAGTTCTAACATAACATAATTCGTCACATCGACCACGGGATGAATGCTACGTACACCACTACGACGTAAACGCTCCTGCATCCATAATGGCGTTTTTACTTGCTTATCAATATTACGGATAATTCGACCGACATAAAGTGGACAAGCTTCCGCAGCGACGACGTTAAGCTTAATTTTATCTTCAATAACCGCTGGCTGTTTTACGATAGGCGGATCGATCAGTGTCTGCTGGGTTATCGCGGCAATATCACGGGCTAAACCTTTGATACTCAAACAATCACCACGATTCGGTGTCAAATGAACATCTAAACACTGATCGTTTAATTGTAAATACTCACGAAGATCTTTACCCAACGGGGCATCGAAAGGCAATTCCAAGATTCCGGTAGCTTGGGCGGTTTCTGCAATACCTAACTCATTACTGGAACATAACATTCCCTGAGAAACGACTCCCCGTAACTTCGCTTCTTTAATCACTAGCTCATTGGGTAATTGTGCGCCCACCTGGGCAACCGCAACCTTTAAACCCTCACGACAATTTTTCGCACCACACACAATCTGTAAATTTGGCTCACTGCCGATAGTCACTACACAGACTTGTAAACGTGATGCGTCGGGATGAGCAACAGCACTGAGCACTTCTCCGACAACCACTTTATTAAAACAACCCGCCACGGGATGGATAGTGGCTACCTCTAAACCCGCTAAGGTCATTTGTTCAGCTAGCTGTTTAACCGTTAAATCGGGATTAACCCATTCGCGCAACCATTGTTCACTCAATTTCATATTAAAATTGCTCTAAAAAACGACAATCATTTTCAAACATCAAGCGCAAATCAGGAATTCGATAGCGTAATAATGCTAAACGATCAATACCCATACCAAACGCATAACCTTGATATTTATCCGCTGCTAAACCCACTTTCTCTAAGACATTAGGATGGACCATGCCACAACCTAATATTTCTAACCAACCGGTTTGACTACATACTCGACAGCCCGCTCCATCACACATCACACATTGAATATCCACTTCTGCCGAAGGTTCGGTAAATGGGAAATAAGCGGCACGAAAACGAATCGCCAGATCATTTCTTTCGAAAAAATGCTGTAAAAATTGGGTTAATAACCCTTTCAACTCAGAAAAATTTGCCGATTCGTCAATTAATAAACCTTCGACCTGATGAAACATGGGAGTATGGGTCACATCTGAATCACAACGATAAACCCGACCAGGTGCAATCATTTTGATGGGCGGTTTAGCATTGCGCATGGCTCGGATCTGTACCGGCGAAGTGTGCGTCCGTAATAGTAAACCATTGGCAAAATAAAACGTATCATGTAAAGCCCGGGCAGGATGATTGCTCGGAATATTTAATGCCTCAAAATTATGATAATCATCCTCAACTTCAGGACCTTGCTCGACACTAAAACCCACACTGGTAAAAAAATTCTCGATGCGATTGCGCGTACGTGTTACCGGATGTAAACTGCCGTTCGCTTGACCACGGCCTGCTAAGCTAATATCCACTTTTTCACGCGCCAATTGCGCATTGATTTCTTGATTAACTAATAATTCACTCTGTGCTTTTAGCAAGGCTTCAATTTGTTGCTTGGCTTGATTAACCGCTTGGCCTACTTTGGGTTTTTCAGCCGCAGGTAATTGCGCTAATTTTTTCAGATAATCATTTAATGCACTTTTTTTACCTAATAAAGTGCTGCGTAATTGCTCTAAATCGAAAGAACGTTTGGCTTCGGCAATCGACTGGGCCGCTTGCTCAATAATTTGTTGCAAATCATCTGTCATGAAACGAACCTTTTTTAATTCTTGAATCAAATATCGCGATCTGATTGGTTTAAATTAGGTAAGTCTAGCATATTCGTAATAGACATCGATAGAAAATATCGGCAAGTGAGTTTCAGCAGGAAAATTTAGCGGGAACATACTTAGTAGTAACCTCTGAGGGTGAAGAGGAAGATGCGCGTCTGACAGCAGAAAAAAATTCAGCACAAGAACTATCCTTTGAATGACGCTGCGGATTATCTGAAACTACCGAAAGAGTACTTTCAGCAATTTTATAGTCATCTTGAATCAATAAATCCTTATTGGTTTGATTGGCTTTGTTTCTGCTATTTTCTTCAGGGTTATCCGCTTTAAGCAGCGTGCCCGCGAGCACAGAAAAAAAACAAGCCACTGCCGCAAAAACAGAGATAAGTTTTCCGTTAAACACTTGTATTGATCGACCGGCGGCATTGGCAACTAACATAACACCCTCCGCTATCCGAGTCAGTAACGACGGTTTATCGGGTGAAGCAAGCGCGTCTCGTTCTACTGTTTCACTCGAATCGGTCCGCGAAAACCATTGCGTCAAACTACTACAAAAACTCGAAACAGTGATTATTGTAAACGGCAGATCACCCAAAAATGCAGCCAAACCCACTATCCACGAACCCATCGGCGTAAAGGCAGGAACTAAAATAGGAACCCCAGTAAAACATAAGAAAAATAAGCCAAATAAAGCAAAACTAATAAAAGCTACTTGAAATAGATAACCTAAAAACTGAGTCACTGTAAGATTTTTGATGGCTTTAAGTTGATTAAGTAAGCACTCAGAAAAATCTCCCCAACAAGAAAATTTTGTTCGAATGACATTAACCAAATACACCCAGGCTTTAAAGATAATTAAACTGAGACCGATGGTCATTCCGGATAGCCGGTAATATCATTACTAAATTGGGGAACATCGTGGCGATTAATGCCATACCAAACATGATCGTTAAGGAAGCATTGCTAAGACCCACACCGATTGAAAGCAGCGCACCCAAGGCCAGTAAACATTTTATGGACGCTGACAATTGTTGACGCTGACCGTTTTGGTCAAAAAATTCAGTAATTCCGCCGTTTTTAGCTAAAGTACGTAAAAATCGACTACAATGCGCAGAAAAAAGTCCAAAGTTGGCGTAAGTGCTAGCAGCAAACATCAGCGATCCTGCCAAGACCGCAATCCCCAATGGAGCACCGAAACCACTGACTAAAAAGAACAGAAAGCCACCGGTAGCTAAACCACAGGCTAATGCGGCAAGCAAGCCAATAATAATACTGAGGCCATGTAAAAATTTATCGGCTCTGGGTTTAAAACGGGCAATAGCTTTAGCAGCTTGGTCGTAGGTTTGATCGATGTGCTCAGGTATTTGACTCGATAGCAAATCGATACAATCACGAAGACAGTTAATAAGTGCTGTATTTAATTGTTCTGCCGTTAATTCGGCTTCAAAATTAATAGCAGGTAACTCTTGCTGCATAACAATACTGACTTCTGTCTGCAAACGAATGACTTCTGCAATCAATGCCGCATGAATATCTACCCGAAACGATTTATCGATATCGGCTTTTAGTTTAATTGATTGACGGAGTCGTTTATCTTGTTGTTGACGTAATGCCGGATCTTCCCAGGCGATTAAAAAACTTTTTAAGTTCCATAATCTTGTTGCTAAGCTTTTTTCAGACGGAAAAATTAAATATTTAAACCTGAAATAATATTCAATATATTGAAAAAATCGTTGCTTTTTACATGTTTCTTGAGGAAATGTTCCCTCTCCGCGATTTTTAGCTGCCTGGACAAAATCATTTTCTAACCGAACACCGAGTTCATATAAATTTTTTATATAAGCAGAAAAATGTCCGGGCGTTAATAATTGATTATTTTTTTCGATTAATTCTCTCAGTAACATAATGACCTAGTGTTTTTCGTGCGATCACTGACAGCCTGCATTTAATAGCAATACCTTTTAGTTCTGAGTATAGATGACCAAACTTAGATTATGCTTAAGTAAGCTCAAAGATAAGCTTAAGAGATTTTTTCAGCAGACAAACCTATATTTAACTCAAACGATCATATTCCTCTAAGGTTATTCTTCGCGCTTCCGACTCTAACATGACAGGAACTTCATCACGAATGGGATAAGCCAAACGATCAAAGCGACAGATAAGTTCTTGCGCCGATTTTTCATACACCAAACTTGCCTTACATAATGGGCAAACTAGAATACTGAGCAAATATTTATCCATCACAACCTCGTCGTAAAGCCACTGTTTCTCTTAAATAAGTCGGTAAAGCGTCTCCTGCAGTAACCGCTGCACCCCGTTGAAAAGCATCCGCAGCAATGATTGCAGCGTCATAAGCCTTAGGATAGCGTTGCGGAAACCAATGCTGCAACTGATTCTTGAATTGAGTTTCGAATAAAGGATGATACTGATCCCAACCACTGCCAACACCTACGAAACTTGTTAAGTCGTTGGCTAGACACTGTTGTGGTAAACATAATTGTTCTGCACTGCAAGCTTGCATCAGTCCAGTTTCTCTGTGCAAACGATAAGCCGCTGAAAAAACTTCTTGCAAATGGGCGTCGATGGCAACAAATACCTGTTCCGTATGCAACTCTCGATAAGCAGTTTGTGCTAAGCACTGCAAACTGGATATGGGTACTACCGGTAAATCCGCTGCAAAGGCACTGGCTTGAACAATACTTGCCGCAATACGTATTCCAGTGAAACTACCTGGGCCACGCGTAAAAGCAAGTGCGTCAAGATCGCGGAGTTTAAGTCCTGCTTCATCTAGCAAGGTTTGCATCATCGGTAATATTAGCTGCGTATGCGCCCGCGGCACACATTGATAACGTTCAAAAATCTGCCCTTGGATCAGCAAGGCTGCCGAGCAGGCTTCGGTACTGGTATCAATAGCTAATAATTTAAATGGCATATCTCTTAAAAAAAATCCCATCGCTGTGAACTGGATGTTGCAGCGGAGGACAATTCACCCGTTTCGTTGTCAACGATTTTAAAAAACTGGGTTGCAACTTACTAACAATATTATCATTACTACATCGATCATTGCTAATTTTTGTTACAATGCACAGGTTGTTTTTTAAAATAATCCGACAATGCCTGCTTTTTTGGAGACACTATCGGTAAATAAGGGTGAAAAAAATTTAATCCTTGTTCGATGAGCTGCAAAAGTTCTTCAGCCAGATCAGCATCACCGGTCAAACTAAACCAAATCTCTGCACTGGTTCGACTTGAATTCAGCAATCTCTGCCAAGTCATAGTCTTCCAATTCCCTAACGGCAAACCATGAGCAAATAAAGCCACGGAATCAATAGCAGCCCGCTGAGCTAATTTTTGCAATGCGTTGACAATACGTTGCTCTCTATAATTGTCTCCAGTGGTAATAAAGCTTATTAGGGTTTGATAAACCTCTTTAAAAGGCTGTGGGGTTTCGGCTGCATACAAACCATAATGAAGGAGGAAATAAAACCTACCGCCCTCGACTTGACCAATCGCCTCATACTCATAGATTCCATTGTATACACAAACGGCATAAATGGGACTCTTACCGATAGTATGGGCTAAATAGAGATTAAAACGTGTTTCCAGATTCGCGTAATACGCGATAGCCGTCAAATCAAAATCGCAAGCTTTTCTCTCTACTTCGTTGAGAAATTCACAACTCTTCTCATCGCGGTAAACTTCGGCAATATGCTTTAATCGGCGTACGGATAATCGTCAGCATCCTCAGGATTGGATAGTATTTGTAGCGCATATAATGACACCGGGTGAAAATTTTGACGGTGCCATTTATATAAAGTATTTAAACCTAAATTACCTAAAACCGGACGCATGCGCGCAGCGGTTGTTTGTTCAATGTCCGCAAAACATAATTAATCAACGATGAAGAAGGCATCAAATAATTCGTGGTTAGATCTTCATAACAACTCCCCGATATTTTTTGCATTAAAGGTAAATTTTCGATCAGTACGCTCACTAAACGATTGGCATCGTTTGGAAACGCACCGAGTATCGATTGATGATGATTATTATATTCAGTTTTGATTAACCATTGTTCGATACGTGGTAGTCTTAAAACATAATCAATTAAACGGTCGTAATTAAAATCAGCATTTAAACTCTGTAAAGCATCCACCACACCTAACAAATATTAATGACCCAGCGTCGTTATTTTTCGGGCTTTCACTAAAGGAACAACGTCTACTTGATAACTAAATTTGACATCTTGATCTTCGCTACGTAAGTCTTGGGTCTGCGTATATTGCATTTTTGCAATCAAATAGACATACGCAGTAATCCCAGTAATCCCTTGCCAAAAAGGAATGCATTGGTTTTGGATGAGATAAATAAGATATAAATTACAATCGCGATTATTCCAAATTCGCGATCGAAAATTTCCCTTAGTAATTGCTTTTTTTAAACAACACAAGTTCGGATCATCGGTTGTTAAATTTTTTAAAAAATGGGGAATAAATTTATTTTTCTGAACGAGTTGCAGTAAGCTAGTGTGGAGAGGCGGCAAAGGATCTGCATTTGATGCATCCTGCTTTTTGTCATTTTTATCCATAAAAATTGAAGCTTTTGCTGAGTTATTAGATTAATTTATAATAATATCGATCAAAACGAGTGCGGCATGTGAATAATCATTTTTCAAGATAATTTAATTTATCTTCTTTATCTTTCCATTCATCCGCATCAGCAGGTGGATCCTTGCGCTGAGTAATATTCGGCCATTTTTTTGCAAGTTCTTTATTCAGTGCGAGAAACTTTTGGTACTTTTCTGGCAAATCATCTTCAACAAAAATAGCATTTACCGGACATTCTGGTTCACATAGACCGCAATCAATACATTCATCCGGATCAATGACCAGCATATTGGGTCCTTCGTAAAAACAATCGACAGGACATACCTCAACACAATCAGTATATTTACAACGGATACATTTTTCAGTGACTAAAAATGTCATTGGGCTACTTTAAAAAATAGAAATTGAAGTTGAATTAAATCTGGTGCCCGGGGCCGGACTCGAACCGGCACAGTGTTACCACCGAGGGATTTTAAGTCCCTTGCGTCTACCAATTTCGCCACCCGGGCTACGCGTATTGTTCTATCGTGGAGGCTAGGGCCGGAATCGAACCGACGTACACGGCTTTGCAGGCCGCTGCATGACCACTCTGCCACCCAGCCAAATCTTTCATACTCTTCGCACTTGAGTTTTTTTGCTGTGTTGCCGCTCAATTCGCAATCCTCATGTATCCTAAATACATTCCGGTTGCTCATTTTCACGGCACCTTGCTAAAAACTCCATTGCTGTGAGTATATTTATTTAATAAAACTTTGGAGCGGGAAACGAGGCTCGAACTCGCGACCTCAACCTTGGCAAGGTTGCGCTCTACCAACTGAGCTATTCCCGCAAAACGGTGATATTGTAACTGCAAGAAAAATGCTGTCAAGAAGATAAATCACGCCAAGCTGCTTTTAAATATAAACACATGCTCCATAATGTTAAAAATACTGCAAGATAAAGTAAAACATAACCTGAGCAAGCAAAGCCTTTCCAAGCACCGGGTTTGTAAAGTAACAAGAGAATGATTGCTAACATTTGTAATGTTGTTTTTATTTTTCCTAATAACGTCACGGCCATCCGTTTACGTTGACCAATTTCCGCCATCCATTCACGTAAAGCTGATACCATAATTTCACGGCAAATAATAACGATAGCAGGAACCGCTAAATAAGGTAAAGCACGATCACCCACTAATAATATCAACGCCGTTATTACAATTAATTTATCCGCTACCGGATCCAAAAAAGTACCTAGTTTAGAAACTTGACCCAAACTGCGTGCTAAATAACCATCCAACCAATCGGTCATCGCGGCAAAAATAAAAATGAGCGCTGCTAATATGTGACTACCACGAAATGGTAAATAAAATAATAAAATAAAAAAAGGAATTAAAATAATACGTAGAAAAGTTAATATATTAGGAATACCCATAGGGTGTTTACCAGTTATCAGCAAAAATCAAAAAGTTTAACTTATTTAGTGTAACTGGTTAGTTTATGCTTTTAAAGCTAAATAAATCTGTTCGGCTAAACGTTTGCTAATACCCGGTACTTTCGCTAAATCAGTGGCACTCGCGTTTTGCAAGGCTTGTAATCCACCAAATTGACGCAATAATTCGCGCCGGCGTTTTGCGCCAATCCCAGGAATACTTTCCAACGCGGAAGTTCGCCTTTTTTTTGCACGTCGCCCACGATGACCGGTGATAGCAAAACGATGGGCTTCATCACGTATCGTTAAAATGGCTTGTAAAGCCAGTGAATCGGCAGGTAAAGTAATCGCTTGGGATTGCGAGGAAAGATATAAACTTTCTAAACCGGATCGTCGCCCCGGCCCCTTCGCCACACCAATAATTAAAATACCACTAATCTGTAACTCCTCTAAGATTTGTTCAGCTTGACTTAATTGCCCTTTACCTCCATCGATCAGTAAAATATCAGGTAAATTTTTTTCTTCATTTTTCAAATGTTTATAACGGCGCAACAGCGCTTGGCGCATCGCAGCATAATCATCGCCGGGTGTAATATCATCGATGTTAAAACGACGATAATCCATTTTCCGTGGCCCTTGCTCGTCAAACACCACGCACGCCGCCACTGTCGCCTCGCCTTGCGTGTGGCTGATATCAAAACATTCTAAACGCTGCGGTAAATTGTCCAATTGCAATGTCATTTGCAAGCATTCAAGTTGTTTATAAAAAGCCAATTTATCGGAAAGATAAGCCGTTAACGTTTGCCGTGCATTTTCATTAGCCAATATCAACCAGTGCTGTTTTTTACCACTCGGTTTATTCAATAATTTAACCTTATGTCCTGAACGTTCGGCTAAGGTGGCCGTAAACCAGGCTTGCTCCATTATTTTTAACGGCAGAATAATCTGTTCAGGAATGGTATGGGGAATTTCATTTTGACAATAAAATTGGCCTATAAAAGCCGATAACACTTCAGTCGTTTTATGCTCAGCGGGAACATCAGGGAAATAGGCTTTACCCCCTAATAATCGACCATGGCGCACATTCATCACATATAATACATAATGAGCCGCTTGCTGGGCTAAACCGATAATATCCAGATTACCCTGGCCGGTCATAATTACTTGCTTCTGTTGTATTTCACGCAACGATGCAATTTGATCACGTAACCGCGCGGCCGTTTCATAATCTAATTCCTGAGCGGCCTTTTCCATTTGTTCCGCAATATCGTCGATAACCGTTTGGTTTTTTCCTTGTAAAAATAATATTGTATTGCTGACATCCCGTTGGTAATTTTCAGGTGTAATCAATCCTACACACGGGGCGGTGCAGCGTTTAATTTGGTACTGTAAACAGGGTCGGGTTCGATTGCGAAAAAAACTATCTTGACATGAACGAATTCTAAATAATTTCTGTAATAAATTTAAGGTTTCTCTGACCGCTAAGATGCTTGGAAACGGTCCAAAATAGCGGTAATCTTTGCTGCGTGCACCCCGATAAAATGCCAAACGTGGATAACTTTGATGCTTGCTTAAAATAATATAGGGATAACTTTTATCATCACGCAATAAAATATTATAGCGTGGCTTCAATTGCTTAATGAGATTACTTTCGAGTAATAAGGCTTGATTTTCGGTTTCAGTAGTGGTGGTTTCAATCGTCGCCACCTGTCGCATCAGCAACGCGACCCGACTACTTTGCTGGCCACGGAAATAACTACTAACCCGTTTTTTTAAATTCCGTGCTTTTCCTACATATAAAACTTGATGCTCAGCGTTTAAAAATAAATAAACACCGGCGTTTTGACGCATAAAAGCAAGCTGCTGCTTTAACCGCTCATCACTCGCACTCACCAAATCACCCAATAATCAAAGAGAAAGCCTTCTCAAGATGTGTTTCTCACACCTTGAGAGGCCATCAGTATATTTTATTTATTTAAGTTATCAAATATTTGTTTTACGGTTTTTAAAGCCGGTAAATTAGGAAATTGTGTCGCCAAAGCGTCTACTAATACGCCCACGCCCTTAAAACCAGTTTTGGTCGTAGCCTGTTGTTGGTTCAATTCTTTAGAAGCATTAGTTTGTTGATTTTGTTGCATTTTAAGTTGATCTTTGATCATTTGTACTTCATGACGTAATTCTGCACAGCAATCACTGTCTTGCGCCCAAACTGGACTGGCAGAAAAAATCAATAAAAACAAGAATGCGACGGGTTTTAATAAAGACATCTGAAAAAAACCTCCCTTTGACGTGAAGATGGAATCGCCGTGCACAGGCGTCGAATTTGCCTCGCAACCTGCTTAGAACCTAACAAAGAGCCCATACTCTTTATTTCGGCCAAGCTAACGAAGCATAGTCTAAAGCCTAGACTTATGCTAAATATTCGATTTTTAAATAAAATTTTAGCTAAATTAATGTGCAATTGTGAATTTTTTGACTAATAAGTAAAATGTTGGTTTTCATTTTTTGGTTTTTTAATCCATATTTTTTTGGTAAAAAAACATTATCCAGTCGATAAAAAAAATAAATTTTTCTGTTTTTAATTCTTGTTATTCTGAAAGAAAAACCGTAAGATAAAATTCACTTTAAAAAAAATAGCAAAGGATTTTTATGCTGTACTCCTTCCAACAAAAAAATATTTTAATTATCCCTTTAGCTGCATTTATACGTTTTAATAAAAAAATGGCCGGAGAAAGACTCGCTAATTTATTCGGAAAATATTTTGATGATCTATTAGCTTGCGAAGAAGAACTACAAGAACATGAAAAATTTTGTGAAAAATTATTAGAAAAAATTCTGTTTTCGAAAATTGTGGCTGATTTTAATCTGGGAAAAAAAAGCAAACAGGAATTTATTTCAGAAGCATTAAATTTTTTAAACTTAACCAGTGATAAAGCCTTAGATTTTGAGTCGGCTTGGAATTGTTTGCTGGAATTTGATAAAGAATTACGCGATGTGTTCAATGAACTCATTAAACTGACTCAGCATGGCCAATCGATCTATTTTATTGGTAATACCAATGAATTACATGCTCAAAAAGTCCTCGCTCTTTTTAAAAATATTTCATACGAAAACTTTTCATGGCTGGAAAACTTACCTAGTTCGGCTGGCGATTTGCCATTTGCTCTCATTGAAACTTCCCAAGCAAGAATAGATGGCAATGCATTTCCTCCCACCAAGGGTAACGTCTATTTTTTCTTATCTTATCTCTGTCAAAACTTAATAGAGCAACCATCAAATATATTGACTCAGTTGTTCACCCCTTTTCAACCAACTTCCGGCTTGCTTTCAAAATTATCCGCTTATTTAATGAAACAAGGTAACCCTAAAAAGGATATATTACTCATTAATCCTTACAGAAATATCAATGCGATCACAAAAAAACTAGCACAAGAAACTATTTCGAAAAACAATTTTTATAGTGAGTTACGACACTCTGCTCGCGATGCTATGCAGCCATTATCTGGCTTACTCTCTATCGGTTCACCGCTTGCGCGCATAGAAGAACACATTCCCCTGTTACCCCACCCCTAACACTTAAATATTAGGAAACCAAACTTATGCTACCCAACAAAATCAGTTCGGCCCAAATTATTCCTCCAAATAATACCGTTTATATCCTTAATCTTTCTACTATCCATAAACTCGCGCCCATCTCTGCCGTATTAAATCATTTTGCCAAGTTGCATTTGACTATGCGAAAAGTTGGTTGCATTTTGAATGGTATAGCAAGCTTTGGGTAAGCTACCACTATCTCCAAATGATCAGTCCCATTAACGATTACAAGCTTGGGAAAATTGATAGCAAAGCCTTTATCAATAAATTACAAGAAATTTTTGACTTTCTTCCCCCTGGAGAAGAAAGCGTCAATTTATTAAAAAGCGCTTGGAACTCATTTGAACTCAATATCCAACAAATTAAACAAGACATTGAGCGCGCTACAGAAAAAACCTGGAATTGGCAAAAACAAACTTCCGGAGAGTGTCACTTTCAGGTTTATGAAAATTTCAGATTAATGACTTCCTATGATAATGGCGTTTTCAAAACCGATGGGTTACTAGAAAACTTAGTAACACAACTGGTCTCAGAAGGGCATCATCGGGAATTTATTACTTTAGTGAGTCAATATCAAGCTGACTTAGATAAAGCAAAAGCGCTAGGTATTAACAGCCAAAAGCCAAATCAATTCTTTCCTACTGGCTGCTCCAGCAAAATCACTCCATTTTCAAACGCCCGTTATTGCGGTTGCTAATAATTCGGATACTAGCAGCCGACAAGGTCAAGCAAAATTATTTTATGCGAGCGATACGGATAACTCAAACAATCAAGAGCAGCAAAATGATTCAGAAATATCCCTTTCGCTGATTAAACCTAAGCCTTAGAAAAATTTAATCAAAAGTATGAACCGGAGGAAAGGTTATTCATTCCTCCGGTATTGTATCGGGTGCTTTATCAACGTAGCCTTCTTCTTCTTCCAGTAAGCCATAACGCAAAGCAAGATGCGTTAATTCGACATCATTATGCACGCCTAATTTTTCATACAATCGATAGCGATAGGTATTCACGGTTTTAGGACTTAAACAAAGTTTTTTGGCAATTCCATTAACTTTAGTGCCATGGGTTACCATATACATGACTTGTAATTCACGTTCGGAGAGCTGCGCAAAAGGTGATTTGGATGCATCAGAAACCTGGCGTAAAGCCATTTTTTGTGCAATTTCATTAGTAATATAGATTTGACCCCCAGCTACTTTTCGAATTGCGGTAATCAATTCCTCTGCATTGGTATTTTTAGTGATATATCCTGCTGCACCAGCACGTACTAAGCGATCCGGAAAAGGTCCTTCACTAAACACCGTGACGACGATAATTTTAAGTTTAGGATTGACCCGCATTAAACGCCGAGTGGCATCTAATCCCCCTATGCCAGGCATTTTTAGATCCATCAACACCACATCAGGTTTTTTTTCTTTCACTATATTAATAGCGGCCTCGCCACTTTCAGCTTCATCAAGGACTTTAATATCACGAACATCCTCTAACAAGCGCTTCATGCCTAAACGCACTAAGGCATGATCGTCAACGATAACGACGTTAATCATAGAACGCCAACTCCTCTTGTCAATTTCATTTTTTTGGCGGAGGGACAGGGATTCGAACCCTGGAAGGAGTTGCCCCCTTGACGGTTTTCAAGACCGTTGCTTTCAACCGCTCAGCCATCCCTCCTACTTTTACAGTATTCTGCTTAGCAAAGCGAATGTCTCCACACCTTCAACTTCATTATTAAAATGCTAATGGATATATTAGCATAAACTACGATGCAGACTATAAAGAAATACGTCAAACACTGAATTGACATTACGCAATTAACTTTAAAACGTTTACGCTCGCACCAACAAAGACATCTCTTTAATTAGTTTTTAGTTAAACGGCTTGCTTGACATCGTTGCTTATCTTTTTTGTCTTTTTCTGTTTCATCGACTGCCTGTTCTGAAAATCGATTAAAAAATAGGCTATCTCGAAGTCGAGTTCCTGTGGATTGATTTTCTGTATGACTAGTACTTGCCTCAGAAAAAAATTGTGAATGTGTTAATCGAGACTTAGAGACCGATAGAGGATTTTTTAAACCCTCACAATCTTTTTCAAATCTTTGTTTGGCAACCTCTGGATCTTGTTTATCAAGTGCTAGAGTAACACCTTGTCGTACTAACTCAAACTGTTGAATGGGCACTTGCGTTAAAAGCCCTAGTGATCGTTCCTCTTCTTGGATGATATAAGATTTTGCTAAAGGATGAATAAAGGTTTCTGAAGTCACTATTTCTTCGCGACATTGAGGACTGACTACCTTGGATAAAATATGTTGGTTTATCTTGACACTATCATACGATAAAACATTAGTGTAAGGAAAAGGAAGGGGTAGTGCTCTTGTTTCTTCCGAACTAGGCAAAAAAATTCTATCAATTTCGTCTTGAGAAAAAGGTTTAAGTAATCGATCCACAATTTCTGTATTCCCACTTTGACAAGCTTCCCTAAGCGCATGATAACGAAATCCTTGATCAACCTCGCTAATAATTCTTTTATGCTCTGTTTCAGGAATACGTGCTAATAGAAATTCAACGCTGTCCAAATTACCACTAGCACATGCATTGCCAAATAAACGAGAAACTTCCTCCGTGAGATAATTTTGGCAGCTGGTTTTATCATGTTCTGTTTGACATTTTTCTTCAAAAAGATTGTGCAAAATATCTATTTGTCCACCTTTACAAGACCCATCAATCACGGATGTCAGCATAGTCATTCGATCTGAAGGTTCAATGGCTAAGTTTAATAGCTTATCGATATTTTCGTGATCTCCTACTTCTGCTAGCTTAGAAACCACATCATTTCTAGTTTCTGAAAAAAATAGCAACGAACAATCTTTTTTTTCAGTTTCAACAAAACTAACGATATCTTTTAAATCATTGGCACGCGCCAACCAATATAAACTTTTAAACCCTTCCAATTCTTTTAATGCCAGTTTAGTCGAAAGTTCGGATGCTAAATCTTCTTCAGAATAGCCTAAGTATTGAGTTTGTTGGTGCTTAATCTGCTGTTCAAACGGCTGAAGAACCAAGGTTTGATAAGAATTTTCAAGTGAAACCAATGCAAGTTCATGAATGTGTTTAGGAAACATTAAATTTTCATCTAAAATACTATTTTTTACATCAAAAGGTAATATATTTATCATTTCGCTTCATTTAATCTAAGTTTGGTCGACTTTAGACGCTTGCGTTTAAAAAATTGCTGTAATTTTTCTGCACAGGATTCAGCTAATAATCCATCAGTAAAATCAAAGCGATGATTATGACCTTTCAACAATGACTCGTACCTTGTTATTCCAGCAAAACGCACATCATAAGCACCAAAAACCAAACGTTTAATGCGTGCTTGGATCATTGCTCCCACACACATTAAGCAAGGTTCTAAAGTAACATACACTGTTGCCTCTAATAAACGATGATTCTTTAATTGTTTGGTGGCTTGTTGTAATAGCAGAATTTCAGCGTGAGCGGTAGGATCACACTGGGTGAGTGTTTGATTATAAGCGCTACCGATAATCTGTTGATTTATTACTAATACAGCGCCAACCGGAACTTCATCCTGCATTTCTGCAAGCTGTGCAGCTTGTAAAGCTTGCTGCATATAATAGATATCTTGATCAAGCGCTGACATAACACCAAGGTTTTAGTAAATTAATTTTATGAATATCCCGCGGTTTTGGGCCACGGGATCCGAGTCCGAATAAAAACCCATTAATCTTTGTCTTTCAATTAACCCTAGCGTGATTAAAGATGGAAAAAAATAATCAATTCTATTTTTTATTACACATCTTACAATGATCACAACCACAATGGCAGCCTTTGTGTGAGCGAGGACAGCATAAATACTTTATCAATGCACCCACGGCTAAAATGGGTAGCATAATATCGAAGAAACGTGAAACCATCACAATCGTATCCACCGACTCAGGTTTCGCAAGACTTGCTGCGATAGCCATCAGAATAGCAACTATAATCACTATGGCTGGGAAGAATTTACGACACATATCAAGGTCTCCTTGCAGTTTTAATAAAAGTTGACTCTATTAGCAACACGCTTTTATCTACTCACAAGCATAAATTTTAGCAAGGTTGCTGTGAGGATGAAGTAACCGAAGTGTATTCAAGATACCTACGGATTGCAAGTTAAGCAACGCAGACAAAAATTCTACTGAAAAAAGTACTTTATTTGACCGCGACGTTACAACCCATTCATTATTCCAATTAAATTTTATTGTCTTTGTCTAAGCGCTTCGAATAAACATATTCCGGCTGCCACCGAAACGTTTAAACTACTCACCGTCCCGACCATCGGAATAGCAATCAAACCATCACAACGCTCTCGAGTTAAACGGCGTAAACCTTTACCTTCCGCACCTAATACCAATGCTAATGCGCCCGTCAATGCGGTATCATAAATGAGCTGCATAGCGGACTGGTCTAAACCATAGCACCAAACTCCCGCCTTTTTTAATTTTTCTAAGGTACTGGCCAAATTGGTGACAGAAAAAAGGGAAGTCGTTTCAGCCGCACCTGCGGCTATTTTTCGCACTGTCGCGGTCATACTCGCCGAACGATCCTGGGGAATGATGACCGCATCCACACCGGCGGCATTTGCAGAACGCAAACAGGCGCCCAAATTATGCGGATCCTGAACCTCATCTAACACTAATAAAAAAGGTGGCCTGGTTTTGTCTTGCAGTCGTTGCCCCAATAAATTTAACAAATCACGTTCGTTTAATTGTTTAAAAGCGCTTATTTCTGCTAGCACGCCTTGATGGACACTCCCCTTTGAAAAACTATCACATTGTTGCTTTGATAAGTCTTGTATCGGAATAGCATGAGCCTCCGCCAACAACAAAATCTCTTGCATGCGTTTATCATCACGTCCCTCTTGCCGATAGAGCAGACAGATTTTTTCCGGTTGCGATTTTAATAGTGCAGTAATCGCATGAAAACCAAAAATAAATTCTTTTTTAACTTTTGAACGCATGCTAAAATATTACCTGATCAATCCGATAGTAACAATATAAAGGATCTAAAGTTGTGCTCAATAAACTCTCGCTACAAATAAACCTTGAAAGTCCAAATTTTTTAAACCCCGCAAAAAAAAGGAATTTATCACCTGGACAAAAAATTTTTACGCGTACCCTTGAAAAAACTTATAACCAATTATCGGAGTTAAAGAAACAAAATTTTTTCGAATTTACGCATAATAATGAATTTGAAATCTCACGCGGAGATTTTTATGCACTAACAGACCCTTTACGAGAAAAAATAGATCGAGAGCGAACCAAATTAGAAGAACTCCGTATTGCATTAGAGCAAAAAGGAATTTCGTTAGAAGATCTACAATCTGCATGTGGACAAAAAGCTAATTTCAAAGACCTACCCACGCTACTTGAACAAAAAAAGATTAATTTAGAGGATCTTCAGACCGTATTAGAACAAAAAAAACTCAGCTTAGCTGATCTAGAATCTACATTTGAACTCGAAAAAATTAGTTTAGCCGATCTACAATCTGCACTCGAAAATGATTTACATATTCACGATAAAAAAATTCTCTCTTTTATACTCTTATGCTTAGTCGAACCTATCTGGCTCCCAGGGGCACTCCCTGCTCTGGTTCTGTCTCTCCTTGCGCAAACTTCCTATGTGTTCACGAATAACAATTCAGGTTCATTAAAAGTGACTAGCTCTGAAGACAACAAACAATTGGTTTTTTATTTTGAATTGCAAATTAAACGTATCAGCGACGGCGCTTACAGAGGCTTGATCCCCATTCACTTCTCGATTGATGAGACTATGCAAGTAAAACTTTTACCTATCAACCTAGAATTCGACTTTCCGAATGAACAAGAATCCAGAGAGTTTCAAAGCGCATTAGCTCAAGATTTTAAAACATGGTTATTATCGCAAAATGAGTTAGAAAACCTACCGATCGTTCTTGATCGTTGGCGAGCTATTCAGATGGATTTCTGCGTATTTTCAATTTCAATAGGGCTTTTAATCGGCTTAAGCGCTATGTTTAGTCTAATCGCTTTAGGTCTCACGCCTATCTCACCGTTGCTGCTACCGCCTCTAGGTTTGGCATTGGGCTTATGCTTAGCGGGTACTCTGAACACTTATGCCCAAGTTAATATAAAAAAAGAACGAGAAAAAACTCAACGCCCAATTTATCTATTCAATGAGAAGCCAATGCGGACAACCACTTTGTTTAATCAACATCGTTCGCAATCTGCCAAGGCGAGCGAATCTAAAGAGCGTAGCCCTCGCAACTTAGTATTTCGTAAATCACCGTGGCTTACCGGCTCGCAATGACATCCCTATATGAACTATTTTCTTTTTTTATATTTTTTATTTTTTTTTGGCGTTTTTTGGGCGGCCGGTTCGAGCAATTCAAAATCAATCTTACGTTGATCCAAATCCACACGCCCTACTCTAACCTGGATTCTATCGCCTAAACGATAAACTATTCCGGTACGTTCACCTTGTAAGCAATGACGCTGAGCATCAAATTGATAATAATCATTATGTAAAGCGGTGACATGAACCAATCCTTCAACATAAATATTTTTCAATTCGACAAATAAACCAAAACCAGTGACATTAGTAATAATCCCATCGAAGCTTTCCCCCACCCGATCGCGCATGTATTCACATTTCAACCAATCCAATACTTCACGGGTGGCTTCATCGGCACGACGCTCGGTCGTCGAACAATGCTCACCCAAACGCGAAATAGTAATTTTATCATAGAAAAAATTCTTTGGTTTGCGCTTTGCTAAGACATGACGTATCGCTCGATGAACTAACAAATCCGGGTAGCGACGGATCGGTGATGTAAAATGCGCGTAGGCATCGAAGGCTAAACCAAAATGACCAATATTTTCGGGGCTATAAATCGCTTGACTTAAGGATCGTAACATAACCGTCTGGATCAAATGCGCATCGGGCCGGTCGGCCACTATTTTTAACAAGTGTGAATAATCTTCGGGCGTGATATCTTTTTTATTCGGAAAACGCAAACCCAATTCAGCCAAAAAACTTTTTAAATCCGCTAATTTTTCTGCTGCTGGCGCAGCATGAATCCGAAATAAAGTCGGAATTTTAGCTTTCAATAAAAAATGGGCTGCCGATACATTTGCCATTAACATACATTCTTCAATAATACGATGCGCCACCGTGCGCACCGTCGGAATGATCTGCTTGATTTTTCGATCCGGTCCAAAAATAACTTGGGTTTCGGTTGTCTCAAAATCAATCGCGCCGCGTGCTTCGCGGGTTTGACGTAATAATTGATAGAGACTATGCAGATTTTGTAAATGCGGTAGTAAATTTTTATAGGCTGCAGGGCATTTATTGGTCGTTAACCAAGCAGCCACTTCATTGTAAATTAAACGCGCCCGAGAATGGATCAGCGCCGGATAGAATTGACTTCGTTTTAATTCTCCTTTACTGGAAATTATCATATCGCAAACCATACATAAGCGCTGCACCTTAGGCTTTAAAGAACAAAGCTCATTGGAAAGCACTTCGGGTAGCATTGGTAATACACTATTCGGAAAATAAACCGAATTACCCCGTGCTTCTGCTTCTTTATCTAATTCACTCTGCGGACTGATATAATGACTGACATCGGCGATCGCGACGACTAAACGCCATTGTCTTTTTTGGCGCTCACAATAAACAGCATCATCAAAATCCTTAGCATCCGCACCATCAATAGTCACAAACGCTAAATCTTGTAAATCAACTCGCTGCTCTTGTTCATCACTCGGCAATACACCCGCTTGTAAAGCTGCAATTTCTTCCTGTACCGAATCTGGCCAGACATGTGGAAGATTATAATTACGTATCGCTATTTCTATTTCTAAACCTGGCGCCATATGTTCGCCAAGTATTTCAGTAATACGACCTATGGCTTGTTGACGAAAACTTGGAAAACGAATGATTTCGACGACAACAATTTGCCCCGATGTTGCGGCACTTTCATCATCAACACCGATTAAAATATCTTGGGTAATTCGATTATTCGATGGCACTACAAAAGCGACACCCTTCTCTTTAAAAAAACGGCCCACTAAAGAAGGGGTATTTCGTTCCAAGACCTCAGCAATCACACCTTCGCGTCGATTACGTCGATCCGTTCCAATGACGCGCACTAAAACTCTATCGCCATGAAACACTAATTGCATTTGTCGCGCACTTAAGTAAAGATCATCACTGCCATCATCCGGAACTAAAAAACCAAAACCATCACGATGACCAATCACTCGACCGCGCACTAAATTCATTTTATCGGGCAAGCCATAACCTTCACGACGCGTTAAAACAATTTGTCCATCGTGTTCCATTGCTCGCAAACGTCGCCGCAATGCTTCTTGGCGTTCAGGATCTTTTAAACCTAAACGTTGATTAAGTTCGTCACGCTTGACTAGATGACCACATTTTTTCAAAAAATCTAAAATATACTCACGACTAGGAATGGGATTGTCGTATTTACTGGCTTCACGCGCCGCATAAGGATCAATAATACGTTTCGATTTTTTTGCCATAAATATCACATGTTAATGAGTTGGATGATCCATACTCTTAAAAAACCTAGCATCGCTCAAACAATAAAGATGACGCTGGCTACAGTATGTTGCGTTTTTTAGTCACTTCCATCCTAAACTATATTTTACTGCATGTCGCCTAATGTCATTTTACACCGTAGCCCACTTTATAAGTCTCCATATAAACTTTGCACGATGCTGACCGCAGCTAAACCGGCCGTTTCTGCTCGCAAAACCCGAGGTCCTAGCTGAATCGGATTGTAATCTGCAGCACGCGCGCATTTTAATTCATTTTCTGACCAACCCCCTTCGGGCCCCACCAGTATCACCACACTCTGGCGACTGGAGAAGGTCGAGATAGCTTGTTTAGCACAAGGCTGTAAAATGATCCGCTGATCGGCTTTGATCGCTGTCGTAGCGAGATCAAAGGTCATTGGATTTTCTAATTTCGGTAAACGCGTTCTTCCTGATTGTTCACAGGCCGCCAACATCACTCCTTGCCAATGTAAACAACGCTTTTGCCAACGTTCAGGTGCTAACTTCAGTGTGCTATGTGCTGTTAACAACGGTATAAAACGGGTAACGCCTAATTCCACGGCTTTTTGCAACATATAATCCATTTTTTCAGATCGTAAAACCGCTTGCGCTAAAGTAATTTGCAGCGGCGATTCACGATTCACTGCATTAAATTCACCCAGCTTTACCGTCACTATGCTTTTAGTTAATTCAATAATCGTCGCGTGAAATTCCCCGACTTTCCCATTAAACACGATGAACTTATCATTGACCTGCAAACGTAATACCCGAATTAAATGTCCTGAAGCCTCTTTAGATAGATTTACTATTTGTCCTGACTGTGCAGCTTGTGGTTGATAGATACGAGTTAGACGCATAGAATACTTAACGACCTCCTGCAATAGTATACTGATAAATTTTTTATGAAAAAGATTAGTGTCATTATTTTAGCGGCTTTATTGAGCAGTTGTGCCAGCTTTACGCAAACGATCACGCCCCTTCCTCAGCCAAAAATAGTGAATCACTATCTTCCTTGGGCGCAACGTAAAGCACAATTGAATGCTATACAGAATTTTCGTGTCAATGGCAATCTTGCCATACGCGAAACATCGGGTCACGGCGTCAATGCTTCGTTCAGCTGGGAACAGATCTATCCGAATTACCAACTCAATTTCTTTGGACCTTTAGGCACACAAAGTGCAGTACTCACCGGTAATCCTTACCGAGTCAGTTTAACCACGCATCAAAAAACCTATCATGCACAAACTCCAGAACAACTGTTACAGGATCAATTAGGTTTAAATTTACCTGTATCCCATTTCTATTATTGGCTACGTGGTCTGCCTGCTCCCGAATCGCGTTACACCATCAACCTAGACGCCTTTAACCATGTCATGCAACTCCGCCAATCCGGTTGGCGGATTGTTTACCAGCATTTTACCAATATTGGAAAAATTGATTTACCGGATCGCATTCAACTTTCCAATTGCCAATGGCAAGTCCGTATAAAACTGACTCATTGGGATATTAAATAATACGCTTTGGATATGTTTACACGACGTCTTGCCAAAAATTAACTGCTGTGAGTAAGCACCATGACCTATTGGCCAGCCCCTGCTAAATTAAATCTTTTTTTACATCTCACTCGTCGTAGAGCCGATCACTATCATGAACTGCAAACCGTTTTTCAACTCGTTGATTACTGTGATGAATTAAGTTTTACGCGTCGCAACGATCCACAAATTAATTGCACATGCTTATCATTATTGGACCCGGTAACGGCAGCCATCATTCCCGATGATGATAACCTAGTGATTAAAGCCGCGCGCTTATTACAAGATAGAACCAAAAATGCTCCCGGTGTTGACATCCTGATAAAAAAACGGATTCCGATAGGCGGTGGTTTAGGCGGTGGCAGTTCCAATGCTGCAACAACACTGGTGGTATTAAATCATTTATGGAAGTTGCATCTCCCTTTAGACACATTAGTCAACTTAGGTATTACACTCGGTACCGATGTACCCCTATTTATTCATGGTAAAAGTAGTTGGGCTGAAGGAATAGGTGAAAAACTATATGACATCACATTACCTGAAAAATGGTTTGTGGTAATGATTCCACCGATAACAATTTCGACTGCAAAACTTTTTTCACATCCACGATTGACATACAACACAACACCCATCAAAATACAAACCTTTTTAAGCGGATCATTAACTACACATAATGATTTTGAACACATCGTTAGGCAGGATTATCCGGTGATTGCCGAAGGCTTAGACTTCTTAAATCATTATGCTCCTGCTCGCTTGTCAGGGACTGGAGCGTGTATTTTTGCCACACTGAGGTCAAAAATACACGCTGAAACATTGTTAGAAAAAATTAAAGCGCCTTATCGAGGCTTTGTGTGTAAAGGGTTAACCACTTCACCTTTACAGCAAATAATGAAAAATTGGGGTGTCGCCAAGTGGTAAGGCACCGGGTTTTGATCTCGGCATTCCTAGGTTCGAATCCTAGCACCCCAGCCACACCTATCCATTCTTTTTATTTAACACGATGAGGTTATCTGTGTCTGAAATGATGATCTTTACGGGTAATGCCAACCGAACTTTAGCTGAAAAAGTAGCTAAACATTTAGGCAAGGAGTTAGGTAAAGCCACTGTCGGTCATTTTAGTGACGGTGAAATCATGGTAGAGATTCTAGAAAACGTCAGAGGACAAGATGTCTTCATTATGCAACCAACCTGTCCGCCAGTTAATAACAATTTAATGGAACTTATTATTATGGCCGACGCCTTACGTCGCGCATCGGCTAAACGAATCACAGCTGTTGTTCCCTATTTTGGCTACGGCCGGCAAGATCGACGTATTCGTTCCTCACGTGTTCCCATTACTGCACGCGTTGTTGCCGATATGATGACGGCAGTAGGTATTAGTCGTTTACTCACAGTGGATCTACATGCCGATCAAATCCAAGGATTCTTTGATATCCCTGTGGACAATGTCTATGCCACACCGGAAATCTTACGCGATATGGAAGGTCAAAAGCTTTATAAAAGCAATGAACAATTAATTGTTGTATCACCTGATGTCGGCGGCGTGGTCAGAGCACGTGCTATTGCTAAACGTTTCAATGATGCCGATATCGCTATCATCGATAAACGCCGTACCGGTCCGAATAAAACCGAAGTCATGCATATTATTGGTGAGGTTAAGGATCGTAATTGTTTACTGGTCGACGATATCGTCGATACCGGTGGTACATTATGTTTAGCGGCAAAATCCTTAAAAGAAAATGGCGCTCATTCAGTGATAGCGTATTGTACCCATCCGGTATTATCGGGTAATGCCATTAACGATATTCAAAGCTCGTTTATCAACGAACTCGTCGTTACCGATACCGTACCGTTAAGTGATGAAGCTAGACATTGCAAAAAGATTCGGCAACTGAGTCTAAGCGAGATGTTAGCCAAAACCATTTGTCGAATTAATTCAGAAGAGTCGGTCAGTTCAATGTTTGATTAACCATTTAATCTAAAGAACTTTGGATGAAATCATCGGTATTTATTTCTGGAGGAGTAGGTTGTTTTTGAGAATTAGCACCCAGTTGATCATAAATCCAAGTAAATAAGCTAAATATGGGCGCAGTCACTAGACTCCAGACCATAAATCAACGTTGAATTTAAATTAAAGGTGGCTGCATCGAATAAAAATAAAGTTAAGGTTATTCCAATACCCGGAATAATACCCAATCCAACAACTAGTGCAGTAAAAAAACCCAGCATAAGCAGTATATAAACAGCCAGTGTAAATCGTTTAAAATTTTTCATTAAGGTTTTCCTGTTCATTCTGATACCGGTCAATCTCTTTTTTCACTTCGAGATGCATCACTTCATCTAATTGGCTTAACTCTTTAAGGTAAGAAAGGACAGGCTCGGAAATTCCAACATCCAAAATAGCTTAAAAATCACTTTTATAAAGTTCGCAAACAGGCTCAGAATAGAAAATATCGAATTCTGCATTGATTAAGGATTTAAATTTTTGTGCTTGTTCTTCATTAATGATTTCTTCAGTTAAGTCTTCAGCCAGTTGGGTTTGTTTATCGATGAGTTCAAAACTCTTTTGCGGCAATCTGCGCCATTCCATAAGTAGTGAGTCATTGTCTAAAACAGTTTGAATCTCTTTTTTTAGCAGTCGCTGGTTTTTATCTAATTCTTGATTTAACTTTATCTGTTTTTCAACAATGTTAGGGTAACGCCCAGCTTTGGCATCATTTTTGACCTGCTCCTTAAGTTTATTCAAGCTATCCTCTTTTATTTTTTCTCCCTAATCAAATCAATAAAACCTTGCATGCTGGGTTTAAATAACTTGAAGCCATCATGGTCCTTTATGACTGGATTATCAGATAGAGGTTCTGAACGTAAGACGGTACGAGTATCTAGCGAAGGAAGTCTAGGCATAGCTTATCTCCTACTTTTTTTAATATTTTTACTAATTGACTTTTAATTATTTTTTAAACTATCTAAGTTTAATTAAACAGTATTAAGTAAAAATTAACGGCCGAATCAATTGACTAAGAAAATGTTTGAAAATAGACGTGATCAAAGCGAAACTGCGTGCAACAAAATTGGGTGACGGTAGGATTCTAAAGGACGGGATGCACTAACAGTGGTGAGTAAGCTACTCACGAAACGCCAAACAGGCGGTTACGGTTACCCGGGCTTGTAAAAACTAATATTTCTGGTCAGTTCACTGGCGTTTAAGGCTAAACCCTCGTAAACTACATCCCACTTATATCCTGGTCGCGGGATGGGTATTTTTTGAATTTGAGGTAAACCTATGTCAACAAATCATCAGTTTGAACTTAACGCAGAAATTCGAGAGGTGTTTGGGTCGGGTGCGAGCCGCCGTCTCCGCCGTCTTGAGAATCGTGTTCCGGCTATTTTATACGGCGCTTCAGAGCCCCCCTTACCGGTCTCTTTGGAGCATAACCAAATATTACGGGCACTGGAAAATGAAGCCTTTTACTCGCATATTTTAACCATCAAGCTGGATGGTATCGAGCAAAAAGCAGTGTTAAAAGATCTGCAACGGCATGCCTATAAGCCACGCATCCTGCATGTCGACTTAATGCGGGTATCAGCAAAAGATAAAATCACCATGTCAGTACCCTTACATTTTAAGGGTGAAGCCGATGCACCCGGTGCCAAAGATGAAGGCGGCGTACTGACTAAACTATTAACCAGTGTCGAAGTTCGCTGTTTACCGGCGGCACTTCCAGAATATATTGAAGTGGATGTATCCCACTTAGGCCTAGACGAGTCCATCTTGTTATCCCAGATCAATTTACCGAAAGGTGTTGAATTAACAGCGGCGATCAGCCATGAAGATGACCGACCTGTCGTCAATATTCATATCCCCCGTGCGGTAGTCGAAGAAGAAGATCTGACCGCTGCGCCTGAATCTGCCGAAGTGCCTGCTATCAACGTCAAAGATGATGTTGAACACGCCGCGGGTGAAGATAAAGAAAAGGCCGAAAAGGATAAAAAATAAGCTTTGGCATGACCGCACAGCCCATACAGCTCATTGCCGGCTTAGCCAATCCTGGTAAGGACTATGCAAAAAGCCGGCATAATGCAGGAGCATGGTTTATTAATGCCGTGTTACATCAACATTCCTTAACCGCTTTAAAGGTAGACAATAAATTCCATGCCGCGCTGACGACGTGGTCGCTTGCCACGGGGAAATGCTACTTGCTTATCCCGAACACCTATATGAATGATTCGGGCCGTGCCATTCAAGCCATTGCTAATTTTTACCGTATCCCCAGCAAAGCGATATTAATTGTTCATGATGATTTGGATTTACCCCCGGGCGTAGCACGCTACAAACAAGGTGGCGGTGACGGTGGGCATAATGGTTTAAAAGACATTGTCAGTCATTTACATGACAAAGACTTCTGGCGCTTACGGCTCGGCATTGGCCACCCTGGCCAGCGCGACCGTGTCCATGATTATGTCTTGAGCTCACCGTCGGTTTCAGATAAACAAAAAATTGATCACGCTATTCAACTTGCACTAACCACATTAACCGGATTCGCTGAAGGTCAGCAAGCGCAAGCCATGCAAAGCTTACATACACAACAAGAATGAGGAATATTTTATGGGGTTTAAATGCGGCATCGTTGGTTTATCTAATGTGGGAAAATCGACTTTATTTAATGCGTTAACTAAAGCGGGCATTGCCGCAGCCAACTACCCTTTTTGCACCATCGAACCCAACGTAGGCGTGGTACCTGTTCCTGATTCACGTCTCAATGAGCTAGCAAAGATTGTTAAGCCACAAAAAATTATCCCCACTAGCATGGAATTTGTGGATATTGCCGGTCTAGTACAAGGCGCCGCACAAGGTGAAGGTTTGGGGAATAAATTTCTTGCCCATATCCGCGAGGTCGATGCGATTGTACACGTCGTACGTTGCTTTGAAGACAGCGATGTGGTTCATGTTTCCGGTCAAGTTAATCCCGTGGCTGATGTGCAAACAATTCATACCGAATTAGCCCTAGCTGATTTAGAAAGCGCTGAGAAAGCCCTACTCCGTCTTAACAAGCTCAATAAATCTAATGACAAATCGGCGGCACTGAGTAAAAATTTATTAGAACGTATCCTACCGGAATTAAATCAGGGTCGCTTATTACGTCAACTTAATTTTACTACTGAAGAACTATTATTATTGCGTCCCTATTCCTTTTTAACGCTCAAATCCACTCTATATATTGCCAATGTCAATGAACAAGGTTTTGTTAATAATCCATTACTCACCCAATTAGAAACCTATGCCCATGCCGAGCATGCGAAAGTCGTCGCGATTTGCGCAAAACTAGAAGAAGATTGCATTGACTTAAGTGATGAAGAAAAACAAGAATTTTTACAAGACTGCGGTTTAACTGAAACGGGTTTAGATCGCTTAATCCGTGCAGGATATGAATTGCTGGATTTACAAACTTACTTTACTGCAGGCATCAAAGAGGTTCGCGCATGGACAGTACCTAAAGGCGCTACTGCACCTCAAGCCGCAGCGTGTATCCATACCGATTTTGAAAAAGGTTTTATCCGTGCAGAAGTGATCGGTTACGATGATTTCATACGCTATCAAGGTGAACAAGGTGCTAAGGAAGCTGGTAAATGGCGCTTAGAGGGTAAAACTTATTTGGTCAAAGATGGCGACGTCATGCATTTTTTGTTTAATGTTTAATCCTCACTATTAAAAATCTGCGTATAAAAAATATTTTTTTATGAGATAAGACAAAACGATGTTTTATTAAAATAAAATAAATAATTTATTTAAAAATAAAATAATTTTTGTTATAATTAATTAATAAAAATAATAATAATAATTTAAACGACTAAAAACAGCTTTCACAAAAAGTCTTAGATTATTTTTAACTTCAACTCCAGGATAAGGAGCTCATATGAATTTAGCCTACTTAGATTCTATCATACCCAAACGTTGGATTTTATTCGTGTATTATTGGCTACCTTTTTTACCAACGCCAAGTTATTTTTATTTTCAATCTCGAAGCTTTATCGACCAGCTTAAACGTTCAAGTTCCAAAAATTTTCCTTTAGAAAAATTGCCTGATTTATTACACATTTTAGTCCAATATGCTTCGACTATTGAGGAAAAAGAAGCGGCGCAAAAAATGATTGCCGAAATCTTTACCCACAAAACCAAAACCGTTCGATTAGAATTTTTATCTAGAATATTAAAAAACTTTAATCCTGAAGATAAAAATATAGAAATTATCAATAAAGTCTTTTTGTATATTCCAGATAAATTTTATTTAGACTATTTTAATCCTTTGTTAAAAGGTAAAAATTGTTCCCATTTAAATTTAAAATGGTGTAGTTACTTTAAAAATAAGTTTTCATTAAAAGATAGATTAGCCCTCTGCTTATCCTTGCCTAACGAGAAACTAATAGAATACCAAGCGACATTATCCAAATTGGTCATCAAAGAATGCGAAGAAAAATTTATGTTTGAATTTGATCTCACTCTTTTAAATACCTCTGCTATTGAACGTTTGCTTAATATTGTCTTTGCCCGTTCCTCTACCACTATTTTTTCAAAAAATTTACTTCAATCTTTTGTAAATCAGTTGTTAAAAAAAGCAAGAGAGTCGAAAAAGGACCAAGAAGCAACCATCAATTCTTATATACGACCACTTAATATATATTCACGAAACAACTTTTTTAAAGATTTCTTAGCTCAATGGCAAGATCAAGAAAATATCGACTATTTTCTTAGTCTTTGCCCAGCCGATCAATGGCCAACACTGATCGATCATGTCATCGTATCCGTTTTTAATGCGATTGACACTGAAATGAATAACAACCATTTAATAGAAGAAAGTTCGATTGAGGCAAACCCAAATTTATTATTACTAGCGCCATTGCAAAAACAAACAATCAGTTTCCCTATTAATCTATTTCAGTTCCTTGCCATACAATACTTAACCAAACAAGCTTTTAATCTCAATGTGCTTAAAAAAGCTTTTTCTGAAACTCAGGGATCGATTAAAGATCATCAAACTTTCCCGCCTGCACTCCAATCGGCTGTCGTGGAAAAATACATTTCAGCTATAAAAGTATTTCTACAAGACTTACTGATTCAGGTGCCTAAGGAGAATAAACGTCAGGATGTACACCATATTTTTAAGCAATTTTGCAGTCATGAAAATCACGATAAATTTACGAAAATAATAACACTTATACTCAAAAAGTTACCTGAAGATTTACACGCTCGCTACGAAACAGACTTAAATTTTTTACAACAACTGTTATCACAACTTTATTTAATAATAGAAGACCCATTGGTTATTAAATATAAAAATGAGCTCATGATAGAACAAAATAAAAGTCAAAGAGAATATGAAGAAAGAACCCAAGTCTCTCGAGAACTTCTACTAAGTATCCGTGAAGGCAAGCAAAGTCGGGTTGCTTATCAACGCATGGAAGAACTTTTTGGTGAAAAAGCGCTCGTCATGCAAGAAAAATGGAAAAAGAATTTAGGTGTACATTTTTTTGACGCTGAAGATAAAGAAGAATTAGAACTAGCTAAAAAAGAAGCTGAAGAAATGAAAAAATTAAATCGTGAATACAATGATTCCTATGCTTTAAGCGCACTTTCTTATGGTTTAAGTACTTCACCCTCTTTAGCAAGCTATTTAAACTACTAAAGACTATAGTAGTTGCTTTGTGAGCATCCAGTCGTCATTATAAATTTTGCTAAGATATTTACTTCCACTGTCAGGAAGAATAGTGACGATGGTTGCTGGCTCAGTTAACTTGGCAGCAACTAATAATGCTGCCCAAACATTTGCTCCAGATGATCCTCCCACAAATAATCCTTCTTCCCTGACCAAACGACGTGCCATCAAAAACGCATTTTTATCAGTAAAAGGAATAACCTCATCCAATACTGAAAAATCTAATGCTTTAGCAATATGGTCTTCACCCACTCCTTCCACTAAATAATTACAATTCGCTGCCGTTGGGATTTTTTCATGCTTAAAATATTCATAGTAAATAGATCCCAGGGGATCGGGCATTATCACTTTAATTGCTGGATTTTTTTCCTTTAAAAAACGTCCCACACCTGAGATAGTGCCGCCGGTACTACCTGAAGCGATAAAAATATCAATTTTACCCTGCGTCTGCTGCCAAATTTCTGGTGCTGTGCTCAGGTAATGGGCTTCAGGATTTTTAGGATTGTCATATTGGTCAATCCGAAAACTATTAGGGGTTTCAGCGCCAATCCGTTTTGCAACGTTGACATAATGTTCTGGGGAATCGGGCGCAGCCGTGGTGGGAGTAACAACTATTTCTGCACCGAACGCACGTAAGGTATTTTGTTTTTCTTGACTTACTTTATCTGGCATAGTCAAAATAGCGCGATAACCTTTTACCGCCGCTAACATCGCAATAGCCGCACCGGTATTGCCTGAGGTATTTTCAACTATCGTAGCACCCGGTTTTAAGCAGCCGCTTCGCTCGGCATCCGTAATAATATAATCAACAATCCGATCCTTCACACTTCCGCTAGGATTGGCGAATTCACATTTAACTAAGACAGTGACATGTTTATTTGGAACTATCTTTTCTAATTTAACGAGCGGTGTATTTCCTATCGACTTTAAAATCGAATTGATAATCTTCACGTTTGACTTTGTCTGTGTAGCCATTCAATTCGCAATCCTCAAGTATTTAGAATACATTCTGGTTGCTGCACCTTCTCAATACCTTGCTAAAAATCCTATGTACTGTGAATACACTTACGAAAAATTGATTATAAAAGTTCAGCAACCATTTTTCCCATATCAGTAGGTGATTTTACGGTATGTACGCCCGCCGCTTCTAAAGCTTTAAATTTCTCTGCAGCCGTTCCTTTTCCACCGGAAATGATCGCGCCGGCATGACCCATGCGTTTTCCAGCAGGCGCGGCGACACCGGCAATATAAGCCACCACAGGTTTAGTCACATAGGTTTTAATAAAATCTGCCGCTTCCTCTTCTGCGGTACCGCCAATTTCGCCCACCATCACGATCGCTTCAGTTTGTGGATCCTCTTGAAACAAACGTAATACATCCACAAAATTCATACCTGGAATAGGATCTCCACCAATCCCAACACAGGTACTTTGACCTAAACCTAAATCTGTAGTTTGTTTAACAGCTTCATAGGTCAACGTTCCTGAACGGGATACAATACCGATACGACCAAGTTTATGAATATAACCTGGCATAATGCCAATTTTACATTCTCCAGGTGTGATTACGCCCGGACAATTCGGTCCTATTAAACGCGCGTTGCTATTGTTTTCTAAATAAACCTTCACATCAAGCATGTCCAATACCGGAATACCTTCAGTAATACAAACAATCAGCGAAATACCCGCATCCGCGGCTTCAACAATAGAATCTTTACAAAAAGGCGCAGGCACATAAATTACACTGGCATCCGCACCGGTTTCAGCAACAGCATCAGCGACTGTGTTAAACACGGGCAAATCTAAATGACGGAATCCACCTTTTCCTGGTGTTACACCGCCAACCATCTGTGTACCATAGGCGATGGCTTGTTCAGAATGAAATGTTCCTTGTTTCCCTGTGAAGCCTTGGCAAATGACTTTGGTTTTTTTGTCGATTAATATACTCATAGATCTATATCTAACCTTTTATAAAAATGTTTTATTTTTGCATCCGCTTAACACATCATGCGGTCATAGGAGATTTAACAGCAGCAACTATCTGTTCTGCAGCATGGGTTAAACTATGCGCAGCAATGATATTTAAACCACTTTCAGATAATTTTTTTGCACCTAAGTCGGCATTATTACCTTCTAAACGCACTACCACTGGAATTTTAATACCGACTTCTTTGACTGCACCAATAATTCCATCTGCAATCATATCGCAGCGAACGATACCGCCAAAAATGTTGACTAAGATCCCTTTAACTTTTTCATCCGATAAAATGATCTTAAATGCTTCGGTAACACGTTCCTGAGTAGCGCCACCGCCGACATCTAAGAAATTAGCGGGGTTACCACCATGGAGCTTGATTAAATCCATCGTTGCCATCGCTAAACCTGCACCATTCACCATACAACCGATGTCACCATCCAAAGCGATATAGTTTAATTCGAAATCGTGTGCACGATTTTCACGTTCATCTTCTTGTGAAGGATCGCGCATCGCACGTAGTTGAGCTTGTCTATATAAAGCATTATCATCAACCACAACTTTAGCATCCAAACAAATTACATGATCATTTTCATCGATAATCAAAGGATTAATTTCTACTAAGCTCAGATCACGCTCAACAAACATTTTGCCTAAACCTAATAAAATGTGCGTAAATTCTTTTAATTGATTAGCGGTTAATTGTAATTTAAAACCCATATCGCGGGCTTGATAAGGCATAACACCTAATAAAGGATCAATAGTCACCTTTAAAATTTTTTCAGGTGTTTCTTCCGCCACTTTCTCAATTTCAACCCCCCCTTCAGTACTTGCCATAATGACGACACGACGCGTGCTTCGATCAAGCACCGCACCTAAATATAACTCGCGTTTTATATCACAAGGCTGGGCAATCAATACTTGGTTAACCGGTTGACCGTATTCATCGGTTTGAAAAGTCACTAAACGACGACCGAGTAGACGTTTAGTTTCCGCGGCCACCGCTTCTTTACTCGTAACGTATTTAACGCCGCCCGCCTTCCCTCTTCCACCGGCATGAACTTGTGCTTTAACCATCCATGCATTTCCGCCTAACGCTTCGGCAACCGCCAAGGCCTCTTCTACTGTGCTAGCGGGTTTACCTAAAGGTATAGGTAAACCATATTCGCTAAATAGTTCTTTACCCTGGTATTCATGTAAATTCATGGATTTCTTTTTCTCCTAATGATTAACTCTTTGCATTCGAATTTTTGTCTATGTTGCCGCTCAACTCGCAATCCTCATGTATCTAAAATAAACAAAGCTTGTTTCATCTTCTCGGTTTTGGCAAAAATCCGCTTGCTAGAGCATGATTTTTTAAAAATAATGTCAATGTAATAATGGACAACTCACCGATAATTTTATCGCTTAAACATCAATTAACAAACGGGATGGATCTTCAAGTAGCTCTTTAATTGTTTTTAAAAAACTCACCGATTCTTTGCCGTCAATAATACGATGATCGTAGGATAAAGCAACATACATCATTGGTCGAATCACGACTTTACCATTTTCCGCTATAGGTCTTTCCTCTATTTTGTTCATCCCAAGTATCGCACTTTGCGGTGGATTAATAATCGGCGTCGCTAATAACGACCCAAAAACCCCACCATTGGTAATAGTGAAGGTACCGCCGGTCATGTCCTCAATAGCAATCTGATTTTCCTTAGCTTTACGGCCATAATTAGCAATGGTTTTTTCTATATCAGCAAACGATAAACGTTCCGCATCACGTAGAATAGGCACCACTAGACCCCGATCCGTCGACACCGCAATACCAATATCAAAATAGCTATGATAAACCACATCATTACCATCGATAGATGCATTCACTGCAGGAAAACGCTGTAAAGCAGCGATAACCGCCTTGGTAAAAAAGGACATAAAGCCTAAACGTGTCCCATGCTGCTTTTCAAAACTCTCTTTATAAAGATTACGTAACTCCATCACTTTTTGTAAATTAATTTCATTAAAAGTCGTTAGAATCGCGGCATTATGCTGTGCTACAACTAGTCGTTCAGCAATACGCGCTCGTAAACGCGTCATGGGTACACGTTTTTCCAGACGTCCATTGTTGGTCTGAGTATCGACTGCGGAAAGATCAGACAGTCGACTAGAAAGATTCGGCATTTCTGTTGCGGAAGCCGGTGTTTTCTGTAATACATCAGCGCGGGTCACTCGACCTGATTTACCACTCCCTTGAATATTTTCTAAAGGCAAACCTTGTTCAGCAGCGCTGCGTCTGGCGGCAGGTCCTGCCATCTTAGCCGTACTCTCTGTGGTCTTATTTTCTTCTGCGACAGGTGTTGCTGCTGTTGGAGAAGAAGGGGGTTGCTCTGTTTTCATACTCACTTCCTTGTCAGTGTCTAGATGCGCTAAAATTTCACCCGCTTTAACCACAGTACCTGCTTGTTTTACAATTTCGCCCATTACACCGTCGGCGGGTGCCGGAACTTCTAAAACAACTTTATCCGTTTCCAGGTCGACTAAATTATCATCCCGCTTAACCCTTTCACCTGGCTTTTTATGCCATGTGACAACGGTCGCATCAGCAACCGATTCCGGTAACATCGGAACTTTTACTTCAATAGTCATTTCTGGATACCTCTCTAAATGTTATACTCTTCACATTGGATAGTGGCTGTGTTGCCGCTCAACTCGCCATCCTCATGTATGATCTCATACACTCCGGCTACTTCGTTTTTGCAACCCCCCGCCAAAAATCTCACTGCTGTGAGTATCATAATAATTATATTTCAGCCTTTAGGTTAAAGCCTCTTTAACCAAAGTTTGTTGTTCTTCTGCATGTACCAAAGGAGAACCCACCGCTGGCGCAGCGGAAGCTGCTCTACCCACATACCGTAAAGTTTGGTTTTTTGCTAGACACGCAATCAGTTCATGTTGGATACAATACCAAGCGCCTTGATTTTTAGATTCTTCCTGACACCATACAATATCTTTTACTTTAGAATAAGAATTTAATACTGCCTGTAACTCAATGTCTGGAAAGGGATATAATTGTTCGATACGTATCAGTGCAATATCATCGCGTTTCTGTGCACGACGTTGTTCGAGTAAATCATAATAAACTTTACCGCTACATAAAACGACACGTTTTACTTTTTTGCTATCCATTTCACTTTCAGGAATAACAGACTGCCAACCTCCGTTGCTTAATTCTTGTAAAGTAGATACCGCTAATTT
>VBOA01000013.1:83828-101744 GCA_005877695.1 Gammaproteobacteria bacterium | reverse complement strand
ATTTATGACGTAATAAACTCTTCGGTGTCATCAGAATTAAGGGTTTTCGATAGAGGCGCAACATTTGTCGTCGCAAACAATGAAAAATCTGTGCAGGCGTACTTGGTACGCAGACTTGCATGTTGTCTTGCGCACAAAGTTGTAAGAAACGCTCTAAACGCGCTGAAGTATGTTCAGGCCCAGAACCTTCGTAACCATGGGGTAAAAATAACACTAAACCACACAGTCTTCCCCATTTTTGTTCCGAAGAGCTTAAAAACTGATCAATAACGACTTGCGCGCCATTAACAAAATCTCCGTATTGCGCTTCCCAAATCACTAAACTATTTGGATTAGAAATCGCATAACCATATTCAAAACCCATCACTGCCGCTTCTGAAAGTATTGAATCAATAACCGTAAAATCATTAGGTTTTTTAGCAAGCTCCGTTAAAGGTGTGATGGTTTGATTGGTATTAAAATCGTGAAGCACCGCATGACGATGAAAAAATGTGCCACGCTCACTATCTTGACCGGACAAACGAACTTCATAATTTTCATGCAATAAAGTGGCGTAAGCCATGGTTTCGGCATAACCCCAATTTAGCGGTAATTGGCCTGCAGTCATTTTACGACGATCTTCCATAATTTTAGCCACTTGTGCCTGCAATACAAAACCTTGTGGCAAGGTTTCTATTTGCGTAGCCAATTTTTTTAGTAGTTGGGCATCGACAGCCGTTGTTACCGGTGTTCGCCAATCTTGATAGCGATACGGACGCCAATCGATACGATACGGATTTTCATAATCGCTGCTAAGCCGTTGCACTACCGCTTGTCCATTATCTAAACGACTTCTATAATCATCAGACCATTGTTGCACTTCTTCTGCGCTGACAATTCCTTGACTTATTAACACATCGGCATACTGTTGTTTTGCTGCGCGTAATGGTTTTATCGTTTGATAGATCAAGGGTTGAGTCGCAGCCGGTTCATCCGCTTCGTTATGACCATGACGGCGATAACAAACTAAATCTATCACAACATCTTTTTTAAAGTTTTGCCGAAAATCAAACGCAAGTTGTAAAACAAAGAGTACCGCTTCAGGATCATCGCCGTTGACATGAAAAATCGGTGCATCAACTATTTTAGCTGGATCGGTACAATACCAACTCGAACGCGCATTTTGTGGATCCGTCGTAAAACCCAGTTGATTATTCAACACAATGTGTAAGGTTCCGCCAGTACCATAGGCTTCGGTTTGCGATAGTTCAAAATTTTCCATCACAATGCCTTGGCCAGAAAAAGCAGCATCACCATGGATAAGTACCGGTAATACTTGTTTTCGACCAGTATCTTGGCGACGTTCTTGACGTGAACGTACCGAACCTTCGACGACAGGATTCACAATTTCTAAATGTGAAGGATTAAATGCCATCGCGACATGCATCACACCATGAGCCGTTTTTATATCAGCGGCAAATCCTTTGTGGTATTTAACATCTCCTGAACGATTTTCTTGGATTAACTTGCCGGCAAATTCTTCGAATAATTTAGCGGGAGATTTACCTAAAATATTAATAAGCACATTTAATCTACCACGATGCGCCATTCCAATCACAATTTCTTGCACCGTAGCGGCACTCGCATGCACAATAAGCTCTTCCAGCAGAGGAATTAAACTGTCTCCACCTTCTAAAGAAAAACGCTTCTGAGCAACAAATTTATTACCCAAAAATTTTTCTAAGCCATCGGCCTGGATTAAACCTTTTAAAATGGTTTTTTTAGTTTCTGCTGAAAAATTCGGTTTACCCGCGACCGATTCAATACGTTCTTGCAACCAGGATCGCTGTGCATGATCGGTGATATGTTCATACTCAAAACCAATGCTACGACAGTAGATTTTTTTAAGTTGGGTCAGCAAACTTTCAGCAGTAACACTTTGTAAACCAAGCAAACCATTCAGATTTACAATCCGCTGCAAATCTTGCATACTAATATCATGATTTTCTAAATTTAAATCGACGACTTCGCGTTTTGCAGCTAATGCTAAAGGATCTAAGTGGGCTTGGTAATGACCATAACGCCGATAGGCATCAATGAGGCTCAGTAATTTATCCAATAAATCACAGGTCTGATGGACAACTCTCTTTTCAACAGGTCGTTGCGCTAATTCAGCAAAATAAGAACGGATATCTGCATGTGAAACATCATTTTCCTTATCGCTTAATTGTGAAAAATAGGTTTGCCATTCGCTACTGAGTTGGCTCGGATCGTGCAAATATTGTTCATACAACGTTTCTATATAAGTTCCATTACTACTAAATAGATAGGAATTTTTTTGTAAGGCCTGTGCCGATTTTAATTGCTCAGTCATAATGGTTGAATCTTACCCTATTGAATAGTTTAATTACACTTCTTCTTGTAAAAGCTCAGAGCGAATATGGCCTATTGCCTTAGCGGGATTAAGCCCTTTAGGACAAACTGTCGTACAGTTCATAATGGTCCGACAGCGAAATAAACTAAAGAGATCATTTAATTCGGCTAAACGCTGTTCTTTAGCATCGTCGCGATTATCCACCAAAAAGCGACAAAGCCACAATAGTGCGGCTGGACCCAAAAATTTATCAGGATTCCACCAATAAGAAGGACAAGCACTGGTACAACAAGCACACAAAATACATTCATAAAGCCCATCTAATTGTTCACGCTGCTCGGGTGATTGTAAACGCTCTTTTGCTGGCGGTTCTTTATCATTGATAAGATAGGGTTGGGCTTTTTCGTATTGACGATAAAAAGGTTCCATATCTACCACTAAATCGCGGATTACCGGCAAACCCGGTAGGGGTCTTAACACAATTGGCGTGCGCAAAGAGGAAACCTGTGTGATGCAGGCCAAACCATTTTTGCCATTAATATTCATTCCATCGGATCCACAAACCCCTTCGCGACAAGAACGACGAAAGCTTAAGGTTTGATCTTGTTCTTTCAAACATTCCAATGCTTCCAATAACATCATGTCTTTATCTGGAGCAATCTCAAGTGTGTAATCCTGCATATAGGGTTTTTTGTCGATCTCTGGATCATAACGATAAATGGAAAATTGCATAATTTAACCTAATGACTCAACTTTTTTTAAAAAATCAATTAAAAACTCTATGTATCCTATTTTACATTGTCAGAATCATGTATTTTACTTAATTTTTAAGTGGATTGATTTGAGTAGTGGAATGTACAAAAAGTACATGGGCCTACGAAAAAGACAATCCAACAACAAAATTAAAGAAAAGACGAAGATTATGTTAGTAGGTTCGTTCTTTAAGCTCCATCGGTGGTACTGTTAAAGGCTGCTGATTAACGGGTCTAAAGCCTATGGTATCGGTTGTAGAAAAATAGAGTAAATGTTTTAACCAATTTTTATCATCCCGTTTCGGAAAATCCTCGCGACTATGCGCACCACGACTTTCTTCGCGAGTTAGCGCCGCTACCGCTGAAGCATAGGCTACTTCCATAAGATTATCGAGTTCTAAGGCTTCAACCCGCGCGGTATTAAACACCTGACTATGATCGGTTAAGACAGCATGATTTAATCGTTCTTTTAATTGCTTCAATTTAACTAAACCTTCTTCCATATATTTCGCAGTACGAAACACACCGAAATCTGTTTGCATCACTTTTTGCATCGCATGTCGAATCTCAACCAAGTTTTCACCTTGCTTAGATTGCTCCCAACGATTTAATCGACTTAATGCTAGCGTTAAATCATCTTGAGTAATATTGAGTAACGGTAAATCTTGGATTAATGATTCCCCTACATGTAAACCGGCGGAACGTCCAAATACAATTAAATCCAGCAAAGAATTGCCGCCTAAACGATTGGCACCATGCACTGAAACACAGGCACATTCACCGGCGGCATATAAGCCTTCAACGATTTGATCCTGACCTTCAATATCAACCGTAATGACTTGACCATGGACATTGGTAGGGATTCCGCCCATCATATAATGACAGGTTGGAACCACAGGAATCGGCGTGGTAATCGGATCGACATGTGCAAATGTCAACGCTAACTCACGAATTCCAGGTAAGCGTTTTTTAATGATATCGGCACCGAGATGATCCAATTTTAATTTTACATAATCCGTCCCTTCTGGATTAAACCCATTTCCAGCACGTAATTCTAAGGCCATGGCCCGCGCAACCACATCACGCGAAGCGAGGTCTTTCGCATGGGGTGCATAACGTTCCATAAAACGTTCGCCATTTTTATTAATTAAATAGCCGCCTTCGCCACGACAACCTTCTGTGACTAAAACACCCGCTCCCGCGATACCGGTCGGATGGAATTGCCACATTTCCATATCCTGCACCGGAAAACCGGCCCGTAAGACCATACCGATACCGTCACCGGTATTGATCATCGCATTGGTGGTGGATTGGAAAATTCGTCCTGCACCCCCGGTTGCTAAAATCGTAGCTCGGCTATGAAAAAAAACAATTTCACCGGTTTCAATACATAATGCCGTCAGCCCAGCAACTTGACCTTGTGATGTTTTTACTAAATCAATGGCATACCATTCATTAAAAAAATGGGTTTTAGCTTTTAAGTTCTGCTGATATAAAGTATGCAATAAAGCATGGCCGGTTCTATCGGCCGCAGCACAGGTTCGAGCGGCTTGATCACCACCAAAATTCTTGGATTGACCACCAAACGGACGTTGATAAATCTTTCCTGAGTCCATACGTGAAAACGGCAAGCCCATATGCTCCAATTCATACACCGCTTCTGGACCGGTTTTACACATATACTCAATACTTGCTTGATCGCCTAAGTAATCAGATCCTTTAACGGTGTCGTACATATGCCAACGCCAATCGTCATCATGAGCATTACCTAAGGCGCAGGTAATACCGCCTTGTGCTGAAACGGTATGTGAACGGGTTGGAAATACTTTAGAAATTAATGCGACTTTTTGACCAGAATGCGCTAATTGCAATGCCGCGCGCATGCCGGCACCACCCGCACCTACGATCACTGCATCAAAATTATAAGTAGGTAAGGCCATTAGATTGTGCCCCAAAAAATAACTAAACCCCAAATAAAATAGAGGAAAAGTGCGATGATAATGACGAGTTGAGTCATTAAACGTAAACTCGTGGGTTTAATATAGTCCGTCACTATCGTCCACATGCCGATCCAAGCATGCCAAAATAAACTCAATAAAAACAAACTGCTGAATAAACGCATACTAAAATGCGTAAATAAATGTTGCCAAGTCACATAATCAAGTGGCGAGTGGCTAATAATATAGCCTAATAAAAAGATAATATACGCCGCTAAAATCACCGACGTCGAACGTTGGATTAACCAATCACGCAAGCCATTACCGGAAAGACTGGTTACATTCGTTAACTTGTTTACCATAGATAAATTCCCATGAGTCCGGTCGCTACTACTGCTAGCACTATCACCACGCCCGCACTCAAACGTGCGGGCTTTAATTCTTCAGCTACACCCGCGTCCATCAATAAATGACGAATTCCAGCCAATAAATGATAAAAAAGCGCCAGTAAAAATCCTAAAAGAATCAATTTAATCAATGGATGTTGAAAACAAGTATGCACAGTAAAAAAAGCTTCGGGGCTGCGTAGACTCAACGCCAGAACCGCTAAAAAAGCCGGGATAATTAAAAATAAGAAAAAACCAGAAAGTCGATGCAAGATTGACGCGATCGCTGTTATGGGAAAACGAATCGTCAATAAATTAAGATTAATAGGACGTTTACTCACAGATTGTAAGCCTTTTAATGGACCACAGGAAAAAGACCGGCAGATTATACGCTTAATTAACATCCAAATACAAATTACTTGTACTTTTTTTAACACTCGAATGATGAGTGCTCTTAGTGGGTACTAGAGTAATAATTAGGGTCATTCAAACTAACATTATCCTGAGGTAAACTGGATCCTTAAAAATACTAAACGAGTTTTTAAGGAGAATGGCTATGAATATAATGAACATAAGGCAAATTTACCCAATAATTTAGATGCTATGGGTTTTAATGGTCTAATACAACTTATAGGGCTCGATTTTAATAACCAAGTAAACAATGAAGCGGTTTTGGATAAACTTTTTTTACATGGAAAATATGCAAAACAAGCTGCCGAAAATTTTACTTCCTATGATTTTAACAATCATAAAGCTGCACTTGCTGAGCTTAATAATGATAAAAAAATAAATTTTTTTGCTAAGCTACTACGCAAAAATCTAATATCCAAAGAATATTATGACACTCAAATTATGCGTTATCAGATAACATCATTAAAAACATGGTGTAAACATTCTATCTTTAAACAACTAGCGGCTAATCATTCAGAAAAAGTTAATGAAATTGAAAAACTACCACTTCCTAACCCGTTAAAAAGGTTTTTAGAAAAAGATTTTGCTATTGCTGATAGGCAACCGTCTCCTAGTCCTTAAGGAAAGGAATCCGCTAAGCCATTAACAGTATAGAGACAGATGAGTAGAATTAAATAGTATTTAAACCATCGATCCCTAATGCAATCCTTTTGCATAATCTCATCCTGTTAAATTCGCATTTACTCTAAATTCACTAAACGAATCAATTTTTGGATTTCATCGGCTTTTAATTCTCGAGTCTGTCCTCTACGCAAATCTTCAGGTAATTTAATATTACCAAAACGCACACGAAGTAAACGACTGACATTGACACCTTGCGATTCCCATAATTCCCGATTCCGACCTTCTTTCAACACCACATGATACCAATGATTCGCACCCGATCCCCCTCGCTCTTCGATTTGAGTAAACGCAGCCATACCATCGGCTAACTTCACGCCTTTTTTTAGGCGCTGCAAAACTTTCTCATCAACCTTCCCTAACACACGCACCGCATATTCTCTCTCAATTTCATAAGAAGGATGTGATAACCGATGCGCTAATTCACCATCATTAGTAAAAATTAATAAACCTAACGTATTAATATCTAAACGACCAATCATTATCCAGCGTTGTCCATGTAACGGTGGCAAATGTTCAAATACGGTCGGCCGTTGCTCAGGGTCCGAACGTGCACAAATCTCACCTTCTGGTTTATGATAAATCAATACCCGTCGTTTAAAATCTGAGGGGGTTGTTAACGGAACAAGTTTTCCATCGATAAAAACCTTTTCCGTTAAATCAATGCGATCACCCAGTTTAGCAAGCCGTCGATTAATTCGAATCCGCCCTTCGCGGATCCAACATTCAATTTCGCGACGTGAGCCTATACCCAAGTTAGCCAATATTTTTTGTATTTTTTCATTCATAGATTAAGCCAATTAATTTTCTCATCGTCTTCTCAATAAAAAATCTGCACGTATTTTCTCTCTTAAAATTTTTTTTTCAAGAGTGATTTAATGATATACTTAAAAAAAATTTTCAGGATGAAAAGCTTAATAAAAGGAAGTGTATGTTAGCTAGAATCTTTATTGCGGTACTATTAATTCTCACTGCAGTAACTACTTATACACAAACCCATCATACTATTTATTCCTGTTCTTGAGGATAAAATCGTTTAAGTCCGGTTTGATAACGTTTAATCTTTTCTGTGTAATGTTGGGCATACCATTGCATATCGGTTATTTGTTGTGCAGACAATGGCTTTATTTTACCCGGAGAACCCATGACTAAAGAACCGTCAGGAATATGTTGATTCTCTAACACTAAAGCATTTGCAGCAATCAAACACTGCTTACCAATAACAGCATTATTCAAAATTCTTGCCCCAATCGCGACAACAGAATAATCACCGATGGCTCGTGCATGCACCATCGCATGATGGGCAATGGTAACACTTCTACCAATCTGCATCGGCATATCCGGATCAGTATGCAACACCGCCGCATCTTGAATATTACTATTCTCACCGATCTCAATGGTGGTATTGTCGGCACGAACCACGGCGTTAGGTAAGATAATGACATGATTATGGATGATCACTGCACCAATAACATTGGCACTTTCCGCGATAAAAATATCTTTTCCAAGTAGCAATGGAATTCTATCTTCAAAAGAATACAACATTAAAAAAGATCCTAATTCTCAAGGGTATCTAGCAAAGCATTTAGCTCATTATCTACAGTGAGAACAGTTTCTGATAACTTAATTTCTTCTGGCAAAGGAAAAGCGGGCAATTCTGCTAATTCTTTTAAACCAAAATGATCAAGAAATAAGCTTGAGGTAGCATAGAGGTTCGGCCGCCCGGGTACCTCACGTTGCCCAACCACCTGTATCCATTCTTGTTCCAATAAGGCTTTAATAATATTGGGATTCACTGCCACGCCCCGTATCGCCTCAATATCACCCCGAGTCACGGGTTGCTTGTAGGCAATAATACTAAGCGTTTCCAAGAAAGCCCGAGAATAACGGGCGGGTTTTTCTGGCCAGAGTCGTTTAACCCACACATTGAGCGACTTGGCGGTTTGAAAACAATAGCCACTAGCTAACTGCTTGAGTTGAATCCCACGCTCCTGATAATCCTCGCTTAATTCCAGCAAAATTTTCTTCAGAATCGATTTGCTCGGTCGTTCTTCTGAACTGAACAAATTCAACAAGCGCTCGATACTCACCGGTTCACCGGCAGCCAGTAGAACGGCCTCACATATAGATTTCAGCATTTGATTTTCCATTCCCAAACTATAGCAGCAAACGACCCAAGATGGCGAGCAGATGCCTATTGTTTAAAAAGAAAAGTCAATGGATTCTACACCTTAATTGCGGTCTAATAGCCTATCGCAGCTAGATTTTAATAACTAAAAAGACGATTCTGGTTAAAGAGAACCTACATAGGAAAAATCCATGAAAACAAAAAATGGTTTAGATAAGTTAGCTTGCTCGACACTACCCGTTGTTGTCAGTATTGCCGGTACCGATCCCTCGGGCGGGGCTGGGATCCAAGCGGATTTAAAAGCCATTTCAGCGACGGGTAGTTATGCAGCGAGCATCATTACTGTTTTGGTTGTACAAAACACGTTGTCTGTCAGTGCAATACAAGAAATTCCATTAACTTTTATCCAACAACAAATCGATGCTGTCTTTACTGATCTGCCCATAGGCGCCGTTAAACTCGGCATGCTCTATCATACCGACATTATTCAACTTGTCGCCGCGAACTTAAAAAAATATCGACCTCCCTTCGTTGTCCTTGATCCGGTCATGATGTCGCAAACCGGTCAACCTTTACTAAAACCGGAAGCAATACCCGCTTTATCGAATTTATTCTCACTAGCGACATTGATCACACCGAATATTCCAGAAGCCGAAGCTATTGTAAAATTTAATATTAACAATGATCAGAGTATGCAAGCAGCAGCCACGCGACTTGCTACCGATTATAAAACTTCAGTACTGATTAAAGGTGGACATCTAACAACGCGACATTCGCCTGACATTTTTTATGATTATCCACATCAACAGCTACATCGCTTTGATGCATTACGCTTACGCACTAAAAATACTCATGGGACTGGCTGTACACTTTCAGCGGCCATCGCTTCCTATTTAGCGCAAGGCGAAAGTTTATACAATGCGATTACTCACGCAAAATATTATTTAAGCCAATGCCTATTAGCTGCAAAAGATTTAAATCTGGGTCATGGCCAAGGTCCTGTACATCATTTTTATTTTTTAGATAAGAAGAATTTTCACAATTAAATTTTATTTTTCATTGTCATTTTTTTTTATTTAAAAAAAATAAAAAACTATTTAATTTAATCTTAACGCTATTGTGAATAAAAAATTGAACTGATATTCTTATTTTTATTTATTTATTTATTTATTTATTTATTTATTTATTTATTTATTTATTTATTTATTTATTTATTTATTTATTTATTTATTATTTATTAATAAATTAGTGGATTATTAATAGAATCAAGCATAAATTTAAAAATTTATTTTTTAATTCATAACATTGAGGGATATTAAATGTTAGAAGATATATACAAAATGAATCCTGCTCTAAATGAAAAGGTTTTAGCTTACACACCTCCTCCCAGCGTTGATATTACTTTACCCATTTTAGCTAGCAATTGGTTAGACGAGTTGCAAAAAATGATTAGTGAGGCCGATCCTCAATTATCTCCTAATTGTTTGTATAAACATATAGGCGATAAATCTAGCTACCGCGCATGCGCAAAAAATTTCTTACAGAAACAATCACAGCTTATTTATCACCGATTACAAGGAAATTTAGACGTTGAACTCGGTGCACTTTCACCCGGAGATCGACAAGCGTTAATCTTTAAATTAACCGAAGAGATCGAAAATTGTAGCGAAGGTTTTCATAATCGCGTAAACACTATCGTTGACTCATTTCAGCAACCTCGCAATCTTGATGAATTACTTTATGTCGTACGCAAACGTTTAGTCGAAAACGTTGCGACACAGCTAACCAAAGAAATTCATACCTGGAATGGTGTCAGTATGATTGCAGCTGTCAGCGGCTTTGGCATAAAAGCCAATTGTTCTGAAGACATCTATTCCGGTAATTTACCCACTGCAACCATTCGACGGGCTTTACAACAAACATTTGCAAAATATTTTACACCTTACTCCTTGCCAAATTTATTAATAGCCGCTTTTAAGGAACTCATTCCAGAACTAGAGATTGAAAAAAAGTCTGAAAATGGTATAGGTTTGCAAACCCAAGAAAAAATAAGTGGCTTAATTAAAGCTTTTTTACCTGAGCATATTAATAAAAATTCTGGAGATTCTAACGATCCTAATAATTGGATAAACTATTTTAAGATACCTGCTCACGAAAAAAATGCTTTGATTTTTAGGTTTGTAGATATAAATTCTGAAAAAATGTATCAATCCTTTTATTATGCCTTATTGAATAAGAAGTATTTTAAAAACTCAAAACCAAATACTTTAATTGAGAATGCTTATTCTAATCTATTTTTAAATAATAGTGGTAAGTTTGATTCGCCTGAACCTATTATCTCCAAACTTTTTGATGAACATCAATATTATAGTTTATTAGCACAACTGGTCGAACTAAAAGAAAAATACCCTATTTTTTATAAAGAAAATATCTATAACACTAAAATTAAAAAAATGCAGACTACATTTCTTAAAAACTGTTTAGCTTTCAATGACTTTTTAAGTCAACAATTAGCCATCAGCGAGCAATACTCCAAAGAAATCACACAAGGCTTTCAGCTCATTCTTAACTTGAATTTACGTAATGAATTTGTCATTGAACAAATAGCCAACAGCTTGCTAGTAACGGACAAACAGCATTTTAATCTTTTAATGCTAGGCACACTAAATAATATGGAATTAGTAAAAAATATCTTCGATTTCTTTAAAAAATACGAAAAATTCATTAACCCCAAAATAGATGAAAAAATGCTTTTAATGAAAAATAAAGATCATTGCAATGCAATAATGATAGCTGCCAACAAGCAAAAGGAAGCCATTTTCACTATTTTAGGATTTTTATCAACCCACATCGGTCGATTGGCTAATGATACCTTGTATAAACTGTTTACACAGCAACAAAAACAAGACAGTAATACGGTACTTACGCTCACTGCATGCGATAATTCCGATCTACTAAAGAATATCTTATACTTTTTTACAGAACATCTTAGCATTAATGGAGAAACCTTTCGTAAACTGTTCTTTCCAGAAAATTCGAATGGCGCGTGTACTGCTTTAATGCTTGCCATAAAAAATCAAGCCGACACCAGTCTTTCAATTTTAAAGTATATCGCTATAAATATTAAAAACTTCGATCCTGAAGTTTCGAGAAAAATATTTCTAGAAAAGAATCAGGATGGTTTTACCATTTTAATGTTAGCGGCGCGTTACCATCCAAAGGTTCTATCGACTCTGCTTACCTTGCTTAATGAACACCAAATATTCCCCGAGGATTTTTTAACTTCCTTATTTTTAGAAAAAAATTCACAAAACTATAATTTTTTAATGTTAGCTGCTGAATGTCATCCTCAAGCCATAGCGATTATTTTGGAATTTATTAACAAAAAACGGAAGATTTTTAGTCCCTATCTACCCAAGCTTTTATTCGATAAAAATTATCAAGGTTATAATACATTAATATTATCTCGTCATCATCCTGAAGTCATGATGTCCATTCTTAAATTTATTTGCAATCTTCCAAAAGTAGTCATATCAAAGACTGTAGCAGAAATATTTTTAACTAAAAATAATGTCGGTTTCAACTTTTTAATGTTATTAGCCAAAGATAAACCGCAGTCTTTACAGTTGATATTTGAATTTATTGAAAAAAACCCTGACCGTTTTTCCAAAGAAAATTTATTAAGCTTAATTCAAGAAAAAGGTAGAAATAGATATAATTGTTTAATGTTAGCCGCGCAAAACCACTATGATGCAACAGCCGCTATTTTAGCTTTTATTCAAAAAAAACCTAAAATTTTTTCATCCGAGTTTGTTGAACAGTTCATCGCTACACATGATGGCAATAGAACTAATGCCTTAATGCTTGCGGCCACCTATCAACCTAAAATTGTTGGATTATTATTAGATTTTATAACGAAGAAGGCTGCGCCTAATGGTCCTATTAGGATTGACACGCTTAAAGAAATTGTCTTTGAAAAAGTTCATGATAAAAAGGTCGCTAACGCGGTATTTTTTGGTGGCCGTTTTGGTTATTATAAAAGTGTCTTGTTAGTCACCTCGCAATTAACGGATCCAACGGCAGTCAATGCATTGCTAAAATTCATAGATCATCATATTGATTCGTTAGGGATCGAGGTTTTCATTGACTTATTAACAGAAAAAGATTACCAGGATAATTATATTTTTTCTCCAGCCTGTTCTGAATATCCAGGCACTCTGAAAAAGATTTTGAATTTTATTGCTGATTCAGCCACTCATGAAGCATTAATCCCGGTAAAGAATTTTTGTGCACAGTTTATATTCCAACAACTCGCTCGATGGTCATTAGCAACGACTGCCGATCAAGAATTATTTGATAAAGTAATAGAAAAATGTTCAGGGTTTTTATTAACTGATTTTAATAAAGATTTTTTTGCGGAAATGCCGCATAATTTAAAACCGGTTACAGATAAATTATTTGCTTGCTATTTAAATGAACTCGAAGATCGAAAAGTCAAAAAAATACACTATACAACTAATTTTTCCTTTTTCAAATGGCGTTATTCTACGACCCAAAAATGGGATGCGGCGCATGCCTTGCAAAAAGTATTAAATAGTCACTGGATTAATAAAGCAGAGGCCCTCATAAAACTCAAATCTCAATACCCTGCTATCGCCCTCTGCCGACTCGGTAATCTATTTGCCGCCTACCAAGAAATTGTTAATCTCCAGAGTTACGAGGCTTTTGAGTTTGATATCGTAAACGCCGCTATTCCCCTTTGTAGAACAAGCTACGCCGCATAAGTCTTCTTTGATTCTTCCAGTGTAGTTTCAATCTCAATGAGGATAAGAACGAGGTAGTTTACTGGTGAAACCTAGATATAACGCAATAATGGAGGCCAAAAGATAGAAAAAGCTATCTGAGATAGTTGTATGCACTAACCACAGTTCGCCATTCATGGCAAAACCCCAAATCGCAATAGCAGCAAAGATCACACCAAAAAATTTAAAAAATAAACGGGCATACATTATTGAGCCGCTAGCGGATAAAGCCAGCAAGCCGATTAGAATGTAGAAAATATTCAATAAGATTCCAACCGTAAAGAAATTGAACAATGCGTGGTTGGGTGTAATAGCAGGAATAAAGCCTAATATGCCCAATAGCAGAAAAACAATAGCAAAAATTAAGGCCATCCCTCTTAAGAACACGCTGTAAACTCCTTTGCAACGTTTGGCTTTCGCTACCGAAGTCATGAGTATAGAATACTTCGAGAAATTAGCAAATAGTTTTTGCTTGCGGGTAATGGCTGGTAACGTGGATAAAAAACGTTTACTTATTAAGCATTAAGATGACAAACTCGTGTTTACCCACAGATTCTGTGAATAACTTTGTGGACAGCATAGGGGGAAGTGACTAAAAACCTTGATTTATAAGTCATCGTTACAATTTGTACAAGCTTTAAACAAAAGATAAAAAACTTCTTTTTTCAAATAGTTAGTTCCTGTCAATCAGAAAATTACTTTTATTCCTATTAAGATTACATAGAATAAATTAAATTAAGTCGACTTGTGCAAAAGTCCTGACCATTTTTAGCTAAACTCAAGCTTGTCAATAGGTAGTCTATGGAAATTTATAACAAACTTTTTAAATCATTAAATCCAACGGATCTATTATTGACGGGAAACAAACGTTTAATTCCTTTTTTATATAAAACTTATGCGCAATATCAGCAAATACAAAAAAAACGTGTTTGGTGCACACCTCAATTTTTTACTTTCACACGTTGGTTAGAAACACTTTGGACAAAACAATTCATTGAACAAAAAGGTTTTCCTTTGCGTTTGCTCAACAAACAACAAGAATGGTTACTATGGAAAACCATTATTCAGCAATCTGCTGATTCTTTTTTAGATACTGCAGCGACTGCCAAAAATGCTCAGCAAGCTTGGCAATTGCTGCAACAAGCGCAACTTGATTATCAAACAATACACTTCAAACAAAGCAACGAAACCGAAACCTGGCAAAACTGGGCCAAGCATTTCATAGGCTTTTGCCAAGAACACGCTTATGTCGATTTATCCAGTGCAGTCAACCATTTAAGCCTATTGTTCAGTAAGAAAATCTTAAAACCACCGCCACGAATTTTTCTACTAGGATTTAATGAAATCAATCCACAATATAGAAAACTGCTCACTCTCTTAGAAGAACAGCATTGCCAACTTTATGATTACGCGCCGATTCGCACCCCAAAAAAACAACAACGTCTGTGTTTAGCCGATAAAGATACTGAACATCAAAGCATCGCACTCTGGGCGTATCAGTCCTGGCAATTAGGAAAAAAAAATATCGCCTGTGTGATTCCAACTTTAGTCGAACAACGCACACAATTGCTTAATACCTTTACCGAAGTCTTTAACGAATTATCCCCCCACTCGATGAATCTGCCCCCGTTTAATTTCGCTGCTGGTACACCCTTACTCGAATTTAGTTTGATTCAAACCGCAATGCTTATTCTTAGCTTAGAAGACATCAATAGCTTTCAACAAAGTTATCAGTTGTTACGCTCACCTTACGTAATCGGTTCCCAGGAAGAACAAGGATTACGCGCACAACTGGATATCATTCTGCGTCATACCGCTGAAAACAGACTTAGCTTAGGCCAGTTGCTTAAGCTAAGTCAGCAACTTGCTTGCCCACTATTGAGTGTTTTAATTACTAGGCTTAGTGGTTTAATAAAAAAATATGCCGATACTTTTTTAGCGAAACCTAGTTTTTGGTCAGATTATTTTGCTAAAAAACTTGAGTCGGTGGGTTGGCCTGGTGAACGTTTACTGACGAGTAACGAATTTCAATTACTTGAACGTTGGTCTGAGTTACTGACCGAGTTTGCTGGTTTGGATTTTATTCTGGGTGACCTCTCACAAGCTCAAGCATTGCAACAATTACATGAATTAATCAGTAATGTTTTATTCCAAAACAAAACCTTGCATGAGCCACCGATTCAAGTATTAGGTTTGCTGGATAGCGCCGGTATGTATTTTGATGACCTATGGATCATGGGACTCGATGATAGAACCTGGCCAGCGTCTGCAAAACCTAATCCATTTATTCCTTATGCTTTACAACGTCTACATCAAATACCTTACGCTTCGAGTGAACGTGAATATTATTTTGCTTCATTACTAACAAAAAACTTACTGGGCTGTGCCGAAAATATTATTTGCAGTTACCCCGCACAACACTTAGATCAGATGTTACGCCCTAGTGTTTTGATTCACCATTTACCTGAAATCAAATTAACTGACCTTAAGCTTCCTAGCTACCAAGCATTAGCCAAAAGAATAATGTTGACTCAACAATGGGAATATTACACTGATGAATCAGTCGCTTTTCCGGCTCAGGAAAATTTGAGTGCAGGAACACAACTCTTACAATCACAAGCAGCCTGTCCCTTTCAAGCCTATGCGCGCTGGCGCTTAAAAGCTCAGTTTCTTGCTTTTCCACAAAACGGACTTAATGCACGCGAGCGTGGCATTCTCTTACATCAGATCTTGGAAAAATTTTGGAATGAAGTCAACGATCAGAAGACTTTACTCGAACTCACACCACTCGCTCTCAATAAACTGATCAATGTCGCGATTGACCATGGTTTAGGTTTATTTAGTAAAAAATATCCTATGATTTTTAAAACCCAATTTATCGATATTGAGCGTCGTCGTCTACAAATTTTATTGGAAAATTTGATGCGTTTAGAAAAACAACGTCCGGTTTTCATACAGACGCAACATGAAACCAAAAGACAACTGACATTCGATCAATTATCGCTCTCGCTTAGGATTGATCGCATTGATCAACTTGATCCAACACACGCCATGATTATTGATTACAAAACCGGTGTACCGACTAGTATCGACTGGTTAGAAGAACGTTGTGACTATCCACAGTTACCGCTATATTGTTTAAGCTACGCAGAAACGGTACGCAGCTTTGCCATCATGCATCTACGCAGTAATAAGATTACACTACAAGGACTCAGTGCTGAAGAAACCTCGCTGAAACAACTCATTCCTTTGAAAAAACTAAAAACGACCTTGAATTTAAACCAATGGTCGGATCTACTGCAACATTGGCAAACTTGTTTAGAAAAACTTGCCCTAGAATTTCAACAGGGTGTGGCTGATGTTAATCCTAAGCATGGGCCGAGCACCTGTCGAAATTGCAATCTACAATTGTTATGCCGTATCAATCATCCGTCGCCTAACACAACAATACTAAACTCGTCAAACGCAACACAGACCCTCTCAAATGCGAAAAATCTATTATGAAATCCCCTTTAGCCGACGCCCAGCAACGCCAATCCGCGCTCAATCCTAATGAATCGTTTATTGTGCAAGCACCCGCCGGATCTGGAAAAACCGAATTATTAGTTCGCCGTTTCCTGGTATTACTTACCTGCGTCTCGGTACCCGAAGCAATTATTGCCATTACTTTCACGCGTAAAGCCGCTAACGAGATGCGTTTACGCATTATGCAATCCTTAGAGCTTGCGCTAAGCAGTGACACCAACACTCCTAGCGAAAACGAACGTTATCACTTAGCCAAAAAAGTATTGGCTCAGGATAAAACCTTAGGTTGGAATTTATTACACAATCCCAATCGGCTACGAATATTGACCATCGATGGTTTTTGCTTACATTTAACCCGGCAAATGCCTTTGCTCGCAGGATTAGGTGAAACATTAACGCCCCTTGATCATCCTGATTACTTATACCGCTTAGCCATACAAGCCCTACTCCAGCAGCTTGAAGATAAAGTTCCTTGGCAAGCTTCATTAAGTCGATTATTAAGCCATCTCGATAATGATTTTCAACGAGTAGAAAATTTATTTATTCCGATGTTAGCGCGGCGCGAACAATGGTTAGATTATTTGTTGCAACATCAACAACATTTACGCAAAGATTTAGAGCAGGCTTTATTTAACCTAAACCAAGATTTAGTCAAAGAATTAAATGGTTTAATGAGCCAAGACACAGCCACCGAGCTTTTACATCTGCTTAATTTTTCCTTACAACAACGCCAACAAAGCCTTTTAATTCGACATGATGATTTAAATTTTTGGCAAGCAGCCAGTCAGTTACTATTAACCGAGTCAAATAACTGGCGTAAACAATTACGCAACACCGAAGGGTTTGCTGCTATCAATGCAATAAAAAATACGACGCTAAAAACTGAAATACAAACTCGAAAAAAACAATGCTTGAATTTAATTGCAGAGTTAAGCCAAAAC
>VBOA01000013.1:61145-83809 GCA_005877695.1 Gammaproteobacteria bacterium | reverse complement strand
TGCAGAGTTAAGCCAAAACGATTTAATACGAGAATCCTTAATGGCATTAAAACAAGCCCCTCCTTTGCATTATACCAACTCACAATGGCAAATTCTCCAATCACTTTTTGAATTACTACCGGTATTGGTCGCCCATTTAAAAGTTATTTTTCAACAACAACAAAAAGTGGATTACACCGAAATTTTACTAGCGGCTAGCGCTGCCCTCGGTCAAACAGAAAATCCTAGCGATTTAGCGCTGGCCATGGATTATCAAATCCAACATTTACTAATTGATGAATTCCAAGACACTTCCACTACTCAACTCAATTTAATCGAAAAGTTAACGGCGGGCTGGCAAAATCAAGAGGGTCGCAGCTTATTTTTAGTCGGTGATCCGATGCAATCAATCTATCGTTTTCGCAAAGCCGAAGTCGGATTATTTTCACAAGTACAACGCCATGGCATTGGCATTATTCAACTGCAAACTTTAACTTTATCCGTTAATTTTCGTTCTACGTTGGGCATCATCGATTGGGTGAATCAACAATTTAGCCAATTACTCGCTATCACGTCTAATCGACAAGCCGACACAGTCTGTTTTTCTCCCGCAACCGCTTATGCGCCAACCCAACAACAATACGCTGCTGTTTGCACTTATTGGCAACAAGCCAATGACCGGGACTTAGCAGAATCCACAGAAGCCAAGCAGCTAGTAAACATTATTCAAACGATTAAACGCAAAGATAATCAGGCGACTATTGCCGTTTTAGTCCGTGCACGTAGCCATTTACGCAGCATTTTACTCGCCTTGCAGGACGCAGCAATCACTTATCGAGCGATTGCAATTGATAGCCTCGTTGACAAATCAGCAGTGCAAGATCTATTAAGTTTAACCCGCGCACTGCATCATCAAGGTGATAGGATTGCTTGGCTCGCTTTATTACGATCGCCTTATTGTGGTTTATCGTTATCTGATCTTTACCAAATTACCCAATTTAGCCCTGCAAAAAAATCGCTCAGTATTTGGCAACAACTCCAGCAGTTTGAAAAAATTCCATTTAATACAGCGACTAAAACACGCTTACGTCGGATTGTTCCAGTTTTACAGCAATCCTTACAACAACAAGGACGGCTTTCTTTCACACACTGGATCAAACAAACATGGCTGGCACTCGGTGGTCCAACCACTTTATCAAGTTGGGACGAGATGGATCATGTCCATGCTTACTTAAATTTTCTAGAAAATAAAATTAAACAAGAAGGCGAAGCACTGGATTTTTTTAATCTGGATGCTGAATTAAGTCATATCTATACCCAAACCACGCTGGCTTTACCAACACAGGCGGTCGAAGTCATGACCATCCATCAAGCCAAAGGCTTAGAATATGATCATGTCATCTTACCGGGTTTGCATCGACGTGGTCGATCTGAGCAATCACCGCTGTTGTTATTTAGCGAAAAAATGTTCGCTTCACACAAAAAAGATTTTTTACTGGCTCCGATCAAAGCCAGTCATGAAGACCAGGATTTAATTTATAATTATCTTTTCAACGAAGAAAAGCAAAAAAACGCAGCTGAATTAACGCGTCTACTTTATGTTGCCTGCACACGTGCCAAGCAATCCTTACATTTGCTGGGCACATTAAGTTGTGAAACAGCCGGAGAACTTAAATCGCCTACGCCAAATTCCTTATTGAGTCAATTTTGGCCGATTATGAAAAACAAACCGCAACCTATTGTCGCATCGACCATAAAAAATACACTAAGATTTCCTCAGCAAAGCTTATTAAAACGTTTAGCATCTGACTGGCAAGCACCTCTTTCTCCTCAGCTTGACCTCTATCAAAACCAAAACACAATAAGTTTACCCGAAATAAAATCTGCCGCTTATTCGTATCAGTGGCAATTATATCCCGAGCGCGCTTTAGGCATTGTCATCCATCAATTACTCTTTCAAATCAGTCAAGAGGGTTTGGGTAAGTGGGATAAACAAAAAATACCAAGTGCACAATCGCTGTTTGTTGGTTTATTAACGCAACAAGGATTGCTGACCACCCAAATACCATGGGCCTTAGCTCAATTAAATACCTGTTTAAAAAAAACCTTAACCGATGCTCGTGGACGTTGGCTATTAAGTCAACATCATCAAGCCGCACAATCAGAATACGCCATCACAGCGCTGATCAATGACCAGCCGCAAAACTTAGTCATCGATCGCACATTTATTGATGCCAATACGGGAATACGCTGGATTATTGATTATAAGAGTAGCGATTATCAAGGTCATCAAGCCGAAGAATTTTTAAATTTAGCCAAACAACAGCATCAACAGCAATTAAATACCTATGCGCAAGCCTTGTTGCTTGATTCGAAATATTCGAATAATTCGATGATACGTTGTGGTTTATATTTCCCGCTCACCTCATTGTGGTGTGAGTGGGAATTTACGGTGGCTAATATAAATGCTGCTATCGATGGATAGTTATCTGATTATAGGACCTTGCAAAAATTCATCAATAAATTAACTACCGTGAAATAAGTTCGAGGTTGCCATCGGAACACTTTTCTCACTGGCAGCAGTCAATGTAAAAAAAGAATGGGGGGTATTGGTTGAATGATTTACGGGTTCTTCTTCTATCACTCTTCCAATTATTTTATTAAATCTTTCGATAATTTTATCAAAAATATCCTGGAGATTACGACGCACCTCGCTCAAAAAACGTGTCAGTAGCTCACATAAGCGATCACTCAAGGAGGTTTTAGAACTTTGACTCATTAATGAATCCAGTTCATTATTCTGTTCGTCGCAAATACAAGTACCTAGATACGTATTTAAAAATTTAACCAAGTTATCTTGATCTAAAAGGTGTCGTTCGCTCAGGGAATGTAATACCGGAAAAACTCTTTCAAAATCAGTTTTTTTCAATCCCACTAGGTAATCAATATTTCCCTGATTTAACATTTTATTTTGATTCAATAAAATACATAAATTGTTCAGCTGTAAATATTCTAAATCAGCGTTTTCGATATTCTTTATATTCTTTAAAGTTAACAAATGCTTTAGATTGACGGCTAAGTCAAACTGTTCTTGCGTTAAAACTTTGAATTTATCTTCAGCTTGTATAAATTCACTGAGTACTTCTAAATTAAGTGTAGAATTTTGAAGTAATTTATCAAGGTTAGCTTGGGTTAAGAGGTGATTTGTTGCATTTTCTCCAACTAAATTGAGTTTACTGAATATTTTTGGTAAGAAGCAAGATTGTGCTTGAGGTCTAGCATTCATTTTTCCCAAATTTTGTTCTGTCAATAAATTTAAAGCATCGAGTCTGACCAGCATCTGAGCAACACTGACCGATTCAGGTTGTGACAAACAGTAAATAACAGCCGCCATATGTGTAGCGAAAAATTTATCTTCCCTAAGAAACCCTGCTCCATCTAAATACTCTAAGGCTTTAATTTTAGAGGTTGGATTTTTAGTCGATACCATGTCCTCAGATAAGAATTCAAGAATCTTCCACTCAATGGTATCCAGGTAAGCTGGATTTTTTTCTAATGACCGGATCTTTTTTATAAAAAAATCAAAATGTTCAAATTGAATATTATTTTGATTGTCAAGTAAAGTTTGAAAGCTAATATTAGAATTTATTTTAGGTAAACGTTTTATAAATCTAGAAAGCGGAGTTTTATTTATCTCTTTAATCTTTATACTAAGTTCGATAATACTAAAAAAGGTTAAAAACAAGCGTTTACATTGTTCACTTTCGACATTGGCTATTACGATTTCTCGCATATTTTTCTCCTGTGCCGCTACCTTGCTGATAATATTAATTTTTAGTTTAATGAGAAAATATTAAAACAAACTTAACGGATAGGTTTTTTTATAAAAAAATACCGATTTTTAAGCTTTAAAAAGAATGGAAAACATCTTAATTAAAGCTTTTTAAATAAAAAATTTATACAAAAGTTTTTAACAATAAGCTGATCTGTGTATGTAGCGCTTCAGCGGCACTATGCCAATGGTTATGGAAGAGGTAACCAATGCCTATAAACAAACTTACCCAGAAAAAGGCACCTGAATAAGCAAACACAGCAAAATGGCGAAAGGGTAATTTTAAGGCACCGGCGACATAACCGGTCAGATGTCGGACACCAGGAATAAAATAACCCATCACTAACGCCCATTTACCGAAACGTTCAAACCAATTGTGCGCCGCCCGATAGCGTTTTTCGGTGAGTCCGATATAGCGCCCCCAACTTTGAGTCAAATAATGACCGGTAGCGCGACCTAGACCATAACTACCGGTAATCCCACAACAACTCCCTACATACGCAGCGAATAAACTTGGAACAATAAGTAGTTTTCCTTTGGCCATTAAAAACCCCAATAATAGGAGTAATGATTCTTCGGGTATCGGTAGCGCAAAAATTCCTAAAGCAAACCAAACAAAAATGGCTAAGCTACCGTAGTGATTTAACCAAGGTAGAAAATAATCCAAAGCAGACAAGGACATAAATATATTCAGTAAACTAATATCGTTGGCATTAATCTAAAATCCCACGCAACTCAAATTTTTCCTAAACAATAAATTAAGCGTGATTTGTAATCGCATCCTCAATCTTTTTCAATTCAGCTTGATTTTTATCATCTTGACTCGCTGCAACTTGTTCATCAATTGGATTAGTTATTCCCAATTGGTTATCGGCTATTTGATTGTCGAATGGATCGAAATCCTCATTATTACTGATGATATCATCATCGTCGTCATCATCATCACTGACTTGGCTATAATGACGAATCGATGGATAAGGTAAAATAATAACCTGCGTACCGATATCAGCAAAGTCTTTATTGAGCCACTGAGCATCGTCAACAAACATACGCACGCAGCCATGACTTGCATTATAACCTGGAACACCCCGGGAACCATGCATAGCAAAGCCACCTTTAAAGAACATACAATACGGCATCGGCGCACCACCATAAGGTTTAGGAAACTTAGTGGAGATACATCCCGGTCCACGTTTTTCGTAAATTTTGAAATTACCGGATGGCGTATGACAAGGTCTACCTAAATCTGGACACCAATTTTGACCACTGGATGCCGGTCCCCAACGAATAATATTGCCCGCAGGACCGTAAGCCGCCCATGCATTCAAGGCCGGAGAGTAAACAATCATTTTTCTACCCGATGGTGCTCTATACGAAGAAAATGGTGTATACTCCATCCAATTTGTGGCATCGAGATTTCTTGGCGCAGCAATCCGCATTCCCGGCCATATACCGGTATTCATACGGTTAATTCGTTGCACCAATTCGCGGCGTTGTGGATTAGGAAATAAGGTATACCACGTTTCCCCTTTTGCTACGACTAAACAATATAAACGAGGATCATTACATAAACTTTGTAACAACCAACCCCTTGCCGCGAAGCTATCACCATGCATCACTAAGAACACAACTAATAATGCAATCAATAAACCAAATCTTATGAGTATACGCATAATTGCTCCTTCCGCTTCAGAAAAGCGGTATTTTCGCTTTTTTAAGAAAGCGCTACTCTTACTAAAATGATAGTCTATTTTTAAAGGCTGAGAAGAAATTGCATAATGAAATTTGCAGAAAAAAATCGTAAATGGTGGATCCTCATCGCCATGTCAAGCGCCCTAGCCCTGGTATTTGTTGACCAAACTGCCTTAGCCGTGGCGCTACCCGCTATCCAACGTGAACTTAACCTCACTAATAGTTTAACCCAATGGGTAATCAATGCTTATCTATTAGCGTTAAGTGCCGTTATTTTATTGGGTGGAAAAGTGGGTGATCGACTCGGTCATAAACGTGCTTTTTTATTTGGCGTCACGGTTTTTATGGTGACATCGATATTGTGCGCTTTGGCCAAATCAGGTAGCTGGCTGATCCTCATGCGGGCACTTCAGGGTATGGGTGGTGCCTTTATGACACCCTCAACCAACGCCTTAGTCACTAATGCCTTTCCTGATAAAGAACGTGGCAAAGCCTTAGGAATTTATGTTGCATTAGCAGCGATCTTTCTTTCCTTAGGACCTTTATTAGGAGGATTTTTAACGCAACTCTTTAGCTGGCGAGCGGTGTTTTGGATCAATTTTCCTTTTGCATTAATTAGTATTTATTTAGCCTTTTTTTCTGTACCTAGATGGCAACGCCCCGAGAAATTGAATATCGACTGGTTAGGATTCTTGATCTCGGTCATTTTTATTAGTGGTTTTGTCTTAAGCTTTATGGAAGGCCCTATTTGGGGTTGGACATCCCCCGCTATTCTTGGCTTATTTGTATTGAGTATTCTAAGTCTTTGCGCTTTTATTTTTTGGGAAAATAAAAGCAGTCATCCTTTAGTTGAACTCGATCTGTTTAAAAATTTGACCTTTTCTATCTTATTTAGTGTATTAATGATTATTCAAGCTGTAGGAATAGTGTTCGTATTTTGGGCAATTTTTTTACAAAATGTTTTACATTTTACTCCTTTACAAGCCGGTGTATTGCTTTTACCCGCTATGGTACCCGTTATCATAATGGCACCCGTGGGTGGGCATTTAAGAGATAAATACGGCGCCACATTACCGATGCTTTGGGGAGCATCGCTGGTAATATTAAGTATTATTTGGATAGCTATTTTTAGCCACAATCAAACTTATGCCATTTTATTCCCGGGTTTACTGGGTTATGGTATTGGTTTCCCATTGATGTTATCCGGTATTGTGGTCACCGTCATGAATATGGTCAAAATTGAGCAACGCGGCATTGCCAGTGCCATCATGAATTGTTCTCGTCAATTTGGTATCTCCATCGGTTTAGCCGTACTCGGTGGCTTATTAGGTAGCTTAAACAAATGGCAACTCGGTTCCTTTTTAAAACAAAGTAATCCACCCTTATCTTCGCTACAGGAATATCAAATAGATGGTTTATTAGTCCAATCGCAACGTGCCTTGCAAGCGGTTAGTCACTTATCACAACAAAATCTACACGTATTAAAAACTGCAGCGACGAGCGCCTACACCACAGCGTTTAGTCTCACTATGTTTGCTGCTGCCTTTTTTGCATTAATCACTTTGGTTTTGATATTAAAAATTCCAAAAAAACCTATTTAAAGGCAGACATTCGCTAATTTGCTTTAAAAGAAATTTTTTTTAAGTAAACATTTGATTCATCTTATGTGTTAATAAATAGTTAATATTTAACTGCTACTATTAACCTACTTAACTATTGATGATCAATGACAATGTGGCCATCCAATACTGAAGTTAGAAATACGCTCAGCCAAACCGGTGTACTGCTGTTTAGAGACGGTAATCTACAACTCAATTCAAAACTAGATCTTGCGAAGACTCTTCTAGAAAAAGAATTATTGATTTCAACGATAGATACGATAAACGCAACATTCGACCAAAATGATTCGAATATTGAAAAAATAGAACAGTTACATAAAGCAAAATCTGCTTTTCCCGCATTACGCAACGGCAGGCTCAGCCATTTATTAAAAGCCTGTACTCAGGATATCGCGATCACATCACACCTAAAAATTCAATCACAAATTTAAATCTTATGTATTTATTTTTTAGATTAATCTCTTAAGCTTTAGTTAAGAAATCTTATCTATAGTCCCAAACAGATTTTTTACACACTCGTCACTTATTTTAACAACAAGGATGTCATTATTGATTAAAAATATTTAAGATTTATGCCTACTTTCAATACCTTCGATTCTGCTTTAAACCTGAATAAATGTTTTCAAAAGACCCCTCCAGCAACGATTGATAATTTACGCACACGCTCTGAAGATTGGTTGATCACATTAGAAAATAAATGTCGTGAAATTCAGCCAGAATTACCTAAAAATATTTTTTTTAAACATATCGGGAACACAAGTGAATATCAGTTAAAAAAATCTTTAACCGAACAATTATCAGTCCTTTATCATAGAATTTTAGGTCATCTTGATTCGCAACTAGGATGTTTAGATAGCGAATCCGAGAAATTATTATTATCAAACTTAATCGAAGATATACAGGGATGTACATCCGGCTTTCATATTCGTGTGAATAACCTAGTTAATTCACTCCCAGTTGCAAATAGTCTAGATCAATTATTATATTTAATTAGAAAAAGTCTTATTCAAGAAATCGCTGCCAGTTTAACGACTACAGTTCCAAGTATTTATCAAGTCCATGTAGCGGATCGAGTGATGCGAATTGCAGAAAAACTAGGTTTAGGCGTCAGCCCAAATATTCAAAAGGATCAATACAAAAGTTTATTATCAGGAGAAAAGATACGAAAAAAATTGAAAGATGAGTTTCCAAAACATTACACATCACTAAAAATTCCTTTTTTATTAGCTGAACAATTGAAACTTGGTTTAAGTTTAACTCTTTACCAAGGGGCCAAACCTGATCATTATACAAGCGTAGAAGCTGAAGAAATGGTTATATTAATAAAAAAATTTTTTTCATCGCCTAATATTCAAAACAGGCATTTTAAAGATTTTTTCATCCTGCAACTTGATCAATTCGAAGACCCGACACTTTTTTATGATCTTAATTGGCCCTTAATTCAACAATTTTTTTTCCAAGAATTGATCGATACAAACTATTACATTCATGTCCCAGAACCCGCCAATTTAGTAGAGTATGCTGATTTTCAAACCTTATGCCCCAGACAAGCAAATTTCGAATTTGAAAATAAATTTATTAATGATTATCTGGAATCCCAAAATTATGCGGCATTACTAGATGATTTAAATCTCATTCAAGCTAATTTCCCTGATTATTGGCAAAAATTAACTAAAAATCAGATTATTATAGGGAATATAGATATTTTTTTTGATTGGTTAAGAAATCAGTCTCAAGATGTAAATGTTAACGGACTTCTAAAGAAATTCACTCTGACTTATAGCTTATTTTTTTCGCAAACCAAAGAAGTTATTTTAAGTAAAATCGTTAATCAGACTGAAATAAACCTGCGCATTATTAACGATAATTTACTATGTAAATCAGTGAAATATCGTCCTGAAATAATCGAAGAATTGCTTACTATCTTTCTTAAAAAATATAATAATCAAGCTCGACTATTTTTTAATTTATTATTCACACAAAACAATGAAAATTTTAATCTTTTAATGCTAGCGGCTCGCTACCATCTGCCCACCTTACAGCATCTGTTATTTACCTTAAATCAATTGCGTGTTCATTATGAAAAACCAGAGATTAGCGCATTATTTCTTACTCAAAATAAAGAGGGATGGAATCTATTTAATTTAGCCGCCAAATATCAACCTGGCGCTATTTCCAGTATTTTTGATTTTATAGAGAAAAATGCTGATCTTTTTGATTTTGAAATACTCAATCTCATCTTCAACCAAAAAACAAATTCAAAATGGTGTTTTTTACAATTATTAGTTTGCTACCAATCTGAGGCTGAAATCAATCGGTGTTTAGATTTTTTAAGTGCCCAATTTCAGCTGACTAAGAATAAAGACTGGTTAACGCTCGTTCTAAATAAAGGACTGACTGGAAGTTTATTATACATAGCAGCACAATCAACTCAATCTGCAATGAAGGCTATTTTAAATTTTATTAATAAGCATAGTCAACAACTGGAGTCAGAAACCCTACAACATTTTTTTTTAGAAACAAATGCTAAAGGTTGGCATTGTTTGCATAAAGCGGCTTGTAGTGATACTGATAATCTAAAAATTATATTAGAGTTTATTCAAAAAAATAGGGAAAAATTTAATGCGACTAGCGTGTGTCGCTTGTTTTTAGCGCAGAATCAAACCCAACATAATTTTTTACATGTTGCGGCTTATAAGCAATCGGCGAAGTCATTCAACACAATTTTTAAATTTTTAAATCAACAAATTGATTTTTTCGATGAATTTCACTTACAACAATTATTGCTACAGAAAAATTATGATGGCTGGAATTGTTTAGCTTCGGCTCACCTGCATTCAGAAAGCATAAAGATTATTTTAGATTTCATTAACAATCATCCCGATAAATTTCCTAAAGAAACCGTTAAGGAAATTATCTTGCAAAAAAATAAATGGGATTATACTTGTTTACATTTGACAGCTCGTTTTCAACCGGATTCTTTAGCAGTGGTTTTAAATTTCATCGAGCAACGTTTTGATCTCTTTGCGAATGAACTTAAAATATTATTTGACCAAAACAATAACAAATTCCCGTGCATGCCTCTGTTTCAAAAATCGAACAGCCAACCCAATTTATTAGAACAGAGTTCAAAATACCAACCAGAATCCGCAAAGCATTTCGTAAGTTTTTTAAATACTCATGCCAATCACTTCAATCTAAAAAAATCCTTTTTAAAAAACTTTATTAATAAAAACAATAATAAAACCTTATTAAATAGCGATCAGTCAGCACCCACGGACGACCGATTAACAGCAATAGCAGCCTGTCCGTAATAAATTAAACACGATTATTTCGGGTTTACGGCTTGTTATTTTCGTCGCCACTCGGTTCCGTTGGCGGTATCTTCTAAAGAAATACCTAAATTTAATAATTCATCGCGTATTTTGTCTGCTTCTTGCCAATTCTTAGCGGCTCTCGCTACATTACGCGCTGCAATTAAATGATTAATTTTATCAGCGTCCGTTGTGTCTGGAACGCCCAGTTTTAAAAACTGTTCAGGATCTTGTTGTAAAATACCTAAAATACTTGCCAAATATTGCAAATATTCCGCCAAGTGTTGCGCTTGTTGGCTATCGCTTTCCCGTAAACGATTAATCTCGCGCGCCAATTCAAATAAAACTGCCAAGGCATCTGGGGTATTAAAGTCATCATCCATGGCCATTTGAAATTTTTCTAAATATTCGCCAGTAAATTGCTCTGCAACAAACACGATCGGTGCTTTACTCACCAAACCACGTAAACTGGTATACAAACGTTGTAAAGCGGACTGTGCTGCCTGCAGATTTTCTTGGCTATAGTTAATTGGACTACGATGATGACTCGACACTAAGAAATAACGAACAACTTCTGCCGGATATTGTTGCAACACATCCCGTAATGTAAAAAAATTACCTAAGGATTTTGACATCTTTTGGTGGTTGGTTTGTACAAAGCCAACATGAATCCAGGTATTAACAAACTTGCTACCCGTCGCCCCTTCCGATTGCGCAATTTCATTTTGATGATGCGGAAACACCAAATCCAAACCGCCCCCATGGATATCGAAGTGCTCGCCTAACGCCGCCATCGACATCGCTGAACATTCTATATGCCAACCGGGACGCCCTGCTCCCCAGGGAGATTCCCAACTGGGCTCATCTGGTTTAGCTTTTTTCCATAAAACAAAATCTAAGGGATCTTTTTTAGTCACATCCACGGCAACGCGCGTACCACTACGCAATTTTTCCAAATTTTGATGGGCTAATTGTCCGTAGTTTTTAAATTTTTCCACCGCATAACAAATATCACCATTATCGGCTTGATAGGCATAACCTTTATCGAGCAATATTTGAATTAAATCTAACATTTGTGAAATAGCACCGGTCGCCCTAGGCTCCTTTGTGGGCGGTAGAATATTTAGCTGAGCAAAGTCGTCATGCATGGCAGCTATCATGCGCTGCGTCAACGCTGACATGGTTTCATTATTTTCTCGTGAGCGTTTAATGATCTTATCGTCGATATCTGTGATGTTACGCACATAATTGACCTGATATCCTTGCATCGTTAAATAACGTAACATCACATCAAATGCGACTAATACACGCGCATGACCAATATGACATAAATCATAAACGGTCATACCACACACATACATACCCACCTTTTTAGCATGCATCGGTGTAAATTTTTCCTTTTTTTGTGTCAATGTATTATAGATTTTGAGCATGAAGTATTCTCTCGCGAATGTTTGCATGACCTAACAGGCTAAATATTTTTGCCAATTCAGGACCATCCTGACGTCCGGTCAATGCCAAACGTAACGGTGTAAACAAGGCTTTAGCTTTAAGATTTAATTGTTCTTGTAACTGCTTTATTAGGGTTCGAAAATCAGAATTTCCTTCCAATAAGCTTAAAAGAGTCTGCCAATACTGAGGGCTGACCTCCCGCAAAAAATTTGTAGTCTCGACAGAATAGCTTACTGCGTTATTACCACCAAATAAAAGATTCGCCCATACCACGGCTTCTTCAGGAAAACAGAGGGTCCCGCGCATTAATTCGATAAAGTCGAATTTACCCTCCTCTGGTACTAAATCATAAAGTTTAGGCGCTAACCATGCCCATAGTTTTTCATTAGACAGGTGTAATAAGGCTTGTTTTTGCCAATACAACAACTGAGTTTGATCATAGCGTGCCGGTGACTTTCCGAGACGGCTCAATGAAAATTGTTGCGCCAATGCCTGAATATCTAAAAATTCCGGACAACTATAGCTGTGACCTAAACGTGCTAAATAATTTTGTATCGCTTCAGCAAAATAGCCGAATTCTCGCAAAGATTTAATACTAAAACTTCCATGGCGTTTGGAAAGGGGTGCGCCATCATCTCCGACAATTAATGCCATATGACCATAAGCCGGAATAGTTAAACCTAATGCTTGTAATAATAAAATCTGGCGTGGGGTATTGGTTAAATGATCTTCACCGCGCAATACATGCGTCACTTTCATTAATGCATCATCAATAGCATTACAAAAGAAAAATGCCGCTGAACCATCACTGCGTTGAATCACAAAATCACCAATATCATCGGTGGAAAAACACTGCTCTCCTTTAACGAAATCGTCAAAATTAATCACTTGCTGCGATGGGACAAGAAAACGCAAACTGGCTAGTTTACCTTCAGCTTTTTTCTTAGCAATTTGCTCTGCCGTTAATTGACGACATTGGCCATTGTAACGAGGCGGTTTTCCGAGAGCTAATTGACGCTTCCGCATCATTAAGAGTTCAGCTTCACTACAAAAACAAGGATAGGCACGACCCATACTTACTAATTGTTCATAGTAAAGTGCATAAATCGCTTGCCGTTCAGATTGATAATAAGGACCAAGACCTTTTTCTTCGCCAGGACCTTCTTGCCAAGGCAAACCCAACCAGAGTAAATCTTCTTCTAATTCTTTAGCCAGCGTGAGCAACGAACGTGTCGCATCGCTATCTTCTATGCGTAATAAAAAACAGCCGGCTTGAGAATGGGCAAATAAAAAATTAAATAAAGCGGTTCTTGCATTACCTAGATGGATATGGCCGGTAGGGCTCGGAGCGAAACGAGTTTTCATAATTAACTACTTGTTTAAAATGTTGGTATCTTAGTCCAGAATAGATAACTTACTTTAAAATAACTTATTTTAAAATAAGCACTATAAACTAATTTAGAACTTACGCTATGATTAAGCCCTATGTCGACCCTCTTTATATCTGATTTACATTTGAGCCCCGAACAATCGGCTATCACACAGTTGTTTCTGAATTTTTTACGCCGGCAAGCCAGAAACGCTGAAGCTTTATATATATTAGGTGATCTCTTCGAAACCTGGATTGGTGATGATAGTGTAAATGCCTACCATAGAACAATTATAGCGGCACTCGCCGAATTAACCTCCAGTGGCATCGCAATCTATTTCATGCCTGGAAATCGCGACTTTCTCATCGGCAAGCACTTTATTCAGCAAACAGGTTGTCGTTATCTCCCAGACCCAACCGTCATTAACCTATATGGAAATCCAACCCTACTCACACATGGGGATATGTTCTGTCGCTTAGATAAAGATTATCAACGTTTTCGGCGTTGGTCGCGTTACCCCTTTTGGCAATTTTTATTTTTACATCTCCCTGTGTCTTGGCGTCAAGAAATTGCCAACTATTTACGTGGTCAAGATCATTCAAACTCGTCCATTAATGCTGCTAAATATGATGTGGTCCTCTCTGATTTGATCGCCTGCTCGCAAAATTATCCGGGTATTAAGCAAATTATTCACGGCCATACGCATCTACCGAGTATTCAACTCATAAAACATGCAAATGGTGAGTTGAGAGACAACACCGACCAAAATTCAAGTTCCTCGAATATTAACTCACAGCAATTAGATTTTTGGCAAGGCGCCGAGAAAACGAGCAACCGGAATGTATTAAGCATACATGAGGATTGCGAGTTGAGCGGCAACGCAGAAAAAAATTCAAGTGCGAAGAGTTTATGGATAAAATGCTTTGTGTTAAGCGACTGGCACTCTACTCGCGGCAATGTATTAATTGCTACGCCGGACCAAACATTATCCTTAGTCTACTTTAGTTAAGGAAGGGTTTTTTAGCTTTTTTATCATTTAAAATGAATAACTACCGATTCATCATATCAAACGTTAAATTGAGGATATTTCCACAAGATTCGGTATTATCCGAGATGAGTTTAGATACGGATGATCCGGTCTCTGATACAAAGAAAATCGGTTTAAATTTGGTTTTCTTAGTGTTTTCAGGGCGGTCTAAAGTCATGTTAGCTATGATCTTTTCTAAACAAGTCGTTAGAAATTCTCGGATTTTTTCTAAAACATTTCGCGTATCTAAAATAGTTTTGAATTTTTCCGTACATTCAAGTGAAGAATCTATTAAATCAAATTTAGCTACCCAACCGTTTTTATTATAGGGTTGAATGTTAATTTTATATTTTGCAAGCCCTTTAACAAAAAAATCCTCATCGGTGGTGGTTTTCAATAGTTCCTGGGATTTACAATCAAATACTTTTTGCGTGAAAAAATTTACTTGCACAAACAAACCATCGTCCGTATAACTTAACTCAATGCTTCTTTTCCGCGGACTAGCAAATGAATAATGCCCTGCTCCCAGTTTATTAAGAATATTGATATTAGGAAAGATAAAGTTTTGATGCAAGGAAAGTTTTAAAAAATTTTTCAAACATTCTTTTTTAACATTTTTTCGCTGGTTTTTAACATCACTTTTTAATTTTGTTTCTTCCTTGTTCTTGAAAAGTTGATTAAAAATTTTATCCGCGGCTTTATCTAAGAATCTATTTTCAATGGATGGTCTTGCTTTTTTTAGCATCAAATCAATCGCTAACAATTTACTTTTAATTTGATTATATTTTTCTTCACGTCCTTCTTTTGAGAGAGTTCTTCTATCTAAGCTAACAACAAGACTCTGAATTGAACAAAAACTTCGAAAGGCCACGCCAATGGGATCAGATTCCGATCCAAGTAATTCAGTTGCATTAAGCAGCGCTGTTTCAAATAAATCGGTTCCTATTCCAGGTATTGAAGCAATCATTTGATAGACATCTTCAATTTTATCGGGATTCTCTTTAAGTGTTTTAGCTGCTGCAAGGATCGTTGTAACGGCTAGGTTGGCAATATAAATTTGATCTCGGGCTTTGTGAAGAAATGGATCAATAAGGATTCCATTAACATAAAGCTCTTCATTACTCCTTTTTAAATCCTTAAAAAAACAACTTTTTGAATAAATATTCTCGATATCACCCGGCTTAAACATTTCCTCTTTTATAAATGCCCATAACTTTTGCGTATTATGAAATTCTGACATAGATTTTATCTTTAATAATATTAACTATCTATTGACATTTTACAATAAATAGATTAAGTAATCATTAAATTAGCAAGAAATAAAGCTGATAGTTTTACAAAAAATTTATCCGCCACTCACCAGTGTACTCAATTACTAAGGAATAGCATTAATAATCCTTCTGCAATTCAAGATGGCTATGCATCGACTCAGGCAAGAAACTACTTAACCAATTTTCTAAGGGTTGAAAATGTGGCACAAGGACTGATTCTTGCCAAGAAACTTCTTTAGCAAAGGGGGTTAAACTCACCAGCATCATCAATAAAACCACCACTAGAATACCTCGCGCGATACCAAAAATAATCCCTAATACCCGATCGGTACCACTTAAGCCGGTATTAGCAACTAATTGGCCAATTAAGTAATTAATCAACATCCCTAATAGAAGTGTGACTAAGAATAAACCAACAAAACTCACGACTAATCTGACTGAATCAGAATGAATAAAATTCACCAGTAAATCAGCAATATACCGGTAAAAAATAAAGCTGACAGCAATCGCGGCGACCCAAACCACTAAGGAAATTACCTCTCTTACAAAACCACGCATGACACTAATTAATACAGACAATGCAATGATGGCGATAATGGTATAATCGATCCAATTAAATGTAGACATTAAAAAACCTTAGATAAGCACCTTTGGGTTGTATAGTATAAACTACTTTTTTGAAGTAGTAATATGAATCAGGGTTTAAATGATATAAAACTTATTTTCAGACCAAAAAAAAGACCGAAAGTTTTTTTATCTAAAAAAAATATAAAGGAATGGTTATGCCAAAAACGAAGACGACACAATTAGGAATTCAACTACGTTGTGCAGCCGCGCAAGGCGATATCGATAAAGTTAAGAAATGTTTAGATCCAAAACTCATAAATTCCACGAGTTCCAATGGTAATACCTCACTCCATTGGTCTATCATCAAGCAACATTACGCCGTTACCAAACTATTATTAACAAATGCTGGCATCGATGTTGATCGCAAAAATAATCAAGGTCAAACACCTTTACATATTGCTACCCTACAGGGAGATAAAAAAACGGTTTATCGTTTATTAAAAGCTGGCGCAGGCCAAAAAAACATAACCGATAACGAAGGACTTTCTGCTTTAGATTATGCTTGTAAAAGCAGCTACAGTTTTATTCTTACACTATTAAAAAACAAATTTCCTGACTGGATATTTAAAGAAGAGGATAAGCTAGCAGAAGAAATTTATGAAAAATTTAAAAGAAATAATCTTTCTCTCATTTTAAATTATCAAATTTGTGATCCTAGTTACCTTTTTGATAAGCGCGTAGCCTCTTATTTTAAACCAGCCAATCGTTACACTTTAAACGAAATCAAACGGGCTGTTGCAAAAAAAATATTGGATCCGCATAAATTCTTTGTTTCGGGTAACTTACTGCAAAGTGCAGCCATTTCCAGTGTTGATACCTTAGAAAAATTCCGCTGGCTGTTATTAGAAAAAAACGTCAACCCTAATCTACAAGGTAGTTTTGAACTCAACCCTAGTTCTTATAAAAACACTGCGCTACATATCCTGATTGCCAACGAGGATGAACAAGACGCACTTGAGCTCATTGAATTGCTCGTTTCAAGTCAGCGATTTAATTTCAATCTCACGGATAGTGAAGGAAAAACCTGTCTTTGTTTAGCAGTCAAGGTCGGTTTATCTGAAGTTGCGAAAAAACTTATTTCGTTAAAAAACCAAGTCGACATTAATATTCCTGATGAAGACGGAAACACGCCACTCCATTATGCTTTTTTATTAGGCCATAACTCGATTGCAGAGGAATTAATCAAGCATCAATGTCATAAAAATAGCAAAAATAAAGAACACAAAACTCCTTATGAATTATTAATCTCGAGTACTGAGGAAGATGTGAGAGATTGTCTAGAAATTATTTGGATTAATCCCGATAGAAAAATTGGAAAATCTCAAAAAACCATTCTCCAATGTTGTATGGAAAAAAGAGAATATGCTAAAAATAAATGGGCCGATAACCCGCTACCTTTACCGATCGATCAAAGGAAAAGGATCATTCGTTTCCATCTTGCTGCAGCAACCGGAGATTTAAAAAACCTACAAGATCATTGTGATAATACGACATTGAATCAAGCTAACGCGAAAGGCAATACTGCATTGCATTTGGCCTGTGCTCATGGATATGAAGAATTAGTAAAATTTCTATTAGAATGTTCTGAGATTGATCTTCACAAAATCAATCATGAAAATATAAAAGCCGTTGATCAGATTAGCAATTTATTTTTAGCCAATTTATTTAAAGATAAATTATTTACCAACAGAAAAGGTTCGCCTGAAGAAAGAAAAGATACCTTACATCGATTAGAACAGTGTATACAAAATCTTAATAAGGAAACTCAATTTAGCCTAAAAAATCATTGAAAAATTTAAATAGGAGATTTAATAAGCTCATCGAGAGTATAAATACTATGTAATTGATAACCAGCAGCCATTAATGCTTGTTTGCCACCTTGTTGTCTATCCACTAATACTACAATATCTTTTACCTGTAGACCTTGGTCTTTTAATAACTCCGCTACCTGTAATACACTAGCACCGGTAGTCACGACATCTTCAACGATTAAACAATCTTGGCCAGATTTAAAAACTCCTTCGATCTGTTTTTTTGTGCCATAGCTTTTCGCTTCCTTACGACACATTAGCATCGGTACATTTTGCTCAAGTGAAATAGCGGTAGCCATCGGCAGTGCGGTGTAAGGCACGCCACATAACAAACTCGGTTTCAAATGTTTTACTTTGCCCCACAATGCCTTGGCAATAGTGCTCAGCAATGTTGGGTAAGAAATAATGGCACGGCAATCGATATAGATCGGCGAAACTTCACCACTGCGTAAAGTAAATTCGCCCCATTTAATTATGCCTATATTAATTAATGCATCAAGTAAGGTTTGTTTTTCCACACTAAGCTTCAGATGAGTCGTCATTATTATTAGTTTTTTCAGGTACTAAATCGATCAAGCTAACGGTTTGCTCTGGATCGTTGGTTAAGTCTTCTTCGATACGTTCCAAACCGACTAAGGTTTCGCCTTCATTTAATCGTATTAATCGTACCCCTTGTGAATGACGACCCGCCACGCGAATTTCGGAGACACGGGTACGTACTAAGGTCGCTTTGTTGGTAATTAACATGACTTCATCGGCTGGCGATACTTGTACGGCCGCAACAACATTACCATTACGCTCGGTGGTTTTAATGGCCACCACACCACTACCACCGCGACTGGTTAAACGATGTTCAGGAACGGGCGTGCGTTTACCGTAACCCTGACTGGTGGCTGTCAAGATTAATCCTTCAGGTTTAGCAATAATTAAAGAAATAACCTGCTGACCTTCTTGTAGTTTAACACCTCTTACACCACAAGCAGTACGACCCATGCAGCGCACTTTACTTTCATTAAAACGAATGACTTTGCCGGCATTAGTAAACAATAATACATCTTGTTGACCATCCGTTAAGGCAACACCCACCAAACGATCACCTTCGCGTAAATCAATAGCAATAATACCGTCGTTACGCGGCCGGGAAAAATCAATTAGGCTGGTTTTTTTGGTCGTACCATTGCCGGTTGCCATAAAGATAAAATGTTCAGCACTATAATTCTGTACAGGCAATACAGCATTAATCCGCTCATTCTCACTTAAGGGTAATAAATTAATGATAGGTCGACCCTTAGCGATACGGCTACCTTCAGGTAACTTATATACTTTCAGCCAATAGACTTTACCCGCACTGGAAAAACACAATAAAGTGGCATGCGTATTGGCAATGAGCAAGTGTTCAATAAAATCTTCTTCTTTAACATCACCCGAAGATTTCCCTCTGCCACCTCGACGTTGTGCTTGATAAACATCTAAACTTTGGCGTTTGACATAACCTTCATGTGACAAAGTCACCACTACATCTTCGGCGGGTATCAAATCTTCTTCGTTAATTTCAGCATCGACACTGATAATTTCGGTACGTCGCGAATCAGCAAATTCTTCTTTAATCGCTAAGAGTTCTTGATGGATAACCTGACGTAAACGTTCTGGTTGATTTAAAATATCTAATAAATCAATAATAATAGCGATCTGATCGCGATATTCTTTTAAAATCTTCTCTTGTTCCAGACCGGTTAAACGATGTAAACGCAGATCTAATATCGCTTGTGCCTGTTCCGGTGAGAGTCGATAAAGGTTTTCTCCTTTTTTTACACCATATTCAAGTGCTGCATCTACTGCTAATTGAGCTTCCAAGCTATCGGTTTTCGCCAACATTTCAGCCACCATCCCCAACTGCCAAGTTTGAGATAATAGTTGATATTTAGCATCGGCAGGATCCTTGGCCGCTTTAATCAATGCAATCATTGCATCAATGTTCACCAAAGCAATACCTAAACCTTCTAAAATATGTGCACGTTCACGGGCTTTACGTAATTCAAAGATGGTACGACGTGTGACTACTTCACGTCGATGCGATAAAAATTCATTAATTAATTGTTTGAGATTTAGCAGAACCGGTCTCCCATCAACCAGCGCCACCATATTAATACCAAACGTGACTTGTAATTGAGTTTGCGCAAATAAATTATTCAATAACACATCCAAGTTTTCACCACGACGCACTTCGATGACCATACGCATACCGTCTTTGTCGGATTCATCGCGTAGTGCCGTAATACCTTCAATCCGTTTTTCCTTAACCAACTCAGCAATTTTCTCAATCAATTTTGCTTTATTGACTTGGTAAGGAAGCTCAGTCACAATAATTCTTGGTTTATTGGATTTTTCATCCTGTTCAAGTTCAATTCTCGCCCGAACAAAGACTCGACCACGACCGGTATGATAGGCTTCGGTAATTCCCTGTTTACCATAAATTAAACCCGCCGTAGGAAAATCAGGTCCTTTAATAAACTGCATCAATCGTTCTATATTTAACTCAGGATCGGCTAATAAGGCGACACAAGCTTCAATCACCTCGGCAAGATTATGCGGTGGAATATTCGTTGCCATACCCACCGCAATACCTGAAGAACCATTGACTAATAAGTTAGGCACACGCGTTGGTAATACACTCGGAATGAGCTCGGTTTCATCGTAGTTTGGTGAAAAATCGACCGTTTCTTTGGCTAAATCCGCTAACAAAGCATGGGTCAGCTTTGACATACGAATTTCGGTATAACGCATTGAAGCGGCGGCATCACCATCAACGGAACCAAAGTTTCCTTGACCATCAATCAACACCGACCGCATCGAAAAGGTTTGGGCCATACGCACTATCGTATCGTAGATTGCCCCATCACTATGTGGATGATATTTACCGATAACATCACCCACCACCCGGGCAGACTTTTTATGCGGTTTGTTCCAATCATTGCCAAGTTCGCTCATGGCAAATAAAACACGTCTATGAACAGGCTTTAAGCCATCACGCACATCAGGCAATGCCCGGCCTACTATGACACTCATAGCATACGCCAGGTAGGACTGTTTTAATTCCTTCTCAACGGTTACTGGAATAATTTCATTAGCCACTGATTCTGCCATAAAAACTCAAACCTATGATACGTAAAAATGAAAGCAGACGAAGAGGTTTTCCCCTTCATCTGCGATAGTTATAGTACCATAAAAGGCTTAAAACTGGCAGCAGTTTTCATCAACGACCAGTACCCATTTTATGACTTATTGTGCTCCAGCTGCAGAGTTAGCTGAATTATCTTTATTTGCCGGTTCTGCGGGTGTAGCCGCATCGGTTGTTGAATTATTAGAGGATGTATCCGGTGGTGTTGCTGGAGTAGCGGGCGCAGTATCACTCGGTGGTGTTTGCGTAGGTTCCACAGCTTGCGGATTAACTGGCATTTGATCATCTGAACTTGATGAATTCGCTGGATTAGCCATTTGATCTTGAACAGGTATTGCGGTATCGGATTGATCTCCTTGCTTATCAGAAGGCTGGTGATTACAGCCAACTAGCGCCGCCGTCAGCAGCATAGAAACCAAAAACTTCTTATACATAAGCCAAATTCCCCATCTAAAAGTAGTGCAAAAAGCATTAAAGGACAAGTTGTAAGCCAAGGGCTGATAAGCCCATTGACAAATCCGCGGCCCATAGTAGAAGCCAACTTAAGCATAGCAAAACTTTCTCTTAAAACAAAATCTGACTTAAGTTAAACGCCAAAATACCTAAACCCTAGGCAGGTCTGACCTCCTCTTTTCATTGCCAACCTACTAAATACTGGTATAATAAGTCCTAGATTTAGTTTCCCGTGTCAGCCAATAGACAGGATTAACCCCCTCTATCACTGGCACAAAACAGAGCGAAATGATAAGAAATCAACGTTTTGTAGAACCCTAACTAAAGTAAAAAATTTTAGTTTTTTATAAGTTTAACTTTGGTAACGAATTTTAATCCCAAAATGAGAGAATTAGTCCGGCTTCTTAAGTTTGCAACCTTTTATTTGGAACAATGTTCTTTCGATGCGAATTTTATGAACAGTAATTATAGATGGATACTGAACATAAAAAATACGGTATTTAAGAATATGCAAGCCTATAATCCGCGTTAAAAATCAGATATTTAAAACCTATGCTACTAAGCCTCATGGGCAAAATAGCTTATGCAAAGAACCCTAGTGATGCACTCGCCCTTTTTAAAAAATTGATTAAGCGGTATTGTTTTAGGTATTAGCAACGGTTTTAATTTTTAACGAGATTATTACGTTTACAAATTATAAATAAGCAAGCTTAGTTGAGCCTTTATACAAAATAGGATTCAACGATGCATAATGAAAAAAATCGAATATTAATTAATGCAAATCAACCAGAAGAAATCCGAGTTGCTTTGCTTGAAGAAAACAAATTATCAGACCTTGATATCGAATACAGTGGTCAAGTACAAAAAAAGTCGAATATCTATAAAGGTAAAATTAGCCGCATTGAACCTAGTTTAGAAGCGGCATTCGTCGACTATGGCCCTGAACGCCATGGATTTTTACCCTTCAAAGAAATTACTCCCGCCTTTTTTAAATTTGAAAAATCGCAATCTATCCATTCCCTCAAAAAAGGACTCGAGG
>VBOA01000013.1:59629-61070 GCA_005877695.1 Gammaproteobacteria bacterium | reverse complement strand
TTACACTTCCCGGTAGTTATTTAGTTCTGATGCCCAATAATCCTGGTGCAGGTGGTATTTCACGTCGGATCGAAGGAGAAGAACGACGCGAAATGCAAGATTTACTCAATAAAATGGAACTCTCTGCCAATATGGGTCTTATTCTGCGTACTGCGGGTGTAGGTAGGGAATTTTACGAATTACAAAATGATTTGAATTTACTGATTCAACAATGGAATGCCATACAAAAAGCCTACAATGAGCGTTCAGCCCCCTTTCTCATTTTTCAGGAAGGCGATTTAATTACCCGTTCAATCCGTGATTATTTAAGACGTGATATTGATGAAATTATTATTGATGACAAAAAAATATACGAAAAAATCAAGCATTACATAGAACAAATTCGACCTGACTTTGTATCCCGCATTACCTTTTATCAAAATTCTATCCCGTTATTTATGTATTTTGATATTGAAGAAGCCGTTGAGTCCGCATTTAAACGCAAAATAGAACTTCCCTCTGGCGCAACGATTGTTATTGATCGTACTGAAGCTTTAGTCTCCATTGATATTAACTCAGGCAAATCAACCAAAAATGAAGATATTGAAGAAACTGCCGTTACTACCAATCTAGAAGCCGCTAAAGAAATTGCGCGTCAATTACGGGTACGTGATTTAGGTGGCTTAATAGTCATTGATTTTATCGATATGAATTCAGAAGAGAATCAGCGCAAAGTAGAAAATTGCTTACGTTTAGCGACTAAAAAAGATCGTGCACGTATCCAAATCAGTCGAATATCCCAATTCGGATTATTAGAAATGTCACGTCAACGTTTGCGCCATTCCTTAGGAAAAGCCAACGAAACTTTATGTTCACAATGTAATGGTGAAGGAACCGTTCGAACCATAGAATCACTCATTTTATCATTACTACGTTCCATTGAAAAAGAAGCTTTAAAGAAATCGACACAGCAAATTCGTGTCGAAGTACCTGTAGATATGGCCACTTATTTGATTAATGAAAAACGCCACGTCATTGAACACATTGAACAACGCTATAATACGACTATCTTAGTCATACCTAATCCCTATTGGCAATCTCCGCATTATAAAATTACTGGTTTAGGAAAAAATAGTAATCTCCAGGCGAACGAAAAGGCCAGTTATCAAATGTTAGATAAATCCTGTACCGAATCATCGCTAGTTTATAGCCCCCCTACTGTTAAACCTTTAGAAGTCCCAGCGGTTAAACCACTTACTTTTGCAATTAGCAAAAATAAACCTAAAACTCAATTAGGTCTATTAAGCCGACTGCTTGGCATGTTAAAAGATCTAGGGAAAACCAAAACTGAGCTTAATAAAAATCCTCCGAAAAAAGAATCTGGCGGCACATCACCCATTCCTAATCAAGCTCAGCATGCTCCGCACCGGCATTCTTCGGAAAGACGTTATGCAAAACCAAA
>VBOA01000013.1:0-59594 GCA_005877695.1 Gammaproteobacteria bacterium | reverse complement strand
AAGGGGGCACTGGAAGCGAAGATAATAGTGGGGGACAACAGCACCGTCATCATAATAGCAACCCGTCAGCAAAGAATCGTTTTAACAAACATCATCAACAGCGTTATGAATCAGCCTCGCATCAACAAAATAGTCATCATCATAACAAATCTATCTCTGCTGCTGATGCCACAACAGAAAAAAAAGCAGCGTCCAATAAAAGACGACAACCCGTGGAAAAAAACTCAATCAAGCACGAGCAGAAACTAAATTCGCAACAAATGACTCGCGAAGAAAAGATCACTCAAACCACGGCTAAACCCGCTTCACATCATCATAATCCGGAGAACAAGGCGCTGCTTCCACAGCAAGAAAAATCAATCGCCCATACAGAAAAAAATCCCGTTGCAGATCGAGTCGTTAATAGCAGTAATCTTTCCTCAAGTAGCACTGCTTCGACGAATATCACACCTACTAATACGAATCATCCTTCCCCACAGCGCCGCAATAATACCCGACGCTATGGTGGAGAACCCAAATTACGTCATCGTAGCTATAGTCATTACGATCAAGATCAAAAAACTAAAAGTTAATCCACGCGTTCAAATTCATCTAAGCTAAACCCTCGATAGTGATTATCGAGGGCACTTTTTTTAAATATTTTTATCACCTCATTTAAGATCTTTGCTCTCTTGCTGAACTTAACAAATGGAGGCTCATCAAGTAATTCCAACAAATTTACTCTATCTTGGTGTTGCATTTCTTAATTGAGAAGCATAATTTATTATAATAAGGAATAATAGATTCAGGTTTAATCATGCTAAAAAAAATAATTTTTCTTTTTATTACAGTAACTTTGCTTTTGGCTAAACCAATTTTAGCCATGACCTATCTTAAGGTGCCCTCATCACAAGTTCCACGCAATACAACGAAGACACCATTGAACCCATAAAACAGCAACTTAAAAAAAAGGTTACTAGGTTACGACGAAATACTTAAATCAAGTCGTTTCGGATTTCGGGTATGTTAATACCGATCGTAGTCGTGCCGCCGTATTAAAAGCGGCTTTGCTCGATAAAAGTATTGATATTATCTGGATGGTGCGTGGTGGTGCAGGCGCTATGAATTTACTTCCAAGTTTATATGCTGAAAAAGATCGTTTAAAAAAACCAAACCAAAAATTATTGTAGGCTTCAGTGATGTCACGGCGATCCATTATTTTGTAAACACGGTTTTAGCTTGGCCCTCAGTACATGGTGTTGTTGCTGCTTATAATAAAGAAATGAGTAAACCCGATAGCAAACAAATACGGATTAATGATCGAGAAACCATTCCCTGGATCAAAAATTTATTTACTCGAGGGATTTATTATCAACATTTCATTCCATTAAATCAGTCCGCTTTACAAGCGCAAGCGCTACAAGGAACCGTATTAGTTGGAAATTTCACGTTAATTCGGTCCTTCTTTACAACAGGATATGAACATGATTTTACTCATGATTTATTAATCTTAGAAGATACCGGTGTCAGTTTTCGGCAACTGAATCGTAGCTTACATCAATTACTTTATAAAACCGATTTTAAACCAAAAGCGATTATTTTTGGTCAGTTTTATCCCTTAGACCCAACCGATGAACAACGATTAATCGTCAAAACTGTGATTACTGCGTTTGCTAAAAAAACCACTATTCCGGTTTATTATTTTCCTTATTTTGGACATGGTCGAGAAAACAAACCCTTTATTCTTGGCAGAAAAGCGATAATAAATTGTCCTGCACAACAAGAATATTGTACATTTAAACAAAACAATAAATAATTCCTAATTGACCTCGATTGATTTTCTACAGGAGTTGATATGAGTTACCTTAAAGTGGGCAAAGAACATGCCGCTGATATTAATACTTTATTACAAAGATTGGGGCAAAGGACAAGCCGTGGTTTTCAGTCATGGCTGGCCACTGAATGCCGATGCTTTTGAAGATCAAATGTTGTTTCTAGCAAATCCATGGCTATCGCTGCATTGCCCATGATCGTCGTGGTCATGGTCGTTCCACGCAGGCCTGGCAAGGTAATGACATGGATACTTATTTGATATTCCCACTTTGATCATGCACGGTGATGCTGATCAAATTGTACCAATCAACAGCTCAGCATTACTCACAGAAAAACTTGTCAAGGGTTCGCAATTAAAGGTTTATCCAGGAGCACCTCATGGTTTATGTTCAACATTAAAAAACCAAATTAATCAGGATCTTTTAGCGTTCTTCAAACAATAACCAACAAAAAATTATTCATACCAATTAGCTTGCCAACTACCATATAAAGGATTAGGTAAAATAAAATAAGCTTGACCAAATTTATTATAGGCAGATGCAGTATCTTCTAAAGCATACAGAGTCGTTTGTTTTAAGCTTGGAAAATCCTGAATATTATCGCCAAAATAAGCAATTATTTGATGAGATGGTAACTTATTCGACCAAACCATCTCATGTGCATCATAACAACCGTGGATTACCGCATTAAAACGTGGATTTTTATCGGTGGGGTGTGTTGATTGTTTATTATTAGCAAGAATAACTTGATCAAATGTCACGTGTTGTTGTTTTAAATTATTGATGGTCGCTTGCAGAGCGCTAATGCCTGATTTATCAATATAAGAACCATCACGATTAGAAATCAAACTCACATAACCACCTAATTCATGAACCTGATGCGTAAATGCAATTACCCCCGGTAATGCCTGCGATTTTTGTGGAATGGTCACAAAATGCGAGAAGGTTGCGGGATCGGCCACTAGACTGGAACATTGATAAAAATACCAAGAGTTATCTAAGGTGATTTCATCAATATCCAATACCACACCCCAGGTTTTAGGTTTAGGGTGATGTTGTCCTAACCATTGTTTGATATAAGCCAATCCTAGGTTATAGGTTTGGTGATAAATCGCTTTTTTCTCAGCAGAATCTCGGTACCATTTTAGCGCTTGTTTAATCTCAGGGTTTTGTTTAATGCTCGGCGCACAGACAACAGCGTAATGGTCACCGGCAAAAACGTTGTTACTCAAAAACAATCCACATCCAACAATAGCTATAAACAATTTTAGCATAAGCTTTTACTCAATCTATAAAACAGAATTATCAATTCTCACTTGCGACTTATAATTTATTTTTCTAGAAAAATCTATGTCCAAAGGGATATTTTATGAAACTGCCTCACTTATTGTAAAATTCTTTCATTACCGGTTAATATCCGCAACCATTCAATCGTTAATGAGGTTCTTATGGATCAAAATCTAAATTTCTTAATCGGTTTTTTATTATTTGGTTTGAGAAGGTATTTACGTTGCAGTGTGCCGCTCAGTCCCGATGTACGCGAAAACATCGCTACTATTGTTAATCTACCCTTTTATGATCGAGAACGCGATAGCAGTCTGGTAGTAAGTCAAATACGAAACAGTCCGGAGTTTATGCTCGAAATGGGTATTCAAATGGCCCTACTCATAACTGCAAGTTACTTTTTGATCCGTGGTTTAGAACAAAGAGCCGTCGAGAGGAGGCCATTGCCCCAACCTCAAACATTCTGCTGCAGCGTGAACTCCCTTTAATGCAATTTGCCGCGCTTCAATAACACCAAAAGATAAATGCAGGTCATATAAACGATCCTGATATTGCGTGCGTTCCCAAGCTTCTATCCTTTTTAAGGAGTTTCCTAGCTGGTCATCACCTTTTTCAACGGTGACACTGTGCGGATCGCATTCGCTAATATAAAAAACTTGTTCTGATTTTGGCGCCGCTTGGATGAGTAAACGGAATCGTTGCAAATGCCAATCCTTCAATTTAGTAAAATAATTATTTTTCAAAATGGGAATAAGCATTTGCTGCGTATCTTCAGTAAATTCACCTTGTTTATCCAGAATAGGAAATGTTTTTACCATGGGATAATTTTCTGGAAACTGATCTCTGGCGAGTAATGTACTTAATTGCTGACGGTTAATTTTATTTAGCTTAAATAACCATAAAGCATAAAAAACATGGTTTTTATTCTTAAATAGCTCATCCTCATAATTCCCCAGGAGAATAGCTTGTTCAACACGCTTAAAATCAGTTTCATTAAGTTCAACAGGAATTTTAACCCTATTACCCTTTAAAAAATCATCAAAATCGTCAGAATGGGAAGTTCTTCCATCCTTATCGGAATAATAAGCGAGTTTAGTTTCTTCATCCCAGGCAAACCTTTTGTGCTTAGCCTTTTTTACCGTTCTAGGAATAAACTCACGTTGCTTTGCGTCGAACTCTACATTAACCTGCTTGGGAATCTCTGCAGAGTAGAAACGATTGAAAAAAATCTCCCAAGCAGCTTGGGTATCTTCTAACTGCGTAATTTCAAATAAACCGTGATTTGACATAGAAATCCCCCCTCTCACTAGGATAGGAAACTTAACTTAAAAAAATATTAAGCATCAGGAATTATTTTTTACAGATAGCCTATCGGATTAATAGAAATTTTCAGGAGGGTGTAAAAATGTTGTCAATGATGAAATTGATTGGTGGAGCTAAGCGGGCTCGAACCGCTGACCTCTTACATGCCATGCAAGCGCTCTCCCAGCTGAGCTATAGCCCCGTGCTGTGCATTTTACCGCAGTAACCTAACCTGTCAACTGTGAGTTAAACGACTTATTTCACTGTTTGAATACTCTTAAATTAACGTTACTCACAAAAGGTTCTTCGTCATTATCGCTGTTTAAAAATTCTGCTTCTATATTGAATGCTGGTGGCGTTTTTCTTTTCCAAAAAGGCGAACAAATCCTTTTTCCCATTTGATAAGTTTCTTCTCCGACTTTAAAGCATAAAGCTTGCGTAACTTGTAAAAATAATGTCGAAAATAATTGTCTGCTTTCGGATAGGAATAAACTCGGATTCCATAATAAAGTCCAGGTCATCATCTGTACAAAAAAGTTAAGTGCTTTGTTTTGGATCCAGTCTGCTAATTGTTTATTGATAGGTTGAGCAATCACCACGGCAAGAAAATTCATTACAAAATAAACAAAAAATCGTGCAAACCTCTCCTCTACCTCAACGACCGCTTGATCAAAAAAGATCGTATTCAAACCGGCGCTTGTTACGGCAAATACAAACGGTTTAAAGCCCTTGGTGAGATAAGCAGGAAGCGAAGGATAGTTATCTTTATAAACCAAACCAACATCATCCAGAATAGATGAAGTCATTCCAGCGAATAATGCCGTTAAATACAAAGGTATTCCTGTATCTATCCGTTGCCAGCGTTCTTTACTCCTCTCTTGTGTTTCACGACTAAAACAGGAATTCACTATTGCTTCATACACATCTAATTCCATGGCTTGAGATGACAAATCTCGTTTGCTCAAAATAACATTAGGCTCGCTAAAGTTTTGTATCTTATTTAAATAAGCACTAATATCTTTTAAATAAAGGATAGGCGGCTGATGCCCCTTAGGAAAACGACTGAGATAAGTAATGCAACTATTGACCTGCTGATGAGACCAATTCACAAACGCCTGTCGATTGAAGTCGTTATCGATAAAAGCATCAAGACCGTCATAAAAACCCTCAGTATCATTTTTTTGCAAAAAATTTATAAATTTTTTAAACAATTCCGGCTGTTCATTGATTAAATACGCCACCCATTTTAGTGCATTAAAGTAGAATGGATATTTACGCACTTTAAAGAACTCAAAAATATAACTATCGTTTACATAATTTTTGAGATCACGAATATGTCTCTCTGAGCAAATTCCGACTGAATTTAATTCAGCAAGGCCCTCAATTATCGTCAAATCTAATTCTAAATTATTAATAAATAAGGCAGTTAGATGATGAGTATATTCATGAACTAACGTAGAAGCGTCCAAGCTATAAGTATAAGCTGAACCCATTAATATATCCGTTTGCCTAGATTTCTCTGCTTGAAAATAAGTCGCTGGCACCGAATAAGATTTTTTTAACGGATCATCCTTTTCAAAAAGAAATTTATCAATTAAAAAATCTTGTTCAGAAGCAGATAAATGTAAAGTGTATTGACTCACATTATAATGTGACCTAAACCCAAAATTGTCTTCCATCCAAGGAACAAAAGCTTCTGCACGACGCATAGCCGTACAGACGCTATGCAGATCAATTTAAAAATGGTTATTATTTTTGATATCGATCAAGAAATGAGGAAATCGATCGACTGCACAATGATAATTATCAAGAAATCGATCATATTCCGAAATACATTGCCGGCGGTGTGCATCACTTCGACATAATTGGGTAAAATTCTCAGCCTTTTGATAAGCTTGGGTCAAAAATAATTTATAATAGCTATATTTTAAAATTGGATTTCGAACAAATGGTTTAAATCTTCGGTAGATCAAATAACTTTTTTCTTGTATCAAACGTTCTAGGCTCGACGCATTTAAGCTCAAGTCTTGAGAAGTTTTCAAGCGGTCCGCTAAAACACCCTACATATCAAACAATTGCATGATAGCGCGTGCATTATTTTCAAAGCGTTTCTTTTTGATTGATTTTGCTAAATTTGAAATACTTTCCAACAAAACCGAAGAATCTTCTAGAAATTTTTTACATTCAAAACTTGTTAATAAAGTATGATGAAATTGAGTGAGAAAATTCGCTGATTCAAAGCGAATTTTTGGCAGGATTAAAAAATGATTGGCATCAATAGTCATTTCAGATCGTGCCAATAAATAACGATGATTTGCTTCTAATAGTAGATTTAAAAAACCAAGATATTCTATGGCAACCTTCGCTTCGTTGAGATTAAAACAGGTTTTTAAACTAATTTTCCCAAATATATCTGTATTAATGGTATTTATTTCTTTTAAAACCTGACTATCTTGCGGCTTAGATTCAATCAATTTTTTTAAGAACTCAAAAAATTGTTGCGTATCAACCAAGTTACTAAAATAATTAACGTCCTTGAGCTCTTCGGACAAAGTCTGCAAAAGCAAACCATCGGCACCTACTGAGAAAGCGTCTGACCATTTTTCTTGCCAGGATAAAAAAAGCTTCATTGCTTGTGGAATAGGCCAAGAACTAAATAATTGAGAATTATTATTCATCATAAATTCCTTTTTAAAAGAGTAGCGCAGATTGTAAACTTAACTAAATTACAATTAAAATTAAAAAAACAAATAATTTTAATAAAAGTTATAACATTTTTTATAAAAAAATGTTATTTTATTTAAGTTTATTCAAGATAAAATCGCTTGCAAACGATTCAGCACTTCCTTTTTACCCAAAATACGCAAAGTAGCATTGATGGGAGGTGAAACATTACTTCCGGTGATGGCCCAACGCAAAGGCTGCGCGATTTTACCTAACTTTAAAGACAATGCTTCGGCCGTTTCGAGTAACATGCTATGTATCGATTCGTCGCTCCAAACACTCAGCGCTAAAAAACGATCGGCCAACACGCTTAATACAGCCGCGATGTCTTCGGAAATTGCCTGTTTATCTAAAGTCGGCGCTAAATAAAAATAAGTACTTTTCTCGGCCATTTCAACTAAAGTCTTAACTCTTTCACGTTGTAATAGCACTACTTCAATTAAATCCGGTCCATTTTTCGTGGGAATCATTAAACGCTGAAATTCATTAGCTAATAAGCAAGCAATTTGTTGAGGCTCATCGGTCTTTAAATAATGTTGATTTAACCAAATCAATTTATCAGGATTAATGGCTGCAGACGCTTTATTTAAATGATCCAAGTCAAAAGCGTTAATCATTTCTGAACGCGAAAAAATTTCTTGATCGCCATGTGACCAACCTAATTTAACCAAATAATTTAACATCGCATCCGCTAAATAACCTTGATCTCGGTATTGTAAAATATTAGCCGCACCGGTGCGCTTTGAAAGCTTTTTACCATCGCTGCCTAAAATCATCGGTAAATGAGCATACACGGGCAAATTAGCACCCAAAGCTAACAAGATATTGATTTGCCGAGGTGTATTATTCAGATGATCATCGCCGCGTATGACATGCGTAATCTGCATATCATTGTCATCCACTACCACCGTAAAATTATAAGTGGGCGTACCATCGCTGCGCGCAAGGATCAGATCATCCAATTCACTATTTTGAAAAATAACCGGGCCGTGAACTTGATCCTCGACCACGACTTCGCCATCTAAAGGATTACGAAAACGCACGACATAATTTTGTTGATTCGGCGCCGAAATTCTATCTCGACAATAACCGTCATAACGAGGCTTTTGTTTCTCGGCAAGCTGTCTTTCCCGCAGCTCAGCTAAACGTTCTTTAGAACAATAACAACGGTAGGCCTTATTTTCGTTTAACAATTGTGCTAACACGGCTTGGTAGCGGCCTAAACGTTGACTTTGAAAGATAGGACCTTCGTCATAATCTAAGCCTAACCACTCCAGACCTTGCAAAATAACCTCGGTTGCTGCCGCTGTAGATCGTTCGGTATCGGTATCTTCAATACGTAAAATAAATTGACCTTGTTGTTTTTTTGCATATAGCCAGGAATATAATGCGGTTCTTACGCCACCGATATGTAAATAACCGGTAGGACTGGGTGCAAAACGTGTACGAACTTTCATAAATACCCTTTTATTTTTTATTAAATAGATTGAAATGGTTTTATATCGCCCTTACCACAACGAATAATTTCTGGTGTATTGCGGGATAAATCAATAACCGTTGTCGGTTCTAAACCGCAAAAACCACCATCAATCACTAAATCAACGCGCTTGCCTAAAATATCACACATCGCTTCCGGCTCTAATAAAGGCAACTCAGTGTCCGGCAAAATCAAGGTGGTGCTAACTAAAGGTTGGTCAATCATTTCTAAAAGTGCATGCACAATTTTGTTATCAGGAATTCTTATGCCTATGCTTTTGCGTTTTACATTGACTAAATAACGGGGTACATGCGAAGTCACTGGCAATAAAAAGGTGTATGGACCCGGCGTATTGGCTTTTATTAAACGAAAAATAGGGTTTTCTAGCTGAGCAAAAACGGCCATTTCCGAAATATCACGACATAATAAAGTCAAACAATGCTGATCTTTTAGCTGCCGTATTTGTCTGATACGCTGCAAGCCTTTTTTGTTACCCAGTTGGCAACCCAAAGCATAGGCGGAGTCAGTCGGATAAACAATGACCCCTTCTTTCATCAATGTATTCGCGGCAAGCCGAATTAAATGTAGCTGGGGATTTTCTGGATGGATTTTGAGAAACTGGCTCACATTTACTAACCCTTTCCTAAACAAGTCTCACTGTTATATACTAAGGCCTTATTGAGTCTCTACTACTTGATTTCATGCACCTACTCTTCGATTTTTTACCTATAGTTGTCTTTTTTATCGTTTACAAGCTTTTTGGCATCTACGCTGCAACCGCGGCGGCTATTATTATCAGCTTATTACAGGTCATCAGTTACTGGTTTAAACACCGTAGCGTCCCTAGTATACAACTTATTAGCTTAGTCCTCATCCTCTTCTTTGGTGGCGGCACACTCTTACTGCATAATGAATTATTCATTAAATGGAAACCTACCGCATTATATTGGCTGCTGGCATGCGCCGCCTTGGTGACTCAATATGTTGGAAAAAAACCGCTGATTCAGCATCTGTTAGAAACCAATATTGCCTTACCTGCTCATCTCTGGGCCTCTTTAAATAGAAATTGGATAATCTTTTTTACCTTGATGGGCGGCATTAACTTATGGGTCGCTTATACTTTTGATACCAATACTTGGGTCAACTTTAAGTTATTTGGCTTGTTGGGGATTACGTTTGTATTTATACTTGTACAAGCTATTTATTTAGCACGTTATATTCGATCCGATGAAAAAACATGAAAAATAATTTGACTAACCCCACTGCAGCCATTATCCAAAAAAAACTTAATCAAGCGCTTGCTCCTACTTTTTTGGACATCATTGATGAAGGCGATCAACATCTAGGTCATGCTGAAGAAGGCGCAGGTCATTTTGCGGTACGGATTGCCTCACCCTTGTTTAAAAATAAACCGTTGGTCGAATGCCACCGACTGGTTTATGCAGCACTCGGTGACAGCATGCGTCATGGAATCCATGCCTTACGTATCGACATCATTCAAGATTAACCTTTTAAACACTTAATTGGCGAAAATGACTTAATGGCATTTGCTCATCCTCAGCAGTTTTTTCTACATTTAAAATAGCGGTAAATCTATCAGAGTAAGTAAAAACAGTTTTATTTTGGACTTGTCCAAAAATAAGACATAGTGTACCCACATCACAAAAATTATTAGATTTAAATTTCTTAAAATTTTGCAGAACCTGAGTTTTTTGGGTACATATCTCTAACTCTTCCCTAGTTTGGAAGCTAAGTAACAATGGAAAGTTTGGCTTTAAAACACAAGGGAATATTTCATCGATTATTTTCCCAAATATCTTCTGTCTCTTCCAAAGTTCGCTAAAGTCTCCATTACGTAATATTCCTAAATCAATCGAATTAGGGTCTATGTGAATGTTTATTTCATCAAGATTTGTCGCGTCCGCACAGATAAATTTTATATTTTCATAAGCGGCATATCTTCTTTTATTATCCTCGATAAGTGCCTTATTATTATCTATACCAATATAGTTAACTTGCTTATTTTGATAGTGAAAATACATCATAAGCGGAAATATTTCGGAAGAGATACCACAGCCTAAGCTCAACACAGTGATGGTTTTTTGCGGATCATTAATTGGCGGAAAAAAATCAAATAATTTCAATGAATCAATAATAAAATAAAAAGTGGTCGCGTGCGCGAGTTCGCCTTTTAGTTCTTCAGGTATTGTAATTTTCACGCACTGTAGTCTTAATAATGTTTGAATTAAAGAGAAGTAACAAGAATCTTGTATTTGATCTTGTGATGAAAAATCTTTGGGTACATTTTCATGCATGCCCTGAAGAAAATCAGGCGGAATTTTTCCACGTTTATTTTTTACTTGATGATCGGCAGCATTTTCAATTAATAATCGAATGATTTCACTATATTTTTCAGAAAAACCCTGATGAAGTTCTTTTGCGTAAAAGCATGCCCAATGCAATGCGGTATTCCCATTTGAGCTCTGAGCATCTATATTAAAATCTGGATTAGTTTTATTTCGATTTAAAATCTCTTGAACTTGTTGAAAATCGCCTTTAGCGGCACATCGACGCAATAAAAGTGCTTCATCCATTTTTCTAACTGTTTTTAACATCTTTTTTTCTCCTTTTTTAAAAAAATTATTTTTTGGTCCCTAATTGATACATTATTTGCTGGGTGGCTAAACTTAGTCTATTTTCACTCAATTGATTTTTTTCTGCATTATCTTCTTGATAAAAACGGTAAAGATTGTTTTTATATTTTGCTGAAATATAATATTTTTTTTTGATTTCATTATCAGACACCCCATCTAATAAATTATTGTGTTGTATGGGGTTACCTAACTCTAAAAGTATCGCTAAAGGTTGATAGTGAGGTAAATTTAAATTTAACAAACAAGCTTTTGCGGAATGAGTTTCATGTTTGAAATAATAACGATTCATTAGACTGACACTGATAAAATTTTTTAACAAATAAGTTAATTTCTCGATGTTTATGCCTTCTTCCCGGGTTTTTTTCTGTAAAGCGAGTAAGATATTTTTTTTCTGGGATTTATTTGCAAACCAACCCATTTGTTGAATGACCGTTTGCATAAACTCATCACTTCGATTAATCAATAATAAACTATTTTTATCATTTTGGAGTTGGCTAAGGTGTTCGCGTTGTAATATTAACTGATTCGTTAATTGCTGATTATTTTTTTCTAATTTATTTTTTTCAATCGCTAACTGACGTAATTGTTCACTGAGCTTCATTAATTCTTCAGATTGTTGAGTGGTTATAGCCTCTACTTGCCGTTGCATGTCGGTTTTTAGGTGAGTGAGTTCTAGTTCTAACTGTTGTTTTTCACTGGTTAAATTCTTGAGACGTCGTTGCAAATCCTTTAAATCACTTTTGACTGCATCCTGTGTACTTATTTTTAATTGCATTTGCGGAATTTCTTGAAAGTAACGATCGAATAATTCGTCAAAATCGTTTTGGTTAGCCCCAGCCGGCCCACTCAGCAACTGTTTAATAAAATCAAGACTTTTTTCTTTGGGTAGCAAGCTCAATAACGATTGACATTTGTCAAAACTGTTTTTAATTAAAGCCAAAGTCTCTTCAGTGATACTATTCCAGAGACTATCGTAATAATTAGCGAAAGGCAGAGTCGTTAATCCTTGATACTCGTTTTGATAAAGTGCTAAGCATGGTTTTTTACAAAAAAAATCACCTCCAGAGGCACTATATTCTTTATCACTGGCATAGATATCATGTTGGCCGCCGTATTGATCGGATTTTCCTGGAGCCGATTGTTCTATCCCTAACAATAATCCCGACTGTTTTTTTTGGGTAAGATCTTGATAAAAATTAATATATAAATGACCATGTTCGCCATTATTCTGAATAATTTTCTTCGAAACAAAATGTTGATTGCCCACACCGCCTAAGGCTAAATCAAAGCCATAATGCTCGGCCTCACACACTTTTTCTGACACTGATGCCGCTGCTGACAAACTAAAATAAGTATTATTTAATAAGCCTGTAATAGAATTCGATACCAAATTAATCGCAGCATAGGCACTACTGACCTTTTCTTCCTTTAAAAATTTATAAGTTGAATGTAAACTTTGAGGATGAACTACTTCAGCTACCGTCAAAGCACTAATCCCATGCGTTGCTAAATAACGCCAGCTGCTTTTATCGATTATCAACCAATCCATGAATGGAGAGGCAATAGAGCTAGAAAATTCTATTAATACTCGACTACCATGCAATAAAATAGCCGCAATAGGGAAATGCTTAAATACCGAATCGTTGAAAAAGGAATCCAAGCTACCGAAAGGATAAAAACACTGATCGGAACGATGTCGATAATAGACATGGCCAAAAAATAATAAAAGCATACTTTTTAATAAAATATCTGCTTTAATTTTATCTTGTTGAGATTGGCCGCATTGCACTATCGCTAAACTAATGAATTCAATATCGCGTATAAATTGTTTATCAAGACTATTATTGCCAAAACGGATATGTTTGAGAGCGGTTTTCTTATCGTTGCTGAATTCTTTTTTTGGTAAAAAGACAAAACTATCTTCATGATTCTCCATAGTCCTACTTGCATCCTTTTTGTTAATATTATTTTCTGTTAACTGATCGAAGCGCTAGATAATTCTGGATCCTTGGTATAATTAGTTAAAATTTCAGCGGCAATTTGTTCAATGATTCCTAAGCTAGAGTCTTCAGTAATGACACCGTGTTCTTCTTTTAGAGTCGCTAAACGTCTTTCTACCAGTTTCTTAATACTACCGTTGGGAAATAAACGTGCTAGCACCCGGCGTGCTTCCACTGGACCTAGATGATGATAAAGTCGATTACGTAAATTAACATCTTCAACGGTCGTACTAAATGCCCATAACTCAATGGGACCTAAAGTTAAGGTTAACAATTGGGTATTCATACCTTCTTTTGTAGCAAATTGTGCTAAGAAGGTTGCTCCCCCTTCACGTGGACCATGCACGCGGGTACGCAACGCAATTTTAGCAGTGGGTGATAAGCCAAAGGTTTCTGCCGATTTTTCTACTGACTGGGCAGGACCCGCATCCATAATATAAATAGAGGTAGCAAACTCCACCATGACTTCATCAAAATCGTCTAAGGACTGAGAAAGTAAAGCAATCTGAATATTCCATTTTCGGCCTTCACGCATATCCACGATCACTTGATCACGAACCGCTTTAGCTTTTGAAGTACGATGAAATTCATCAAACACAATCCGTTTAGGATCTTCGCGCAACTCGGCAATCCGTTGCTTGTGATATTCACGATATTGGCTAGCAATATCATTTAAATTTTCTTCACTCAAATAATAATGTCGCGCTAATACATACCGCGCTAACATATACATTACTGCCGTTTGCCGATCCGCCGCATCACCACCGCTTTTTGCCACTTCATCTAAATCTAAAGAAACTATTCTTGCCTCTCCCAAATCAAAGCGGGTTACGCGAGATAAAATGGGATATTCGCGTATGGCGCTGGAAATCATTCGTGCAAAAGCGTTAATTAAACTTTCACCCGTTGGCGCTGTTATTTTTCCATACAGGTCTTCAATGATGGGCGTTCGGCAAATCGCCGCGGCATCCGCCAGTAATGGCATTGCATAACGTTGTGCTAGCATCGCTTCATGTGGAAATCCAGAAATAAATAATGCATCCGTTACTTCCCACCAAGTGGTATGCTGATCAGAGATAAAACTCATTTCTTCTAAAATTCCATCGACCAAAGGTTCAATACCTGCGGTGTAAGGATAAGGTGTGCCTTCATCGGCTAAATTTTTATAAAGTTCATCGATGATCAAACCGGCCATATCGGAAATGCCATCATAAGGTTTAATCGCACCTAATGGCGTGGTTAAGAGGGTTAAAAAATTAACTAAAAAACTACGTTCTTGAGGGGTCGGGTAACGACAACCCAATTGAGTGTCAAAAGGATTTATCGAATAATCCGTTGTCATACGTAAGCGGTGATACGCCACCCAATGCCGATTCGCAACCGGCAAAGCTTCTCGCAATAGCGAAATTAAACCACTGCTCGAAGGACCAATATCAATAATGGCAATACGTGGTAAACGTTGTAAACCGCCGGCTAAACATAATGCTAAATTTAAGGTATTCGATAAAACTGATTTTCCGGAGCCTGGACGAGCATAAATCAAATCGATCCAGGTGCTCTGTTCACTCGAACCCGGCTGAAATGGCCAGGGTTTACCATCTGGACTACGAAATAGTTGCGCGCCGGTTTTCCAAGGCGATGCCGGTCGGGTAATCGGTAACATATAAACGACTTGCGAAAAAGGCAGGATGGTCGGTGTTGCAACACTTTCTGCGGAAATACCTAACAGCGTCGATGCCAAACCACCAAACGGATCGCCTGATACTTCAGAGACATCACAGGAGCCCCAGCCTTCAATTGCTTTTGCGAGTTCAGCCGCACGGGTGCGTAACAAACCAATTTGCCCTTCGGGCGCCCAAGTACATGCTGCTACGCGTAATCTCACCACCGCATCATCGGTATTAATCGCCACATATTGTAATAAATTATTGGCATCACTCAGTAAGCGATTTTGCGCTGATGAAAAGCTTAATATAGAAGCCAATACCGATCGTAATTTAATACAGCGTAAACCATCACTTTCAATAAAAAACGAGATACGCCATGGAATTCTGGCAGATAATGTCCGTTGCAATAAAGAATTAAAGGTTTTTATTTCTTTTGGTAACAGATCAATAAAAACGCAAGAATAAATTCTGTCGCCAAAACGGACCGTCCTTAAATCCAAATTCTCGGCATCACGAGGTAATACTTGCCGAGCCAAGGAAGGCCATAGAATATCGGAAAGTGTATGATTCGAGCGATCATATTCTTTCAGTGAAATTTTATCTCCTGGTAAGGCGGCACGCCAATTTTTATCGGTAAACGCAGGATCAGCCACCGAACGTATGGCATGTACGGCATCATGCACTTCTAATACATTAGCCGCAATATATAAATTAGCTAAATCATGACGTATCGAACGAATAAACGCATCGTGGGTATCACGCAAGTCGGGAATAGCGGCTATCACATTCTGTGTGAGTATCGATGGGGGAATTTTTTTTTCGCGAATAAATTTTAATTTATCCTTACTAGAACGCTGATATTGTTCAGTCGTTAAGCTCATTGGACGTGTCCAACAAACAAAATAAACATTTTCAGAGGCACAATGTTTTGCTAGAAAATTAATACGCTCAGCAAATAAATCATTTAAATCTAATTTTAAGCGTCGACTGGTTTGTTTACCGGGCTCTAAAATTTCTTCGAGTAGTTCTGAAACCGCCTGTCTATCATATTGAAACAAAACTTGCAGTGCATGACCGGATCGCGACAGCGCCGTTTGCAAGGTTTGCGTGAGTCCTTCGTGCAAGCGCTGAAATTCAGTGGTTCCAATAAGTTGGGTCACACCCACAATCTGGATGACAGAAATAAGTGAGCCATCATGTGCAACTAATACCGTGGGACTATCAGCAGTCTCTAAATCACAATAGGATTCCACTGTCTGCTTAAGTGAAGTACTTAACCAGGCTAGAAAGGAATCTATTCCATCTAAAAATGAATCTAGAATTTTAGCCATGCATTTTTTTATTGTAAAATAGCGGTTAGTGAACGTGACCAATCTATACTTTGATACCTAAATCCTGCCCGTGAAGGCAATAAACGAATCGTGCTAAAAATTTTTTTGTTCAGTAACGCTTTATTTTCTGATTCAATAACAAGTTGACCGAAAATTGAAGGTTCCTGTAACTGGGATCCCCATTCATCTTCAAGAATTTCGGCGCGTAATTTTAAGTTACGATAAGCATTTTGTGCGGTTTCTTTATATTTGCTTTCGGTATTCATCGCGGTAAATAATAAATGACAAAAACCATTCAACTGATTTTGCGATATTTCAGGCAAATAAATTAACACCCCTCCACCATAGCTTTCGACTGATTCTAAAAAAAAGCATTGTGTGCACAAGCTACAAGCGGTTACTAAATTAGCGAATTTATTGTTACGATAGTTTTGATCTAAATTAATGACTTCTTGATGTTTTTTAGATTGTAAACCACAAAATTGGCAGGCAAATTCATCTCGCTGCCAAATTTTTTGACTAAATTCCTCAAAACGCCGATCCAGCTTACGCTGCATAAAAAGGCGCCAGCCATGAGGATTTACATTTAATTTAATCGGGTACATCGTTAAACACCTGGTAAACCCGTAACACCATGAATTCCAGCTGCACCATTGGTCCCGCCAAAAATCGTATAGCCCGCAACTATAAAGATATGCGGTAGGAAAATTAACGCAGATCCGACAAATAATAAGGCGATAGGCGTTCCTATCGGAATTTGTGTAGGATTATCTTTATGTGCTTTAAATTTCAGCATCGAGGCCATCACAAAACCAAGTCCGGCCATATAGGCCCCAGCAGTAATCAGCTTTGCTAAACCCTCAAATGATTCGGTAATCTTTAAGGCCATATCCCCTAAAGTCATTACATCAGCTTTACTCATTTCTATGTAACCTAAAGTGGCGAACATCACAATGAGTACCGAAATGAAACGTAGGATGCTTAATTTTTTAACCGAAAGCATTTTTTTATTTTTCATTCATTAATCCTTAAGTTAACTCATCTACTCAGACGCTCAAAATTCATCCTTAAGGAGTGAATGTCCAAAGGCCGCACTCCGTGCTGCTGACACGAAAGAACAAAGCCATTTCGAAGCCATTAACGCCCTTCCCGGATAAAAAGCAAGTTAAGGGTGTTTTGTTTACACCCTTACTCACAACAAGCGCTTCAAAAAGGTTTTTTTACGAACCTTCTCCTGGTAACCCTGTCGTACCACTGACACCACCTGCGCCACTGGTTCCTCCAAAAACCGTGTAACCAGCAATTTTGAATATATTCGGTAAGAATATTAATGCAGCGCCAATAAATAATAATGCGATGGGCGTTCCTATTGGAATTTGCGTAGGATTATCTTTATGGGCTTTAAACTTCAGCATGGAAGCCATACAAAAACCAATACCTGCCATATAGGCACCGGCAGTAATCAATTTAGCCAATTGGCCAAAAGAACTGGTAATGGTACTCGCGACTTTACCTAAAGTGGGATCATTGGATGCCGGATCAGCAGCGAGAACTAAATTGGTATAAAGATAGCCACCTATCCCTAAGAATAATTGACTTAAACCCGATATGCTGCGTTGAATCAGCTTAGTGTTAAGGAATTTATTTTTCATTTTAGTCTCTCCAAACATTTTCTTAGTCTCTCCACATTAATATTTTTTTAATTTTAAACGTATATCGATGATGCTCTCACATACCCAAACTCGCTTGTAGTATTTCTTTTGTACCTTCGATATTGACTGCTAAAAGACCTGCAACAATATGCGTAATGGCTTTACCCATTGAGCTTCGGCCATTAGGGTTAGATACATGGGTTAGGCTGACCCAGCCTTTTATAAATGAGATAGTACCTATTAATTGAACAAAGAGCAAAACTGCTTTTGAAGCTAGTAGCGTTGATAGATCATGGACCGGCAAATAACTCATCGGATCCTTCACATCGGTGGTCGAAAACGTCGATAGCATCATGTCTTTGAAGGCAGTCGGCGCATACAGCAAAGCCGTACCAGCAAAAAAGACCATCATTGTCGCTTTAAAATTGGTTTGCACTGACATCATGGTCCGTAAATCACCATAGACCTTTAATTGGTAGACTCCCCGGAAAATAAAAGCAATGCCCATCAGATAAGCTAAAGCCGTAATCAGTCGATAAATATTCGGAAACTCACCCGTCAGTGTGAGCAACATATGCTCAATACCAGAATAGGCGCCAGGTTTAACTGTTCCGCAGCCACTTAATAACAAACAAGATAAGAGGAAGAGAATATTTCTCGAATGTTTCTTTATTATTAGAATGTTGTTCTCGTCAAAAGCGCGCATATTAATTATCTATCATCTGGATTGTAACCAATGATGGCACCAGAGCTTAAAGTAATGGTTCCCTGACTCGGATCGATCGCGGTGATAACACCATAGCCTGCTAATTTATCTCCCAATCCTAGCGTCAATGTCGAACCATCTTGTAAGGTTAACCATACACGACCGGGAATAATGGCACGTACATAATAAATTGGTTTTGGTGCCGATTTTTTTCTTTCAATCAATTTATTTTCTGCTTTTTTCTGTTTTTTTAAGAAAGCTTCTTGTTGGGTATGAAGTAATTGAGTTTGGTCATTGATATCGACAACTCGAGAATTAAGATCCGCTAAAGTTGATTTAATATCACTTAAATCGGAATCAAACGCTTGTAATTGTGACTGTAGTCCGCGTTGTTCTTGTTCAAGATGATTAAAACGATTATCCAACGCTATATTCGCTTGCACAGCCGCCGGAATCACTGGGGTTGCAGGTTTCTGCACAGTGACCATCACTTTAGGTTTAGCAGGTATACTCCATCGATGAATTAATGCACCTACTATTTTATAAATGCCTAAACTAGCAAAAATAATAAATACAATTAAAAAGATATGATGACGTTGGGTTTTTTCCAGAATAGCCGATGCTGGGTCTGGATTATTAGCTGCGTCAGCAAAGTGCGATGCGGATTCTGTTGCTGAATCCTGAAGTTTGTATTCTTCGTCATTATAATTTTTCTTATCCATTGTCGCCTCACTCTATAAAATATTTGAGCACAAAAATTTAACTTGTTGGTAATGCCGCTAAATCTGAAAGGAATAATATTCCCATTGGCGTACCAGAAAAAACTCTCACAGTAGGTGGCGTATTAAATATATTTCTTAATACCGATGAATACTGCAGACCCACTTGACCTAAGCCGACAAAGATTCTATCGCGTGGCGATAAATTATTTTTTGCAGGTTGATCCGATGGTGTAGGTGGGAACAACGAAATATTATAATTCGGTGCCGAATTAATAAAAGATTGTCCATAGCCTTGGATAAAGGCTGAAGCAAATAAGGTTCCATAACGTAACCAATAATGATTATTGGTATCACTAGACAGAGCCGTACGGGCGGTATTTTCATCAATCGCAACGGTATTGATGGGCACACTTTCGGATAATTTGGGAAGACTTAAGGTATTAAAGGCAAGTAAAACCTTTTGACCTTGATTGCTTAAGGTCCCCATAATACGCGCACCTTTGAATTTACCTTGTACAATTTCAGCCAGTACGGGGCCTGGCTCATCACTATTGATCGCTGTTAAAAGAACGGCTTGCATAATCGTTCCGGCTTTTACTGCAGGGGCTTTGGCGCTTGCTGGAGAACCAGACAATGCGCCATCTAAACCCGCCCCAACACGATTTAAATTTGGTGTTCCTGCAACGTATTGTTGATTCGGTGAAACCCAAGCCGCAAAAAGTTGACTAGCTTGAGTGCTCATCGAACTTTGCATTTGTTGCTGTAATTGATCTGCTTTTTGCGTAGAAATTTGTTGTGCTTGCCGATCTAAAACAGCCTGTAATTCAGGATTAGGTTTATTAGTGGTATCAGGAAGTAAACTAACCGCCGCATTAGTGGCATTGTCGGTGTTGGCAGGTGAAGTTTTATTATTTTTCTGAGGCATCGTAATACTGCCCATCGGATTTCCTAGGCTATCCCGAACCACGCCATCGGCGCCTAATTTCCCGAGTGCTTTGCCCCGTACATCCCTAACAATACCATCACTACCTACGGTTCCAACAAGATGGCCTTGATTATCATACACCGGTGTACCAGGTGCAGTCGCACCTAGCTCACCAATAATTTCATCGTGTAATCCACGTACCAAACCATCACTATCGAGCTTACCAATCACCTTGCCTTGTGCATTGCGTACTTCAGCATCACTATCAAGCGTTCCTAATAATCTTCCCTGGCGGTCATAAACCGGTGTGCCGGGTATCGCCTGCCTTTTTTCATGGGTTCCTTTTAAGTAAGCATGACCAATAATTTTTCCAGCAGGATTACGCACCACGCCATTTGTATCGACTTCACCGATAATATTTCCTGCCGCATCCCTTAACTTACCATCGGCACCGATCGTCCCTAACAAATGACCTTCGGAATCGTAAACAGGCGCACCGGCCATATTAACGCCGGTTTTACCGATAACATCACCTTTAGTATTACGAACCGTGCCATCGGCATCAACCTCGCCGATGATATGACCATTGGCATCCCTTAGTTTTCCATCCGCATCCACTGTACCAATAAGACGACCGTTTTTATCATAAGCAGGGATAACAATGCTGGCTTTGGGCGCGACAACTTTACCAATCACAGCGCCTTTTAAATTACGTACAATGCTATCAGGACCCACAATGCCAATAACCCGAGCATCTCTCACTTTCCCGTCTCGACCGACCGTACCTATTAACCGCCCTGCCACATCATAAACGGCATCCCCCATCGCTGGAACCGCAGCACTACCGAGCACAGTACCCTCTTCTGATCGAACTAAACCATCTGGTCCTACTTGCCCTATTATTTGCCCATTACCATCCCTTACCTTACCATCAACACCCAGATGACCAATCACTTTTCCTTGCGTATCAAAGATTAAAGTCCCAGATCGCAATTGGCTAGGTTGTAAAGAAGAGACAGAAGCCGTTGCCGACGATGTACCAGGACAGGCTATATATTTTGCACAAGCATCGCAGGGTGAACAGCCATTATTCATGGTTGTACAGGGAAAACGACCATTCACACCTTGTCCGATTTGATTTTGACTAAATTGATTAGAATCCAATAAGGTTGGAATAGCACTGGAACCGGTTTTTTCTGCGATAGCCGCTTGCTCAAGATTTTGTTGCGCTTGTAAACGTTGGTAATCGGCAGAAGGTGATTGGGTTAAACCGCCAGGAACTGATTGAATATTAGGAGATTCTTTTAGTTGGATAGAAGCATTTCCAGTTTTTTTATTCGTTAAATGGAGAAAACCATATAAAAAACCGAATAAAAGTATGCAGCCCGTTATGATAATAATGCTGCGGGTACGAATATTTTTAAATAAGTTGGTAATATTTTGTAGTTGCAGTTTCATAAAATTATTCAAAACCCTTCGACTTTTAATTGGATAGATTGTCCATCTTCAAAACCCAAGATAAGAGGTGTTTTAGGCATTTCATAGGCCTTCATACCATCTGGACTGGACATCGTTGCAATCCAAGCGGGTGAAATTAAGGTTAAACGGGTTCGCACATAAAGCTGATCACCGACTAACCAAGCTTGAGCAACACCACCAGAAATTTTTAATGCGGTATTTCCAGCCGGAGGAACACCTTCTAAAATATTTAATAAGGCCGGATCCGCACTTTGCGGTAAATTTCTTCCTAAGAGCGCTTTGGCATTAGGACCATTACCAGGAACACGTAGATCAATTCGATAGTCGACTGCTTTTTGACCAGAAATCAGCGTTACCATCACCGGCGTTTCTAGCCCTCGTAACTGTACCGCCAGGTTGCCCACGTTGTATAATGAAGTCGCCTGGATCATTAACAGATTACTTTTTTTATCCCATTGAATATTAAACGCTTGTGGATTACCGATATCATAATTGTCTACTGGCCAGGGTTGGCCTGTTGAGTCAAACCGTGGGTGTCGCTCCGGGTTCTAATTTCACATATTGCGAAGAAATAGTGGGGCGTGGTGGCGTTCCAGGTGTGGTGGCCGCTGCTGCTTGAGTTTGATTGAAAAGTTCTCTTAAGCGCTTTATTTGTTCCGGTGACATCGGAAGCATCGTTTGCGCCATCGACCCAAAAGCCGCTTTATTCAGTGTTTGTATCGACACTGAATCTTTATCTGGGTTAGCTGCTTCTGCTGAATTGCTCGAAGAAGAAGCGGGTATCGATGAACTTTCTGCTGATGCCAATGGTATAGTCGCAATGTTGCTTAATACCATCAGCGATAAAATTTTAACGAGATACCGACGTTTGGTTTTTAGATCAGTAAAAAAATACATAGTTGTTTAACCGGTTATACCCCCGCCTCCCGATACAATAAATTGTGCAATCCCGATACCATGAGCCGATGTTAACGTTGAAACACGAACAATCAACATCGTGACGGTCACAGCTTGCTGAGAAAACTGACTCGCACTTTGGAAAGTAATCAACATTGGAATTTGCACTTTCCAGGTATAACGATCCGCTAATAAACCTTGCTCCAATATAACCGGAACACCGGTGGCCACTGCAGACACAATCAGTTTTTTACTAATCACAGCTTGCAAATTATTCGAGCTCTTGATGGCTGCAAAAAACATTTGCTTTCCTTCTGGCGTAAAATAATCAGCGGCTTGTTGTAATGCTTGTCGATAATTTACAAAATTATAACTATAAGCTGCGGTCGCTGCCGTATTAGCCCACTCCAATACAGCGGCATTACTTAAATTCGGGTGAGAAAAAGCGACTAAAGGCGCAATGCGACCATCAGCCGCCATAGCGATATAACGAGGAGCAGGAGGATGTGTGACGATATAAAATAAAGCGCTGGCTAGAGTCAAGATAACAAAAAAACTAAACAGTAAAGCCGCAACAACTTTTCTGTAATTATCCCGATAAAATTCATTACGTAATTTAACGACTTGTAAGGCATCTTCTTTCATGGTCATCTCAATTGTAATTATTTTTATTAATTAAGTAGCGCGCATTGTGTTAGGAAGATCGGATGAAATTAAACGGGTTAAGCTTCCGTCTTGAGCGCTTGCATACAGATCAGGAGCAGGAGAAAAAATAGCGAGATAAATGACGAGTGCACTTAGCATTACAATAATAAATAAGCTGAGCAAGAGCGCACTACAAACCCGATTGTAATTATCCCGATAAAACCCTTTACGTGATTTAAGCAACTCAATCCTATTTCCCACGTGACCCTCTTTTTGTTTAATTTGCCCTTATTTCAACGAACTATAACCCAATACCAATCGAAAAAGCTAGCTTTTAATCCATGATTTAATTTCCCAAAAAAAGAATTTTTATTAAAATTTGTCTGATCTTTTCCTAAATTATAATCCAATGATTGAGCCAATAGCTCAGTCACTATCTTCTGGAAGCAAATGACGAGTTCTTATCTCAGTCGCCAAAATTTGCGGTTGATCGCCGTCAAATCTTACCCCGCGGTCAGGACTTTGATCCTGCCTATCCCAGGCTCTAGCCACAATAATTCGAATATTTAAACCCTGATCTAACAAATAGTCTTCGATAGCCAAGGCTTGTTGTCTGGCTAAGTCCGAAGTCTCTTGTTGTAAATCGGGTGTGGGCGTAAACGTTAATACATCGATACCAAAATTTTTTCGCTGATTCAGCAAAGTCACTAACCGGTCTAATGTGGGATAAGCACTGACTTTTAAACGAGAAGTCCCTTTAATAAAAAAACAGTTATTTGGTAAAATTAAACGTAATTCATCACCCACTACTATTCTACGCACCCCGCCTTTATTAATAGCGCTTAATAAATTGGCTTGCTGTTCAGCTGGACTGAGCGGTTTTTTGGATGTACTTGCACAAGCAGAAAGCAATGAAACAATCACTATTAAAAAAAATCGCTTTTTCATAAATTTACTCAATTATTAAGATTTTTCCTCAGTCGATGCGCGTTCTTGTTTAATCGCTGTCAGTAATTTATTGACATCTTTCGCCACTTCTGCGCCCGGCAGAATATGATGCAAAGCAGGTGGGTAATGTGTCGCCAGCGCCATATCCTGAACAATTTCAGTAGCAATACTATTGGCATGTTTTTCAAATTTACCTGATACTTTTTCTATCACCGCCACTTGTTTTTGGGTAACAGCCCGTTTCAGAAAGGCTGCATTAAATTGATCCGGGTTATCCACACTCATCAAGTTTGATAATTTTGGTGTTACATTTAATGGAGTAAAGACATTTAATTCATCTGCAGGTAATGAAGAGGTTTCCTCAATCGTCTCCTGTTGTTCTGCTTGATTGATTTCCGCAGGTTCATCTAAAGCCAATAAGGCCGACTTTGCCGCTTCAATTGGATTAAGATCAGGATGTTCGGAAAAGTTTTGCGCTAAGCTAGTGATAATAGCAGACTCATCCAGTTTTTTAAGTGAAAATTGCTCTTTGTCTGTCACTAGACGAAAATCTTGCAGGCGTGATTGCAGATCTAATAAATAGCGATTAGTCGGTAAACCCACTTTTAAAAATTGATTCAGGCGCATGCGTACAACTGGCCGTGGGTTTGCATAAAATAACCGTGCACGAATAATCTTAGATTTAAATAAAATATGCGCTTCACCTTCACGTTGCTCTTTCAAATCGAGTAAATCGATGCGCGCTCTTTTTTCTGATGAAGCACTGCGAGTATCCGCATAATTATTCATGACACTTTCAGCGCGAGTTTGAAATGCATCGACTTTAGTAACCCAGGCTTCCCCGGCACTTTTGGAAAAGAAATCCCAAGTTTCTAATGGATCTTCCAATTTCATACAAAGTTTAATATTACAGTTTGCACCTATCGATGCGGCTTCCTCTTTAGAGGCTTTTTGAAAAGCAGGTAAATCTTGTCCAGCAAAAACAATGGAAAATCCTAATGAACGCGCTTGCGCAGGAACCACGGCAAAACCAGGAACCGCGTAATAACCATATTCATCCAATACGCATAAATAAGGCGTCAATGAATTAGTCGGTTTACGTTCAATAATATCGCGGTAATCTCCCTCCACTTCTTCGCCTAAACCCGCCGCCAACATCGCTTTTAAGGAAGCAATGATGACTTTACCTAAATTCGATAACTCATCAGGCGATTTTTCAAAAGCAGGTAATAACACTAAAAGGATACGGCGATTTAACACCACATCCTTTAAATCCACTTCTGCCAAATTCGTTCGTAAAATATGACCATAGGTATCGGCTAAGGAACCAAACACTCGCGTTAATTGCATGGTAATAAAACCATGCTGTTCTAATACCTGAGAGACTTGTTTACCTTTTTTCGATTTATCATAGCCCGGTAAATTAATCAGATAGTTAGTAATCGGTTCTAATACCACTTCCGGTAAATCGATTAAACTGAGTGGTTCTTGACCATCGCGCGGGAATATTTTATCAATAACAATATTTTCTACGCGGGATAATTCAAAATAATTCCGCACGACGTTAACGTCTAATAAAATTCCACCTTGATCACGGATATAAACCAATAACTTCATTAAGGCTTCAACGAACACTATCGCTCTACCTTTCCACATATCGCCATCAGGCGTATTACTACTTGCATCCATTAAACTGACCACGAGCTGAGATAACATACTCGAAGAACCATTCGCAAAGGGATTCATCGTATTGGACAGTCGTTTTTCTTGTGGTCCGACAATATCGCGCGCGCCCGTCATGAAATTAACGACCAGAATATCATCTTCACGTCCCATCGAACGTGCCATAGAGAAAACTTTAGCAAATAAACTGTTATCTCCTTTACCATCTACATAAATAAATCCACTCCCTTGAACTAAAGCATTGAATGCCAAAGAAATTAACGCTTCGGTTTTACCACTTCCGGTAGAACCAAAAATTAAACAGTGAGTCCGCATGTCATCGTTACTAAACCATAATTCTTCACCACTCGATATTTCATTGCCAAACAAACAAATACCCCGTGCCTTTTGCGGCGTATTACTTCCAGGTTTTAAATCATTAAAATCTAACTTATGAGAACGTTGCGGCATACGAAACGGTAAATTGGTTTTACGCGTATAGGCATAAAAAAACGATAAGATACCGAGTAAAAAAATAAAATCAGCAACGGCGGGGATAAAAAATGCGCCTGAAGCAAAACCTATCAGTAAGATAGTGACAGCAGAAGGATTTTTGAAAAAATAGAAAAAACGCTGCGATAGCGTACGTGTATCTCGTAATAACTTACGCGGATCCTGTTCGTGTTTTTGTTCTAAACCCCGTGCTATAGTTGCCATATCATACTCAACTTTCAGTGATTAACCTATTCATCATGCCGAGCTTCCTTCATAAGCTCCAACTGCATTATCACGGACGCCCTCAACGCTCACTCTGCTTCAGAATCAGGAATATAAAGTATGTCTTTAATCGCGGCTTCCAAACCGTTCACTGCTTCTTCGACCATAGGAACCATCAGTCTTCGACCCATTGCCTGTTCAACATTCCAATGCGCAAAAGGACCACTCACTTCAGCAAATGAAGTTTGTCGACCGACCGAATTTAACATAAACCACAATAATCTATCCGTGGGTTTAAGCCATAAAAAATCCGCTGTCGCTAAAACCCCATCTTTTCTGGCGAGTACCAACATTGAGGCCATTACCGTTAAAACATAAGCATGACTATGCATCATCCGTTGCACTAATTTAGTATGGATATGTTTTTCTAATAAAGCATCAACCCCTGAAAAATCCAGTCCTCCTTTAGCTGTCGACTCGGCGATGTGTAATAATAGTTTTAAGGCGCCTTCTCGATCCCGGTTAGCCCTTGCCGCAAACACCGCAAATAATGCCTTAGTTGCTGGCTTTAGATAATATACTCCCTGCCAATACTCCCCACATTGCATTACAAACACGTGATGTGCTGCATCTCTTTTGATACTCACTGTCCTTTGATTATGCTTTTTGGCAGTCATGGTCATTGAAGGAATGATCTTTTCTTCATGGAGTAATTGATATTTTTTAGCAAATTGCATCGGCGATAAAGCCATTGCCCAAGGACCTTTATCAATATCTTCCTTCACTAAATCCAGTTTAATGACTGGAGAAATCTGTGGCCAATTTTTTCTTTCAGCTTCAGCGAGCGAATCCATGTCATAAATTTTTTTAAATTGCAGATTGATATGACTAAAATAAATGATTAAGGCTAAGCCTACGAGGATAAGAATAATAGGATAACGTAAATAATTACCTACTTCTTCACTAACATTTAGCAATTGTGGAAAAGGGACGTCTGTAGGAATAAGTTGATGGATACTTAAAGGAAGTTGCCGCATCGACGGCAAGAAAAATGCAATTAAACGTGATTCCCAGAATTTAATCTGTAATACAAAACCAACAATTTGGGTATGAAAAAACGCCCAAAGCAACCATCCTAAAAGAAAAATACAGAGAATGATCCATAATGGAGCGAGTGAATTATCTCCGGATTGCTGTTGTTGTGCGGGAGCTGGCATATAAATTACTAGTTTATTTATTCTTGGTGTTTTTTAAATGCAAATCAATTTTGTTTTACTAAAAAATTTCCCACGAGTTTATATTCGCCTGAAGCATGTACGAGACGAATAATATTTTTCAATTGTATTGCTGCTTCACGTAAGCTAATTAGCTTACGTCCCTCGCGATCGGTACGGACTAAATCGGTAGTACCCGGTAGAATAGCATCATTAGGTACTTTAACGACCACATAAGCATGATTTAACTTTCTATCATTTAAGCGAATCGCAGCTTGTACATCGGTTTCATTAGAATAAATGGGGCGTCCCATAATATAATTCACTAATGAAACCACCACTTCTTGCCACTTACTCATATTGCCACCTTGCGATTGATAAAGTGCAATATAGACCTCCGTCATCTCACCACTGTTAGCGGCCAAATCCTTTGCCATTTGTTCATGATGCTGATCGATACCCACCCGTGTCACAAACTCATCGCGTATTTCTTCTAGTTTTTTTTTAATTCCTTTTAAAAATAAATTAGCCTGCCAAGGACCGCTGGTTATTCCTTCATCCAATATTTTTTTGATGGCTAAAGCGACTTGAATTTCTTGCTCAGTTTGCAGCATCACAAGCCTCTCTAAATATCACCGATTAAAAGTGTTCCTGGATGTCAGCTCTGAATTTTTTTCTTCGATTTCTTTGAATATAGCTTGTAAACATTCGGAGCCTTTTTCAAAAGCAGTATTCGAATTTTTTTTAGCCGCCACTCGGTTTGTAATGGTTAAACAATTATTTATGCCATCTAAAACTTCCTGCACTCCATCATGTAAAGAAGAACCATTTCCATGAGAGTGAGAAAAAATCATATTAGTCAGTTTATTACTCAGCATAAAGGATCCTTAATCATTTTAATTAGGCTCATTCCTAATTAATATTAAATACCAACAAACCTACAAACGCATTCGCTTATCATATAACTTAAATCCATTTAGTGGGAAAGATTCACAGTTTCGGGTTAAGCCCATCACTTTAATAAGCTCTCCCATTTCACTCGGTGACGTTAATAAATGCACTCGCCGATTGACATCCATCGTGGATACTTCATCATAACATTTTTCTATTAAAGGTAACAAATCATTGTTAAGCAGGAATGCCGCTTGCGAAGTGAAACCAGCCACTTGCAAGCCGAATTGAACCGCCGCTCGTGCCAAGTCAGTAAAATCCACCGAAGCAGTAATATCCTGCAAACCCACTAAACTTAAGGGATCGGCATGGGTGCGATGTTGGTAATAACACAGCAGCGTGCCATCCGCCCTATCAGGATGATAGTATTCTTGTGCTGGAAAACCATAATCGATAATCAATGCTAAACCTTGTTCTAGCGTATCGCTGAGCTTGCCCAGCCATGCTTTCAATTGGCTGCGTAACTCTGTTTGATAGGCCTTTACCTCAGGAAAATAACTTAATTTTAACTGAATCAATTGATCTTTTAACGAGTGAGCCACCGGTTGCAGGCAATACACAAAACGCTGTTTTTCATAGGCAACTCGCACTTCTTGCACCGTCTCGTCAGTCCAAAAGAATTGCTGAACCGGCAACGCATCAACGACCTCATTCGCCAAAATCAATCCCTTAATGGGTGACGTTGGCCATGTCTCTAACCATTCTATTAGCGGAAATAAATGAGGAATATGCTGCTGCAATCGTTGTTGCTGGCGTTGTTTGAGTGTGGAACTGATTTCGAGAATCTTATAACGACTCGGTAAACTATGCTGCTGCTCTAAGAACAATAATAAATCGATAGCTAACTGGCCCGTCCCCGCCCCAATTTCGAAAACGTCTGCCTGGCCTAAATGTCCAAAGACTTGCTGACACTGCCGGCCAATACAACGAGCGAATAAAGGCGAGATCTCGGGCGCGGTAGTGAAATCACCGGCTTTACCAAATTTATCTAAACCCGCGGTATAATATCCCCATTTTGGTTCGTATAATGCCAATTCCATAAATCGTTCGAAACTAATCGAAGCTGAGGGCTCATGACTTATTTCTTGACGAATCAATTGACACAATTCAGCACTTTGCGCTTGCAAGCTAAGCGTCGGAGCCGGTAAATCGAGTGGTATCGTTATCATTGTTACTCTAACTCTATTCTTAAGGTATAGGCTATGCCAAATTCTAAAGCAGAAAAAAAAGTAGTGCTAATAACGGGTGCTGCAAAACGCGTCGGCGCAGCAATTGCCCAATTGTGCCATCAGCAAGGCATGCGCTTAGCCATACATTATCGGGAATCTGCTCAACAAGCTTCTACCTTATGTGCACATTTTAATCAACAGCGGCCCGATTCAGCCATCGCCTTACCTGCTGATCTCCGCGATAACGACAAACTTGAGCATCTCATTTCAGAGGTCGTCAACAAATGGGGACAACTCGATGTTTTAATCAATAATGCCTCTTGCTTTTCTCCGATGCCTTTCGCCAAAGTAACAACTAAAGTATGGGAAGAAGTGATAGCAAGCAATTTGAAAGCCCCCTTTTTCTTAGCCCAGCTTGCAGCACCTTATCTCAAAAAGCAGCAAGGCTGTATTATTAATCTGGTCGACATTCAAGCACAACGCCCATTAAAGAATTATTCCGTCTATTGCATTGCTAAAGCGGGTCTGGTCATGCTGACCAAAAGCTTAGCCAAAGAATTAGCGCCTGAGGTGCGTATCAATGCCATTGCTCCCGGTATCGTGTTATGGCCAGATGATGAAACCGAATTTAATGAAACATTACGTGAAAAAATCATCGCTCGCACTGCTTTAAAACGCGCTGGCACGCCACAAGACATTGCAAACACCGCCGTCTTCTTGATTAATCAGGCTAATTTTATCACCGGTCAAGTTATCACGGTGGATGGTGGTCGCTCATTAGGTTACTAATCTTCAGTAAAATAAAAAAATCTCATATTATGTATTTTTAAAAAATTTTGCATTAATTTAAAATAATTAAACAATAAAAATAAAAAGTTAAATTTTTTAAGCATTGATAATTAAAATACGAATATTAATAAGGGATAAAAAATGAACAGGGAACCTATTCAACAAAACAATCATCCAAACTCGCAGCACACATCCTGCGTAAAAAATCGAAATAGTCGAGAAAATCCAGAATCTCGACATGGTAGAATCATTTCGCCAGCGTCGCGAGCTGTCATTTACTTAGATGAATGGATAGCGAATGGCTTAGAAAGCAGGGAAATTCTTTCCCGCACGGGTTGCCGGCCTCACTGATCCAAAAGCTCCCGATGATGTTAAAAACGTAACTCCGCCTTTAGATGGTCAAATTGCCAGTGCCGGCATTCATAGTGCCGCTGAGATTGACGCAGTGAAAGATAATTGGCATAAACATGCGGTTAAGTCGGGCCAAACTATAAATGTTCAATGGGCATTTTCTGCTCCCCATGTGACGCGCCGTTATAATTATTTTATCACTCGAACAGATTGGAATTGCAATCAAGTATTATCACGTGATCAATTTGATTATGATCCCTTTGTAATATTTGAAGATCCTTGTCAGCCTTATTGGAATTGCTCACCACCGGCAATAGGACCAACGCATCATTTCACTTTACCGGTACGCTCTGGTTATCAAGTTATTTTAGCAATATGGGAAATTGCAAATACAGGCAATGCTTTCTATCAAGTCATTGACTTTAATTTTGAATAATCCTAGTTAATGATTTTATAGTCGATGAGATTACACCGCGTTAATCTCATCGATACAGAAGCAAAGAAAAAGACGAAACTCCAAGAAAAAATTAAAACCGAGTATTTTTCTTTAATTCAAGGCGGATTGCTTTTTGAGTCGCGGAGTGTACTGGAGGTACATGAGCAATGAAAAAAGCAATTCAACACAGAAGTAAAGAAAAAGACGAAGGTTTTAAAAAGTAGAAATAGAAAAAGTCCCGTCAGTGTCTTAATCTACTTGAAAGCGACAATGCTACGATGGCGATTTGTGATGCACTTTAGGCTTCCTACTTAAAGCAGGCATGCACACCATGCATCAAGACTATCTCCAACCTTTTAGGATCAAACTTCAAGCGCTATCCAACGGAACTTTCATAGTCCAGTGTAGTCTTTTAATAGGATAATGCAAGTTATCGACTATAGGTCATTTTTTGTTCTATATTTAAACTAGCCCGCTGGTTATCTGAAGTTTTAAAAAAAGGAATTTTGGGAGAGTTGGCTTTTTCTTGTGCACCCATAACGCTACGATTGCCAGTATTATCTTTAAGATCGATAATATCTAAAATGCGGTTATTTAATAATTGTGAATTAGTTATATTAAAATAATTTTTAAGCTCTGTATGTTGCCAAGGAACAAATTCACCGGATTCAATTTCTCGTATATTTGGATATTTTTGTTTAAAATTATCGTGAATTAACTGGCCAATGGGATCTTTCTCCTTAAGCATGCTCAAAGACACAAAAATATTTTTTAATCCCTCATTAACACTATTAATTAATATTTCTTTGATATAATGGTAAACAAAATAAGTACAAGAAAAATTATCAGCTTGTTTTGCGTAATGGTTATATCTAATCTGATAACCATCCTTCTTTAAAGTGTTTAAGCAATTCGGATAAAAAAGATTGCGCCACCAAGATTGCGAATCATGAATATTTATTTTTTTTTGCCCCTCTTCAATCGTGATTTCCACTAAGACACAATGTTTCTTCCATAAACGACATAGCATTAAAGGGATTAATAGAGTATTTTTTTGCTGGGGATCGGGACTATTTTGTTCGAACTGCTGAATAACATCATTAATATAAAGAAGATTCTTTCTTTGTCGGCTATTTTTACTATCTGCTACGGCTTGAAAAACAAAAAAGGAAGTTCCAATGTTTGAGATTTTTTTAATCCTTTCGTTCTTAAATCCTTCTTCAATCGTATAACGCTCATTTTTTGCAAGCGCACCTTCTATATAAGATAGATTTAGATTATTTAATTGCGTCGGATTTAATCGTGAAGTATAAGGCATAATTAAAACTTCCTATTATTTTTATAGAAATTATATCTTTTATTTATTAAGTGTAACTTAAATGAGGCTTGTTTTTAGATATGAATAGGACTAAAATGGTCCCATTTATGTGGTTAGAATAAAAATTGACTGCTTTTTATGTTAAGGCTCAGTAAACTTACCGATTATGCCGTGGTTATCATGGCCTACTTATCCCAACACCGGGGACTGGCTATTAATGCCAAAAACATTGCCGAACAGACGGGCATTTCTTTGCCGACGACCAGCAAGCTGCTGAAACGCTTAAGCCATGAAGGTCTATTACAGGCGAATCGGGGTATTAAAGGCGGCTATCAACTGGCTTATCCAGCCACCGATATTTCACTGGGAATGGTGATTCAAACACTCGAAGGCCCAATAGCACTCACCGAATGTAGTCATGCCACACTCCATTGTAACTTAGAAAAACAGTGTACGATCCGGGATAACTGGCGTAGGATTAGCGCCTTTATTCAAATGACCTTAATGCACATTAGTTTAGCTGATATCAGCCAACCTCATAAACTAAGCCCATTAGAAACCCAAGAAAATCCTCTTCATTTACTGTCAGAGAACCATCCATGACCCAGGCTTTAAACAAACTATTACAACAAGACTATCAACATGGCTTTGTCAGTGCTATCGATGCAGACACCTTACCCTGCGGATTGAATGAAGAAGTCATCCACCATATTTCGGCTAAAAAAAATGAGCCTGAATTTTTACTGACTTGGCGCTTAAAAGCGTATCGCCATTGGTTAACGTTAACTGAGCCACACTGGGCGGAGTATATGCACTATCCCGCTATTGATTATCAAGCGATTAGCTATTATTCGGCGCCTAAAGTAAAAAAACAGTTGAATAGCTTAGACGAAGTCGATCCAGAGTTATTGCGTGTCTATAATAAACTGGGAATTTCACTACAAGAACAGGAACGTTTATCCAATGTTGCCGTCGATGCCGTTTTTGACAGCATTTCTGTCGCCACCACTTTTAAAGAAAAATTGCGCGGAATGGGGATCTTATTTTGTTCCTTTTCCGAAGCCGTCCAAGAATATCCAGAACTTGTCAAAAAATATTTAGGCACTGTCGTTCCCTATACCGATAATTTTTATGCTTGTTTAAATACAGCGGTGTTTACCGATGGCTCCTTTTGCTACATCCCCCCTGGGACACGTTGTCCCATGGAACTGTCCACCTATTTTCGGATTAATGCCGCCAATACCGGTCAGTTTGAACGAACCTTAATTATTGCGGATGAAGGAAGTTATGTAAGTTATTTAGAAGGATGTACTGCGCCACAACGAGATGAAAATCAATTACATGCCGCGGTGGTCGAGCTCATCGCTTTAGATCATGCACAAATTAAATATTCGACAGTGCAAAATTGGTATCCGGGCGATAAAGACGGCAAAGGGGGAATTTACAATTTTGTGACTAAACGCGGTCATTGTCGTGGTGTTAGCTCAAAGATTTCTTGGACTCAAGTCGAAACCGGTTCAGCGATTACTTGGAAATATCCAAGTGTTATTCTACAAGGCGATGCTTCTGTAGGTGAATTTTATTCGGTTGCGCTAACCAACCATAAACAGCAAGCTGATACCGGAACCAAGATGATCCATATTGGTAAAAATACCAAAAGTACGATCTTATCGAAAGGAATTAGTGCTGGCCACGGTCAAAACAGTTATCGTGGTTTAGTCAAGATTGCAGAAACAGCAGAGAATGCGCGCAATTATACGCAATGTGATTCACTATTGATTGGTGGCGACTGTAAAGCACATACTTTCCCTAGTATTGAAGTTAAAAATAAAACTGCACAGCTTGAACATGAAGCCTCTGCTTCTAAAATTAGTGAAGATCAACTTTTTTATTGTTTACAACGCGGTCTAGATCGCGAAGAAGCGCTTTCATTGATTGTGAATGGTTTTTGCAAAGCAGTATTTAAAGAATTACCCATGGAATTTGCTGTCGAAGCGCAAAAATTACTGGGGTTAAGTTTGGAAGGATGTATAGGCTAAGAGAATAGCTTCGATGACACGATGCTGGTCAAAAAAAGCTGTTTTTCTGTGTTTCGTTACTCACATACTACGTGTATGCTTCGTTACGATACTCAAAAAACGGTTTTTTTTGTCTCAGCCTAGCACCATTGAAAGCATTCTCTACTTAATTATTTAAAGATAAACCGAAGAAAAATATGTTAACTATTAAGAATTTACACGTAGGAGTCGATAACAAAAAAATATTACGGGGAATTAATCTTCATATAAAACCCGGTGAAATACATGCGATTATGGGTCCTAATGGTTCGGGGAAAAGTACCTTAGCCAATGTTTTGGCAGGACGCGGCAACTACACACTCACCGAAGGTAAAATCAACTATCTAGGCGAAGATTTAACCCCGTTAACACCTGAATTACGCGCGCGCGCCGGCGTATTTTTAGCGTTTCAATATCCCGTCGAAATTCCCGGTGTCAGTAATGTCTATTTACTGAAAGCTTCGTTAAATGCTATCCGCAAAGCCCGTGGCGAAACCGAGCTCGACGCTATGGATTTTTTAAAGCTCATTAAAGAAAAACTAAAGCTAGTGGAAATGGATCAAGACTTTTTGTATCGATCAGTCAACACTGGTTTTTCAGGTGGCGAGAAAAAACGTAATGAAATTTTACAAATGGCACTTTTAGAACCTAAATTAGCACTCTTAGATGAAACAGATTCCGGTTTAGATATCGATGCTTTAAAACTGGTCGCTGAAGGTGTGAATAATCTACGCTCACCGCAGCGCGCTATGGTGCTGATTACTCATTATCAACGTTTACTCGATTATATTAAACCCGACTATGTCCATATATTAGCAGGTGGAAAAATTATTCGTTCTGGTAATTTTTCTTTGGCGGAAACCTTAGAAAAAGAAGGTTATAGCACTATTTTACAAGAAGAATCCTCAGGTCAAACATGTTAAAAAACAAAATAAAGAGTGACATTAACGCCATAACAACACATTATTGCCAGGAATATCAACGTGTTGAAAAACAACTTATTGGTCAAAATTTTTTAAGCCCATTACGATTGGAGGCCTTAAAGCAATTCTCTGCGCACGGCTTTCCAAATAAAAAACAAGCCGATTGGAAATACAGCTCTTTAACAACCTTGTCGCAAACGCCTTATGCTTTAAATATTTCTATACCAGATAACACTCTCTCCTCAACCCACTTGGATCCATTGCGTAGTGATTATCGATTAGTATTCGTCAATGGTTGTTTTTCCGCACACTTATCAAACATGGCACTATTGGCAGGTTGCAAGATAACGAATTTAGCCACGATGCTGGAGCATTATTCTGATCAATTCAATGCGACCTGGAAACCCGATGAAACGATAGATGAAAATAGTTTTACGCACTTAAATACTGCTTTTATGCAAGAAGGTGCTTATATTTATTTAGCTGCTAATACGCATTTGCACACACCGATAGAAATTCTGTTTATCAATACCGATGAAACCTCTCGACGTTTTATTCCATTGCGGACTATTGTTATTGCTGAAGAAAATAGCAAAGCAACGATTATTGAAAAATACATCGATATGAGCGCCGAAAATAATGCGGATTATTTTACTAATACAGTGACTGAATGTCGTTTAGCGGGCCATAGCCATATCCAACATTATAAACGCATCAACGAGAGTAAATTAGCCCAACATGTTGGTAAGCTTTGCGTTACACAACAAAAAAATAGTCAATTTTCTGCTTATTCTTTAGCTTTAAACGGCGCCTTAATTCGCAGTGATGTTTCGGTTAAACTATTGGCATCCGATGCTTATTGTCAATTAAAAGGTCTCTATTATGCCTCGGGTCAGCAACAAGTCGATCACTGCACACAGATCGATCATGTCAGTCCGCATACGCGTAGTGAAGAATTTTACAAAGGTATTATTGATGATCGAGCACGCGCTACCTTTAATGGCAAAGTTATCGTGCGTGAGCAAGCGATTAAATCTAAAGCACAGCAACTCAATAAAAATTTATTATTATCACCGCTTGCTGAAGTCAATAGTAAACCACAGCTAGAAATATTTACCGATGATATCCAATGTACACATGGCGCAAGTATCGGCCAACTTGATAATGAGGCTTTATTTTATCTACGCACGCGTGGATTAACGGTAGCCGCAGCGACTGATCTACTTGTTAAAGCCTTTATTCAAGATATTATCGAACAAATGCCGTTATTTAATGATGTGGCTTTACCCATTTTAATTAAAAAAACTCATGAAAATTTTTGATGTAAAAAAAATAAGAGCGGACTTTCCTATTTTACAACAAAAAATAAAAGGTAAGCCTTTAGTTTATCTCGATAATGCAGCAAGTACCCAAAAACCTTATTCGGTTATCGAACGTTTAGACCATTATTATCGTTATGAAAACAGTAATGTGCATCGCGGTATCCATACTTTAAGTGAATTAGCCACTGAAGAATTTGAATTAAGTCGCGAAAAAATTCAACAATTTATTCACGCAAAATCGTTTGCAGAAATCATTTTTGTACGTGGCACCACCGAGGCCATTAATTTAGTTGCGCAAACCTACGGTTTAAGTCAGATCAAAGCCGGTGATGAAATTATTATTTCGCACATGGAACATCATGCCAACATCGTACCTTGGCAAATTTTATGTTCACAAACCGACGCCAAATTGAGAATTATCCCCATTAATGAGGCGGGTGAGTTATTACTGGAAGAATATTACCGTTTACTCAACCCAAAAACTAAACTCGTTGCGATTTGCCATATTTCTAATACGCTCGGAACCATTAATCCGATTAAACAAATTATTGATAATGCACATGCGAATAGTCCTAAAACCAAGGTATTGATCGATGGTGCGCAAGCCGTCGCTCATCAAAAAGTGGATGTACAAGCGCTCGATTGCGACTTTTATGTATTTTCTGGTCACAAATTATTTGCGCCGACGGGTATTGGGGTTTTATATGGAAAACAGGAATTATTAGCAACTCTGCCACCTTATCAAGGCGGCGGTAGTATGATCACGGAAGTGCATCTAGAGAGAAGTCATTATCGTGAGCCCCCCTATAAATTTGAAGCCGGTACACCTCATATTGCCGGCGCGATTGGTTTAGGCGCCGCCATTGATTATCTTAATCAATTTAATTTTGACGAAATAAAACAACATGAACAGCAATTACTTAACTATGCCAACAAAAACCTACAAAGCATTCAAGGTTTAAACTTAATCGGTACCGCCAAAGAAAAAACCGCGATTCTAAATTTTACTGTCAACGACTCACGTGGAATGCGCATTCACGGACATGATATTAGTGACGTATTGAATACTGAAGCCGGTGTGGCGGTACGCGCTGGCCAACATTGCACGATGCCATTAATGCAGCGTTTCAATGTAGACTCTACCGTACGTGCTTCATTAGCGTTTTATAATAATAAAGAAGATATTGATGCCTTAATAAACGGTTTACAGGCTTTAAAACAATTGTTTAGATAAAAATGATGTCAGATTTACGCGAACTTTATCAAGAAATGATCCTCGACCATGGACGCAATCCGCGTCATCATTGCGCGATGCCAGAAGCAAATCGTATCGCCAATGGTTTTAATCAATTCTGCGGGGATCGGTTAACGCTCTATCTGAAACTAGAACAGGATAAAATTTCATTGGTCAGTTTTCAAGGTTCTGGCTGCGCTATTTCTATGGCATCGGCTTCGTTAATGTCTGAGATACTATCAGGTAAAATGATTAATGAAGCTGAAAACTTATTTAACAATTTTCACCAATTATTAACCCATGACACCACAACCCTTCAACAACTCCCTGATCTTGAAAAATTAGCAGTATTTGCTGGAGTTAAAGCCTATCCCGCTCGGGTAAAATGTGCGACTCTAGCCTGGCATACTTTACAAGCTGCCTTGAAACAAACCACTGAATGGGTTTCTACAGAAGATTAATATTAATAGCTATGAATATTTCAACTCCCTATCCATTGACCGAAGACAGCTTAGTCGCTTTAAAAACTGCTATTATTGAAGCACTTAAAGGAATCTATGATCCGGAGATTCCAGTCAATATTTATGATTTGGGTCTTATTTATAATATTTTTATTGACCCACAAGCCAAAGTAAAAATTGAAATGACCTTAACCACACCCGGCTGTCCAGTTGCGCAAACCTTTCCGAGTATGGTGGAAAATGTGGTCAATAATGTTGAGGGTGTTAGTGAAGCCTCAGTGGAATTAGTGTGGGATCCGCCTTGGACCAGCGAAAATATGTCTGAAGCTGCCAAATTACAATTAGGTATGCTATAAAAATTTTTTTTGCTACAAAAGAGTCTATCCTAACGGAGAGAAAAAATGTCAAATTGGGTTGATGTTAGCGATCTAGGCAGTTTTCCGGTCGGAAGCTATCAAGTATTTGATTGGAATGGTTTATCGCTATTGGTTTTCAATCTAAACGGTAAATTTTATGCAATAAAAAATCTCTGCACACATGAAGATCAATCACTTGAAGGCGGCGAGATAGAAGGAGAAGAAATTATTTGTCCCTGGCATGGAGCCGGTTTTTGTATTAAAACCGGCGCTGCCACTCGCCCGCCCGCTTTTATTGGCGTAAAAACCTTCCCAGCTCGCTTGCTTGATGGCAAAGTGCAAGTAGAAATCGATGCATAAATCATGCTTAAACGGTAAGTGCTGTTAAACAGTTTTGATAAAAGTCTAACGTATCCTGCGTACGCCCTTTTAAAATTCTAAAGAATTTATTTTGCTTACATTTTTGATTTAATCTTTCCCTTATTTCTTGTTCGACTAGAGCCCAGTTATAAAAATCATAAGCTTTATCTGAATTTTCTAATTGCTGTATTTTACTATTTAAATATACCGCTATTTCAGGAACGGGCTTATCTGAAATATCATCTTTACAAAAAAAACTGAGTTTCCATTTTTTTTTTAAAAAAGCTTGGTGAAGGTTTATTAAATTTTGTTTTTTTCGCTGCAACAATTTATCAGCAAGTATGTCTTGGTAATCATAAAGCTTTATAGAACGCCGTGAAGCATCATAAAAAATGATCGGTAGCCACATAGAGAATTTATCTTTAATTTCGGTTTGACGTGAAATCGCTAAGTGTCGTGCTTCCGGTGTATCTTGTCCTATAACAATGGCCGTAAGGCCTTCTTTATTCAGTTGCGCTAATACTTCATTGGTTTGATTCGCTCCTTGGACCTTCAAGCTAAATAAATTTTCATCTGTGACAATACGATTGTTTATCCAAGTTTGATAATTTTTAACTTCGGACTCACTGCCTAACCAACCATGTTGATAGGTTCCAGAATCTTGCAAAAATCTTGCCTTTACTTTACATTTTTTTTGATCAAATAAAAAACCAACCAAATGTAACGCGTTACGATGATGTGTGCCAAAAAGAGGCGTATTTAGTCGTGAAGATAGCAAAGTCGTTGAGGTTTTTTTAGTGTGGGTATAATTTTTTTGGTTTTTTTTCCGGATATCTTTAATATAAGGTATTATTTGTTTGGTGAGATGAACAAATTTATGGGTTGGCGTGGCAATGGTTTTACGCAGTTGTTCTGCTCGATAATTTACATCGGTTAATTGCTTAACAAACAATGACCAATCTTTAGGTTTAATCGTCTTAGCTAAGGCTTGGTTGTTAAGAACAGTCTCTGCCATTTCTTCAAAAGCAGCATTAAAATAATTTTCTATTCTTTGTTTTTGGATCAAATGCCCATCAAAAGAACTCGTCGATCCTTGAAATAAGCGATTATTGAGAAGTAATTTGTTTAATACCCATTGAGTCTCTGTGTCATTATTTTTTCGTAAAAAACGATAATGTTGCCAAGATTGTACGCCTTGTTGCCAAATTTCAACATTGCTCAATGGGGTATAAGAAATATTTTCTCCAATCTCTATCGCCTTCAAAAAATCCGCTTCTTTTTCAGTTAATTCAGATTTCTTTAGTAAATACTGCTTGAGTAATTGGGTAGCGCTTGCAGAGGGGAGATCAATCTTCCCTTCAAAATAATCATCAATACATTGAGCTAATAATAAGTTTTGATTAGAAACGAATAATTGTACGGGTTTTTTGGATAAACAAGCAACATTCACCACAATAATATTGAGTAGAGCGCTTATTATTATGATAAATAAAAAAGTGGGCATGGATAAGGGACAAGTGAAAAGCGCTAAACACCCAATTAGAACTTGAAACTTTGTTAACTCCGGACCGCATCGAGTTAAAGCGACAACAAACGCTAGAAAAAAAACCGTGGTTAATCCTAACACTACACAAGGTTGAAATATCAATCCTAGCGTAATTACGCCTAATCCTAGTAGCGTTGTAAGACTTAAACCTAAGGGCACTAGATAAGAATCAACAAAATTCTCAAAATAAACACCATAAGTTTTTCCAAAAAAAATAAGCTTTTGTTTAAAGGTAAAGTTTTTTATTTTATTAATTTTATCGATTTCTTCTAATAAAAAGATACCTATTTCAAAAGAGCGTATCGGTAATGGAGACCTTAACCACTTTATTTTTTTAGCGAGTGTAAAATTATCCAATAAGTTTTTTAAGTGCTCAACTTCTTCACTAAAAAATTCAACATCAAAAACTTCAATTAAATACTGTTTAATTAAATTTATATCGATAAGATAGTCCTTGTTTTTCCAGATACAGGCTTGTCCAATATAAGGTTTAAAGAAAACTTTGGTTTTGTTAAGCAAAGTCATTGTGTCGTCATTTGGCATAAACTGACATTGCGCCATAAGCTGATCTAACGGATGCGCTGGGCTACTCAGACTCGTTGCTGCAAATAAAAGGGCTTTTGATACCCGAGCTTCAATACAACCGGTATTTCTATCATACTGTAATTGACGTGCAAACATTTCTAATTTATTAACAGCCTGCATCGCTAAAATAGCATTTTCAAATTGTCGAATTAAAGTTTCAAATGCAATCTGTACATCCTTTTTATTATGGTAAGCATTTAAATGCAGGCCAGTACCGTTAAAATCGCGAATAAGACCTTTTGCCCTATCGGTTGTGTAGGTATAAAGCGAGCGATCAGTTTTATTTTCAACAGCATAGCCAATAAATTCTAAGTTGATCTTAATAAATTTTAGCGATTCTATCACTTTAATGGCGTCTTTTTTAAATTGTGCCGATTCACTAACCGAAATCGGCATTTTATTGACAAAATCACTAAAGTTATTAAGCACTTTAAGAGAATCTTCCGGAAATAGAATCGGATTTTTTTTAGGTGGGATCATAACATCACTCACAATTTCTTAATTCAAATAATACTTGCAACATTAAAAAATTCTATTTTTATAAGTTTTTTCTTCTATTATTTGCTATTGATTAGCTGTCTCACTCATCTGAAAAACTTTATCGGGTGAAAACATTTAACAATGCAGAAAAACTTGAACCAATTGGTTTTTTTAATTTAATTCTTTTTAACTTAATTTTAATCCGTTAAATTTTAATTCAGAATCTAATTTTTTTAGTACTTGGCTTTCATGACTTCCAGAAAAAAAAGGTAAGTTAGTTTGAGTTCGCATAGAAACAACAGAAACTTTCTGATTTTCTTGTGATTCCAAATCAGTTATTTTTGTTTCTATTGCTTGCAATTTAATCATATATTTCTGTTTATCTTTTTCTAATAATTGAATCTGTAAATCTGCATCTAATTCTCTTATGACATTCTCAAATACACTATGAATAGTTTTAAGCACTGCTGTGGTTTCTTTTATGCGGGTAATCGCTATTTCTAGTTTTTGAATTTCCAATTCCAATTCTTTTTTTTGTAATTTTAGATACGGCATTTCCTTCGTATAGCGTTCAGATTTAACAACATTTTTAGTGAGAAAGGCTTGTATTTTATCTTCAATTCTGCGTATTTTAGTTTGATAAATATGGACTTCGCGCTTAAAAAAATTAATTTGTGCTTCAACATCTTCTGGTGTAATAGGATCTTTTTTGTTTCGATCGCAGGCTGCTAAAGCGCTTTTTAATTCCAACAGCGTAACTATGGCTGTTTCTAATTCTTTTATCTTAACCTCGCATTCAGTAATGTGAGTGTTTAATTTTGAAATTTCTTGTGCTTCTAAAGAGCTATTAATAACACCTGATAAATTAAATTGCTCTACAGAAAGGGGTAAGGTTAACGATTCATGATCGGTTTTGTTTTGAATAGAGATGGGCTTTATTTTTTTCATTTATTATTCCTTTAACAAAGGGATATAATAAATTTCATGTCATTTTCTGTCAATTGAAAACAGCTTCATTTTAAAATTAAAGTCCATTTTTCAGGCCTTATAGCGTTAATTTACTAACTTCCTTTGTTAATTTTTCCTCATTAACCTCTCCCGACTCTGAAGCGCTTGCTCCGGCAGAGGGTTCGCCAAAAATCGATGCGCGGGCCAATCGAGACTTAGAATGTGCTGTTTTTCTTGCTTGAATCGATTTTTGGCCTTTCGAAAGCATATCATCAAACCAATCCAAACTGGTTCGTGATTTTTTTAAGTACTGAGATTGCACTTTTATTTTGTGTTCCTCCATTCTAGCCTCATGAGCTGCTTCTTGCTCCTGGGTTGTTACTTCAGGTATAGACTCTAGATCTAAATCAAGAAATTTAGTAATTCCAAGGTCATCAAGTTTTTGTTTAGATACTAAAAGTTCATCTAAGTTCTTTTTTAAATAGGCGCCTGAACTCGTTTTTCCTTTTATGTAGGGTAATTCTATAAAAGAGCGAGAAAAAGAGGGTAACCAGGAAGGTATGAATAATTTAGTGAATTCTTTTCCATGAAAAGTATAATTTCTTTCTCCATCTCTAAGGGCATCAAGCTCATCAATTTTAATTTCTTTCCAGTCACTGGATGGTTGCGTCTTCATCCAAATTTTTTTGATGAATCACTAATGAAAAAAGTGGCAAGATTATCTATCTTCAATAGTTGCTTGAAATAAATACAGTGGTCTTAATTTTGAATGACTTTCTTGTTGGGCTCTTAACATAGTATTCTCCTGTTCTAATTTTATCCATTCATACTAAAATAACTTTTAATTCTGGGTCAAGGATAGTGCCCCTTCACTTTACCTTTTTGTACAAACACCGACAGAATGTTTTAAACACACAATATCCTCATTCTTAACAAGCGGGTGTTACGAATAAGCATAATACTGATTATATTTTGAACAGTAGCAACTAAAGCTCGCTCTATAAAGCATTCAAACGCTTTTACACATATTTTTACACAGCTTCAACACAGAAACTGTGAATGGCTGGTTTAGTTTTCTTTTTAAATTTGCATGCTAAACGTTGCTGTGCTTGTTCCCTAGTTTCAGGAAGCATCGCTAAATCTAAAGCTTCTAAAATGCTAATATCATTACAATCCAGTTCTTCTTGGGATAGCGTTATCTCGGTTAAAGCAATCGTTTGTCCCTGCATCAATGAAGTATACTGAGCATTATTTCTAAACGGATAAGGAATATCGAGTGTATCAACATGATAAACGTTCTCTTTAAACCAATACACTCTAGAACCCCCGTCTCTGGCGAATAGTAAGCTTTTGATCTCAAGCTTTTCCCAACTATTGGTTTGCTTTACCCAACAATGCGAATTAGAACTGGTTATGAAAAAAAATAATTGATTATCGGGTTCTTTAGTACAAAATAAATAGAGTGGTTGGAGGTTATTAGCGCTGTCATTTCCTTCAACAAAAAAACCGAATGGCTTAGATGGGAGTCCTTTTTTCATATTTTCTCCTTGAGATTAATTTTTAATTTATTAAGCTTTATTAGCTTAAACTTTTAAAAAAAAATTAAAAGTACTCATGGAGTTTATCCATTAAAAATAGTTAGATTTTCTTTACCTTTAATTATCCGATTTCATCACACCCATTAATCTTTTTAACCAAATAGGTAAATTAAATTTTTTATCTAAGACACCATCAATAGAAAATTCATCCGCTCCTAAAACAATATAACTCAAAATAAACACACTCCACATCACCGGATATTCCCAACCTCCGCCCGGCAACGCCCAAATAAATCCTTTAAAAAAATGCTGGCCAATAAACGTCGCTATCATTAAATACATAGCAGTACCTAATGCGCCCACACGCGTGAGCAAACCTAATCCCAAAGAAATAACCCCGGCTAATTCACACAAACCCGAAAATCGTACAAAAAAAGTGGGATCCGCAACGTTGAGTTGAGCAAAAGCCATTACATCGGCCCGAAACGGAATACTTCCAGCAAATAATTTTTCTGTACAATGGGCAATCAGATCAAATCCTATATAAATTCTGATAAAACTGAGATGCCATTCATAGGCCGACATGTCAAACCGATCTTGTACTCGACCCGGTAAAATAATCGGTTGTTGTTTAACATCATGATAGGCAATATAAATAAATAAAATGACTAAGCATACGAAGCTTATAACAATAGGAATCATCGGCATAAAGCATTTATGTAAACCCAAAATCCTTAATACGGATAACACACTAAACGTTGCAAACAAAAAAGGAACACAAATATAGCGATACATCAAATCCAAGGCGATAATACCTATTAAACTTAATAGGACAACAAAAAACCGTGGATTAGACGGAATAGTATCGCTGGAAAAACTTAGAATAAGCAAACTAACAAACATCCCCGCTATAGCAATCCCTACTAATGACGAATAGATTTGTCTCCTCATAGTGACTCCTGAAATTAAATTCACTGCAAATTAAAAACTATCGATCAGCATTATCTATTCAGTCATATAAGACTCATTGATGAGTTGATGTAGATACGGCATTAAATCGCTGGCTAACAAGCCCCGCTCACCACCGCGCAAGCTGGCTGCTTTATCTGCTGCGACTGCATGGAGATAAACACCACATTCTGCGGCTTGTTGTAAATTGAAATGTTGTGCAAGAAGGCCGCCTATCACGCCACTTAACACATCTCCCATCCCTCCGCTGGCCATACCCGGATTTCCCGCTAAACAGATGCGTAAAGATCGGTTGCTGCAAACTAAACTACCGGGGCCTTTTAGTACGACAACACCCCCATAGTGTTTTTGCAATGCTTTTACCGCCTTAATTCGATTCTCTTGAATCTCTTTAACCGTACAACCCAATAAACGCGCAGCTTCTCCAGGATGAGGCGTTAATATCCAATTCTCTGACTTTTTAGCTTGTTTTGCTAATAAGTTTAGGGCATCCGCATCCATTACTTTAGTTTGCGTTGAGCTTAAAACTTGCTTAAACAATTGTTGTGACCAACGGGTTTGTCCTAATCCTGTACCTAGTACAATGACACTGGCTTTTTTTAGCAAAGGAATAAGGTCTTTTCCGGTTTTAACCGCATGCGCCATGATCTCAGGCCGTGCACTGATAATGGCTGTAATCGATTCTGCTTGGGTACCGACACTGACCAAGCCTGCGCCTACACGCAATGCCGCTTCGCCAGCCAAACGCACTGCCCCGGTCATACCATGATCACCCCCTACTATCAATGCATGGCCAAACAAACCTTTATGCGCATCTCTCGCACGAGGGATTAACAGTTGTCTAAAATCATCAAGTTGTATTGTAGTCGGTTGTATCACCGTATTGATCCTTTCGCGAATAAGCGCTTAACAATTATTGCCAACACAAAACAGAGCTTGTTATTGCGAGCACCGAAGGTGCGTGGCAATCCAAACCTTTGTCTATAACAATTTTTTTATACTAGGATAAAAAACCACATTATGCGTTAGGAAAAATGGCATCGATAAATTGTGCACTGATATTAAGCTGCGTTTCTGCATCGATTTCACGCACACCGGTAGGGCTAGTAATATTAATTTCGGTCAAATAATCACCGATAACATCGATCCCAACAAATAATAAGCCTTTTTCACGTAAGGTTGATCCAATTTGTTGACAAATCCAGCGATCGCGTTCAGTTAATTTCACGACCTTACCTGTGCCACCGACAGCTAAATTAGCGCGCGTTTCACCGGCTGGGGCGATCCGAGCTAAGCCATACGGAATCGGTTCACCATTGATCATAATGATTCGTTTATCTCCAGCAAGCACTTCTGGAATATAACGCTGTACCATCATAAAAGATCGATTATGGGTCGTTAAGGTTTCTAAGATAACGTTGCAATTTGGATCATTGGCATGAATTCTAAACACAGAACTGCCACCCATGCCATCCAATGGTTTAGCGATAATATCTTGATGTTCCAACAAAAACTCTTTTGCGGTTTTAATATGGGTTGTCACTAAGCTGGGAGGGCAACATTGCGGAAAATTTAATGTAAACAATTTTTCATTACAATCACGTAAACTTTGTGGATGATTGACCACAAATACGCCTTGTTGTTGGGCTTTATCCAACAACTGCGTCGCATAAATATAGTGCATATCTACGGGTGGATCCTTACGCATCAATATCACCGACAAGTTACTGAGCGGCGCTATTGTTTCCTTGCCAAAGGCAAACCAACTTTCCTGATCGTCTTTAACTTCTATACTCCGCATATGCGCATAAGGCCGATCATTGATTAAAAAAAGATCCTTAATTTCCATATAAACTACTGGCCAATTGCGCTGTTGTGCGGCTAGTAATAAAGCGAGTGTGGTGTCTTTTTTAGGATTAATCGCTGCGATAAGATCCATAATGACACCCAGTGGCTTAAGCATGATTTACTCCGCTGGCTTTAAAATTTCTGCTTGTTCGCGTGCAGCTGCTAACAAAGCAAGTCTTGCAATGACGCCGTAAACATAAAAACGATTTGCACATTTTCCCTTTTGTTGTCCGCTATGGTCTGGGATATTACAAGCTTGTATAAAAGGTAAAGGTTCAAACTGCATACCTGGCGTATTCAGATTATCACTCACACCACGACCGGTATGGACGCGATAAAATCCACCGACAACATATTGTCCAAGCAGGTAGACTACCGGCTCAGCCACCGCTTCATTCCAGGTTTCGAAAGTATAGACACCTTCTTGAATGATCACTTTATTAATGGGTCGACTCCCTTTAGAAACCATCATATCGCTACGTTTTTTGCGATTAAGTTGTTGGATTTCCTTTGCTTCATGAATAGATAGCACCCCCATACCATAAGTACCTGCATCGGCTTTAATGACGACATAGGGTTTTTCTTTAATATGATAGTAATCATATTTTTTTTGTGTTGCTTGTAGTATTTGTTGGCTTTTTTCGATCAAACAATCTTCGCCCTCCCGCTGCATGAAATCCACATCTGTGCAAAATGAAAAATAAGGTGTAATTAACCAAGAATCTAAATTCAATAATTGCGAAAATTCTTTAGTGACTTGTTCATAATGCTGAAAATGCTTGGACTTCAAGCGACTATGCCAACCTAAATTGACATTAGGTAAAATAGCTTGTTTGATCCCCTGTAATATTTTAGGAATACCGTTGGCTAAATCATTATTTAATAAAATAAAGCAAGGCATAAAATCATTGACTTTAATATGATCAGCTTGACGTTGGATAGACTCTAATTTTAACGAACGGCCTGATTCTAAGTTAATCTCTTTACTTCCGTCGATGTCTTCCAATAAAGATCCGATTTTGACTTCAAAACCAGCTTTGTGCAAAATATCTTGCAAGGTATAAAGATTTTCAAAATAAAAAGTATTGCGTGTATGATTTTCTGGAATTAATAAAATACGTAAACAGCCTGGCGCTAAGCGTTCTAGTGTTTCTTGGGCCGCTTGCACTGCCAACGGAATAAAATCTTCACTGAGATTATTGAATCCAGCGGGAAACAAATTGGTATCTACCGGCGCTAATTTAAATCCCGCATTACGTAAATCGACCGAGGAATAAAAAGGTGCTGGTGTTTTACGCCATTGCTCACGAAACCAATTTTCTATCGCCGTTTGTGCTGCTAGTAAGTGCTGTTCTAATTGATGAAGTGGTTCTAAGCAATGTGAAGCCAGACATGGGATCTCATATCGATTATTTGATGATGTTGTCATCTACTAACCCCCGAAAGAAAAAGGACTTTTTTAGCCTATTTTAACTAAAGTACTAAAAAAGTCCTATCATTATTTATAACTTATTTTTATCAATTTGATATAAAAGATTTAATTGCTTAAATTTATAGCAACAAATTGTAGTTCAGCTTGATTATTCTCATAGGGTTTCTCCTGTGAAAAAAATTTGATGATATCACTGACCTTTCGATGTTGTTGAAGTGTTCGTGAATTAATGCGCCTCTTTCAATTAACAAACAAGCAATCATGTCATACCCTTTTTGTACAACCATTTTGTACAACCATATGCAAGGGGGTATCACCAAAAATATTCTTACTGTTAATATTAACACCATTATCTAATAATTCGTTTATCAACAATAATTTATCTGGGTGGAGTGACTCATAAAATTGTATATTTTTTAGCAACACACCTAATTTTTCTAAAAACTGATCGAGAGGTGGTTTGTTTATTTGTAATATAAAGACTTTATTTCCCTGCTCCGGATAACATAGAATGGTAGCACCGATTTTTATATCAAATTGCGATAAAAAATTTTCACAATTGCTTTTAATCTCTTCAAATTCACTAATGCTGGATATGCAGGGAAATTCTAATCTGTAAAATAATTTATGATTATCGATTAAAGAACATTCTTGTTGAAATGCCTTAGTTAATAATTCATTAATTTCTCTTATTTCCGCTATCTTCATGTTAATGTCCTTTTAGGTAATAAATTATTATAAAAATTTACGAAGTTAATAAACTCCGCTTACTTATTATACACAGAAATTATTATCCGATCTTTGCTGGTTTTATTTAGTCTATTAAAGGTTTTACCCTTTTAGATAAGCTCCAAAAACCATGGCTTCAAAAACAATGCTTAACCGGCTATAGTAGCTTTTTATTCAGATTCTGCGTAAGCATGACTTTTTTTCAACGTCTCGGTCGTTTTTTACTCGGTAAACCCCGCAATCCATTAAATCCGAACGCACAACGCAATATTGCTTTAGTTGCTTTTTTAGCTTGGGTAGGTCTCGGTGCCGACGGTTTATCATCATCCTGTTACGGTCCTGAAGAGGCCTTCATTGCTTTAGGCCCACATTATAGTTCCTTAGGTCTGTATATTTCTATCGCCACAATCCTGACTGTGTTTGTTATTGCCCTTGCTTACAATCAGGTTATCACGTTATTTCCGAGTGGCGGTGGTGGTTATAAAGTAGCCACCCAATTATTAGGTCCCCATGCAGGACTGGTTTCTGGTGCAGCACTCATTGTCGATTATGTCTTGACAATTACCATATCCGTCGCCAGTGGTATTGACGCTTTATTTAGTTTGTTACCCCATTATTTTTTGGCTTATAAGTTATTCACAGCGGCTTGCGTCATTATCCTACTCATTACACTCAATTTACGCGGCATGAAAGAATCGATTAAAGTGTTAATGCCCATCTTTTTAGGCTTTGTCGCTACACACTTTTTTTTAATTATTTATGGTGTCATTGCGCATAAAAATTCTTTACCCACTGTGTTTTCGGACACCTTAAATAATACCTTGGTCATGTCTCAGCAAACCGGTTGGCTCTTTATTATTGCTCTGTTATTACGCGCTTATTCCTTGGGAAGTGGTACCTATACCGGTATCGAAGCAGTCTCCAATAATGTGAATCGGCTCATGGAACCACGGGTACGAACAGGTAAGTGGACCATGTTGTACATGGCACTTTCCTTAAGTTTTACCGCGGGTGGAATTATTTTGCTGTATTTATTATGGCATGCCCATCCTGTGTATGGCCAAACCTTAAATGCCGTGGTGTTTCATAAAATATTGGGAGATTCTGCACTCGCGAAAGCGATATTAACGCTAACATTATTACTTGAAGCAGGTTTGTTATTAGTGGGTGCGAATACCGGATTTTTAGCCGGTCCCAGTGTGTTAGCCAATATGTCGATTGATAGTTGGTTACCAAACCGGTTTCGTCATCTTTCTAGCCGTTTAGTGACGCAAAACGGTGTTATTGTTTTTGGTATTGCCGCCCTACTGATCCTTTGGATCAGTGGCGGTCGCGTTTCTTGGTTAGTCATTCTCTATAGTATGAATGTGTTTTTAACCTTTTCGCTTTCAATTTTAGGTCTATGCGTTTATTGGATAAAGCAGAGAAGTAACGCTTCTCCACATTGGTTAACGCGATTAATTTTTTCCGCTTTTGCTTTTCTGGTTACCTTTAGCATATTGATTATCACATTGATATCAAAATTTACGTATGGTGGTTGGGTAACCGTAGTCACCACCAGTTTTGTTATTTGCATTTGTTTGTTAATCAAAAAACATTACACGATGGTCTATAATAAACTACATGATATCGATCTATTGATGACCAGTACCCCCTTAAAAACACCGACTGTGGTTCCCACTTTGCAACCTAAAGAAGCCACTGCGGTGATTATGGTCGGTCGACATCGTGGTATTGGTTTACATAACCTGTTATGGATCCTGCGTATGTTCCCTAACCATTTCAAAAATTTTGTATTTGTCAACGTAGGGATAGTCGATGTAGAAAGTTTTAGCGCAAAAAAAGAATTAACTGCCATGCAAAAAAATACCGATGAAATGTTGGATTATTTTGTTACTTATTGTCAGGATCAAGGCTTGGCGGCAAAAGGTTTTACTGCTTATGGCACAGATCCCACCAAAAAATTAACTAATTTATCTAAAAAAATCATTAAAGAATTTCCACATTCAATCTTTTTTGCTAGCAAATTGATTTTTAGTAAAGATAATTGGATAACACGCTTGTTACATAATGAAACCGCCGTTATGCTGCAAAGACGCCTACACCTATTAGGCATACAACTGGTTATTTTACCTATGAAAATAGATTAATATGATAAAAAAACCGTCTCCGGAAAAAACGCCTGCGAATATCTTGCAACAAGATCCAGCCAGCGTGTTAGCATTTATTCAAAACAAAGTGCAGCAATTAATAAAACTCAATCAAATCTGGCAAGTTGTTATTCCTAGCGAGCTCAATGAACATACGCGTGTCGCTAATTTCCGTGACGGTTGTTTAATTATTGAGTGTGACAGTGCAGCCTGGGCCACACGCTTACGTTACCTACTGCCTGATATTAAACAAAAATTACTTAATTGTCCTGATTTACACAATTTAGTGCAGATTGAATGGAGCATACAACCTGAGTTTCACATACAAAATACGCAATTAAAGCCACTTCCTCTGACACTCTCGAGTCATAATGCAGAATTACTAAAAAATGCTGCGGATACTATCCCCATTAAATCGTTACAAGAAGCATTATTGCGCATTGCTGAACATGTAAAATAATTTAATCTGGAAGACTATCCGGAAAAGATTATTTAGCGTTCTTGCTTATGATAAGGTTTCCATATGGCACTAAGCGTTCTTCATATAAATCCGCCAACGCTTTACCTTCGGTATGGCGCCAATCGCGTTGTAATTCGGCGGATAAAGCAAACCAACTGGTTAATATAGCCCCAGCATGAACCATACGTGTTAAGGCTGCATCACGTACTGCCGTATTAAACGTTCCTGATACATCCACGACAACATAGACACTATAGCCTTCACTCAAAGCTGAAATCGTTGGAAATGCGACACATACATCCGTAACAATTCCAGCTATAATAAGTTTTTTTCGTCCTGTGGCTTTGACTGCATCGACAAAATCTTTATTATCCCAAGCATTAATTTCACCGGGTCTAGCAATGTAAGCGGATTTAGGAAACTTTTCTTTTAAATAAGGAAAAATTGGACCATTAGGACCTTGCTCTTGACTGGTTGTTAATACCACTGGCAATTTATACAGCAATGCAACGTCCGCTAAAGCTAGAACATTATTCTTAAATTGGTCAAAATTATAATCTCTAACTAATTGAAATAAACCGGTTTGGTGATCGACCAATAATAATGCCGCATTATCCTTTGATAGTCGGTTATCCCCGGCCTGCTTTTTTGCACAAGCATTAGCATCATGCATTTTCTCACCCCTCCATGACAAAAAATCTATCTTAGCAGTTATCAGCGCTATAAGTATAGTGAGTGTGTGATAGTAAACTATAGAGAAGGTTATAAGATTCCCTCTTCTTCTGACCAACCTGCCTTTACTTTTACCCAAAGCTCTAAATAAACCTTTTTGCCAAAACTAGTTTCCATATCTTTACGAGCCTCGGTACCTATTTTTTTAAGCAATGCGCCATTTTTACCGATAATAATCGCTTTCTGGCTGGCTCGTTCCGTCCAAATAACGGCAGAAATTTTAATAATTTTTTTTTGTTCATTAAATTGCTCAATGCTAACCGTTAACCAGTAAGGTAACTCTTCATATAAGCTACGCATCAATTTTTCACGAATAAACTCAGCAGCTAAAAAACGTGAACTACGATCGGTAAACTGATCCGCTGGATACACAAATTCAGCAATCGGCAAGGCATCGGCGATCACTTTTTCTAATTCATCAATATTTTTTCCTTTTTGTGCTGAAACAGGGATAATTGCTAAAAAAGACATTTTTTCTGAACAGGATTGTAAAAAAGGAAGTAATCGAGATTTATCTTTTATTTTGTCTATTTTATTAACAATTAATAAAACGGGTTGTTGTTGCTGTTTTAAACGATCGAGAATAGCGTCATCTTCAACAGTCCAACGCAAGGCTTCAATAACAAAACCAATGATATCCACATTGATTAAGGCATTAATCGCTGACCGAACCATTGTTCGACTTAAACGGCGTTGCGCATTGGGATGTATCCCCGGCGTATCGATATAAATGGCTTGGGTCTGCGTTTGAGTTTTTATCCCTAAAATTTGGTGTCGAGTCGTTTGCGGTTTAGATGAAGTAATGGTTAATTTTTCACCTAAGATATTATTCAGCAATGTAGATTTACCCACATTAGGATGGCCGATAATGGCTATGGTACCGCAACGGATTTCTTCTGGGTCTTGCATATAGTTATATTCTCACAGCAATTTGATTTTTGGCCGCGGGAAAAACCAGCAACCTTCTTTTATTATATCTTTTATTATACATACCTGAGGATTGCGAGTTGAACAAGGCTTTTTCAGATTTTATAGGTTGATTCTAATTCCGCTAAAATTTTTTCTGCTGCTTTTTGTTCGGCGCGGCGCCGACTACTGCCGATACCGATTGCTTTATTAGGTAAACCATGTAATTGACATTCTACTTTAAAGGACTGCTGATGCGCAGGGCCTTCTAAAGCTAAAATAGTATATACTGGCAAAGCTAATTTTTTTGCTTGTAAATATTCTTGTAAACGCGTTTTAGGATCTTTAAGATCAGGGATAGTTTCAACATTTTCCAAGCGATGCGCATACCAACTCAATATGCAGGCTTCACACGCCTGAAAGCCGCCATCGAGATAAATAGCACCAACGACAGCTTCCATACCATCCGCTAAAATAGACTTACGTTGTGCACCACCGGTTTTTAATTCTCCCGCTCCCAAACGTAAATATTTTCCTAAATCAAATTCTTTTGCAAGATCCGTCAGCGTTTCGCCACGTACGAGATTAGCACGCAAACGACTTAATTCACCTTCCCGCGCTTTGATGTTTTGACGAAATAAGGCAGCGGCAATAACAAAATTAAGTACGGCGTCGCCTAAATATTCTAATCGTTCATTATTTTTATTGCCGCGAAAACTACGATGGCTAAGCGCATCTTCCAATAGTTCAGGATTTTTAAATCGATAATGTAACTTTTCACATAGATTTTCTATTTCTGCTCTCACTATGGCCTCATAATATTAGCTAATGGATCCGCATACCCAATCGATTCCAACGAACACGGTGCTGCTCGTTATCCCAACTAAAAAATACCCAGATAGCCTTGCCGATAAGATCTTTTTCAGGAACAAAACCCCAATAACGACTGTCTAAGCTATTATCTCGATTATCACCCATAACAAAATAATTGCCTGGTGGTACATACACTGAAAAATCGGCCGCCAATTGATCAGGTCGTAAATAAATATCATGTTGCACGCCTAATAAATTTTCACGTTTCAGGAGTACCTGCCATTTTTCATTCGCATCTTGATCGGTTTGTTCTCCGAGTAAGGTTTGTGGAGCCAGCTGACCATTAATAGTTAACACTTTATCTTTATAAGTAATAACATCACCCGGTAAACCAATCACCCGTTTAATAAAATACGTTGAAGTATCTTTAGGCCATAAAAACACCACAATATCGCCGCGTTTGGGCTCACCGATAGAAATAATTTTTTTATGAAGTACCGGTAAGCGTATGCCATAACTAAACTTATTTGCAACAATAAAATCACCTATCAATAGATCGGGTTTCTCTGAACCAGAAGGAATACGGAAAGGTTCAGCCAAAAAAGAACGTAGCAATAAAACCAGCAACAAAATAGGGAAAAAAGAGCGCGCATATTCGATAAGTACTGAGGGATAAGCAATATTTTTTCGTTGTCGAATCGGCGCAAAAAAAAGAATATCGGCTAAAGCAATCGCACCCGAAATAATTACCGCTGTCGTCAAAAAAAATTCAAAATTAAAACTCATTATAGTTACTCGATGAATTAAGGTTATTTCTTTTCTAGTTGTAAAACGGCTAAAAAGGCTTGTTGCGGAATCTCCACGCGACCCACTTGTTTCATCCGTTTCTTACCGGCTTTTTGTTTTTCTAATAATTTTTTCTTACGTGAAACATCTCCACCATAACACTTAGCAATAACATTTTTACGTAAAGCCTTAACGGTTTCCCTGGCAATAATGTGGCCGCCTATCGCAGCTTGTAATGCCACTTCAAACATTTGGCGTGGAATGAGTTCTCTCAGTTTAGTCACCAATTGACGACCTCGATACTGTAATTGACTACGGTGCACCACTAAGGCAAGGGCATCGACTTTATCACCATTAATAAGAATATCCAACTTGACTAAATCGGCTTCCTGAAAACGGATAAAATGATAATCTAATGAAGCATAACCCCGACTTAAAGACTTTAAACGATCGAAAAAATCTAAAACCACTTCACTCATCGGTAGCTCATAAGCGATAGATACTTGTTTACCGGTATAAAGTAATTTGGTTTGCACACCACGACGCTCATTACATAAGGTAATCACTGCGCCTAAATAGGTCTGAGGCACTAAAATATTGGCTAAAACAATGGGTTCACGCATCGCGGCAATTAGATTTGCCACCGGTAAATCGGCAGGATTATCGATATGTAAGGTTTCTCCTCGTGTTGTCACGATCTCATAAACCACTGTAGGCGCCGTCGTGATTAAATCGAGATCATATTCTCGTTCTAAGCGCTCTTGGACGATCTCCATATGCAACAAGCCAAGAAAACCACAACGAAAACCAAAACCTAAAGCTTCGGAAGTTTCAGGTTCAAAAAACAATGATGAATCATTTAAGCTAAGCTTTTCTAAGGCGTCACGAAAATCGGTGAAGTCTTCAGTATTGACCGGAAATAAACCGGCAAATACCTGGGGATGAACCCGCTTGAAGCCGGGTAACGGTGTGCTCGCAGGTTTCGAGGTATGGGTTAAGGTATCTCCGACAGGGGCACCATGAATATCTTTAACACCTGCAATTACAAAACCCACCTCACCCGCACTCAACTCTGCCATTTCTTGTCGTTTTGGCGTGAAAATTCCACATTTATCGATAAGATAACTACGCCCAGTGGACATCACTTGGATCTTATCCCCTACTTTTAGTTTGCCATTTTTAATACGTACTAAAGAAACGACACCCAGGTAAGTATCAAACCAAGAATCAATAATTAAGGCTTGTAAAGCTTGCTGACAATCACCTTGTGGTGACGGAATAACCTGTATCAATCGTTCTAATAATTCGGTAATGCCGAGACCTAATTTTGCACTCACTCTAACCGCATCCTGAGCAGGTATGCCGATTATTTCTTCAATCTCTTGAATGACATTGTCTGGATCAGCTTGAGGTAAATCAATTTTATTTAATACCGGTAATACTTCCAAGCCTTGTTCAACCGCAGTATAACAAACCGCTACGGTTTGCGCTTCGACGCCTTGAGCAGCATCCACCACTAATAATGCCCCTTCACAAGCGGCTAAAGAGCGTGATACTTCATAAGAAAAATCCACATGCCCCGGCGTATCAATAAAATTCAATTGATAACGTTGTCCATCAGAAGCAGTATAATGCAGTGTAACGCTTTGCGCTTTGATAGTGATCCCACGCTCACGCTCTAGATCCATAGAATCGAGTACTTGCGCGGACATTTCTCTTTCCGTTAAGCCTCCACAAACTTGTATTAATCTATCGGCCAAAGTCGACTTTCCATGATCAATATGAGCAATAATAGAAAAGTTACGAATGTTTTGCATGATGATATTGTATCGCCTTAAACTATAGTCAATGTCGCTTTGTTACTCGATAAGGCGAAAGAGTATAACGGATTTATATTCACAGCAATCGGATTTTTTGATACGCCACCCCCTAGTGAAGCTACTGGAGTGTATAGGTATACATGAGGATTGCGAATCGAGGTAACACAGTCAAACATTCTAGTACCGAACAGTAAACTTTATTTTTGTAACCGCTGCTGCAACCATTGTGTAATATCCATAATTTCCTGTGGGCAAACAGCATGACCTATCGGATAGCGATTAAATTGCACAGGATAAGATAATTTTTTCAAACAATTATAAGAAAATTCACCTAAGGCTGGTGCAACCACATTGTCTTCATCACCATGTGCCATAAAAATGGGTGTGGTTTTATTCGCATTATGAGCCTCTTTTTCTAAAAAATGATGCAAAGGTAAATAAGTTGATAAAGCCAAAATACCTGCCAAGGCATGCGGATAACGTAAGGCAGTATAGAGTGCCATCGCTCCACCTTGAGAAAAACCTGCTAAAACAATTCGATTAGCAGGAATACCGCGTGCCATTTCTTTTTGAATTAATTCGAATAGGCTTTGTGCGGCTGCACGAATACCTGGCTCATCTTCCGGCGAACCAAAGGTTAACCCATGTATATCATACCAAGCAGGCATTCTCACCCCACCGTTTAAACTGATGGGTCTTATGGGTGCATGGGGAAAAACAAATCGAAAACCTGTGCTTAATGCAACCGCTCTCGCCATATTGGCCGAATCATGGCCACTGGCTCCCAGCCCATGTAAACAAATGATACTGGCAGAAGGAGACTGGATCGGATTAAACTCTAAATAATCTAATGACTTTAGATTTTCCATGGTGAACCTCATTAAATTAAGACTGTTTTACTAACTGTTTAGTAAAGAAAATCACTGATATTTTCAGTATATACTGCTCCTTAATATTTTTAAATTTTCAACTGCGCCATTTATGAACAGTTTTCACTGAAACAAATGCTGATATTGATTCAAGGTTTGCTGCTCTGTTAATCCAATATCTTCACCCCAAAGTTTAAGATTTTTTTTGATGAAGCTTAACATCATTGCGATATAATCGGGATGATTGATGACGATAACTTCTATCTGATTTTGTTTTAACCATTGCTCAGATTGCTCGAAGGTTTTATTTTCTCCAATTATAACGCGTGGTATTTTGTTTAATAAAATGGCGCCTGCACACAGCGTGCAAGGCGATAATGTAGTGTAAAGGGTTGCATGTTGTAAATCTTTGGCAGAAACTTTTCGGTGGGTATTTTCTAAGCAATCTGTTTCAGCATGTTTGATCATACTGTGTTCTTGAATACGCTTATTGCGGCCTTTAGCAAGCACTTTATTCCCTACTACTAGAACAGCCCCGACTGGAATTCCTCCCTCCTTTAAGCCGAGTAACGCTTCCTGATAAGCGAGATCTATATATTCTGTTTCCTTTTTATTTAACGTAATCATAGTATACTTCCTATAAACTAATGATAAATGGGATACATTTTTAACGTTCAAAACTCAGTATTATGAGGAGAAACAATGACTAAAAAAGCTATTATTCGTTTATTCATTGCTTGTCTACTTGGCTTTCTGGCTGGACTCGCTGCCATGCTAGTTATTTACCCCCGCCTATTTTAAATGAAAAGCTCGTCGATAACGAAACCAAAGCCCTCATCGCCGAAGGACTTTTTATTCATCCCAATCCAAAAGATTTTATCCATTATGGTCAAGGCTCGGTCAACGTTTATAAAACCAAGAATCAATATGTGATCTTTCTTAATAAGGATTTTAAAGTCGGTCCTGGACCCGCTTTCCATGTTTTTTTATCTGATGCCAAAAATATTAAAACCAATGCTGCTTTTAAAGATTCCAAAAAATATGATTTAGGTATGTTAAAAAGCTTTCAAGGTAGTCAGGTTTATTCGATTCCAAATCATGTCAATCTATCAGAAATAAGATCCGTTGTTATTTGGTGTGTTTCCTTTTCACAACTCATTACTTCAGCGGAATTACAAAAAACAACTTTATAATAAAAAAGCAGGTTCTGTCATGCAGCGCATTTAACAGAACCTGCATCCCACTCACTTATTTAAAAAACGTCAACGCCATCGGTTTTTCTTGATTTTCATCATTGGCAGAACAGGAATCTGCTGAGCGATGAGTCATAAAAAACCGGCTACTTGCAGTGGCCGTAGAACTTAAACGTTGCCGTGCTTGCATGACCCGCGCATCGGCACGACTTAATTCGCGATCGGCTTGTACTTGGCGTTCTTCAT
>VBOA01000054.1 GCA_005877695.1 Gammaproteobacteria bacterium | reverse complement strand
CAATGGATAGAATAGAAGTTTCCTAAACTTTTGATACAGGTTCGATTCCTGTCGGGACTACTATCCAAATTTTTGAGGCCTTATTTTCACGTAGTTACAGACTTCTTTAATTTTTGGTGTCAATTGAGGGGTCAATTAAGTTCCGTCCGGTTCGATAAACAAATTTTTGACCTATAATTTTGAAACAGTCATAGACCTTTTTGTTTTTGGGGGGTCAATTAAGAGGTCAAAATTTACTCACTCAAAACCTTTAATATATTGCCTTAGCTCCTCTGCCAGCGGTAGGTGTCTTGGCAGAAAACAAATGTTTCGGACAAGTATAAATTATTCAGTAATTACAACGGATGCCAATTCAAAAGTTCCTCGAACTTTAATTGCGTCGATGTTATTGAATTCGTATTTGTTTTGCCATCGTTTTATTGAATTCACAATTTCTCGGACATTTACGGCAAAGAATAGCCAATCCATGAAATTGCTGTTAGATTTTATATAAACCGTTTCTTCAATCTCACTTAGTTCACTTGTTCCTGCCCTCGGATCGATAACCAACGCTAACCACTTATAGACATTATTATTATTATTACCTGAAACCTCTCTAAGAATTATTCGTAAATAAATTACTGGTCTTTCCCTCGTATCTTCTGATACGGGCTTTAAAAAAAAATTAATTTTGTTACCCTTTTCTTTGGCATTTATTTTAATACCGTGAGCTGCATCATAAGTTTGAGCGTCGTGAAATCTGCATACTTTATTAAAAAGAACATCCTCTACAATATCTGGATGTAATTGACTAGTGCGAACGGGTTGCCCGGTAGACCAGTCCCATTTATACCAACCTTCAGACAATGAATCATCGGTTAACCGAGTGCTAAGAGATTGGAGTTTGCGTATAAAAAATGGCCATACATATCTAAAGAAAACATGCGTAATTAATCCTCTCTTGAGTAAACTTATGATTGCGAACGTAAAGGAAATTGCAAGAATGATATAAAGACGTATCAATTCGTCTTTATGATTTATAGGTATGGGTTCAAGAATAGCCCATATTACTGTATAAACTGCAAAGAAACTAAATACAACTGCAAGAATTACTAAGCGAATTGATCTCATATTTTAAAGCGATCGTTATGTATAACTCTTAAATATATGAACTTTCTTTTGTTAAAATTAGATATATCAATAAGATGAAATCTATTTGAAAGAAACATGAATACTTTTTTTAACTTGAGTTAGTAATCAATTAGTAAAAAAATGAAAATGGTAATACTTGGTGCGGGTGCTTCATATGATTCAATTTATGAAATATTTGATGCTGAAAAGGAGTCGATTTGGAGACCTCCTTTAGCTAATGAACTTTTTGAGCCTAGAGAAAATTTTAGAAAGATTTTCGAAAAATATGAGGGATTAAAGTTGCTATATTCTTCAATTAATGCAATTGATGATATTGAAGAATTTTTTCAAACTAGTTGGGATTTTGCAATAGACAATAATGCTACAGAGCTTCTAAACTCATTGATAAACGTGCAGTTTGCACTGCAAGAATTAATGTTTAACATCAGTAGCAACTATGCAAATGTTGGCCTAAGTAATTATGATGTTTTGATTAATGAAGCTTATAAATATTCTACCAAAACTAAAGAAGATGTATTGTTTGTGACATTCAATTATGATTTATTTATGGAATTTTCTATTCGAAAATTATATCCAGCTAATTTCCGTTATTTGCATATTTCAGATTATATCAAGCACCCTCTTAAATTAATCAAACTACATGGATCATGTAATTGGTTCAGAAAATTCAAAGAAGGATTCCCCCCTGACATAAACAAAATCCCACATCACAATGAACTTTTTAGAAGCAATTCAACGTTTCAGCAAATAGAAGATAATTTAGATAAAGAAATTATTGTCGCAGGACTTCCACAATACCCAGATAACAATAAGACTGTATATTGTTTTCCTCAATTATTAATTCCTTTTAAGTCCAAAGATAGTTTTGTGCTCCCCTCTTCCCACAGAGAGTATCTCGAAGAATGTATTTCAAAAGTAAATTCTATCTTAATAATTGGCTGGAAAGGAAATGAAGAAGTATTTCTAAATTTATTAAAGAATAATCTTTCAAATAATTCGTTGGAGATAGAGTCTATAAATTGTGGTAATACAAATATTGAACAACATATGAAACAATACTTACCCAATGCTAACTTCTATCATTTTCAAGAAGGATTTCAAATTTCAAAATACAATTCTAGAAGTAATCCGTATGGAGGAAATGGATTTTACTCCATACTCGATGGAAGTTTTAGTGCTTATTGTCTTCGAACTACAAAAAAAATGCAGGCTTCTTTTTTTATGTTGTAAAATTGTTTTGATACCGCATTGAATATTCATTTTTAAAAATATCATCGTTCTCTAAAAAGCGTGATTCCTGTATTATACAAGAATTAATATTTTTCAAAGAAACATTCAATTGTGACAGCAATAAAGCTCTTAGCCAAGTTTTAAGAAAATTGTTTATTGTGAAGAGTTCAAAATGCGACCAAATGTTTTTCTCTTCATTATGATGCGTATAAAAATTTCTTGAACTCCTTAGACATTTAATAAATTTTGGATGGTCTTCTGGAAATGCTATTTCAATCTTTAGTGATTTGGTTAATTTAACTAAGTGGTAATAAACCATAATTTGATTCCATTCAGTAAAAATTTTGGTCGTCTTAAACATTTGACAAACTTCAGTTGCTATTGCCTTTTTCTGGTTTGGATCATTTTGATAAAATGTACGATGAAACACTTCAATGCCTTGTGTTAGATGTAAAAAACTAACCTCAGGATCATTTTGCTTAAAACTTCCTTGCCACAATTGAATTATAAGATTATAATCATTTTTTTTCTCGAAATATTTTTGAATTACTGATTGGAAATTTTCAATTTTTTTAAATCGCAAAAGAATATCAAAAGAATTTCTTTCAGGTGCATTATCTAATCCTAGCAATCTAATATCATTATCCTCATTATCTGTAAAAATTAAATCAATAGTTCTCGGTATACTTCTTACAAAAAGAGTATAAAATATTATAAACGAGTAATACAACGAAAACAATTCCTGCCTACAACTATTATTTTCACTTGTTATTTTCATCATACTATTATTAGTATAGCTAATAAGATCAGTTGATTGCTTAACACTTGTATAAGCTTCAAAAAGTAGCTCTTTATCCTCTATAAGTTTAAATATATATCGTTCACTTTGCCTAACCTTTAGCGTAGTAAAATAATTTTCATCTTTTGTGGTTTTTACTTCAAATAATTTTGGTGACAACCAATCTGTAAGAAAGAAGATTTCTGTCGTTATACTTTTAAATATTTTTGTCTCCGACCTATCTATAAATTTACCCTGATATAATTCAGTTACGGTATAATAATATTTATTCAAAGTAGACCTATATAACAGACATTCTACGCAACTATAGCTTTCTGAAGGTGTTTGAACATATACAATTGAAATAGTTTTCCATGAATGTGGGTTGAAAGGGTTTTCATTCAATATAAAGAATTTATCATTTTGAGTAATGTGTAATGTCCCTTTCAGTGTTTTGCTGTTTATATCAGGAAAAGTAAAAACTGCTTCCA
>VBOA01000194.1:1473-1955 GCA_005877695.1 Gammaproteobacteria bacterium | reverse complement strand
TCAGCCTAAGCAAGCTGATTGGGACGAGACATATACTCATCTTGAGAAATAAGAATGGATCACTCCGTCATATGAATCAGCCTTTATAGGGATATATCTTTTAGCTAAGGCTAACTTTTAACTTGTTAACATCTTCACTTTTATCGTGATTTGCTTTGTGAAGCACTATTAGACATTGCTTTTTAAAATTCAGTAAATTTATTTTATATTCCTGTGCATTATCAAGAGTCATTATATGATCAAATGCTCGCTCTTCTTTTAAAAGACGTTCACGAATTTTTTGATCTTCAGTAACATCATTGATTGTCTCAACTAATATTTTTCGAACTTCTATTTCAGTTTCAGCAAGGTCACCTTGGTGTTTAACTTTTGTATATTGATCAATGTCTTCTCTCATTGAAACAAGTGCTGCACGTCGTTTAACTACAGGCGCATTACTAGGTAATGTTTTGAGAAGTTCTTTGTTAATATCTGATAAAACA
>VBOA01000194.1:0-1464 GCA_005877695.1 Gammaproteobacteria bacterium | reverse complement strand
GCTAATACTAGAGCTTGCTGGCGTAGCTGGCTTATGATTTTTTTTTGCTGAAGGTCTTAATATATTTCTAAAAGTATCAAATAATGAAAACTCACTTGAAGCAGCTGAAGATGCATTGCTTGAGGAAGATGAGGAAGATGAGGTTGAGCTGGCGTCAACCTGCAATTTCAACCAAAGCCGCTCTTCGCCATAAACATCGTTTATCACCCCATCTGCCTTTTCATCTCTACTTGTTGGCGTCAAGGTCGCAATATCTTGAGTTGGAATACCTGGAGATGGTTTCACTTGCTTCTCCAAAGCAAGTGTTGTGCGTACAATAGGTGGTCGCTCACTCTCTTGTGCTTTTAATTTTTTTAATATGGGATCTACAAAATTGCCTAGCAAAATTTTAATCTCGGCGGGATTATCAAGACTAACTTTATTTACTTGCAGGTCATATTTTTGTGAAAATTTGGTAACATGTTTATCTTCAACACTAACTTTTAACGGGGAACATTCAATACCAAACACCATAAAATTATTAGAGTTATATCGCGATTCAGTTTTGATTAACTGCTTAATCTTTTTAAATGAAGCATTATCACTATAATCAAAAATAAAAATATGCTCCTCAAAACTTCTGTTAAAATGCTCAATATCCAAGGCGCTAAATCCATTTTCTTGATTTGTATAAAAAGCCAAAGTTGCTCTATTACCATTAATGTCAATAGCGCTTAAATAAGGAAAATCTTTCGTTTTTGATATGCTTTTTGCAAAAACTGTTGCATATGGATAGCCAAGTGCTTAAAATTTTATCATTTTTTTACACCTCATTTTATGTGGGAATTTTATTATTTTTTGGATTTTTAATATAAATGTAAATGAATGTTTCATTATCTATGCGAGGGATTGTATAGTTTTGCGCCAGAAAAAGAATGGGTAAAAAGTACCTAATTGAGATGGACCATAAGAAGCACGGATAGTGCTTCTTATTTAGCAATTAATTATTTAGTAATGACGTTACCTTCCATGCCAATATCAAATCCATTAATATTTACCACATCAATCACTAAGTCTTGATCAAAATAATCTGGGCGCTGCTTCAGTGGCACCGCTGCACTATTTGCATCTGGCACTTCGACATATTGTAAATCTTTGCTTAAGCAAATTGTCTTACCATCTTTTAGAGTCGTGACACAAGGCGTGCCTTTATACCAACCAACGCCTAAACGACCATTATGATAATAAGCACGATAGTCCGTACCACGCACACCGATCGTTGCAACCGGTGTGTTAATTGCATAATCATCCGGCGCTTTCTTCGCAATCATTCCAGTAATAGTACGAAAGCCGCCTTCAATTAAATTTAAAATGTATTTACCCACTGATGCTTTTGCTTTGGGTTTATAGACATATTCATTAATAAATAATTTGGTATTTGCTTGAAATGTCATCAGAGAATTATCAGTAAAACCAATTTGCGCT
>VBOA01000053.1 GCA_005877695.1 Gammaproteobacteria bacterium | reverse complement strand
AGTTATTGTCGTACCGATGTAGACATACTTCGACGAGCGTGCATGGCGTTTAGAAAAATTTTCTTAATTCGTGGAAATGTATGCCCGTTTGAGGAATGCACGACTATTGCTTCGACGTGCATGACAGTTTTTCGAAAAAACTTTTTGCGCGAGGACGAAATAGGCGTGATTCCTCAAGGGGGCTACAGAAAAGCCGATAATTATTCGCGCAAAGCTCTACAATGGCTGGTATGGATGGAGCGAGAACTAGGTCTTCCTATAAATCACGCGGGCCGTGCGCGCGAACATCGCACGATTGGTGGCACGCTCGTCGATGGCTATTATGAAACTACGACGGCGACAATAACGCAACGTCACGTGCTGCAATTCCACGGTTGTTTTTGGCACGGCTGCATGACATGTTTTCCGCTACATCGCGATAGAGCGCTTCCATCGGCAACGGGGTACAAAGATACACTCGATTCGCGCTACGAGAGAACTCGCCTTATCTCGTGGCGACTTCGGCAGCAGGGATATTTAGTGACGGAAAAGTGGGAGTGCGTCTTCGATCGGGAAATGCGTGATAATCGCGAAATGAGTGAATTTCTCGAGAATCATCCCATGGTAGAAGCGCCGCCGCTCGATCCTCGCGACGCATTCTTCGGCGGACGCACGGGAAATATCGTGACGCGCTATGAAGTCACGGGTACGGAGAAGATACATTATGTGGATGTGTGTTCTCTGTATCCGTTTGTATTGAAGACGGGAGCTTTCCCGATCGGACATCCGGATATTTACGTCGGTGAAGAATGCTCCGTTTTGATCGGCGAGGGTCCGAATTATAATTTCGATTCGGTCGAGGGTCTCGTGCGATGTAAAGTACTCCCACCGCGTAAATTGTTTCATCCTGTACTCCCTCATCGCGCGGGCGGAAAATTGTTATTCGCGTTATGTCGCAGTTGTTGCGAAACATTTTCGCAGTCGGTCTGTACGCACGAACAACCCAACGAACGCGAATTCGAGGGTACATGGGTGTCCTGCGAATTACGCAAGGCTATCGAGAAGGGTTATCTCGTAACGTCGGTTAGCGAAATTTGGCAATATAAAATTAGTCAATTCGATCGCGCGACAGGGCGAGGTGGATTGTTTGCCGAATATATAAATACTTTTTTACAATTAAAACAGGAGGCTAGCGGATGGCCGAGCGAATGTGAAAACAGCGAGGAAGCTAAAGAGCGATACCTTAGGGAGTACAAAGAAACCGAAGGTATCTCTCTCGAGGCGAGTAACATCGCACGAAATCCTGGCTTGCGCTCGGTCGCAAAACTTTGCTTAAATTCGTTTTGGGGTAAATTCGGCCAACGATCTAACTTTCCCAACACCGAGATAATTAAATCACCTCAACGATTCATAGAAATATTAACGAATCCGGAATACGAGATAACCGATATATTACCCGCAAATGACGAGGTAATATATGTTTCGTGGCGACTGCGTCGGGAAGCCATCGTACCCTCGCCGATAACTAATGTAGTAATCGCGGCATACACGACAGCGCAAGCACGATTAAAATTGTATTCTTACTTAGAGCGCTTAGATAGACGCGTATTATATTACGATACGGATTCGTGTATATATGTAAGCAGAGGCCATCCGGGTGAGTACGAACCTCCCACGGGGAATTTTCTGGGCGATTTGACGGACGAACTCGAGAGTTACGGGCGCGGCAGTTATATCGAGGCGTTCGTATCGGGGGGCCCGAAATTTTACGCGTATGTTGTTCGCTCTCCGGATGGCCGATTGCACGAGACGTGTAAAGTCAAAGGAATATATCTTAATTTCGAAAACTCGCAGAAAATAAATTTTAATAGTATTAGAAATTTATTATTAAGCAAAGAAAAAGAATGGGCAAATAACGAGAACGAGGAGGAAGAAATGAATGCAGCTTCGTCGATAAATTTACGTTTCAAAGCAATACGTCGCACCGCGTTCCATGAAATTGTAACGCTGGACGAAACTAAAGTATGCACGCCTGTATTGCTGAAACGTAGATTTAGCAATAACGGTTATTCCTTGCCGTATGGACACTTATAACAGAATAAAATTTTTTCTTTCTTTCTCTTTCTCCTCTCGTCGCTACTTTAAAATATATACTCGCTTTCTTCCATAGAGTTAAGGAATAATTTTTGTAAAACTTTATATATAGAATAAATTTAGTTAGAATATCTATCTTGTAGAATTTATATGTAGAAATGTAAACAACTGAAAATAAAATTAATTTTTATATAATTTTCATAAATGTAATATTTTTAATAAAATGTAAAGATAGAATAATGTAAATTTTAAATACATCCTCCGTATATATCCACGAAAACATAGAAAGAGCAACACAACGGACCTAAATAATCCTCGTTTTTATCTTAATGTCTGTTCTCGGCGCAAACCTGTTTCGACAAGAAACATTGTACACGTATACTCGTTCGACACCGGTCTAATGTTTTTTCTTTTGTCGACATCAGAACAATCAAATGCACAAATTCTTTTCCGAAAAAAAGCAAAGCGGATGAACGGTGGACCCGACGCCCTCCCGCTGCTCGTACCTGATCTTCCCAGGGTCATATGTCACCTAACTACCGAACGCTCATTTTGTTGCGCATTTAGAATAGTCCGAATCATCCGATTTGCGAGGTCACGCACCGCGGGACCTCGCAAAGCGGATGAACGGAGGGCCCGACGCCCCCACCCGCTGCTCGTACCTGATCTTCCCAGGACCATATACCACTTAATTACCGAACCGCCATTTTGTTGTCATTTTGTCGCCATTTTCCAGGCCCTCTTCCAGGCCCTTTCCGCCGAAACGACCTTTTTTGTCCTCCAATCAGAAGCCCCGGCAACTATAGAGACTCCAATCAAAGCGATGCCCGCTTCCAGACATCCCTTCTCTCAACCAATCAGAAGCCCGGCTACCTTGGAGCCAGCCAATCAGATCGCTGCTCCCCTCTACTAGGCCACGCCTCTGGCGCCGGCTGGGGTCGGTGGAGGGGGAATGTTTTGACGCTCCAAAGTTGCCCCTATACTACTTACGGACGCATGCATGTACGGCTTCGGTGCCATTTTATTACAGCGAAGTAGTGAGGACGGTGCCATGCACCCAGTTTATTATG
>VBOA01000052.1 GCA_005877695.1 Gammaproteobacteria bacterium | reverse complement strand
CAATGTCAGGTAATAGCTTGTACTTTCTTGTTTAGCTACTTCAAAGAGATCGCTGATCCAATAGTCAGCATAATCTTTTTTTAGATTCATTTGCAAATTCAATGGCAAATCAACAGAACTTATATAGCGGGTAAGACCTAATAACTCGCCATCATAATTATAAAAAGCAAATACATACTTATCATTGTAGGTAAAGGTTGCCCTGTAATAATTATCTCCTGCTTCCCATTCTACTCCTTTTGCAGTTGTGAATTCTTTTTTGAAAGCGTCCAGAACTTTTGAACTTACAATTTCTTCTCCGGCAAATACACCTAAAGTGCTAACTGCTATTGCCAGTGTCATGATCATCTTTTTCATAAATCAAATATTTTTTTTGTTTGTTGGTTTGACGTTGTAAAAGTATATAAGGTTACATCCCGTGTCAACCTAATTGTGATTAATGGTGGCCTGTGTTAACTGCTGTTAACAGATGTTATCAAATACTACCGTTGACCAGTTAAAATCACCATTCATGGGCTTACTACATACAAAGTCGGACAAGCTCCAGATCAATTAAGTAAAGATGAAATAGTTGTGAGGGAATATGATAAGAATAAATTGTACGAGTTATTCGATAAACAGTTTGGAAGGTTGGATAGCTCTACTGTTTTGTCCCATCGGGAGTATTTGGAACATCGGGAGTTTCAAGTTGAGTCTGGGCTATTTTCTTTTCGGCTGACTCAATCTTTTGGTTAGTTATGTACCAATAAATATCTCTCCCTTTATCAAAATATGTATGAAAAAACTTTATTCTTTGCTCTCTTGTATATTTCTTTTCTACATGGAGCATAAAAGCAATATAACTAATGCCTTCGTTTAAATGGTCGTTTAATGCTTCAATCATTCTTTTATCTTGCGCCGATTGTTGTTCTGCCGCAGTCTTTACTTTGTTTACTTCAACCGTTATGTGCATGTGTAAATATTGCTTAAGAAATTCAGGGTTATACAAGCTTTTAAATACTTCCATATCCTTTCCCCTTTCGGACGCTACATTTAATGAAACTTTGCTTGTCCGTTCCAGTTCTTGATTTCGTGTAGTTAAGTCTTTTATAGTTTCATTCTTTGTATTAATAAGATTTCGTTGAGCTATATAAGTTACTATATATGCAATAGCTAATACAACAGATATAATTATGGAGGCCATTGGTAGCTTTGTTTAGCTACTAAATTACTTCTTATTAGTGGGATTCTTTGGAGTAACAAGAGCCTTTGCCAGTTCTTCAAATGAAGCATTGACCTTTAATTTCTCGTCGTATTTATCGGCTCTTTTCTTTGGCTTACCCTTCTTTGTTTTCTTGGCCTTTGCCATGTACTAATTGTTTATAAGTTAAACGTCCCTCTATGTTCTTCAAAGATAATTCAAATCTTAGTCCATCTGATATTTTACGGGAATTGTATCTATAACTAAACTCATTGCAATAGGCTTGTAAATGCTTAAATGATATTTGGTGGTAAATTCCATAAACACCACGTTTCATTACAGACCAAAAGGCTTCAACGTTATTTGTGTGAATGATACCGGCTCTTACCCATTCACGCCTGCTATGGTTTACCGTCATGTGATTGTATTTATCTAATCCGCTTTTATATAGATTAGATTCATCAGTAAATAACATCGTATCTTCTTTTACATTTTTCTTAATGGCTGCTTGTACGTTTTGTCTATTGTTGCTATCAAATGCCTGTACTATTATTCTACCACTAATTCTTTCAGCTAATCCTAATACTGCCCCTTTATTCTTTTGGCTGAAATTATCTTTCTGTAATGCTTCTATTTGTTCCTCACTTAATCCTTTGTAATCACTTCTAAATTTCTTTGCCATGTATGTTTCATCACTTTCAACTATTCCCGATAACATTTCAGGATTGTTTTCTTTCATAAACTCCCTTATTCTATGAAGCATGAACCAGCCTGTCTTTTGTGTTACACCTAAATCCTTTGCTAATTGTACTGAACTAATACCCTTCTTATGTGATGCTATTAAATAGATCGCAGGAAGCCATGTAGTCAATGGAATATTTGAGGCTTGCATTACTGTTCCGACTGTTACGGTAAATTTCTTATAACATTTAGGCGAAGCACATTTAAAGCCTTTGCCTTTATCAATAGTATAAACTTTTATGTAACCGCAATGAGGGCAAACAGGCTGACCGTTCCAACGCTGGCGAACTAAGAAGTCACGGCATTTTTGCTCCGTATTAAAATCCCTCATTAACTTCTTTAAGTTAGTATTCATAAAAATCATTTAGAATACTAAGATAATGATTTGTCCAACATCATTACTAATTTAGTGATAATTTTTTAGTAATCGAGTACAATTACCCATTATTGACCGTAAATTTCCGATTTAAAGCACAAATTGTTTAGTAAGTAAATATGTAAATGGCCTATCTTCGCAAATGACAAAGCCCCTGCGCTAACAGGGGCAATTATTAAATATAAAAAACAAAAGAATGAGCAGATTAGCTACCGTCCAATTCAAAGGCAAGTCAGGAACTTTGTACCCTTTCAACATCTACCCCATTACCGAAGAATGTGCCGACGAAGCAGGCATTTATGTCTTTGGTAATTATAACCGAGAGTTAAGTAAAATAACTCCTGTTTACATTGGTAAAGCAATTTCTGTTCAATCAAGATTTATTGACCACCATAAAGACGCTTGCATAAAAGCAAACGGAGGCAATACTATTTGCTTAATGGCTGAACCAAACGAAACTAAAAGAACTGATATTGAAAAGGACTTATTAGGCGGTTATAATACCAAATGTAACGAAGTTCTAAACCCTATTACTCCCAAGTAGGATATTCAGCTCCCGGCTCTATATGCTTTAGCATATTACTGTATCTCTTTGCCAAGATGCTGATATATTTCCTTTGGCTTATAAATCTACCTTCAAAATAAACTTGTTTAGGCTTCACTACATTTTCTACCCACTTTAAAAGCCTTTTCATCTACTTACATACTCAAAGCATCCCATTCGGCTTTAATTCGCCTCCTCTTGTCCTTTATTGTATGTAGAGATGATTCATGGGCAGGTTGTCCGTTTATGGACAAAAACAAAAAAAATATTTTCAAAAAAATTTTGAATTTATTTTTATTATTTAGATATTTGTCTAAATATACAATCGTCGAACTATGAATATTGTGTTTAAAGCATTAAATGACCCTACCAGGCGTGAAATACTGGAAATGCTGCAGCAAAAAGATATGACAGCCGGGGAGATAGTAGATAAGTTCCATATATCCGGACCAAGTATATCCCATCACCTAGACCTGCTAAAGCAGGCAAAATTAGTTACTGCCGAAAAAGATGGACAGTTTATTTATTATTCACTTAATACAACAGTGGTGGATGAAATAATGAAATGGTTTTTACAATTCAAATCAAAAAAGAAATAATTATGAATAAGTTTTTTAAAAAGATAATCTGGCTTATTATTATTTCGCCGGCTATTTATTTAGCTATTGTGTGGAATAAACTACCAGAAAAAATAACGGTAAATTTTAACGGACAAGGCAATCCCGACAGGTATGGCAGTAAAACTGGGCTTATAATCGGAATAGGAGTTATAATAGCGATTGCTTCTGCTATTTGGATACTTATGCCGCTTGTATATAAAATTGATAGGAAAAAACGTGCCGTTGAAAATAAAGCCCGCTTGCTAAGAATGGCATTTGCAATCTGTACATTTATGTCTTTTGTTGCCTGTGTTCTTATCAATAGT
>VBOA01000051.1 GCA_005877695.1 Gammaproteobacteria bacterium | reverse complement strand
ATCGGGGAGCCGCTAAGAGTTTGATTCAAACAGACAACTTTAACTATAGTATACACATACTTACTAGTCAGCTTGTAGTCAGTTGCGGTGAGCTCAGCGCTGCAACGATTGCATTTATACTGCATCTCATGGTCAACTAGTCATCGTGTCGTGTCGCTATCATTATTACGAGACGGCGCCACCCTGGGACGGATTTTATAGCCGAATATGTGGTGAGTGGTGAGTGTGATGAGTGTTATGGATTATGAAGTGTAGTCTTGTTACTACCTTAGGCCGACTGTTCCTTAGGTAGGGTCATTAATTAATATCCCATATGGTCAATGGCAACCAAGGGACCTACAGCTTATAGTAGAATCCGAACCACCCGGCATTTGGTCTGATTATATTGGCATATTGACGGGTCCTGCCAGAGCTCAACCACATCCACGAGGCCCCCGAACACCACCCCCAGGCAACTCGAACACTTCCCCAGAACGGTAATGTGTCCAAGTTGACCAGGACCAATGTGCGGTCGCCCCACGAACGCAACAGCACTCAGTTTTGGAACCCATCGCCTCAAATCTCCCAAATACCTAGCCTCGAAGTAGCTCGATAACAGCACCACCAACGCCACCAGTGCCGGCTAGCCCCGACTTAATGATTATTGGATAACCATGAACTGAAAAAATGTTTTCTAGAAGTTTAATGGTTGTAGTACTGGTTGGTGCGTCTTTTATTATTTTAACTTCAGCCCATTTGGACTTTGCATCAACACATACTAGAAAATTGTAATTTTCATACTTACTGTATCTATAACTATGTATACAGGAGTATTGAGCTTAATATTTTTCGTTTAGATTAATTAGGTATGTCTAAACATCAAATACAATCATTACATTAATACAATTATGTCTTATAGTAAGATGAACTATATAAATAAACTAGGGGACACCCCTGCACGCTTCACGTGCCAGCCCCGTTGCTCGCTTCGCTCGCTTGACCTCGGCCTACAGACTCGGTGCCTGCGGCCTTATACAAGGCATTTCGACCAATGGTGTCACTTTTGCTGCTCGCTGCGCTGAGACAAGTTCGGCTATCGGCCTCAAAAAGATTATTACAACCTATTTTACAGATAGAAAAGTTTGAAAACGTCATGTCTTAAAAAAAGGAAATTAGCTATACACATGTTGCTGGGTCTTTGGGAAGGTATGTAAAAACCAATATCAAATTTGTTTTGCCCTACCGTAAGACATAGAAAATGTTTAAAAAATATGTTATCTAATTTATTATTCACAATAATGGAAATTCGTTGTTGAATGAGTTATGAACTAATAGTGAATCCGCGTTAACACATCGCTACTATCGACTTTTGATTAGTCTTTTGAAGAATATCTGCTTCTTCAGGAGTGGGTCTAACCGGCTGTCCAAAAATAACTCTAGACTTTTACAAAAAACATAATGTGTGGAAGTCCCATCCCGGGTCTATGAATTTTCCGCGTACTCACGGCCCCCTGCGGGCGGTTACGTGCCAGTTGCGCCCGTGCCAATTGCGCTCCTGGCAAAAATCGTGCCACTTGCGCCCAGGCTGTTAGCATACCGTACTATATGCACCCTATAGGAAAGTATTAATGTTAGTAAAAAAATATAGTCTGCCATAATCCCATAATATTAGCCTACTGTCGATGCAGAAATAATGCCCCTCTAAGTTCGAACTTTCATTACAAGCTAACCATTATTGCTAGAAAAACTAACACCGGTGTATAGTGTTTATGTAACTTTTATTTTTAATTCAATTTATTTACATAGCCCAATGCATTTAAACATTTTTTCTAGTCACGACTGTTTTTGAACTCATCAAGGATATTTTTTTATTCTCTGGTCGAGTTTTTTGAACACTTCGCTGGTCAAAACGTAGGCTTACTTTCCTGTAAAAATATATAAAATTCTCGTGTCACAGTGTTTGTCGCCAAACTCCTCCGAAACGGCTTCACCGATCCTTATGCAATTTGGTGTGTATATTCAGTAGGTATGCGAATCGGATGTAAACTATTTCCCGTTTCGAAATTCTTATCGGTTTCAATATGGCGGACGAATTCCGATAATCCTGCATAGAATACCCTATGCTGGCAGTGTGGGCTCTACAGCGCAGTTGCATGCTATACCGCGCATTATTAAAACCGTACTTTATACTATTTAGGATAGCCGAAAATTAAATTTTCTGAGCCAGCGGTCTAATACTTACAAACTGCGGTAATTGTATTGAAAACTATTAAAAGTTATTATTTCATATTTATATTGTAAAAGTAATTTAATACGTAGCTTAGGTAAGTATATTGTATATAAACATATTGCATGTATTTTCGTAACGTGTTCAGTTATACAAATTACACTACATTTCATATTCACTCAAGACGTATATCTATAGTGTTCAAAACTTCAAACTCGGGGATAATAGGCTAAATTTCATGCGGTGATTTAAAAAACCAGTTCTTTGTTACAATTGGGGTTTCTCAGACTAGCCATTTAAAAATTCGCATAGGAACACACGCCGGTGAGAAACCTCATAAGTGTTCCATTTGGGATACTGAATATATACGCAAACGTATCTTATAGACACACATATTATTGCACAGCGGAGAGAAACAATACAAGTGTACCATTTGCGAAGGTGGGTTTTCTTAGACTAGCCAATTAAAAACCCGCATAAGAATTCACACAGGAGTGAAACAACATAAATGTTCCATTTGGAATATTGACGATACACGGAAAACTACCTTATTGACACACACATGTTAAGGCGCACCGGTGAGAAACTATACAAGTGTAAGTACCATTTGTGAAGTAGGGTTTGCTCATATTTACAATTTAAAAATAAAAAACATATTAATTCACACAGGTGAGAAACAACATACGTCATGTTCCATTTGGGATATTGACGATATACGGAAAACTACCTTAGGCCTATTGACACACGTGTTAAGGCACACCGGGG
>VBOA01000193.1:1736-2171 GCA_005877695.1 Gammaproteobacteria bacterium | reverse complement strand
GGAGCCTTTGCGTAAACAATTTGTAAACGGTTTGGTTAATTTTGAAAAGTCTGGGATGAATCTGCGGTACCAAGATAATTTGCCTAGAAGTGATTTTATTTCTTTAACTGTTTTTGGAATTTGAATATTTTGTATGGCTTCTATTTTTTTTGTATTTGGCTTAAGGCCTTCATTCGAAATTACGAAGCCTAAATACTCAACTTCTGTTTTAAAAAACTCGGATTTGTCTAATTGTATTTTTAAATTTGCATTTTTTAGGTATTCGAAAACTGTTTCAATATTTTTTAAGTGTTCTTGTTCCGTATTGCCGAAAATAATTATGTCGTCTAGGTACACGAGACATATTTTGCCAATTAAATTTTGTAATATTTCATTCATACATCTTTGAAACGTGGCAGGGGCATTAATTAAGCCGAAGGGCATACGTAGGAATTC
>VBOA01000193.1:1086-1643 GCA_005877695.1 Gammaproteobacteria bacterium | reverse complement strand
GTGTCGATGTTTGGTATGGGGAATTTGTCTTCTTTGGTTTTTTGATTGAGTTTACGAAAATCGATTACTAATCTAGTTTTTTTTTTGCCGGAGGCATCCGCTTTCTTTGGCACGATCCAGATAGGCGAATTGTAGGGGCTTCTTGATTTTTGTATAACTCCGGTTTTTAATAGGGTTTGTACGTGCTCTTCGATGTCTTGTTCGTAAATTTGTGGTAATCGGTAGTTTTTAGTGTACACAAAGATATCGTCAGTAGTATAAATTTTGTGTTGTATTCTGTTTGTAAATGTCAATGGTTCGTTTTCTTTTGGGAAAAGTGAGTCATATTTTTCTAGCAACCTGTACAGTTTATTCTTTGTATTTTTTTGTAAGTGTTCGTCACGTATCTGTACGTAAGATTCTTGACTCCTTTTACTTAAGTTACGGATATTAAATTTCATCTGTCTCATTTGAATGATATCTTCTGAGAAATTTATAACAGTATTTGTATCACGAAGTATTTCTGTTCCAAATAATAAATTACATTCCGTGTGAAAATTTAGAATAAAAAATTTATA
>VBOA01000193.1:0-1061 GCA_005877695.1 Gammaproteobacteria bacterium | reverse complement strand
ATACTTATTACATTTTACTTTACTTGTTGCGGTTCTAAAAGTTAAAAATTCTTCAAAAGTTTTCATATTATTTTGTTTTACAGTTTGTTCTGTTATTAAATTGATATCTGATCCTGAATCTATAAGAATTTTAAAATTTTGATAAGTGATGATCGGTATTGTTTTAGTGTTTGATAACATTACGTACTTTCTTCTGTCTGGTCTGGGTCGTATTCTAAAAAAGATTGATTTTCAAACGTTTCGTCTTGATCACTAAGTTCATTTTCGTTATTAGTTTTGTCGTCATAAATGTCTTCGTTATTTTGCGTTTCTAAAGCGTAATTGTGTTTTATAGTTTGCGCGGACATTGGTATTGTTGATTTTGTTATACCTGACATGGGGGTTGGTTTAAATTGTCGTCGCGTTTCTATGCCGTTTTTTATATTTTGTCTAGTAAATGCTTGTCGTCCTGCAGGGCGTGCATGTTGAGGATTGAATGGGCGTGAGGGAAATTCTTGTCCGGGAAATTTTTGTGGTGGAGGATTGGACTGTCTTTGTGTATTTTGTTGTGGTGTTCTATGCATGGGTGACCTATGTAGTTGTATGGAATTGAATTCGTTTATTAAGAGTTGTTCGCAGGCATCTAGTGTTTGTGGATTTTTGCTTATAAATGAGGCTCTGAAATTTATTGGTAGTAATGAGATAAAATGAGAAACTAATGTTTTCTGTGTTTCGGTTATTAAACTTTTTTTTCCGGCTGTTTCATATGATAATAATTGTATTTTTGAAGTCATTCTTTGATATAAATTTTTAAATTTGTTTAGAGTGTCGTTTATATTGTTATCTAGTTGTGTAATTTTTATCGCTGTTAATAAGAGTGTATTGTAAGTACTTTTGTCTTCAAAGTTATTTTGCAAATAATTTTTTATATCGGTCCATGATGTAAATTCTTGTGTATCTAGTATGTCTTGTGCTTTACCAATAAATTTTTTTTGCAGCATTGAAAAACAATATGTTTTTTGAATAGGGGTTAGACTTAGGGTCTCCATTACTTCATAAAAGTTATCAACCTCTTTTATGAA
>VBOA01000050.1 GCA_005877695.1 Gammaproteobacteria bacterium | reverse complement strand
GCGTATCGGTCGTTTTGACAATTCAAAACCCTTATCTCGTCCTTTAAAAGTGCAGCTATCTTCTTCTGATGAAGTTATTCAAATCATAAAAAATCAAAAACTCTAAAAACTATTGATAAATGGAAACACATATCTATTTCTCATGATCGTACCAAAATGCAAAGAGATTACTTTAAAACTATTAAGCAAGAACTAAATAATCGCATTGCTGCAGGTGAGAGTAACTTAATTATTAAATATGTAAATAATGTTCCCAAAGTAGTGTCTTCTTTAAACTAATTCCGCCCAACAGATCACCAATCTCTCTAAATATTTACTTTCAAAACACTAGGGGTCTAAATTCTAATTGTAGTCTATTTTATGTTAATTGTTGTTCCTCGTCTTATGATGTCATTGTTGTATCGGAATCTTGGTTAAGTGACTCTGTTCTTAACTCTGATATATTTCCATGTAATTATAATATTATTCGTGACGATAGATTATTTTCTCTTACTGGACGTTCTAAGGGTGGTGGTGTATTAATTGCTTTAAAGGACTCTATCAGTTTCAAAACAATTGATACCTCAAATATAAAAAGTTCTATTCCACTTATCGATTTAGTTGCCTGCAAGTGTTTTTTTACTAATCACACATTCATTTTATGTGCTGCCTACATACCACCTGATGTGCACATAAATGAAATAGAAACTTTTACTGATGCCCTCTCACTTTTATTTCTTAATGAGAAAATTATATTGATAGGGGACTTCAATCTTCCCAATTTTTATAATAATACTGTCACGTGTGTAAAATCAGCTTCTTTCCATAATCTCTGTGACATATTAAATCTGAAACAATATAATTCTGTAAGAAATAATAATAACAATATGTTAGACCTAGTTTTTACTAACTTTTTATCTATAAATACAGCGAAATCTGATTTTCCTTTGGTTTCTGAAGATCTATATCACCCTGCCTTAATTATTAACTGCGATCTTGTCACTACTGAACGACATATAAATTTCCCTACAGCCAATAACTATCGTTATAACTTTAAGAAAGCAGATTTCAAGAATTTATATGAGTATATATGCAACGTTGACTGGTCTCATATAAACAATTTTGTTCAAGTTGATGAAGCGCTAAATGAATTCTATCGTATTCTCTATGAAGCCTTAGACAAATTTGTCCCCACTTATAGGTGCTGCACATCTAATTTTCCACCTTGGTTCACTTTTGAGATTAAGAGTAACCTTAAAACAAAAGAGTACTTCAGGAAAAAATGGATAAAAACCAGGCAACTTACTTACTATGATGAATTCAAAAGATTGAGAACCTTAATTAAAAATCTAGTCAAAGCAGCTTACGAAGAGTATATTGATAAAGTAGAGAACAACATCAAATCTAATCCTAGTGAATTTTGGAAATATGTCAATCTGAAACAAGGATGCTCTCGTATTCCAGGTACAGTTACCGCCAATGATATAGTCTACAACAAACCGCACGACATAGTAAATGCTTTTGCCACTGTTTTCTCTGATTTTTTTACTGACAGCTCAAGTTTTGACCCTAATAACGACAAGTTGCATAATAATCACCCATCAATTACCATAGGCTATATCACTGAAAATGATTTAATTTCATTAATGTCTAAATTACAAAATAAAAATAATTGTGGAGTAGATAAAATACCTGATTTTTTAATTAAAGACTGTCGTTTCATCCTTGCTGCTCCTTTATCCGTAATTATTAATTTAGCCATAAAAACTTCTACATTTCCGTTGCTGTGGAAACAAACTCGTATTATTCCAGTCCACAAGAAAGGTGATAAATCTAACGTCTGCAACTATAGACCTATTGCTATTCTTAATAACTTTAGTAAACTTTTTGAGATGATTATCTATAATACTTTACTCACACATACTAGATCCTTTATCTCGAACGATCAACATGGCTACATGACTGGACGCTCAACTGTAACCAATCTAGCTTGCTTCTCGCAATATGTTTCTGAAGTTATAGATAACCGCGGACAAGTGGATGCTGTGTACAGTGATCTCTCCAAAGCATTTGATTCCATCGATCATGGTCTATTACTTGATAAAATTGGGTCTTTTGGAACTGCTCCTGCGTTACTCCTGCTCTTATCTTCGTATCTTTCGCACAGATATTGCTTCGTTTTTTATAATGGATTTTCTTCATTCGAATTCATTGCTACCTCTGGAGTTCCCCAAGGTTCTAACCTGGGTCCATTGCTATTCATTCTTTTCATCAATGAATTATTATTATCTTTTACTTGTCCCGTTCTGGCTTACGCCGATGACATCAAGCTTTTTCATTCAATTTCTTCCTCTTCCGATGCATGGGTACTTCAAAATAATATTGACAAACTTGTAGCATGGTGTAAAGATAATAAGCTTGTAATTAATACAAATAAGTGTTTTATTATTACCTACACACGAAAAAATAACTATGTGGTTCATGATTACACTGTGAATAATTCTATACTTACACGTACATCCTCCATAAGAGATTTAGGCGTTCTATTTACTTCAAATTTCAACTTTACTCAGCATATAATCAATATCTGTTCCTCTGCCAGTAGAACATTGGGATTTATAAT
>VBOA01000006.1 GCA_005877695.1 Gammaproteobacteria bacterium | reverse complement strand
CACAGGCCGGGAGACATCCGCCAAACAAGATGATGTTGACGATCTCACGGAGTGTTCAAATTACGCTCCACGTGGCCGGAAATGGTGGTCTTGAGTCTCTGGACTAGATCTGAGGCTGGAGAAAAGTAAATTTTGGATAATGGAAGGAAACATAATTATTAGATTAAAATAAATAAAAATGATAGCTGAAGGAAATAGAGTGATAAAAAGTCAGCACTCTGACATTTGGCCTCCCCGGGTGAAGGACGGTGTGTCCTCACACAAAATGAAGAGAGGGGTCGGTAAACAAAGTGGAGGTGTTTGAGCATGGAAGGGAGTCGAAAAATATTTTTATATCAGTAAACAGATAAAAAGCTAAGCAAATGTGAAAATCTAAACAAAATTTGTGAATCGTGACTCGAACTGTTGTCGTGTTGAATGTGGAATGTAGTTGTGTTGATCCTGGAATGAAGTCGTGTTGGTGGTGGAATGACCGTGTGGCATCTCAGCTTGAAGACAGCATGAGACTGGCGGGTTCGGGCTGGTAGCTCTGCGAGTGGCGGGAAGATTATCTGAAATCAAACATCTGGAGCAGTATTCGGGTTCTTTAAGTAAAAAAAAATAGTCTGTGTTGAGATTGGTGGAGGAATGCCTTTCATTTATATAGTAAAAGTCAAAGAAAACAAAAAACCCAGTAAAGATTTAGTTAAAAAAAATTATTTACATTCAATAATAGATGCGTTTATCCTGACATTCCTCTTCTCTCTCTGTGTTTGTGTGGGTCTGCTATAATTTTGAAAAGTAAGGTGAAGAAGTAATCGTCAAGAAACTTTAATTTAGTGGGTAACCAGTCTATAAAGTGGGAAGCAGAAAGTTAAGGATAGGTATGAATATAGAAAGGATATAAAATAGCAGTAATGCTGAGAGTGGGGGCGGCAGTGTCGCCATTCTTAGAAAAATGATGGAATATGCGAGGGTCAGGTGGTATAGCGTGTGAGACACAGTCTAGTCTAGTGCCGCCGCGTGTGAGTGTCCTGTGAAATGGATTAAAATGGATATATTGGATACTAACGCATCGGTGAGAGGGTTTGAATGAAAAAGGTACTGGTACCCTTATAATAAAATGTATTATTGTTATGCTATTTTGTGATATACCTTATCAGAGTGTATGTAAAATTTTACAAGGGGTTTTTTTACTAAGTAATAACAGTGTAATAGACGTAATTTGTTTTATTTATGGTTGTTGTTACTATAAACAATTATTCGAAGACGAGTGGCATTTGAAGGACCACAAACGATGTTCTCCTTATAATCTTATACTAAAATTGTCTATTCTAATATACCATTATGGAAAATTCTAACACTAAGTTGGAATTAAAATAATAAAACTCTGTTCCCATTAACCCTATATTGCTATTTTATAAGTACATATCATTGAGTACCCTAACGATATCAACTCCTATCATAATAAATTCAGTTAAAACTATGATGATGATATATTCTAACAGTTATAATGTATTCATTATTTAATTCCGTCTCGAAATAATGACGTGACTATGTAAATGCGATATTTTAAAAGTATCATAAAAATAACCCTATTTTTAACCTTGAGTTCCGTGAGCTTACAATTCGTCAAAGGGGTTTGAAGACTTATAGCTAAAAACAATAATCTCATGGTATCCTATACAAGGTAATAATCCCGGGTTAGCGTGATTTATCTAAATTACTCAGTCTGACTATTTAAAAATTTAAGAAAAGTTACGTAAATTTATAGAAGAGTTGGGCCCTAATTAAATTAAACATGAAAATCGAGTAACTTATTATCACGCGAACCCAGACTATCTGTCTATGTACCTCATTCCCCAGAGTACCTAACCTAAAAATGTTGGTGGGGGTCAAAATTACAAATTATCTAAGAAGAAAAGTAAAATATTGTTACATAGTCTATGGATGGGAAGTTAAAATAAGAAGTAATAGTAGTTTCGTATGATTATAAAAGAAATATTGATACAGTTTTCAAATATATGGGTAAGGGAGTGATTAGGTATAGGAAAACGAAATTTAACCTGGCTTGTGTAGAAAAGGGAACTTTTTCCTCTTCCTCGTATTTAAATGGGCTGAGGTTGTTAAGAACCAACATAACGGGCCGTAGGCTATGCCGATGTCCCGCAGTTGGAACTATACACCAAAGCCAATTGCACTTTTATTAGACGTCGAATAGTGCATTGTAAACGGCGAACCTTTTCTACTGTTCTCACCATATGTGGGAGGGGGAGGGGTATGGAACATGAAATTGGGACATAATTAATAGATATATTTGGTAAAAGATTAACTGAGTATTAAAATTCTTGATGTCTTGTAGGTATTTTAAAATGTAGGGATGTCAGAAAGTCTTCAAGAAGGCCCCCTGGTCAGAAATGGGGCCGACCAGATGACTCATGAGCATAGCTCAATTATGTCGTGTCGTGATACCCTCGTAGTTCTGACCTTTCTACGAAAGTGCACAAGGAGACATAATAGTGTTCACTGCCGCACAGGTGTTCAGAGTGAAGATGTGTGAGTGACGGGGGAGGGGGGAGATTGCATGAAGGCAAGGCTGCGCAGTCAGCTGGTACAATGAACTCTGTGTTGTTATGAATGAATGACCCGTGGAGACTTCTACATTCTGTCCATAGTTTTAACATTCTCTGTGTTTTGAAGAATTTTAAATCACTGGGGAATGTAAGGTTTTGACCTGACATATAGAATCATTCTAATCTATGCTTATATCAAATATTTTTTAACTCCTAAATTGTGTGCTAAATTTATATGTACAGTAAGACTTTTACTGTGTGGGCGCCATCGCTCAGCCATCTTGCTTAGTTAGAGCGATGTCTTATCAATTACTTCGTATTTCTCCACCAGCCAAATTGGCCTGATTACGGTGGGGAATTTTTTGTATTTTCTATCAATAAATTGTCAGGCCCAAGCCACAATTGAGGGCCGAAGCCGGGGATTGTATTTCCCGATTTTAACGTTATTTACAAACATATTTTACATAATAAAAACCCTTCAAAACTATTTCTAAAACATCCTTTCTTCTGTGCATGAAATATAATTATATTTTCCTAAGCTACTAGAGTATATAGAAGGTCATGTTTCTTTTAATATATACAGGTCTTATTATCAATATTTATTCATCCTCGGAATTTTCTCTTATATTCCTTGGTGGACGAGGGGGAGGTACACATTGTTTGTCTTTTAAAATTAAATCCACTTTTGTGTTCAAGATTAGAATGACATAGATTAAAAATAATATTACGATTGTTATTATTGATAACCAAATGGTTATTAAAAATAAGTAAATTGTGTCATTGTTAAAGATTTCCGAGAAAGTATTTTTTAACTTAAAATCTTTTTCTGTTATTCTGTATTTTCCGCTTAGATTATAAACTGGTAAGGTTAATTGCCATTCAGTGTTGATTACCGCCGTTAGGTTATTGATTTCAAGTTCGCCTTCTTCATGTAATGGTTTAGCTACTATAGTGTCGAGATTTGCCCAGATTTGCGGGATATAATGAATTTGTTGTGGGTGTACGGACGATTCCAATTCGTCGCAGGGAAATGCGTCAGAAATTAGAATTTCCTCCTTTTCTATTAACGCGCAACCACAAGGTAGTGTTAATTTTATTGTCCCGATTTTTGTGATCGGTACTTTTGAATTTCTTGAGACATTTCGGCACTGTATGTTTAATGGAGTTTGTATATTAGTAAGGAGATAAGTGTCGTGCAAAATTTTTGTTACATGTACAAAGTTTGTAGCGTCCGTGCAGGACATCTCACAAAATTTTCTAATATTTTCTAAGGACATCTTTTTAAACAATGCTTCTACACATCTAAATTCTGGTTCGTGTTTATTTTTCTGTCGACTTATTCGACAAAGCGGAAAGCTCTTCGTATTACAATTATTGTCATTATGTGGCATAATGTTTATCTCATTTCCTGCCTGTACCACGGTAAATTCATTCTGTGTGAAAGTACATAAATTATTCTCCCATGTCATTGGTAGAGGCAGATTTTTGAAAGCTATGTATTTCGTATTTAGTTTTACGATCGGAACATTTATTTTTAATAACAAAGAGTTATTTTTCCAAATGCAATTTGTTAATGGTAACCTGTAAAATAGGTGTAATTCTGTTTTAAGTTTTATGGCCAATGTGTGATTTTCTGAATTTAAGTGGTCTTCCAGGATTTTTAAATCATTTAGGAGTAAGTTGGGTGGTACTACTGACTGTGACAATTTGTTGCTTTGGCATAAGGCATGGACATGTCTTAAGTTATCAAACTTTAAATTTTGGAACAAGGCTTGCTATAAGTTCTGTAAGCTTAAGAGCAAGTCTTCAGAGAGGTCTGGCCTTTTCTTCAGTTGTAAAATTTGGTTTTGAAGTGACTTCAAATTTTCATTTATTTTTAAAGTAATATTTTGTGAATCTTGAGCAAATTTGTTAAAATGATCGTTTAGAAGTTTCGTGTTATTATCGTTTTCTCGGGCTAGATTAAGCACTTTATTCAAATTTGAGTTTACCTGCATGACATTTTCATTTTGCCTAGCTAGGGCATCTGAAGTTACGATTTCACAACAGAACGTAGCTACATGGCCTATCCAGAGTACACCGCGTGATTTCCTGTTTATACTGATATTGTAGTTAGTAAAATAATCTCTCTGTATTTGAAATTGTTCCTGGATTTTAGATTGGATCAAATTAAGGTTTTTTTCTAATAAACATTGTGTAGAATTTTCATCAGTGTTGCAATGAATTTTTGAATTAATAATTACAAATGGATTGTAGTCCGTCCTAATTGGTATTTCGTAGTACCAAGGTAAAGTTGACTTGTATAATAACAGGTCTTGTTCCAAAAATTTTGCTCCTGTGAATACCTGTATTTTTGGCGATTTGGATGTCTTCTGTGAGCTCGCATCGGCGCATAGAGCAGCATTGCACCAGATTAGGAATACAAGTAGTGTCGTAATTTTTCCTCGGATCCTAAACAAAAATTGTGTTGTGGTTTTTTGCTAAAAAATATTTTATTTAATATTTACTGATATAATCTAAGGCTCTAGATTTTTTCTTATGAGGATTTAAGTATTATCTTAGACTGCACATCTTTTTACGTATAAACGTAAATTTTCTACGTGGGTCTTGTATGGAACTATTTTTCCATGCATTTCTCGCTCTATTTCATATGTAACCGGTGTTAACTGTTTGATCACTGGAAAAGGGCCGATAAACTTTGCTTGTAGTTTCGAATAACTCTTTGTATGGTCGACTTCTCGCTTTAGCAAGACGAGGTCTCCCGGTGTAAAGGTTACGTCCGTACGTTTTCTATCATAGTAAATTTTTTGTTTGGCCATGGCGGCCTCTAAAATTTTTGGTACTTGTGCACGAACTTCGTTTAAGATTTTCAGTTGATTTAGAATGTCTACATGAAGGTTACTTGAATGGCATTGGAATTCGTTCATAGATGGGTTATATCCATGTAGTAAGTAAAATGGGCTTAATTTCAAGGTTGAATTTACGCTTGTATTGTAGCAGAAGGTCGCTGCGGAAGTGTAATCACTCCAGGTGTTAGGATGGTCTATAGTGAAGGATCCTAAGATGCGAATTAGCACTTGATTAAACCTTTCTGATTGGCCTACGCAGTGATGAGAAAAGGCTGGTGCCCTGTTGTGCCTTATTCCCATCACACGGGTGTATTCTTTAACTAACTGGTTATTAAATTCGGTTCCACAGTCTGTGGAAATTAAGCTTGGATTTCCAAAACGGTATGCGACTTGGATTAGCTTATTCACTATAGTTACTGCGTTAGCGGTTCTCATGTTATAGGCTACTGCATATCTAGTACAATTGTCCGTGATTACTAGAATGTATTTATAACCTCTTGACTGACTGATGGGGCCGACTGTGTCAACGGTTATGTTTCTAAAGGGCGCTATGGTGCCAATGTTCGGTTGTAATAAGCCATAGGGCTTTTTAGTGGGGAGTCTCCTACGTTGACATATGTCACAGGACTTTGTATACTGCAATACGTCTTTCGTTAAGTTATCCCAATGATAATGGGCTTGGATTTTTTTTGTGGTTTTATAGTTAGACATGTGACCGCCGACAAACTTATCGTCGTGGTATATTGCTAGGATTTCAGGTACGAGTTTTCTTGGAATTTCTAATAAATAGTTATTTTGGCGTCCGTCAAAAATTTTGTAATATAGAAGGCCGTCTTCTATTTCATAACGGCGTGCTAATCTGATATATTTATTGGTTGACATATCCGGGTTGGTTATGGCTAGCTTAATCTGGCGTATATGTGGGTCATAATTTTGTTCCATTTCCAAATCTATATTTTTGAGGACGCTTACCTCGAAATTATGGATTGGGTCTACAAGTCCCTCGTCCAGAATTTTGTCTAATGAGTTCCTGGATAATGAGTCGGCCACCACGTTAGTTATTCCTTTCTTATGCAAAATTGTTATATCAAAATCCACTATAGACATGGCTAAGCGGTTTAAACGGCCTGTCGCTGTTTTAAAGTTTTGAAAGTTCACTATTGGCTTACAATCTGTATATACCGTAACATGACGGAATAAGCAGTAGTCTCGGAAATAGTTCAATGCAAAGCTAATTGCTAATAACTCTTTTTCACAAATATTGTATTTTATAGCTGTGGGGGAAAATTTTCTTGACATATAATGTATGGGATGGAGCAATTTAGTTTCGGGATTCCGTTGCAACATTACTGCACCCATAGCATTTTCACTAGCATCTATTTCTAATACTGTTTCCCAGTTTTCATTGAAATGGCGGAGAAGTGGGGGTGACGTAAGAAGAACTTTAATTTTCTGGAAAGCGTCCATACACTTTTGGTCAAATACTAGTTTACCTGTTTTGTTATGTAGTTTGATTGCCTCTGTGAGGGGTTGGCATATGTCGGCAAACCCTTTGATGAACTTTCTAAAATAGGATGCAAGGCCATGAAAAGATCTTAAACTTTTTAGCGTCTTAGGCACTGGGAATCTTAATACGGCTTCTACTGTTTCTTTTAGCGGAAGTAGGCCAGATCGGCTAATGGTATGCCCTAACACGGTGGCCTCCTGCATAAAAAACTGACACTTAAGCGTGTTTATTTTCAGATTTGCTTTTGATAAAATCGTAAGCACCTTCTCGCAGGAAATTAAATCACTCAGATGATCCTTCTGACCGTAACATATAATGTCATCTAAATAATTTACGGCATGTGTATATAGGATTGGTTGCAAAATGCTTTGCAGCCTTTTTGAAAACAAACTCGTCGAGTTGCACAGACCCATTGGTAAGCGTGTTAGGCTTAGCAGTCTAGATTGTGTTTTAATAGTGAGCAAATGTCGTGATTCCGGGGCTATTACCAGCTGATTAAAAGCGCCCTTAAGGTCAATTTTACTAAAACTATTCGCTTTACTAAGGCTGTTTAATACCATATTTACTGAAGGTATAGGGGTTGAATCAAGTTTAATATTTTTATTCAGAAGTCTAAGGTCTATTACCATTCGGGGTGATTTATCCTTATTTTTAACAAGGAAAACTGGGTAAGAACTCTCCACGTTATCAACTGCGGGCTCTAAAATTTTGCTTGCTAGCATCTTATCTAAGATTTCATCGAGAATTATGCGCTCCCGTTCGGCTTGTCTATAAGGGATAGCGTGAGAGAGCTTTGCGTCGTGGCGAAGTTCAATTTTGACTGGTGGTAAGTTAGCGGGGGTAAGGTCTTCTGTTTTTGTTGTAAACAGGTGCTTAAACTTGGTTAATAATGCTACGGCTTCATTATGTTCTGTTACTGACAGGTGTGGGGAAATTAAGACTGGGATTCCATCTTTGTCTTTAAACACGATTTTACCTGGTTCATAGGTGGGCATTTTTCTATCATCCGTCTTTGGTTGTACGTAGTCTTCGGGTTTATAGAGTGGATCAATTAATTGGCCAAGTGGGGTTCCCTTGGGTAAAAATTTTGGGGTATCTGAGGTGTTATATACCGAGATGAAAGTCTTATGAGCCTCTGCTGGGTCGGGGTTGACGTTTAGATAAGCGTGGCACTTTTTACTAAGTTTTAATTTTCTATCAGTTTGGAACATTATTTCTGGGGATACATTTTCCAAAGTCTTAACCATTCGGTGTTGGTGTGGGCTAATTTGTGTGTCCTCTGGCAAAAATATTTCCGAGATCACTATATTTTGTACAATTGACTTCCCTGGTTCAATAGGTAACCTGCTTAACCAGCTTTGGTCCATGGCTACGGTATTAGTACCCTTTTTTGTTTCTATAGATATAGTTTTATTCTTGTAAGAAATGTTGACTGAGTGTCTAAACATAAAGATATTCCCAAGTATCATAAGCTGGGTCAAGTTATCCGTGACATAGACAGTCTCTGTTACGGGTTTCCCTAGAATGGTGAATTTTAAATCTACGGTTCCCAGTATTTTTATGGGTTGATTATTGGCTGCTATAACTTTAGGGACGAATTTTGTGTTGGGTATTACTTGGTCAATGATGGATTTATGTACTATTGATATGTTACAACCAGAATCTAGCAGACAGTTTACAGTTGTACCGCTGTCATTATTTAACTTAACTGGAAGACACAACACTGGTATCGTTCCAGGGGTTTTTTGTGGACTATTGTTTATTGTCGTGTAAATCTCCTTTTTAAGGTCTTTGTATCTAAGGTATTTAGGTATTTTAGATTCACCTAAATCTATTGAGTTTAATGTGAAATCTAACTCCTGTTCCTTTAACGTTTCTTCAATATTGTATGTATTGATATTAAGTATATCTATGTGGTCTGGTGGACCGTTTAATAGGGTGTTTCCCTGATTGATATCAGGCCTATCCAGTTTATCAGTTTTATTATTTTGTTTGGGAATCACCTCGGGGACGACTGTTTCGTGTGGCAATCCTGTAGGTGTGGGAATCGCGGCTAGGCCTGGGGCCGGTGTTGAGGAGGGCGTGAGGTGAGCTGCACCCGTGCCCGTGCCGTGCCCGCGCCGCTGACCTATGTTAACGTGCTTCATGGAAGGCTGGTTGAACCGTCTAGCATCAAGTTCAGATTGCGCGTGGCTGGAATTTGCAGAGTTTGCGGGGTCGTGTTGTCGTGTTTGTTTTGTTAAGACGGTCTCCGGTGAAGCGCTAAAGGTTTTAACTGCTCCCGGACTGGAGTTTGTTATAGATGTTTGTTTTAGGGGCAAAGGCGGGAAATCCTTTTTATAATCCCATAACCCTTGATTTGCTTCCTTGCGGCTCTTATCTAATTTTAATGTTTTATGATTATTATGGTAACCGATATTGATGTTAGGTTCCCCTGCGGGGGAATTGAAAGTGTTGTGAACATCACCCCTAGTGCTCCTTTTTGGGTAAAGTTCCCAAAGTTGGGCACGTCCACCTGGATAATAATATTTGGTACGCCAACGACGATTGTCCCTGTTAGACTTTCTGTACTTTGGCAGTTGTTTCCGGGAGTCTATTCTGGGACTCCCTGTTATATTTACATTATAAAAAGCATTTAAGAAACCTTCAGTATGTGAGGCTGAGTCTTTATTATACATATTTTTAAAATGATTATTCCTAATGTCCTTAACTAAATTATTTTTGGATGCATCCATAACTAAACTATTTACATGATTTCCCCCCCTTGTCCTAATGTTGGACAAGTTGGGAGTTATTTTACGCCAGGACGATCTGCGTCCAGAAATTCCTGGCGTGGCTAGTTTTCCGACCTCTTCTTGTTTTCAAGAATGGGACAGGCTGTAATGTCATGGTTCTCAGCTTTACAATATCTACAAAAGGTTCTGTTTCGGTCCATAGGTGGGGGACGCTGAGGTGGGGCAAAATAAGTCGGTTGTGGGTGAGCCCTGTATGATTGTTGAAGTTGGCCCTGGCCTAAATAAGGAGATGGGTTTGGGGCTATTCCCCTAGGTTCCCAGCGTGTTCTACCATTATAGGGCTGTCCCTGATACGTTTCTTTGGGTCTATCCCTAGCGAATCGGGGGTTATTACCTTTGGCATTAAACCAACAAGACTTCGTCTCGTGTGACTTTGTGTCACAAATGTGGCAGTACCTTTGTGGAGGCTGTTGGTGTGCTACCCTGTTACTACTCGGGGTAGGAGATCGGCTTTCCCTCCGGAAATCCGTATTATTGGGCTTCGGCCTATCGTCACGAGTGTAGGTCCTAGCGTAATCCCTACGCGAGGTTCGGGCCTCGTTACTACCCTCAGCTTTGTTATAGGAAGCTTTATTTGACTGAATTTGGGGGTTGTCCCTATCTTCTCTCCTGGGGTGGTATGCTAAATTATGTACTAGTTCCCTAAGATTCTTTATTTCTTCCTTAAGATCGGTATGCTCTCCTTCGGTAAACCTTACATGTTGGACCCTGGCAGTAGAATAATTCTCAAACGGCTTGTGGGGTTCCACGCTTCTAGGAGAATATCGTTCCCTGTTTTGATTGGTGAGGGATACAAACCTCTCAGCCCTAGCCAAATTTTGTTCTAACTCCCTTAAAGTGTCATTTTGAAGGGTAGATAGATATCTACAATAGTCCGGATTTACGGCCTGCAGAAAGTATCGGATTATTTCCTTGTCATCTATATCCGACTTATATCGGCGGCAAGTCGATACTGTGTCTAAAAAGAAGTTTAGGACTGGCTCCCTAGGGTCGTGTGTCTTTTTTGCCATGACACTTGCAAGATTTTCAGCCAAGGCTGCATATGTGAATGTGGACTTAAATTCATTGATTAAATCCGCCCAATTTATGACGGCATTACGATTTTTATAAAGCTGCCACCAAGTGAGCGCAGTATCTTTTAAATGCACAGGAAATAATTTTATTTTAGTGTCTGGGGTCCAGTGGTTAGATTCCGCGGCCAATTCATACTGCTCAAGGAAATCGTTTACATTTTGAGAAGGAAGTCCAGCAAAGGTGTGGGCACTAATTAGAGGTAACTTTTCATCCGGCATTTTTGGGGGTATAAAATTATCAAGGGGGAGTGGAACAAAGTCCCTAGGCTCCTCTTCTAAGTCGGGGCTAGGAATTGGCCTAAATTGGGGTAGGCTTAATGATTTTTCGTGAGGGGATGGCGGAGGTAGCGCCCTTAATTGGATATTTTCATAAATCGGGTCTGGATGGTTTTCTTTATAATCAAGGTAGCCCTGAAATCGGTCCACTACAATGCATTCTAATTCTGCAAATTTGGGGTAAACTAATTTTTCATTGTCTGAGAGAAGTCTAGCCCTACTTAGGATATCCCTTAAAAGATGAGATTTTAGCTTATGCGAAGATGCTTCCCTTAAAAGGTTCTTTAATAAGACAGCTATCTCACGTAATGGGTCTACACGATCTTGCTTTTCGTGTGCCCAAATACCGTATTCTAACAGAACTTCTATCAACTGTTGTTTTTGTAACCTATAAATATCTATCTCTAA
>VBOA01000045.1 GCA_005877695.1 Gammaproteobacteria bacterium | reverse complement strand
TGGTCACATGTGTAAACACGAAAACATCAAACGCATCAAAAAAGAAGACTATGAATACGAAAATATTATCAAATATATAAAACAAATAGACGAACTAAATAATACGTTAAAGGAATATCTTATAGAGGGGGTAAAATTATCAAGCGGGTTTGTCATCGAATATAACGGATGTGTGAAACACAAAATCATAACCGCAAGACTTTGTAATTTCCTTAGGAGGATAATACAGTGATATAATGCCCCACGTCATACGATTTCTGCCATAGCTAGTCGAGATGCAGCAACACGGAGGTGGTTTATTTTGTGATATACAATGTTATAAAAATAATAATAATAAATTTATTCTGAAAGAGTTCGCCGCAGTAACTAACGATTTTCAGTTTCACTGTTTTGTGATTCCACCCCACGGCTACGAACAGCTTACAGAAGAGTCGAAGAGACACGCCCGCTGGAATTACATCAACTTGCACAAGATTCCTTGGAATTTGGGAAGCACGAGGATGTGCGATTTAGAAAGATACATGCGCCTATTCCACCGCAACACGGTGGTGTATATTAAAGGCGACGAGAAAGCAGACTTTATCCAAGACCGCTTTCCACACCTCCGGGTGGTCACCCTACCACAACACCCCAGTTTAAAGACAATCGCATCGGCTCAAGATGAGTGCTACTTTCACAAACACGTGTCAATGGGCTACTGCGCGCTAAACAATGCATACAAAATCATGTCAGCGTTTTCAGAACGCTGACTTTTTATTATACAAATGGAAAGACGTACCCGCTTGTTAGACGGCGCCCATGTTCAAAGCAAGAAGCGAGTAACATTTTGTGAAGAAAAAACTACAGTATATTATACACATGATGACAGCGATGCCAGGAGGGGTCGCTGGGTAGAAGATCGTTTGCATTTTGAAAGGAGAATACAACAAATGGAGACCCTTATTACACCTGTACTTTTGGACAAGTTTAATAAAGTGCAGAGACTGCAAACTAAATGAGTATTTTTGATTATTCCCCGTCACCATTGTTTTGTACATAAATAGTAATTACTACAAATACTTCGGTACAATATAAAGTGTTCTGCTAAAGACATCAAAATGATTACAATTACCGTCCAACCTGGAAACAACATCGAAACTGCAACATTTATTATGTTAACAACGAGATAGAGCAAACAAAATATCGTCACTAACTTGGTAAACAACCGCATTACCGTATTTTTAAATAACAACGAACTACGCGTGGAATCTTTTTAGGCGGGGGGAGTGTCTTTATTCAACATGGTCTGAATAACCTGTATTAATTGATTGTAGTCAATATTATTAGCAGTATTGTTAGAACTTGCCTGTACTTTGTTACTATTTTCGACAAAACATTCTGGTAACTTTTCCGTTGGGTGTGTTAATTGTTGTTTATTTATAACGTTCCGTATGAAATTTTCTATACACGTACCGACGTCTATTTGGGGGGGCGGATTGGGTGCAACCGGCCAATTCAAACTTAAAAGATATTCTAGTGTGTTGAGAATTAATGAATCAGATGGATTTTCTAGTTTGTTTGTTGAAGCCACTGTTATAAATTCCATTGGGAAGACGTGGTCATGAAATGGAGTATTATTGTCACTACTTGGTACAATACTTTCATCTTCTGTCATTGTTTGTTTATTTTTATAACAAACACATTTTAGTTTCAGCTGAAGAAACTTACCTCGGCGATAGCGGACTCTGCCCCCTCGATTTACATAACTGGTTGGAAAGTGCGACGCCCGGCCGAACCGGTTTAGTTCTCTGTCTGTGGGTCTACTCCCAGACCAGTACCACTCTCCGAACCCGAGTCAAATAAGATTTCACAAATCCCCCTATTTAAAGTGGGTACAACAAATAACAATTCATTGTGGAATGAAAGACACGACACCCAGGATTAAGTATGGATTGATTCTTATCAACCCGTCTACGCACCAACTGTTTGTATTACGAAGGATTAACTACGCACTTTATAACAGAATTAATAATCACTATTTTAAATTGCCCCTTGGGGACATGTCAAAGAGTATGTGTCCTGGGTTTTTCACAGAGAACATGTTTGAATTTCCAAAAGGAAACAGGGACAGGGGAGAAACCCCCTTATCGTGCGCCATACGAGAGTTTAATGAAGAAACTGGAATAAAAATTGATAGGATGAACTATGGGTTTCAACTAAAACCCTGGTCTATTACAGTAGAGTCTTCGACATTGGACGCGGAAACTATAGAACAGCGTTGTCGCGGATCTAATAATATTAACTATGTGTTGAAATACTTTGTCATGTTATTCAACTTTCAATTGCCCAACGACACAACCATAATTAAGCACAAAAATCTGAAAGTCTTGGGCGACAATTTTAACATCGTGGTTTGTACAAAATGGGACAGGGTTCGCCACTACTTTATCCTGTCAAAATTCAACGCCATCGTCAAAAAACTCGACAAATTGTGTGGACTCTTTTGTCACGAAGTTGACATATCCGAAAACGAGCAACGTCAGAACAAATATGCAAATAAGTAGTGTATTTAACACCCCAATTTTAAAGATTGATATTGAAGCGACGCCCGTAAACAGTACAGACAACGAAACCGCCGTAATACAGGCCACGTCCCATCCAATATTATTAGTTTTATTATGCTGGTCATTTGACCTAGTTGTGAAGCTCTGGGCACTTTTATAGTTGCCCAAATATTCTTTGATTCTTGTGGTTACTATATTATAAACACTATTCGAATCCGTTGGTAATTTGTCTAATATTTCGCCCTCGTGTCCTATTGGTGCCATGGCGGCGGTATATCTGTTTTTTTATTAACGCCCGAAAATACTTTTTGCTATAGTGTTTGTAAAAATAGAGGTATATTAT
>VBOA01000192.1:1825-2100 GCA_005877695.1 Gammaproteobacteria bacterium | reverse complement strand
CTATTACAATTAACCTCTTAATTGCCCCCAAAAACAAAACAGCCTATAACTCTTTAAAAATTTTAGGTTAAAAATTTGGTTGGCGGACCAGACGGAACTTAATTGACGCCTCAATTGACACCAAAAATTAAAGAGGCTTGTAACTTGGTGAAAATAAAGCCTCAAAAATTTGGAAAGTAGTCCGACAGGAATCGAACCTGTATCAAAAGTTTAGGAAACTTATATTCTATCCATAGAACTATGGGACCAACGGCAATAAATAAATGTTTTATCAC
>VBOA01000192.1:514-1637 GCA_005877695.1 Gammaproteobacteria bacterium | reverse complement strand
TTGCTTCATATAATGCTGTTTGGTAGTTAACGATTATGTCGCTGTTGAGCAACTCAACCAAATTTATTTTATCTAAATAGGGTTCAAGCAGTCTATCAGAAATAAAACTTTTTATACCTATAATTTCGTTTATATCTTGATCATACTGTATTTCAACATAGAAATTATCTATCCGATACAGTAACATACTCAACGTTCCATCAATTCTTGCATCAAGCAAAATTCCTTTTTCCCAAGTCACTTCAGCTTGATCGTTTTCATCCAATAGTTTGAATTGATAGAGTGTCATTTCTGATTAATTAGATAAAATCATCATTTGCTTATCGCTATACAAAATAATTTCAGGTTTGCCCTTGTATATTTCAACCTTACCTGACACCTGAACAGTTTTATTGAGATAAGTTTTTTCAGGATCTCCCTGAAATTTTGATCTATCATTTCCCCAGATAACAAGGGTCAGAGAATCATTCGGGTATTTTGCACCTACATTCATAAAAGTTGGTGATCCTTTAGCAGTAACAAGATATCGTGTACCGAAGATCGATCCCTTAACAACAACACTATCACCTTCATGCTTGGCAATATCAGACAGGCTAACTTCTGTTTGGGAAAATGCAGAATAACCCAAAAGAATAACGGATAAGAATAAATAGATTTTTTTCATACCTACATTAAAATTAATGGATTTAAGTAAATTGTAGTATGGAAGAAAGGTTGCATTTTGGAGACCTAATTATTATTCCTATTGATAGCGAAAGGTCAACACATTTTAAAGTTATGCGTGGTGAAGATTATTTGTTTAGGTTAGTCCCTTGCATGGAAGGTTTTGAGTTATCAGCCTTAGATCAGTGTCTTGGAAATGAATTAGACTATGAATTAGTAGAGAAGGTAGGATTGTTTATTCATGATCATTATGCGTAAATATGTTTGATGCTACAGAAGATAATTTTCAAATATTGTCCAACGGTGTTACGATGGAAGTTCAAAGATTAAATCTTCCAGATTATGTTGCATTTAAAGTAATATTTAGCAGCAAAAGAAATCCAATTATCGTTGTGCGAACCGAAAATTATATTAGAAAATTCTGGACATCCATGCCCGAAGGAAGGCAGAAGGAAGCAGA
>VBOA01000192.1:0-445 GCA_005877695.1 Gammaproteobacteria bacterium | reverse complement strand
GTTATTTTAATGGGCAAAGTGTTACACGATCTGAGTCCATCGGGTTAAAAGAATTTAAAAAACTTGTTGCCAAATACGATTTTTTGAACCGGGATGTGCTAAATGGGTTTGATTTCGGAAGTACTGCTGTTCTTAAACCGGTTGATGGGCAGGAAGATTTTGAAATTGTTCCAATGGAATGGGGATTTATCCCCGATCCATTGATTTGGCCTTTTATTGAAACAAGAGAACAACTCAATAAAATCCGGCGAGGTTATAAAGACCATCGAGGAAACTTTGTTAAGTATGATTTTCTGAATGCCGTAGGAGAAGAATTATTATTAAAAAATAAGGTTTACAGGCAGGCTGCGCTCAATCGACGGTGCATAATTCTTTCAACAGGTTTTTATGACTGGCGTCATATTTTTCCCCTGAATAAACGAACGGGCGAACCCAGAAAAACTGC
>VBOA01000005.1:510-12896 GCA_005877695.1 Gammaproteobacteria bacterium | reverse complement strand
AGTAGAGTCATTTATCTGGTTCTGACACCGTAAAAATAAAATAATGAAAATTTCGCCCTATTCTATAAAGTGTAATCCACAAGACGGGATAAAATTTTGATATAAAAATGGGGTTAAAGTCTATACGACGAGGGAAAATTACTATAAGAAAGGGTGGTAAAATTCTATAACACGGGGGAAAAGAAGAAAGGAGCATCTAGATATAATCCGTAATGCCATACAATCATATGACAATGTTTCAATGTGCAATGTTCTAGTAAAGTCTATCACATGGTGGTGGTTTCCTGCGTGGATTGAGCCTTTTTTGCTTATATTACATTCCCCAGAACGTCAAATCAAAAGACCATAGTATGTTTTATTTGTGTGACTTAGGCTCCCCGCCAATTGGCGGGAACTGTTGGCGGACCTCCGCCACTTGGCGGAGACTGTTGGCGGACCTCCGCCACTTGGCGGAGACTGTTGGCGGACCTCCGCCACTTGGCGGAGACTGTTGGCGGACCTCCGCCACTTGGCGGAGACTAGCTCCGCCATTTAGCGGCCTCCGCCATTTACCGGCTCTAACTCCGCCATTTAGCGGCCTCCGCCATTTTGCGGGGACTAGGTCGTCCGGTTGGCGGACCTATGCTGTTTTGTGAACTGATTGCCGCCACTTAGCGGACTTAGCGGGAACTAGGTCTACAACAGCAGCGACTCCATGGTCATTTTGTAAATTATTATTGGAATTTTAAATTAAATTTTTATTTTTATATTTATTATTTATCACAATGGCTATTGCATTTTTTAATATTACATCATCACTATATTACTAATATGAGACGGCGCCACCCTGGGGCGGATTTTATAGCCGAATATGTAGTGAGTGGTGAGTGTGATAAGTGTTATGGATTATGAAGTGTAGTCTTGTTACTACCTTAGGCCGACTGTTCCTTAGGTAAGATCATTAATTAATAGCCCATATGATCATTGGCAACCAAGGGACCTACAGTTTATAGTGGAATCCGAACCACCCGGCATTTGGTCTGATTATATTGGCATTTTGACAGGTCTTACCAGAGCTCAGCCACATCGAAGAGGCTCACGAACACCGCCCCCAGGCAACTCGAACACTTCCCCAGAGCAGTCCTACCAGAGTTCAACCACATCCACGAAGCTCACGAACACCGCCCCCAGACAACTTATATTATGAATGTATAATAAAGTTTGTTTTACTTTCGTTCAATTATTTGAGTTTACCTACTTACTAGAGATCCATTATCAGAGATTTATCTCTTATGTACAGTGTATTAATTAGGTATGGAAACAAATATTATTTTAAAAACCCAAATAAATAGGAAACATTTTGTTCATGGCATTGGTTGCTGGCAAAAGTTCTAGGACTTTTTACATAAAACAGTTTTTTACCCCCTTTAAAATTAGCTTTCCCCCCACATTCCCCTGTCAACGGGGGTAAAAAACTAGAATGTCAACAGGGGTTTATGTAAAAAGTTCCAGATATTTTGTCAACAACTAACATTACAAACAAAACTTTCTTGTCCACTTGGGTTTTGTTAAATATTGAATTGTTTTGATACTTAATTAATATGCTGTATGTACAAACTGTCCTATAAACAGGTTTACTTACTTGACATAAAAAAAATGTCAAATGGTCAGCAGGTAAATAATAGTCGAATTGCAGATTTCTATATATTATTTTATTACAAAGAGCTTATTACAAAATATAACCTCAGGTATAATACATATAATTGGGTATACACTTCAAAATACAGAAATAAAAATATATTATAATCAGAATAACTAAATAACATCATAGCAGCCAACGCATATTGTAGATAAAAAAAAGTTCAAATTCAATAACTTCTATTACAAGCGAAAACAAATTTCATAGCATTACACACTTTTATAACATAGACAGAATTCGTAAAAATGTTTTACTCATGGAAGCAAGCCTACGCAAATTGTTGACAAAATAAAAAAAAACAAATGTTCATTCAAGTATAATTTCTATTGCAATCAAAACATATTGTATAACAACACAACCCTTTATAATATTATAAACAGAATTCATAAAAACCATTGTACTCATGGAAGCCTACAAAAATTGTTGACAAAATAAAAAACAAATGTTCATTCAAGTATAATTTCTATTACAATCAAAACATATTGTATAACAACACAACCCTTTATAATATTATAAACAGAATTCGTAAAAACCATTGTACTCATGGAAGCCTACAAATATTGTTGACAAAATAAAAAAACCAAATGTTCAAATTGAAATATAAATTCTATTACAAGAAAAACCAATTTGATAGGAATACAAATCTTCATAAATGCATTCGAAGTGACTTACCCAATCAAGGCATTATTATGAGCAAAAAAATTTATTTGGCATTTGCCCCTAGGCTAGATAGACAATGTGAACATGCAATGTTATAATAAGAACAATGAGTGAAGTGATGTTTGATATGATATAAATAAATATCTGAAAACAACAAACAAAAATTGAGATAATTATAGAACTCCTAGTCTATACGATAATTTATAACAGGCAAATTATTGCCTGTGTATACTTTTAAGCTTTATTACAACCCTGAAATGCTGTATGTTATAGAAGGATATTGTCATTTAGATTCATTTTCTTCAATTTGATCAAACAGTCTCTTACGTATAGGAGTTGAAATCGTTTTCTTCTTTGTGAAATACTTACTAACCTCGATTCTCGTAGTTTGCAAAGAATGACGTCTTTTCAGTAAAGTTGAATTTTCCCATACATGTTTAATCTTTCCACGACCTGCGTGTTCTAAGCCCAGAACGGTTTTTGGTAAACCATTAAATAATTCCTCCCTTTCGGGTGTAAGCCAATTATTCCGCTTCCCTATAAAAATTGGCGACTTTTCTGCACTTGATTCATTTATGTTAAGGTTAGATATGCGTTTAGGTGTCCTACAGTTGTTGTCCACATCAAAATTAGAATCGTCCGAGGAGTCATTAGAACTATTTTGCAATGGTTCAAAATTTGGATCATCGGAAGTGCAACCATTTTGTTGTGGTTTGGAAGTTTGGTCATCTGCAGTCATATCCAAAATGTGTTTGTTAGAATTGACAGGGGGGGAAACTTCCAAATCTTCAATCATGCTACTTTGATTTATTGAGGGAATTGGTCCATTTTCGATACAGTTTGAATTGGAATTTGTCTCACAGTTTGATAAAGGTTCTATACCAATAGTGCTATCCATGTCACTGTCATTCATGTTTGATAATTCCTTTGCATAGTATAAATCATTTTCGATTGCCTGTCGAGAGGTACCAGGCATCGGTTCAATGTTACTACATTCTGTAACATTATCAGGTCTTGATAAACAGTGTCGAAATAATACGGGTCCTACAATGTTGAGATGAATGTCAGACATGGAATTTTCATAAAATTTCTGATGTGTAGAGTTAGTATGCCCGAGACATTTAGGCATATATCGCTTAATTTCTGGGTCTTTTTGAGATATTGTAGCCCAATAATGGCGCATGCCATTTGCTGTTAAAAATTCAGGTTTTTGCAGATTCAATCCAGATTTCAGTTTTGCAATTAAATTACTTCCATTGTAAGCCGTGCCATCTAATTTTCCTAATAATAAATTTCCTTTGACATTTAAAATTAATCTATGTTCCAACAAATCTTCGATAGCTTGCTGTACAAAACCGGGTGTTATAATAGGCACTTTGACATTATTTTTCAAGGCTGCAACATTAAACACTGCTAGACTGGTGTCTTTATTTTCTTGATCAGGTCTAGTCTGTAGAGTGGAAAGGTTTTCAATTTTTGAATAAACCACTTCACTTGGGCGTCTTCCATTGAATGTGATGAGAAACGGAATGCATAATTTTATCAATGTGTTGTATTGTTCCGCTCCATGTATTTCATTTAAACTTTTCACTGCATCCTTTATACGCCGTGTAGCCTCTTTAAAAAAAATCCGTATATCTTCAACCAATGGCATCTTGTCTTCTTTAGCTATTTTGTGAAACTTGAGACTTTTATCGGAAATGCTATTTATTTCAATAGACCAATCAGTGTACATGAGAGTCATAAATCTGTCGTGTTTCTCCTTCTCTTTTATTTGACTTTCGTGGGAGATTAATTTATTCTTAATAGATTCTGACCACAAAATATAGGAACACATTTTCAAACTTTTACATAGACGTCTTGGAACACTTCCCACAGCACACATTCCACTATCTTCATTGTAAACACTCCAATGTTTTATGATATTACACAATCCGTCAAAATTGGTAGGGTCTACACAATCTGCCATCGATTTTATATTCACAGGATCTGTGTTTTTGAATCGAATCAATAAATCGGCAAGTGAACGCATTTTATTAGAAACATAATTTTTCTGGTTTATTGCCATATGTGAATTTAGAAATCTTCTGCCGAATTCAAGAATGAGGGGGTCACTTTGAGCTATTAAGCTAATACTATCTTTGTTCATTCTTGGAAAAATTTTCTGTTCTAAAGCTTTATACTTGTATGATAATTTAGGTCGTAACAAGCTTGCAACTGGTTTTTTGGTTTCTGTTACATTTTCAAATGTTATTTGTCTTCTTTTGCAAGTGTGGGAATGGCTGCTAAAATATCGTTTGGATATCAAACCACCACATATGGAGCATACAACATGAGAACTTTCTGTAAATTTCTTACTTGTTTTCATTGGAATCGGTGTTCCTAATTTAGTATTGTTTATTACCTCATCATTGTAAACTTTATTTGATTTGTTTATTAATAATTTGCACAACTCACGTCTGAGTCCTCTCTGTTTAGCTGCATCGGTTCCTTGTATCTTCATGTATTTCGTAACATCTGGTACATCTTTATGTTTATTTATTAAATGTCGTGCCATCTTGGTCTGAAATGTACTGCAATACATACACCAATTCTTTTTGCATTTTTGTCTCCCATGATTTGGCGGTAATTCGACATCGGGCACTACCTATAACATAAAAACCAAAAGCTATTACTACATGAGCAGTATATGCTACATACAGAGCAACATAACATTACATACAATTAAAAGAAAATACCGTTCATACCTCATGCAGTAATTGTTTTACCGGCATGAGTTCAATCTTCTGTCCTAGGATGACCAAAACATTCCTAATTTGCATTCAAAATCGTAAACTCTGCTCTGAGTTATATTTAGCCCTTTTACGGCTGACGGCCGATATATAGGCCGTGTAAGCCAGACGAATCTCGACCTTATTGATAAGGTAAAACAAAAGTCCTAAACATAACCTTTCACAGTCATAATTAAACGAATCTGCTTACATGTATATTGATTACTGTGATGTATCAACCACGAAAAATAATACGATATTATTGTAATCGAAACAACACATTTTGTCGTAAAAATACCAATAGTTCTAAAATGTTAATGACATTGGCCTATTTTACTTGTAAATATTTTGCCACTGGGGTGATCATGTGAATGCATCACAGAAAAGGCTTGTCACAAAAAAAGAAGGCCGCCTAATCACGTAAAAAGAATAATACATTTCATTTATCGTGCCCCCGATAAAGATATTTACATGTCAACCCTCTGTTGTCATAGTCATGGTAAGTGAGCACAAGTGGCTTCAATACTGATAATAACCCTTTTACGGCCGACGGCCGATATATCGGCCATGTAAGCCAGACGAATCTTGACCTTATTGATAAGGTAAAACAGAAGTCCTAAACATAACACTTCACAATAATAATTAAACGAATCTGCTTACATGTATATTGATTACTGTGATGTGTCACAGTATATAAGTAATGTAATTACGATCGTTCATCGTTTCTGACCGTGTCAATTATACAAGATGCACACAGCAAATAAATGCCCTTCGTGCGGAGGTTTGGATCATGCCAGAGCGAGCAGTAACAAATGTCTGAACAAAAAGCGTAGGGTTCGCGAAGAAGCGGTCCCTTCAACACATGCCGTAAAGGAACGCACCGCGACAAAAACGGAGCCAAGAATATATTATTGAAGGCGTTGCTGAAAAACAAAGCGAAACAATTCAGTCCACCTTCTTTCGTGGGTGTGACAATGATTCAATGACATAAGGTCTAGAATCGTAGCTCTCTGATTGCCCCTTCGGCCGTCAAAGGGTTAGACAAAGTCGCGCATTGAATTTTCCACTTACACACACGCCTGCTCTTTTATGTTTTTACGGCAGACTCAAAACCGGCACGAGCGTCATCGCCTTCTTGGTCATCATCCGTCTCGTTTGTGTAACCGTCAATTTCTTTGTCCGGTAATACGTACTCCGGGTCTGTGGTACTATCCTCATTGCCAATTTCCGTAAGCAATCGGTCGAAATCAGCGAAAGCGCGGAAGAACCTTTCTACGTCGCCATCGTAATACGGATGGACAGCGGTAGCCGGTATCCCGTGCACTGCGTTCTCACCGCCACCAAGCGGAATAACACGATCACGTTTCTTATGTCTATGTTGTTTTTTGTTGTAAACCAAAACTATCACATCCCTCAGGCCCGGCTTGTTGTTCATAGCTGTGCCGCTCACTGTGTATACGGGCAGCACTAACTTTGTTAGTGGATGCTGGCCCGACCGTTTTGGAAAGTCGATGTATCTGCGAAATACTATACCTCGTTTTAACATATCCAAAAGCACCTGCGTCGCAATACGCCGCATAACTTGAGATACATGCGAGGGCGCCAAATTTAATTTCAGGGCGTATGTCACCATGCGTTGCATACGTTCGTTTGTCATGTTGATACAATACTTGTTTCTGTAAAAGTCGAATACGCGAAACATGTCAGACGGCGTTCGCGGCAAGTCGATAAACAACATTACGGATTTACGTCTTATTTCCTCGGCGATGCGGTCTTCAAAGTTTGTAGCCATCATGAGTACGCGCCCCTTGCGTTTCTCATTTTCCCTATTCGCGCCAATGTCGCGTAGCTTACGCGGCGTTAAAAATCGTTCAAACAATTCTGTAGTGACTGCGCGCGTATACTGTATTTGCTGTTTGTCACCTGGGTCGGAGGCAGTCAAAAAACTATCAGCCTCGTCCACAAACAGCAACAAGTCTTCTTCGCGATCCTCCAAATATTTAAAAATATCCACAATGTTTTTTTCACGTTCACCCACATACTGGCCGCCCAGAGAAGCCACCGCGATTGTATACACGTTCATTTTGAACTCGCGGCCGACGGCCAACGCCATGGACGTTTTTCCCGTACCCGGTGGGCCGTACAAAATGACGGACAGCGGCTCTAATACGGCCGCCGATTTTTCAACTAACTTTTTTACCACTTCAACGACCCTATCTTGGCCTATTATTGTGTCAAAACCACTGGCAACACTCATGTCGAACCGCGAAAGGCCGGCAGGCAAAGGAAGTCGTACATTTTCCGCTGATGGGTCTCCTTCGTTCAATGCTTTGGAGTGTAATTGTAGGTCCGTCGCTTTGTTTAGTATAGAAACCACTTCACCGAACGCACGATTGTTGGTAAACAATCGCTTTAAAACGGAAAAATGTGATTCTATTGTGTTTCTATTGATCAACATAAGCATGTTGTCTATGTCAAATTGTTTTTTCACCAGCATTATGTGCAAAGCCAACAGGTGGCTAGGTTCCACGTCGTTCATGTTCAGGGAATATTGGTTTTTGAATTCCAAATCAAAACGTATGATGGAAAAATAACAATCTAAAAGTTTGGCCACGGCCAAATTGTTACTAAACTCGCGGATGCCTCTGCCGGCGTTTTCCATGTCTTCTTGAGCGTCGACAAGCCTTTGGATGTATGTAGTCTTGGAGGATCTGATCACCGCCATGTTTGTTACGAGCACTTATTACCTCGTACCGCGTCTAGGCTGACCATCGGTAGTCATACAATACAAAACTACGGCCGTGTAACCAATCAATAAAGAATTCACTAGATATCGCATAATGCTTTTACCCTTTGACGCCTCCTCTGTTTTATCACCATGTTCTCGTGTTTGGCATTTACGAACCACGTTGCGCGGTGCCGGTATAGGCGGTGCACTCGAGTATGCAATATCATTTGCCTGTGACATTTGATTTTGTTCCACTTGGTTTAAATCAGGTTCGATTTCATCATCGTCTGTATTGGGGTTGCGACGTGTCCGTGTGTGGGTGTTATCAAAGTCATAAATATGTTGATTGTACATCTCGTAGGCAGACACAAAGTTTGCATCCAATGGCGTTTCGTACGACATTTGCGCCATCATACAGATGCCCCTTGGATCAACAAGGTGCTTATTATGAGTCTTTCCACAAAGTTTTTCGGCCAACCAACTTTCGTCCAAATTCAGAGAGGCCAAATCCTACGTACACCGTGGCGGACATACAAGACGCGCTGCGACGGTCAAAGCCATTTACACCGCACGGAAAGTAGTGCAAAAGCTTTTCGGGAGTGATATCTATGTCCGACAAAACACTACGTTCATACGATTTAAGACACGGACGCGCGATATTGACCACATATGAATCGTTATCTAGTCCGCCACCAGAAGGGCAGGGACAACATGCATGCGGAACGGAAATCATGCCGTTGCGTGGTTTAATTCCTTCATCTATTTCGGCAGTTGCATGTGCATTTTCTGACGTATTTACTTTTTCCCCATACACTTTAATTTTACCATGTGCTGGTAAACAATCACAGTAGCCTTCAGATCCTTTGGAAGGAGCAATTTGCGCAATTGCCCGGTAAATATATTGAGCACACCAGTTTTTCATCTTTTTCATGCGATTTGATGGCATGGGCATGTACTCGTTTGACATAGAGTCAGTCTGGTCTTGCAAATAGCTACCGGGTGCGCATTTCCACCGAAGGACGGTTGCTACTTTGCCATCCTTGTTTTTAATAACTGTTGTGTCAACGTATGGATCGTTTGACAATTTGGGTAATTGTCGGCTCGGCGGTAAACGGTCTGCGTACACCAATCGTGTGGTTTCGTCTCGTATCGAACCGCCGCAGACCATGATATCAGCACCATCGGGGCCACCGAAAAAATGTGGCCATCGAGGAACACAGGCCCACTTTCCTTGAGGGCCGCTCACTAAACGCGAGGTAGCTGTGTTACAGTGTACAACGTCCGCATCGCTTCTGACACAATATAGACCTTTGGCGATTGGCCGTACACCATTGACAAATATATCACTGTCTTTTGTATAATTGACCAAACGATAGCTAGTGGAGGCCGAGCCGCCGCAAAACTCATTACAATCAAATGTTTTCATAGCTGTACTTTGACGATCGAATTTATCAATGTCTATGCGCAAACCAGTAATGTGGTCACATCCACCATTTGCCTGTGACAATCTGTCGTCTGTGGTGGAACCCAATGCTACGGGATTGGTTTCAAAATCGCTAACCGATTTCAAGTCGAAAGGAACCGCATTCATTCGACCCACGTGAACGTTGGTCCTTTCGTTGTTTTCCGTCAAACCTGTTGGCCATTCTTTGTACCGGATTAAAGTAGCGCGTTGCGTAAACCATACGATGGTAAAGAATAAAAAAACTTTTACTAATATTACTGTTGAGAATAACTTGTACATTCTTGGTCTGTATGTCTTATTTGCTTCCCCCCTTTTCCAGCCTTTGCCACGTTCATCGCAAACATGTTTCTTTACGGATCTAGCGGAACGGTAATCCAACCAGATTTCGGGTGGTGTTGATAGAAACAGTTTTTCATTTACGATTTAAAATGGCATTCGTTTTTCTAATCTCCGTCACGTTGTCAATGGGTCCAACGCGTCCAAAGTATTCGCGTTCAGCAAACCAAGCTCTGGTAACTGTAAAGCCCAAGAACGCGATCACGGTCGCCAAAAAATAGAATGCTCCCGACGTCAAATCGGAAACCCACCACATTAAAAACATGATGAGTGGTATTATAGTCAGTATTGTCATGTACCGATTGATTGCAACTTTTGATTCGTAAGCCGCGGTGGAAATGGAATCCATTTTAACGCGTCGTTCAAAGCACGTGCAAATGTCGTTCAAATGTATACAAATTTAGTTGTAAATTGCTTATGTCTATATAGACTTATAAGAAGTCGTAAGCCCATTGTTTGTAAATCACTCAACATAGATGATAAGACAAGATGAATTCAAATGATGATATAAACGAACGTTACAACGCGCCGAACGGTTTCAGAACTAAAACACCGCAGGTTACATTCGTCCCAATTATTAGAAGAAACGCCGGTTCGTCAATGCAAAAAGGCGGCAGAAAAAACCCTTCATATCGTGTCGTCTCTTCCTCTGGTGAATACGAGCGAAACGGTAATATGAGGAAACGCTCGAGAAGCCCTAGTGGGTCACCAAATAGGCATAGCCGAAGGCGGTCGCCAAGTGCAGACCGAAGACTGATTGGCGGCACGGTTGAAGCCGTGAATCGCAATACACCCGGATCAAAGGCGAAACATCGTCGTTTAGTTAAATCCCCGCAGAGACGGAGAAACTCTAGAGGTCGTTCTTCTAGCCGATCAAGATCCCCCTCACCATCCAAGTCAGGCAGACGCGGCAGATATATCAAGGGAAACAAATCGTTACGAGCCAAATCGCCGTCACGTAACAGGCAGAGGAATCGGTAAACGTTTACATTGGTCACAACATTATAAGCCCGCTAGATTCATAAATTCGGCTGACTTGAATTAAATATTTTAAAATGGCATTTCCCCAAGGTATGAAATTGTTGGGAAATTCAGACATGAACAACTCGGACGACTCTGACGATTCCTTGTCTTCCTCCGCTTTTACTGATACCCGTGCACGTTCGCGCTCATCTCGTAACTCTAGCAGGGGAAAGTCAAAAGCCGGGACATCCAATATGCGAAACGTGGGATCGCCAGCACAATTTTCTGTGCCGAAAACCGTGGCGTCTCCGAATACACGCGGTTCACAAAATAGGGGCAGACCGGCGTCAGTGGGTGGCCGTTTTGGCAGAAAAAGTCCGTCTGCCGCTTTGGGAGCAAATCCTAATGATTCCATTTCGGACGATGACGACGACCAATCTAGTGTACTAAACCGGTCTGTGACAAGTGAAATCCAACGAACGCGACAACGAAGGTTAGCCGAAGGTGGTTTGAACTCTGGCGAACGACCTACCTCAGGCCGTTTGAGAAACCCTTCAAAGTACACAGACAAATCAATGTACACTAATCTCGACCGGTCACCAGCGGTTGGGGTTGCCCGCAGACGTATAGCCGAAGGGTTGCCGCATGAAGTGACGGCCATTTGTACAAACAAATTGGGAAAAGTCCGTATGTGTAAACAACTACTGACTCCGATGAATTTTCGAAGGCTATATTTGCGGTTAGATTTCAAGATTCCCAGAAATTTGCTCATGGCTTTGACAGTGGACGTGTCAGATAAACGGCTGCGGACGTTGGACGCTAGAGATGTTACCACATACTATTATCACACGGCCATGTATTTATTGTCATCCTTAACTTCGAATGACGACGAAATATTGGACTCCGATTTGGCGGTAAATTGGTTGATGAACGCGGTACAAATACTCAATCATTTAGACTCGTGTGTGGGTGAAACCACCATGTCTGACGCTATCGAACAAAAGTACGGGCGTGCTATTGACATGGAACCGGGAACGTTGGGCGGTATGGTGAGGAGAACGATTGTATACACTGGTTACCATAACAAACGAAGCGCTATAGAACTTCTCAAACAGTTAGCAGATCAAATTAAACCAACAGGCATTAGGATCTGGGGAATTGACGATAACCTGGGAGCCGATGATTCGACGCCCAGATACAATGAAAATGTGTTTTTGGGAGAAGCGAGAAAGAACGAGGTGCGTGTATATCCATTGGCTGAGCAAAAATCGTACGTAAGAAATGTTAGAATCGATGACGATGCGTAGTAAATTGTGACAATTGAGTGTAAATGTAAACTATGAGAATATATTTCTTTGAATTACTATTTTTTTGCAACAAGTTTTCAAATATAAAAAAAATTAAAATTTTTGCTCCGTGCACAGGCTTGACTACACTGTCCACGGTGTTTTGTTGACATTGCATGTATGCGAAACCGCTACAGCTTTATTGTCAATCGCACCGATGCCAACAACAGTGATGGGAGACCATACTGGCGATATGATGGACATTGATTCACGAGAGGACGAGCTTGAATTGGAAATGAACGAAACAAAGAATGAAGCCCAAACCGACAAGGCAAAGAATCCAGATGAAACAGAGTCGCATGCGTGCGTAAGCCAGACAGTAAAAAAACGACATTCCGGTGATATTGACCACATATCTGCGCAGAAAAAGAAGCGGGTTAGAAGGAGATTGTTTGCAGAGGACTACAGCGAAATGGAGGCAGAAATCAAGGAGCTGAAA
>VBOA01000005.1:0-473 GCA_005877695.1 Gammaproteobacteria bacterium | reverse complement strand
AAGGAGCCAGTGTCATGCTAACCAATGTATTCAACACGTTTGTTTACATTGTCCAATACAAATCTACGCTTTCCACACTGAAGAACAGAAAGCTTGCGATCCAACTACGCGCCACGGAACATCACTTGCGTCAACTGGAAATGAACAATTATGTAGGTGCCCACACACAATTGCCGCGTATGGTGGAATCGCTTTTTTCTATGTTGGACAACAAGAGCAATGCTATATACATCAACCACATGAGACCGATATCCTGTGTGCTGGACAAAACAATGTTGATGGACAACATATCTTTTCGCTCGATGGAAGCTACTTCAAAAAATGACTCCAATTATATAGAGCTAATGTTCAACAACCCATTTCGATTTATCTTTGTGGGCTGCGCCAAGAGGGGAGGGCAACACAACAAAAATTCTGTCACAACGTTTCCATTTTTTGGCGAACACATCAACAAAGCCGTCCAGGAAATGTCT
>VBOA01000008.1 GCA_005877695.1 Gammaproteobacteria bacterium | reverse complement strand
GCCTGGCGACCTTAGCGAATAGGTACCACCTGATCCCATTCCGAACTCAGACGTGAAACTATTCTGCGCCAATGATACTTTGGGGTTCCCCCATGGGAAAGTAGGGCATCGCCAGGCTACTTACACTTAAAAACCCGCTTTTCGCGGGTTTTTGCTTTGGGGTTTTGTTAATTGTTTAATGGTTAGTTTACTTGAAAATTCAAATACACTATAAACTGGAAGATTTCGCTTATGAGCTTCCTGAAAAACTAATTGCGCACTATCCAACAAAGCAGCGAACTGATAGTCGATTGCTTTGTTTAAATAAAACAACCGCAGCGATTCAACATAAAAAATTCAAAGATATTTTAGATTTTATAAATCCTGGGGATTTGTTAGTTTTAAATAATACGCAAGTTATTCCTGCGCGTTTATATGTAAAAAAAACCACAGGTGGAAAAATAGAAATTTTAATTGAAAAAATTGTCAATAAGAAATGTGTTTTAGCGCAATTAAAGTCAAGTAAGCCAGTTAAATTAGGAACTATCCTGATATTAGAAAATGGAGTAAGTCTAGAAGTTACCGCACGTTCCGATCATATATTCGAATTAACTTTTTTGATCGAACCTAACCCTTCTATTTTAGAGCTCTTAAATAAAATCGGTCATATCCCATTACCCCCTTACATCCAAAGAGCGGATGAATTATTTGACTGGGAGCGTTATCAAACTGTTTTTGCATCTTCTCCCGGTGCTATTGCAGCGCCGACAGCAGGTTTACATTTTGATGAAGAATTGTTAACCCAGTTAAAAGCAAAGGGTGTGAATATTGCATATATTACTTTGCACGTTGGTTCAGGAACTTTCCAACCCATACGAAGTACTCGTCTTGAAGATCATCGTATGCATAATGAGCATGTTACGGTTTCTGAAGCGGTGTGTGAACAAATAACCCAAGCAAAACAGAATCATAAACGTGTGATTGCGGTGGGAACTACTGTAGTAAGAAGTTTAGAAACTGCGGTTTTAAATAATCAAATAAAACCTTTTTTTGGAAACACCGGCCTTTTTATTTATCCGGGTTTTAATTTTAGCTGTGTTGATGCCATAATTACCAATTTTCATTTGCCACAATCAACCTTATTGATGTTAGTGTGTGCCTTTTCAGGTTATGAGTGCACCATGCAAGCGTATCATGAGGCGATTAAGCAGAATTATCGATTTTTTAGTTATGGTGACGCGATGTGGATTAGCGCAACTTAATGCTAATTTGCGAATACGCGGCGAACCAGGTAAATTGCTTGGCTTGATATTATTATTCCGATAGGAGAAATTATGAATTTTTTAATGACTGATGCATTGGCTCAATCAGCAGCTACCTCTGTATCTCCGCAAGCGGGTGGATATTCGCAAATTTTAATTTTATTAGGCTTTGTAGTTATTTTTTACTTATTATTATGGCGGCCACAAGCAAAACGTGCAAAAGAGCATCGACAATTAATGGCTAGCTTAGCAATAGGAGATGAAGTAACTACCACCGGTGGAATAGTGGGTAAAATTACTCGACTAGAAGGCGATTTAGTTAGTTTAAAGATTGCAGAAAACGTAGAAATTCATTTACAAAAAGCAGCGGTTTCTAGTGTATTACCTAAAGGAACTATAAAGTTTTAAATCTTTTATGCTCAATAAATACCCTCTCTGGAAAAATGTATTATTAATAGTGCTGTTAGTGCTTGGTTTTATTTATGCCGCACCTAATCTTTTTCCAGAGCAGCCAGCAGTACAAATTTCGCCTTCAACCGCAATCATGCATGTTAACCTGGAGGCTTTACAATCCAACGTTAATAAGTTGATGAAAGGAGCACAGATTTTTCCTACTCATGAAGAGCTAAATCAACAAACGCTTATACTGCGATTTAATAACACGGATACTCAGCTTAAAGCTAAAGATATTTTATCCTCTTCATTAGGAGATGATTATACTGTAGCGGTTAATTTATTATCATCGGCACCTCGTTGGATGCGGACAATTGGCGCATCGCCGATGAAACTTGGATTGGATCTGCGCGGTGGCGTGTATTTTGCTTTAGAAGTCGATATCAATAATCTTATTGCACAGCGCATGCAAGGCTTAGCAAAAAATATTAGCGAAAATCTACAACAAGCGCGCATTCGCTATTTGGACTTAACGCCAAAAGAGAAACAATTATCCATTTTTTTCAGAGATACAAGTAGCTTAATGCAAGCAAAGAGTTTGTTGCAACAGCAGTTTCCAGCATTTGAATTTAGTCAAGCAATAGACAATCCCAAACAATTGCGGGTAGTTTGGTTGGAGCAAGGACTCAATAATTTACGACAACTCACTATAGACCAAACTATTAACACGCTGCGTAATCGAATTAATGAGTTAGGCGTTGCAGAACCTATTGTTCAGCAGCAAGGGAATAATCGAATTTTAGTCGATTTACCGGGTGTCCAGGACATAGCCCGGGCACAGCAGATTTTAGGAGGAACAGCGACCATAGAATTTCGCTTAGTAGATACCTTACATGATCCACATCTAGCCCAAGTAAATAATATTTCACCTGCGGGTTCACAATTATATCAATATGAAAATCAACCGGTATTATTGAATAAACAAGTTATTTTAACCGGTAACTCGATTACCGATGCTTCAACTAGCTTTGATGAATCAGGACGTTCTGCGGTAAGTATTAGTTTGGGTGGAGGGGGAGAAAGTTATTTTCACCAAGTGACGGGTGAAAATGTGGGTAAACCTTTGGCTATTGTGTATGTAGAAACTAAAAGCAGTATAAAAGTGGTCAATGGAAAAATGATTCACATTCCTCGTAAAGTGGAGAGAATTATTAGTATTGCTAGAATTCAGACGGCCCTCCCACCTAATTTTCAGGTAACCGGGCTAACTAATCCACAAGAAGCTTTAAACTTATCCTTACTATTACGAGCCGGTGCATTGCCTGCGCCTATTTATGTCGTGGAACAACGAACTATTGGCCCGCAATTAGGCGCTGAGAACATTCATAAAGGCGTTATTTCTATTGTTGTCGGATTTATTTTAGCAGTTGTGTTTATGGCAGCTTATTATGGTGTGTTTGGTGTAATAGCGGATATCGCCTTGGCGGTTAATTTAATATTGTTAGTTGCTTTGTTATCTTTACTAGGTATGACACTCACCTTGCCAGGTATGGCAGGGATCGTACTAACGGTTGGCATGGCAGTTGATGCGAACGTTTTAATTTTTGAACGTATCCGCGAAGAATTACGCAGTGGCGTGTCGCCTCAATCCAGTATTCATGCCGGTTATGATCGTGCTTTAATTACTATTGTTGATGCTAATGTGACAACTCTAATAGTTGCATTAATATTATTTGGCGTAGGTACCGGCTCAATCAAAGGATTTGCAGTGACTTTAACGATAGGATTACTCACTTCAATGTTAACCGGTATTATGATAACAAGAGCCTTGATCAATGCATGTTGTGGGGGACGTCCTCTAAAACGTTTGCCGATTGGTATTTAGTTTTAAAGAGTAAAAGCTGTGGAATTTTTTAAAAAACAAACCAATATCAATTTTTTAGGCCTACGTCGTTGGGCAGTGGGTTTATCTTTACTATTAGTTATTATTTCAGCGGGCTCCTTAATCGTCAAAGGTTTACATTGGGGCTTAGATTTTACGGGTGGTAGTCAATTACAAGTTTCTTTTAATCATACCGCAGATATACCTTTATTAAGAAAACAATTAGAGTCAGCCGGATTTAACGATATCCTAGTGCAAAGTTACGGAACTTCCCGCGACGTACTGATAAGCTTGGCACCACACCAGCACACTACCCAACATGATTTAAGTGTGAAAATTATAAAAGCTTTACCGGGTGCACAATTAAAACAAATTGAATATATAGGTCCTCAAGTAGGGCGAGAATTAGCAACACAAGGTGCGTTAGCTGTTTTTATTGCACTGTTAGGTATCATGATTTATATCGCACTGCGTTTTGAATACCGATTTGCAGTAGGTGCTGCAGTTGCTTTAATTCATGATCCTATTGTAATTTTAGGAGTATTTTCTTTGTTTGGTATTGAATTCAATCTCACTGCATTAGCAGCTATTTTAGCCGTGATAGGTTATTCACTGAATGATTCGATCGTTATTTTTGATCGGATTCGTGAAAACTTTCGTAAACTTCGTAAAGGTACCGCAATAAAAGTGGTTAATTTGTCTATTAATCAAACCCTATCACGTACTATAATGACATCGGCTACTACTTTGCTGGTTGTGCTTTCCCTGTGTGTTTTTGGCGGAACAATGATTCATAGTTTTGCTTTAGCGTTGGTAATAGGAATTGTGGTTGGAACTTATTCTTCGATTTATGTGGCAGGAACTATCGCCGTTGCATTAGGTTTAGATCGACGGAATTTTTTACCTTCAGTAAAAACTGTAGATGACAGACCTTAATTCCTGTGTTTTTTTAGTCTTTCAAATCTAAATCTTTTGTATTTGTCCTATTGAGACCCTGTTTGAATCTTAAGTTTTTTTAATAATTGCTTAAGCTATCGTTGATAGTATTTCTGAAGTAAAAAAGTTGGTTATTTTTGAAAAAAATAACCAAAATAGAGCTAAATTGAGCGTATAGAGCGTATAGATTGTAATACTAAAGGAGAGAGTTTGGGATTAGCGACAAGGATATGTCCGGTTTCAAAGTAGTTTTCGTTGCCTTTTATATCACAGGCAACTCCACCTGCTTCTTTAACCAATAAAACGCCCGCAGCCATATCCCAGGGCGCAACTTCAAGCTCCAAAGCGGCATCTAAGCGTCCTGCTGCCACATAAGCTAAATCAAGCGCCGCTGATCCGGTTCGGCGTATACCGCTTGCTTGGGACATCATGGCGCGTAAGGCATCTTTATTAATAGCAGCGTTAAGTGTGTTAAATCCTCGACTTGGGATAGTGATCCCTATCAAGGATTCCGGAATACTGGAACGTGAACTAACGCGTAAACGACGGGTAAAGCGTTGCGTATTATTTAAATAAGCGCCTTGGCCACGGGTTGCGGTAAACGTTTCTTGACGTAAGGGGTCATAGATCAAGGCATGTTCGATATAATCTTTTTCATTGTTTTTAATCGCGATAGATACTGCAAAATGTGGAAAATCATGGACATAATTACAAGTTCCATCAAGTGGATCAATAATCCAAGTGTATTTATCACCATGAATCGGCGCGCTTTCTTCAGCAATGATTCCATGATTGGGATAAGCCTCTTGGATAGTACTGATAATAATTTTTTCAGCTTTTAGATCTATCTCAGTGACAACGCCGCGATTGTCTTGTTTATGTTGCATACGAAGTCGGTCTAGACGGTTTAAACCGTCTAGGATAGTTTTGCCTGCCAGGCGGGCAGCGCGATCGGCGATATTTAAAAAAGGGTGCATGATTATTGATGTAGAGTGAAAACTAGTACTATATTTTTTAAAAGTGTAAGATGATACCATAGCTTATGCATCTAAAATATCTTTTAGATGCAATACAGCTTTAAATGCTAGGCATAAAGTATAAAAGACCTATATTGAAAGGTTTACATAAAAGATCATGTCTTTCTCACAGATTCGGATCGTGCTTGTGAATACCACCGATCCTGGCAATATTGGGGCTACCGCTCGTGCGATGAAAACCATGGGTTTAACACAACTTTATCTTGTTGAGCCTAAGTCTTTTCCGCATGTTAATGCATCAGTACGCGCGAGTAATGCGATTGATGTCCTGGCAGAAGCGGTCGTTGTTGATCATTTAACCGCTGCGCTGCAAGATTGCCATTTAGTTTTTGGAACCAGTACACGTATTCGGGAACTGAATTGGATTTCTTTAACTGCCCGAGCAGCGGCAGAAAAAATTGTTATTAACTCAAAGCAAAAAGTAGCAGTCGTCTTCGGGCGAGAACGATCGGGCCTTACTAACAAAGAATTACAACAATGTCATTTTCAAATTAATATTCCAGCCAATCCTAATTATAGTTCTTTAAACTTAGCTGCCGCAGTACAAATTATTTGTTACGAGTTACGGATGGCTTTTTTAATTGAACCTAAATTTGAAGAAAAAACGATCCAGTTGGCAGATGTCAAGATGCAAGAATATTTTTATCAACATTTACATGATTTACTCAATAAAATTGAATTTTTAAAACCGATTCGTAGCCAGCAAATTATGGATAGATTACGGCGACTATTCAGCCGATCCGAACTAGATATCAATGAAGTCAAAATTTTAAGAGGAATCTTGAGCACAATTGAAAAAAAATTAGTTTCTAAGCCATAAATTTGTCTTTCATGAATAATCAATTTAATTGCCAACTGATAAAATCCAGTAAAAGCTCTTACGCTCGCGTCACTCAAATAACGACAGCGCATGGTAGTGTGTTAACGCCTGCTTTCATGCCTGTTGGAACACGTGCTTTTGTTAATCATATGACGCCACATGATCTTAAGAGTACAGGTTCACAAATTATTCTAGGTGGCAATACCTATCATATGCTACTCAACCCTGGTATGGATATTATCTTGGCGAGCGGCGGGATGCACTGCATGATGGCTTGGGAGGGGCCTATGTTAACTGACAGTGGTGGTTTTCAAGTATTTAGTTTATCTAAAAATGCCAAAATTTGTCGGATTGATGCGGATGGAGCGCACTTTAAGCATCCTATTACGGGGAAGGTGAGCCATTTGACACCGAAAAGCTCTATCGAAGCCCAAAGAATTATTGGGGCAGATATCATCATGGCCTTTGATGAATGTACTCCTGAAAAGGGTGGTCGAGAAATTGCACTCGCTGCAATGGAACGAACACATCGTTGGTTGTTAGCTTCTAAAGCAGCGTATTTACATTCAGATGCAATTTATGGTCATGAACAAGCTTTATTTGGCATTATTCAAGGCGGGAGTTTTAGGGATCTTCGCGAAGTGAGTACGCAATTTATAGTAGACGTACAACTTGATGGCATTGCTATTGGTGGAGAGGTTATCGGTTTTGATATACAAAAAACTACGGAAGTTATTGATTGGATTCGGCCCTTATTGCCCGAAAATAAAGTTCGTTACACCATGGGCGTTGGATTGAATCCACAAGATTTGATTGATGTAGCGGCTAAAGGGATTGATTTATTTGATTGTGTTGCACCCACGCGAAATGCGCGACATGGTGCTCTTTATCATGGGAATGTTATTAAAAAAGGTAATTGGTTGGAATTTGTCAGTGAAAAAAATCAATCAAGAATTTTGATTAAAAAATCTATTTACGCAAAAGATGAAACCCCTATTTTAGCAGGATGCTTATGCTATACTTGTCAGCATTTTACACGAGCTTATTTACATTTTTTATTTAAACAAGGATCGTCACTTTATAACCAGCTGGCATGCATACATAATATACACATCATGCACAATGTTTGCGAACAAATTCGATGTTTTATCTTTGATGAATAAGTGACAAAAAATTTTAGTATATGATTGCCAGCGGTAATTTTTTATCGTTGTCTACGAAATAACATTGTTACAAAAGCAATGATAGCTAATATGATGAATATAAAAAAGATGATTTTTGCAACGCCAGCCGCTACGGTAAAAACACCGGTAAATCCAATAATGGCTGCAATGATAGCAATAGCTAGAAAGATAAATGCCCACGCTAACATAATATTTCTCCTTTATCTAAATTGGTTTAAGCCTTAAGGTTAGTTGATGAATCCAGTAGTCGCAAGTGGCGATATGTATTCTTAGAAAAGTGTCGTCATATTTTGGTCGTTTTGACAACAGGAGCATAAAATATGTCTATAAACGAATCACAAGCAATAGATACCATCTTAAAAGAAACCGAAGTTTATCCCCCGTCCAAAAAATTTTCTGATCAGGCGACGATTAAATCCATGGCTCAATATGACGAGATTTATCGTTATTCTATCGAACAGCCCGAACAATTTTGGGCTAACATTGCCGGCGAGCTACACTGGATGGAACCTTGGAAAAAAGTATTAACTTGGAAAGAACCGGATGCGATTTGGTTTACAGCGGGCAAAACCAACCTGGCTTATAATTGTTTGGATCGACATCTGGAACACTATTCTGAAAAAATCGCCTTGCTTTGGCAAGGGGAACCCGAAGAAAAACGTCAATTTACTTATAAGGAATTACATCAAGCGGTTGGTCAATTTACTAATGGTTTAAAAAAATTAGATGTAAAAAAAGGTGATTGCATCACGCTCTATATGCCTTTAGTACCAGAGCTCATCATTGCCGTTTTAGCGTGTGCACGTTTAGGTTGCATTCATAATGTGGTATTTGGTGGTTATTCAGTCATCGCTTTAGAAACGCGAATTCAAAATTCAAAATCTAAATTTGTGATTACTGCAGATGGAGGTTATCGACGTGGCAAGATCATCCCGCTTAAACAGGTCATGGATGAAGCCTTACTTAGCTGTCCGTTGGTAGAAAAGGTTATTATATTGCAACGGACTCATGCCGAAATTTCTTTAAAAAACGATCGTGATGTGTGGTGGCATGATGTCATTGCAGGACTTAGCACAGATTGTCCGGCCGAACCTATGGATAGCGAAGATACGCTTTTTATTCTTTATACTTCAGGTTCTACTGGGGAGCCGAAAGGAATTTTTCATTCAACCGCCGGCTATATGGTAGGCGCTTATTATACCTCCAAAATAGTTTTTGATTTAAAACCTGAAGACGTTTACTGGTGTACTGCCGATGTAGGTTGGATCACCGGTCATACTTATGTAGTTTATGGGCCACTCCTTAATGTAGCGACAGTGCTTATTTATGAAGGAGCTCCTGACTGGCCTAAACCGGATCGTTTTTGGCAACTTATTGAGTCTTATCGAGTTAGTATTTTTTATACAGCCCCGACGGCGATACGATCTTTTATGAAATGGGGAAATGAATGGATAACTAAAAAGGATTTATCTAGTTTAAGATTGCTTGGCAGTGTCGGTGAACCGCTAAACCCAGAAGCCTGGGTGTGGTATTTTGAAAAAATTGGGAATAAACAATGTCCTATTGTTGATACTTGGTGGCAAACAGAAACTGGCTCGATTATGATTGCGCCACTTCCTGGTGCAACACCGACTAAACCGGGTTCTGTTGCAAAACCTTTACCAGGTGTGGAAGTCGAGATTGTAGATCCGGCGACTGGTCTTAAGGTTAAAGAAGGACAAGGGGGTGGTTTAATCATTCGCCGACCGTGGCCGAGTATGTTACGTGGTATTTGGAATGATCGAAAAAGATATGTCGAGCAATATTGGAGTAAAGTTCCACATGCTTACTTCTCAGGTGATAATGCGCATTTTGATGCTGAGGATTATATTTGGATTATGGGGCGTACTGATGATGTGATTAAAGTTTCTGGACATCGTTTAGGATCAGCAGAAATAGAAGCGGTTTTAGATAGTTATCCGGCTGTTGCCGAATCTGCGGTAGTGCCTATTCCAGATAAAACAACCGGTCAGGCTATAGTCGCTTTTGTGGTGTTAAATGATACCGAAACTCCGACATCGAGCTTAAGAGCAAATATTATTAACCAGGTTAGAATGACTATTGGAGCCTTGGCACAACCTAAGCGTTTAATTTTTACAGTGGCCTTACCAAAAACCCGTTCTGGAAAAATTATGCGCCGATTATTACAAGACATTGCTGTCAATCGTCAAATTGAGCAGGATACATCGACATTAGAAGATTTTACTGTCCTTAAACAAATACAAGATCAGCAGAAACAAGAACAACAAAACGGAGAGTCAAACAATCATTATGCAGAATAAAAATGTCATTATTATTCCAGCACGTTATCAATCGAGTCGTTTTCCAGGAAAACCATTAGCGCTGATAAAAGGACATAGTTTAATCTATCGGGTTTGGTCTATTGCCAAAACCATTGAGCGAGTTGATGAAGTTTACATTGCGACGGATCATGTCGATATACAAACGCATGCTTTAAGTTTTGGCGCAAAAGTTTTGATGACCGAAAAAAACTGTAATAATGGCACTGAACGTTGTTTTGCTGCACTTTCTTTATTACCAGATAAACCTGAGATTATTTTAAATTTACAAGGAGATGCGGTATTAACGCCGCCTTGGGTAATCCAAGCATTAATTGATCCCATGATCCAGAATTCCCAATTAGAAATAACTACACCAGCAACTTTAATTAATACCAAGCAATATTCCCTTATGCAAAAGGCTAAATCAAAAGGGGAAGTAGGTGGCACCATGGTCGTTTGCGATAACGATTTTAATGCGATGTATTTTTCTAAAAGTATGATTCCGTATTTAAGAGAGACGCAGATGGAATCACCCCCTCTTTATCGACATATCGGACTGTATGCTTATCGATATTCAGCACTCGAAAAATATATTGCATTACAATCGACCCCTTTAGAAAAATTAGAAGGTTTAGAACAGTTGCGAATACTAGAAAATGGTAAACCGATTCGGGTGGTATTAGTGGATTATAAAGGGCATACTCACGCTTCGATTGATAGTCCAGAAGATGTTTTAAGGGTTGAAGAATTAATAGAAGCAGAAGGCGAATTAGTAACATTGTAATAAAAAATGTATGAAAATTATTTTATCTCGACATGGCAATACTTTTTCAGCCACTGACCCCATAGTTTGGGTAGGAGCTACGCAAGACTTACCTCTAGTTGATTCAGGCCTATTCCAAGCAGTCAGTTTGGGGCAAGCATTACAAAAAGCGGACGTACACCCTAAGGCGGTGTATTCTGGTCCTTTAAAAAGAACACGTGATTATGCTGCTATTGTGTTAGAACAATTACATTCATCTAAACAGCCTATAGTTGATACTCGTTTAAATGAGATTAATTATGGAAATTGGGCGGGTTTGACTAACACGCAAATTCAAGAAATAGATGAAGGTGAAGAATTATCTGCTTGGGAAAATTTAAGTGTCTGGCCAAAAGTTGCAGGATGGGAAGGCTCGCCTACACGTATGATCAAAGAAATTAGAGAATTTAGCAAAGATCTCACTATGAGGTATGAGCCAACCGATACTATTTTAGTGATTAGCAGCAATGGTCGATTACGATACTTCTTGAAACTTATTCCAGGTTTATTTGAACAACATGTGCAGAATAAGGCTTTCAAAGTTGCAACGGGCAATATTTGTATGCTCACTTATGAAAATCGAAAATGGCAAATGAAATTTTGGAATAAAAAACCAGAATATCTATCTCAATCCTTAAATTAACTTATCTTACAACAGTCTAGGAAAGGTTTAGGTTCCTGAGGCATTGAAGAGTTTACTCTAAAGAAAAAAATACGTTTACCTTCTAAAGGTTTAGAGTACGTTGGGAATTTTTGTTCTCCGAAGCCTTCATTTTTTGGCATATTCCGATTAAAGCCTAAGGTCATGACTTCTTTTTTACCTTTATCTGGATTATCGATGATCAAAACTGTATGGCCACCTTTTCCAAAGCCTTTCATCTTGGGATCTTTTTGGGTATCAAAACTACGCGAAGCCCAAATGTCGCCAGCTTGAATATTATCGGGGGCTACAATACTTAAATTTTTGATAAGTAATTGGCCTATTTCTGATTTTTCCCAGCTAGGATCCTTAGGGTAACCTTTTTGTTTAGATTGATAACACTTCCAAAGATCAGCGGTAGACATTTGATCAATTTCTAAAGTTAATTTTCCAATAAAAGAAGAACAATCTTCAGGCCCGTTTAATTTGCCAAGGAATTTAGGAGGTTGGTAAGGGTAACGGGAGTCATTGCGGTAACCACCAAAGGCATAACCGCTATGAATAAACGCTAATCCTTTAGAGGTTTTAGCATCATTATAAAAGTAAGTGCATTGAGTAAAATTACTAGCATTAACCTTAATTTCTTCTGGGTTTAATTTATAGGGTAATGGCGTGACATGCGCGTTGGGTGTTTGATCAATCCAGCATTCTTTCCCCCTATCATTAATATCAATTTCACTTAAAAAATTTTTTTCTTTGCAAACTAAATAAATATTAATAAGGGCGGTTTTCAAAAAATTTGCTTTAGAAGTTCCATAGATGGAAGATCCGGCATTTTCAATAATAGTGATATCCTTTTCATTGGTTTTTATATGATAATGAGCTAATTCAGTATTATCTTTTATACTTGCTATAAAAGCATTGAATTTTAAATCAATAAAACTGATGGTGCCTTCAAGAATTTCCAACATTTTATTAGTTTTCAAAGACCAGGTAGCCTCAGTGCCGGCGGGAAAATGCTCTAAAGCTTTATTAAGTGCAATAATGAGTTCTGTATCTGCTTTTAACTTATCGAGAACATTTTCTTCAAGTTTGATTTGTTCGTCAGGAGATAGATTTTTCAGAATTGGATGCAGTTCCTGCTTAAATTTGAGTAGCTCTTGTTGAGTAGCGTCTCTAAATTGCCATTCTTGTAAAATAGCTTTTTCAGTTAATCCGACCATTTTTATATCTCTATTAGTTTTTTATTATTTTAAAGGATTATAGTATCTACCTCAAGTTTATAAAAATAAATTATTCAACAAAAAAATTAAAATAAGTATTTTTATAAGGCTCATTTTTTAAAGTAAAATGCCACCATTCAGTTTTTATGGGCATAAAACCAAATTTAATCATTAATGAGCGTAACAGCATCCGGTTTTTAAATTGGACTGCAGAGATATCACGATTATCGGGATGTGATAATGGATCGAGATAATCAAAGGGTGTGCCCATATCCAGTATTTGGTTATTTTTAAGATCGACTATGGTGAGATCGATTGTGCTTCCCCGCGTATGGCCGGAACGACGTGCAATATAATTGAGTTTAAATAGATTTCTTTTTTCAATGTTCGGATAAAAGAGACTTTTTGTTGTTTGATCCTCAGGATTTTGACTCCATAGGATAAAATCATTGACTGCCATTTGCGGGCGATAGCAGTCATAAACCAATAAACCTAAATTTTGTTTATTTAATTCGGTTTGCATTTTCATTAAAGCATGAGCTGCTGCACTGGTTAAGATACAGACCGGTTTTTTATAACCGGCAATCGGTCGACCAACAAAATTATTATTACCAAAATAGCGTATATCTTGCTTAATATTAGGAATAATTTCAATGACATAGACAAAATTATCAGGTTTTTCTTCTGCAAAAACAGTCATAACCATAAAAATCAGCAAGAAAAATAAAATGGAATACTTTGTAATTACTATTTTAAGCATAAAATTAAACAATCTATTAGTGCTAAGCTTTCACTAAAATTAAAAATCAAGTGTTATAACGTTCCCAATAGCGTAATTTTTTGCAGTGCTTTATAAATAATTGGCATGAATCACTATTTTTTAACAGAATTATACCAGGATCAGATTTTAGATGTAATTTTTTGAAAATAGGTGCTAATTCAGGTATATAAGCGATGAATTTACATTGATGAAAGCTTTCCTGCAGAAAAGTAAATAATTTTAGTTCATTGTATTTAAGTAAATCTTTGGATCTTGACAAAACCGCAATGGCATCATAACTGGCAGAAATAGCCGTTTCAAAACTCTGTTGTGGTTTGAATCTTTTTTTGTCTTTAAAATTTAGAATTTTAGGGGTAATAATTTCTATTATTCCTCCTTGTTTTTTAGCTAATTTTTCCAGATAACCTGCCAAGTGAAAATTACTCTTTTCAGTGAGTATGAGGCCTAATTTTCTACCTTTAAAAGTATTAGGTTGATTCAACAAAAGACTTAAAGAAGGTGCATACAATTGATTTTTTTTCTTAGTACAAAATATCGGAGCCGCTTTTGGTAAGAGGCTTAATCCAAGTTGATGAGCCACTTGCTTGGCAAGTTCGGTATCGATATTGAGTAAGTGGGAAATAACTCGTGTTTGTATAGTGTGGGTACTTACTTTACTGAGTTCGAATGCTAAAGCCGATTGAATATGCTGTTGCTCAATAGGTGTTTGATTTTTGTAAAATAAATGGGCTTGATTATAATAATCTGCGAAGCTTTCTGGTCGTACACGTAATTTTGCTCCTGATTCCATAGCAGCAAAGGATTTAAATCCTTTTTTTAAAGATTCACGAGGACCCCCGGCTTTTTTCCATGAGTTCGGTTCATAATTGGCTCTTCCCGATAAATTATAAAAGGCCATATGCCCATCTTGTTGAAAGTTATGAAAAGGGCATTTAGGCGCATTAATCGGAAGCTGAGTAAAGTTTGGACTTCCTAAACGTTTTACTTGTGTATCTAAATAGGAAAAATTACGACCTTGGAGCAGGGGATCATTGCTGAAATCAATGCCAGGAATAATATTTTGTGTACAAAAAGCGACTTGCTCTGTCTCTGCAAAAAAATTATCAACACAACGGTTTAAAACTAAACGGCCTACCTTTTTTATTGGAATTAACTCTTCAGGGATTAACTTGGTCGGATCTAAGATGTCAAAATCAAATTTTTTAGCCATATTTTCATCAAAGAGTTGCATCCCCAATTCCCATTCAGGAAATTGGCGTGAATGAATGGCCTCCCATAAATCGCGGCGATGAAAATCAGGGTCAGCACCATTTAGTTTCACTGCTTCATCCCAAGTGAGTGACTGTACGCCAAGCTTGGGTAGCCAATGAAATTTAACAAACGTAGATTTTTGTTTAGCGTTAACCAATCGAAAGGTATGTATACCGAACCCTGGCATGAAACGAAATGAGCGTGGCAGAGCACGGTCTGACATTACCCACATTATCATATGCATGCTTTCGGGATTCAGTGATATAAAATCCCAAAAATTATCATGGGCAGTTTGCGCTTGTGGAAAGCCACTGTTGGGTTCGTCTTTTGCTGCATGGATCAGATCAGGAAATTTAATGGCATCTTGAATAAAGAAAACTGGGATATTGTTGCCGACAATGTCCCAATTTCCCACTTTTGTATATAGCTTCACAGCAAAACCACGTACATCACGTGCGAGATCGGCTGAGCCTTTATTTCCTACTACCGTGGAAAAGCGCACAAAAGCCGGTATTTTTTCTTTTCCTCGCTGAAATAAATCTGCACAGGTATATTCCGCTAATGATTGGTAATTTTCAAAATAACCATGTGCTCCGTAACCCCGGGCATGCACAACACGTTCAGGAATTCTTTCATGGTCAAAATGAAAGATTTTTTCACGAAAAGGAAAGTCTTCTAGTAGCGTAGGGCCTTTAGATCCTATTTTTAAGGAGTTTTGATCATCTGAAACAGTGGCGCCTTGAGCGGTGGTTAATAAGGGAATGCCCTTACCGGCTTGTTGGTGAGTTTCAACCGGTTTTTCTTTTTTTTTAGTTTTGGAAACATTAATTCCTGCTTTTGATTTTTTGTTCATCATTCCTCCTTGAAATAAATATAAAAAAGTTAGATGGGATTATTTTAAGAGCGCTGGATAAAAAACTATCTCTCCGTTTTTTAGCAAAAATTTAAATAAAAATTATTTTATTTATCCGCTTAGCATGAACCGACTTTTAATTTTCCATTACAATTATTCAATTTTTTGACTTCATCGACCGTGTAAAATAAAGAATAATCTGAACTAATGATATCTTTATGTTCTTTGTCATAATTTGAGGTGTAAGTTCCGTTAGCGACTTCAGTACCATCCGGTTTTTTACAATGTACGTAAACACCACACTTACTTCCTATGGCTTTTGTTCCAAAAGCAGGGTAGCAGCTCTGATAGGCTGGGGAAGCTTTCCAAGCCGCCCGACATTCTTCGGTAGTTACAGCAAAAACGGTTGAACTTAGACCTAATAAACCTATTGCCATACCAAAAAGGAAAGATTTCACAAATACTCCTTATATCAAAATACATAATGAAGAGTAGAGTATAGTAGAAATTAATTCGAATTGAGATGAAGTTTCCGGAAAAAACCAACCCCATAAATTTAAGGTAGCGATTTATTAACTTAATTGGTCTGCAGTTAAATTGAATTTATTAGTCGATTGAGTCGGCGTACAAAGTTGGTTAAACCAAAAAGATTAAATTGTTCTAAAGTAACTCGAACCTGTTCCACATATCCTTTTTCTAATATGGCTTCATCACTAAACTCGTAAGCTAAGGTTAAAATTTTTTCTGGAGTGCTATAAAGAGGGAATAAATTTTTTACATCATTCACTAAAAATATTTTTTTCCTATCATAAAAACTCCTTTTTTATTATTATAATTTTAAATTTTTTAATTTTCCTATTGATTAGTAAAAGTACTAATCTGTTAGGAATATCTTTAAAATATAAACATTTATATCTAATAAAAATAAATTTACCCTAGCATAATATATCTAAAAAAAACAAGTCAAAAATAATTATTTTTATAATTTAATTTAATTTAAAAAATTAAATCAATATCTATATTTTAAATAACAATTATTGGGAAACGGTAATAAAATTTTGTTATGTTTATTGCAAAATCTCAGGGTCTAAGCTTTGGCACTAACGCTATTAACGTTGAGGGGTTTTATTAAAAATGGTAATAATTGCGAATCGTCATTGTAGGAGGTTTTAAAAACATAGCTGGACGTATGGATTGACAAATTGTAACGGCAAAGACAAATTGCTTATCCTGTCTAAATTAGCTACAATCCGGTTCCTTCCTGGTGAAGGGCCCATAGCTCAGTTGGTTAGAGCAGCGGACTCATAATCCGTTGGTCCTAGGTTCAAGTCCTAGTGGGCCCACCAATATAATCAAAGACTTAACCATCAACTTTTTTAGCCCTGCAAGGGCGAATATACCCATTTTGTACCAGTTATTCGTTCAAAGCTTCTTTATTATAGGTGTTTCCAAGTTATAAATTATCAAGTCTAAGTGAAATTTTTTAAATTGATTAGATAGATTTATTTTTTATTCATTAATAATAAATTTAATATCAATTATTTAATATAATCTTCACACACAGCTTTAGCAGCTTCCATTTCTTGAATCAATTGTCGATAAAGCGTATTAGCACTCTCATTTGGGCCATTTTCCCGTAAATAATCTACTAGATGCATACAGGCCTGTTCTAAGCGATTCGCTCCACAATAGCTTGATGCCCCTTGCCATTTATGCGCAATTTCGCGTATGGCCTGCCAATTAGCGGTTTGATGCAGATAAGGCAGTTTAGTAAGATCTTGTTCTATTCCTGTTACCATCAACTTAAGACAATCCTTAATTAGTACTTCATTTTTTAACAAAGCTTTCATCGAATCAATTTCTAATACAGGTCCTGTAACAGGTCTTTTTTTGGCTAGCGGGGAAATTTTATTAATATACTGATTGGGGACAAAAGTTTCAAGCAATTCTATGGCCGTTTCCTTTTTTAATGGCTTTAAAATAATAGCGTTCATCCCGGCATCTAAACAGCGCTGTCTGCTCTCAACATCAATATGAGCCGTTAAGCCAATAATTGGGGTCGTATCTTCTTTTTGCCATTGTTGTAGACGAATACGGTGTGTTAAAGAAATACCATCCATATCTGGTAATCCGATATCCATTAAAATAAGATGGTAATTGTGTTTTAGAACTTTCTGTAAGGCAGTTTTTGCATCAAAGGCAATATCAATAATACAATTTAGTTCAGATAACATATTTTGCACAATGTTTGCTGACAATTGATCATCTTCGACTAGAAGTAATTTTCTTTGATGAGAATCTACATTTTGATGATTATAATCAATACTGGATGTAGTTTCTGGAATATTTTTAATTATTTTACTTTCAAATGGCAGAGAAACGTATTCAACACCAATAACGTCCATAACCAAGGGCTCTTGAAAAGGAATAAAACAAGTAAAGATAGTGCCTTTATTTAATTGACTTTCAACATAAATCTCACCGCCAAGGTCATCTATAAATTGTTTTACTATGGACAAACCTAAACCTAAACCTAAACCCTTATAGATCCCTTGATAAGCAGGTGTAAGACGGGTGAACCGAGTAAAAATTTCCTCTTGTCGATCGACTGAAATTCCAATACCTGTATCAATAATCTTTATTTCAAGGATAATATTATGCGCTTCATGTTTCTTAATTTTTAATTCGATATAAACTTGTCCTTTTTTTGTAAAGTTTAAAGCATTAGTAACCAATTCTAAAATAATACGTTGTAGGCGCACCGGATCCCCAATTAAATAAGGAGGAATCGCTTTATCTAGTTTTAAAATTAAATCCAGTTTTTTTTCGGCAACTAGTGACTTATTAAGATCAATAATATCTTGAATTTTTTTCTTAAAATCAAATTTCTTTTTTAGGAGCGGTATTTCACCCGTCGCTACTTTAATTCCATCTAAAATTTTATTAAGAAAATTTAATAAAGCCTCACTTGATTGAATAAGATTATCTGCATACTCCTTTACCTTCTTGGCGTTAGTAGAGTCCTTTCGAATAATTTCTGCACAACCTACAATACCACTCAAAGGAGTGCGAATATCATGACGCATATTTTCTAAAAAATCAGTCTTCGCTTGACTCGCCGCCTTTGCTTTTTCCAACGCAACTTGAAGAGCAAATTCAGTTTTTTTTAGTTTTGTAATATCAAGGGATATCCCTAAAATTCCTACAATTTTTTTTGTTTTGTCCAATAAAGGTATCTTCGAAGATAATTGAATCATTTCTGTAGCATCTGAAAAAGTAGTGACTTCTTCAACGACTAAATTTTCACCTGATAAGACTTTTAAATCAGCTCTTTTAAAATCGTCAGCTACTTCTTTGGGGAAAATATCATAATCCGTTTTCCCAACAACATCCGTTTCCAATCCTAGCGCTTGCATTAGCCGTTTAGCATAATCATTATTTCCTAAATAGGATCCATTTTTATTTTTCCAATAAATACTTCCTGGAAGATTTTGAACTATAAAATTTAAAGTAAAAATATCCTTCTCAAATTTATTTTTTAAATTTTTTATTTCTTTTTTTTGTTTAGAAATAATATCAAGTAACTCCTTTTCTTTAGAAATCCAAATATTTTTTTGTTCTGAATGGATCATTTTATTTCCTTAAATAAATAATGTGAAATTACATGAATCTACAATTAGGAAGAACTCCAAGTAAATGCCGCTGGTAAAAGACTGTTAAATTTTAAAGATTTAAGTAACAATCCATCCATATTATAAGAGTAAAAATTAGTTTCCCTATGACAGAATTGAAATAATCGCTGTCTACAAGCACCGCAAGGCATACAAACAAATTTTGGACTAATAAGCACTATTTCATCTATTTTTCTATATCCAGCTGTTAACATGGCACTCAGCGCTGAGGTTTCTGCACATTGACTAAGTGGTGTTGCCATATTTTCCCAGTTACAACCATTAAATAATTGTCCTTCATTGGTTCGAATACATGCACCCACTGCAAATTTACATAAAGGTACATAGGCGTTTAATGCCGCTTTTTTTCCTAATGAAACCATCTGAATAAGATAATCTTGCATACAAAAAATCCAATTAAATTCTTTTAAAATAGTAGCTATTTTAAAAGAATTTAATTACTATAAATAGATACATTTGATAAAATTAATAAATATGTTATTTCCAAAAAATCTTTCTGAACTTTATTCCGGTGCTGATTTAGCGACCTTATTTAAAGGAAACTTCATTAATTTTGGCTACTGGGAAACAGTCCCAAATGTGATATCCTCTTCAGATGTTATTCAAGCTAATCAGCAACTATATCATCAAGTTTTTAAACGTTTAAATCTCCAAAAACAGGATACGGTACTTGAATTAGGTTCTGGTCATGGCGGGGGATGTGTACTTCTCTCAAACGCATATGAAATTCGTTCTCTAGTAGGGATAGACTACCAAAAAGAACATGTTGATCATTCTATAAAATCCTATTTATCTCTCGTGGAAGATAAAAAATTGAAATTTATTCAAGGCGCTGCAGAATCAATTCCACTACCGAATGAAAGTATTAATAAGATTTATACGATAGAAGCCTTTCAACATTTTAATGCCTTGAATACTATCCCTGAATTAAAAAGAACTTTGTGCCCAGAAGGCACACTCGTCATTTCTACTTTTTTTACAAAAAATAGTATTGATTTTCAGGAATTACTCAAGCTACTACCAAAACCTGCTATTTTAGCAGATAGTTGTAATGGGGAATATGCTTGCTTAACCGATATTTTACAGTTACTGGAAAATAATTCTTTCTTTAACATAGAGATAGAAAATATCAGTCCATATATTTGGGAAGGCTATGATGTATGGGTCAGACAAAACGATCCATGCATATGGGATACCAACTGGAAAATTGCTTACAAAAAAGGATTAATTGATTATTACATAATTACAGCTACTAAAAAATAAAAAGGTATTTATGCTTTATACAATTGATAAAAAAAGAATTGCCGAGCATCGAGCTTTTATTTCGAGTATGCAGGAAAGAGAGAAAAGAACGCCTGCAAGAAATATTAAAGTAATAATTATACCTATGTTTCATTTTATAAAAAAAGCAAACAATCTCTTTATTGTTATTTATAGATCTAAGAATTTACAAGATCCACCTTATCCCACTTTACTACATATTAGAGGAACGGGTTTTAATGCGACAGCAAGATATTTTTCTTATATAACTTGTAGCCATATTGCAGAAAAATCAGGCTGTCAAGTTATCGATTTAGATCATCATTTAGCACCTGAATACCCTTATCCAAGGCCATTTAAGGATGTGTATACTTCCTATAAGTCAATTATTCATCATGCTAATTCTTTGCAAATCGATATTAATAAAATCGCCATTTCAGGTTATAGCTCAGGAGGGAATTTAGCCGCTTTACTAACTATTCGAGCTAAAAAAGATAAACGTCCCGTAGCTTTACAAATATTAATTTCCCCGTTATTAGATTTATCACGAAGTTTGAAAAAATACGTTAAGTATGAAAATAAAGATAGTTTTCCTAATCCGTTAGCAGATTGGTTTATTGAACTTTACTTGCAAAGTAAATTTTATTTACATTCTTCACCAGAAATATCCCCTTTTTGGTCAAATTTCTTGTTTAATTGGCCACCGACTTATTTTTTGTTTGGAGAAAATGATCGATTTAGAAGCGATAGCGAAGAATTTTATACCAAATTAACTCAATTTGGTTTTTGGGCCCATAAATCTGTTTTAAAAAAAAAAAATCATTCTGTATTTTGGCAGAAAATGAATGTTCTAGAAACTGTTTCAGCCCAATTACAAATGGGTTTATGTTTAACAAAAATACCAAGACAAAATTTTAGTTTTCTTTTAGCTGATGATGAACCTATTGATTTAGAAAAAAAGCATCAACATAGCTTCCAGAAAAAAAATTAGGTCACAATGTAAACTTCCAAAAAATCCAGTTGTTGGATATAGAAAATATTGCGATTGTATTTCATCATGTTGAACAAGCTGTGAAAAATACGCTGGTATTGGATTGCATTTGTTGTCATTATTAAATGATTGTAGTCAAATTAAGCCAATCCCTGAGCTGGCAGAAGGAGTGTATTCGATAAATAAAAAGGTAATTCATAAAAAATTAAACTTAATGGAAAGAATAAGGTTATTCTTTTATTGAGATTCATATATTTTTCTTCACTATCCTATAACCGATACCACATATGGTTTGAATTAATTGGGTATTATCTAATTTCTTACGTATATTATGGACATGAACTTCAAGGGCATTACTATCGATTTCATCTTCCCAACCATAGAGACATTCATTCAATGAGGTGCGAGAAACAACATGTCCCATATTGTCCTATAATTTTTTGAATTTCAGGTTGTAAATTATCAAAAAGGTAAATTATACTTTTAACAGATGAAATAAATGGAAAAAAATAAAATAAAAGGAGTATTTTATGCCCTCGATCACCAAGTCCAAATATCATAACCTACCGATTAAACCCAATTCAGACTTTGATATTATTTTAAATAACTTTCTAGAAACTGGCCATTTTATCTTAACCAATGACGTAGTAACTACCGAAACGTTGGATTACATGATGAAATATTTAGCTCGGCAACCTAAACCTTCTGCAATATTGGATTATAAACTTTATTTAGATAACTTAATTCTTGATATCGAGACGCCTGAATCTTTTTGGCAAAATAATCCAAGAGAATACGCCGATGATAAACTACTCTATTTATTAGAGGATATATTAAAATTTTCACCTAAATGGAGTGTTATTGCATTAGATAATATAAACATTTTACAAGAAGAAAATTATTACCCACTTAGTTTTAATTTTATGTGGCATTTTGGGAACCTTATCACCGATGTTAAATACAATTCTGTAAGAGAAGAGAAAAAAAAAGAGCTTATTGTAAGCCAGTCATTAATTATAACGAATGCTGAATTTCATTCTTGGGTTTGGAGAGAGCTTTTAAGAAAACGAACTAAGCTCGATAGTTTGACTTTAGAATTTTTAGCGAATAATGATCTAGATGAAAATCTTGCTTATCTTTGCGATGTTTTACAGTACTCAGATATCAACATTTTGAATTTGGGTAATGCTGAATTCACTCGACAAGGTTATCGAACTTTAAATCAGTTTTTAAAGAAAGACCCTTTTATCCATGTGCAATTGAGAGAGCCTATTGATTCTAAGTCACGGGTTATTTTAAAGGAACATAAAAACCGTATAACGTATCTCGATCATGATAAAAATTTCGAAGCAGAGGGTTCTTTAGCTAAACTTGATATAAACCAATTAATAGATGATAAAACAAGAACGGTGGGTCATTGGTTATTAGAAAAGGCTTTAGTAAAAAATGACACCTATATGGTGAAATATTTGATTAAAGCAGGAGCCAATTTATTGGAACAGCATAATGAAGAACCCCCTTTTTTATTGCAAATCTTTGAAAAAAATCGAAATTTTAAATTAATTATTCTAAATCATATTATTCATCAGAAGGTTTTGGCCTTTAAAATAGAGCATGATCTGCAGAATTATTCTGACTTGAAAGATAGCCTAGCGGATATGGAAGCTTCTCTTCGAGTTTACGCTAACATTTTAAGACAAAGAACTCACGGATTAATAAGTGAGTATCAGAAACTACTTAATCTTTTTAAAACCATGGCTTCCTTCTTTCGTCCATCAAAACAAAGGGATCAGGAGTTTATAGACATTTATTGGCGATTATTTAAAAGCATTATTTTATTTCATGACACCACAGGAAGGGTGACAATCGAGTCGATATCTAATACTCAAGCGATGTTGAGTAAAATAATTGGTATTTCTGAGAAGGCAGAATTGGGGTTGAGTCATGGATCAAAGCTACATAAAGGCTTAGCGAGGAAGATAGATTTATTAATGAAAGAGTTGGATGATATTAAAGAGTTGATAGCAAAAGCCAATCATGAACAGTATAGACTGGCTGAATCTGCTAAAACACCTATCGATTCAGAGAGAATTCATGAGCCAGGCCCTAGTGCGAGATTTAATCCTAGGTGCTGAAAGCCAAGGAAGCAGAGAATGCAAAATAAATTATTGGTCGATATAGGGAATGGATTAACTAAAAAACCGTTTGAAAAAATATTCTGGTGGGGACCCAGATGGCTGGATTTTATTTGCATAACACCACCATTAACTGTCAATAATCCTTTATGGCTTCGAGACAAAAAAAACCTAAAGAAGGTACGACTATTTGGTTTGTCTCCGGATGAGCTACAAGCAGAGATTCTTGGTTATTGGTTACAGCCTTTCTGGAAACGTTGGTGTTTAGGTTTATTTACACCGATACAGCGTAAGATCAGATTATGGTCCTACTATCACCAATGCTTGTCATTTCGCGAAGTGTGTATAGAAAATTTATTTGATGCCAAAAAACCCATAGACGTGTTATTTGAGCAATACCTAGGGAATGAAATGTTGTGTCGATTAAATAAAAACCGAATTCAGTTTGAATATTATGTAGAAAAACATGCTGGAAACTTACGGTTAGAAGATAATATTACTTTTTTGCAAAGTATGTTACTTAGGAGAAATAGTCGGTTCTTTTCAAAATTATTGCAGAAAAAATCAACTGAATTATTTACTGGAGCCGATAAAAAAAGTCTACAAAGTCAATTAAAAAAAGAGTATCTAAGGCTACGAATGGTCTTATTTTGTTATTTATACAATTGGCATAAAAATATCTTTCCTACGACTCAAAACGAGCCTATATACATTGACACATTTTTTGAAGTGTGCGCTGGAAAAGAAATTAGCTATTCCATACACTCGATACACGATTGGGTGAAGCTTAAGCAACAGCTAATAGAGTCGCTATTGGAAGAGCAATCGCCCGAACAATTCTTTATGATAAAAAACTTACTGGAAGCTTGTCTTTCTAAAATAAGAATATTGGTGAGTAACCATTTAAATAATTGTGCAAGGAAGCTTGTTGCAGTGAGAAAGAAGAAATTGAGCTGTAAACAAGCGATTCAAGAGACAAACAATCGGCAAGCAGAGCTTATTCATTTTTTTAAAAAATGTGCTTTATTATTTCATCCCGATAAGTCATTTGCAAATCCAGAACTAAGTAAGATACAAACGGAGTTATTTCTAGCCTTCCAACAATTATCAAAAGAATCGCAAAAATCGATGAAAAAGAAATTACAGTTATTAAAAGATTATCTGTCGAGAAAAAGAAAAAGCGTACAAACCAAAGAGTCGGCGAGTAATCAACAATTGGCAGCATTGGAATCAATAGGAAAAATTAATTTTGAGCCAACACCTCAAGAGCGAGTAGAGCCAAAAATTAGCGTGGATAACTGTATTCAATCACAAGTCCGTTCAAACTTAATGCATAAGCCACTCAATAATGATGCGCAGCAGGAAGAAAATGAATCACCACAGAGGTTACGACGTTGCATACGTTTAGCTCGCTATGTTCCTGTATTCTGATGATTGCTTATGCTGGCAATGGAAGTCCTGCCAAGAATATGAAAATAAAATATTATTTTTTCATTGGGGTTTTAATTCGATATAAAACATGTTTGCAGAGAGGACTTTTTTTTGGGAGTTTTGGATGGTCAAAATCATCATCTGGATTGTGATGCATACCGATTTTTTCCATTACCTGACGGGATCTCATATTATTTTCTATGGTAAATGAAACAATTTCTTTTAACTTCAGTGTAGTAAAAGCAAAATCAACTACAGATTTCGCGGCCTCGGTAGCATAACCCTTCCCCCAGTATTGAGAACCTAATCGCCAACCAATTTCAACCGCAGGGGTAAAATGCGCTTCAAATGAAGCAACTAACAATCCTACAAAGCCAATCAATGTGCCATTAGAATTTAATTCTACCGCGTAAGCAGTAAAACCATATTTTTCATAATGAAGCATAAAACGCCGAATTAAATTTTCTGTTTCTGCTCTATTGCCAATTTTGGGCAGGAATTCACAGACTAAAGGATCCTGATTAATGACAGACATTGGATCAAGATCTTGTTCTTGCCACGTTCGAATTATTAAATGTTTTGTTTTTAAAATAATCATACTTGTTAATTGATTAATGTAGCGTCGGCTAGAAGAGGTTGCCAAATTTATTTGTTATTTTTTTCCGCGCTGAGTGCAGCTTGCACTGTAGGGCGTTTTTCAATGCGCTCAAAATAAGCCAATAAATGTGGGTATTTACTCAAATCAAATTTAAGTGTAAATGCCCAGCGTAAAACAGTAAACAGATAAGCATCTGCGATTGTGAAATGGTTACCTTGTAGATATTGATCTTTTTTTAGCATTTCGTCGAGATATTTGAATTGGGTTTCTAGTTTTTTTCGCAGAATTTTTTTATATTCTTCAGGCGTATCTGAGTGGAGCAATGGACCAAAACTTTTATGGAGCTCGGAAGAGATATAGGTGAGCCAGGAAATGGTTTGATATCGAGACAAATTGCCCATAGGGGCAATTAAGTTAGCATCTGATGATTTATCAGCCAAATAGAGTACGATAGCGATGCCTTCGGTGAGTAAATAACCATCATCTAATAACAATGCGGGTACCTGCCCTTTGGGATTGATGGTTAGATAATCTTCGCCGGACGCTGTCTTTTTTTTCATTAAATCGACTTTTTCTAATGTAAAATCTTGAGCAATTTCGCGTAATATAATGTGCGGAGATAAAGAACAAGCACCCGGACTATAAAATAATTTCATTTCTAACTCCTGTAATAAAAAATTATAAATAATTTCATCACATTAATGGTTTTTAGCAGCTCGCTGCCGCCTATCTTATAATAGCGTATTTATTAAAAAAATATATATCAGTATAGATAAAGATGGGCTTTATAGTTTTTTAATATAAAAATTTTTTATTTTTTATTAGAGTAAGATATAATTTTTTCAACATTTATATGGAAAAAAAAGGAAATGTATGCCAAATCAAAATTTGCCCAGTAAATCTAATCCCTATAAACATTCTGAAGATTATTTTCTCTCATTTCCAGATGGATCACTTTCTAAGACTTTATTAGATTTTGCTTATATTGATGAGGGCAAGTGGACTGAAGAAATTTTAAATAAAAATATTGCAAAAAAAATATATAATTATCCTGAAGGAAAATTTCCAAATTATTATCAACATAGTTTTTCTATCGAAGAATATCGTCGTTTTATAGAAGATGAATCTAGTCAAGAAATAATTCGCTTGTGGCAAAGTGAAATTGAGCAGTGTATTTCCTTTTTAAAGAATTGGGCAAATTCACATGCTATTGAAATCTATAATGAGCATCGACAATTAGTCAGTTTAAGTAGTCAATTAGAACGCTTTTTTGAACGTCTAAAAAAAGATGAATTTTCTGATAAAACTATTCTATTTTATGCGGATGGAAAAAAGGCTATCGAAATTATTACTTTATTGATACAAGATGAAATGATTGATCAGGATTTTCGTCAAAATCAATTAATTACGTTAATGACCGATGGAAATTTATTAATGTGTGCGGATGGTTGTCTGGCACGGTTAATGGAAACAGCAGAAAATTTAAGAAATTATGGGGATTTAAATCTACCCGCATTGATTCGAAGATTTATTTTATATCTAGCACAAGACAATTTAAAGAGTAAAATCCATGGCGTTTCGCAGTCTTATATTATTTATTTATGCGAAGAAGAAAAAATTAGTGTGGTTGGAAATGAGATTCATGCTCAAAATTACCTCATTAATCGATTGTTATCGGCTTTAGGTTTAGAAGCATTACAAATTAAGGATGATTTGACTCGTTTGTTTAAGAAGCCTGAAGTAGATGAGATTTATTATCACTATGAAACAGATTTTAAAAAAAATTTTCGCGCTCAACGATTTGTACAATTTATTCAGCAATATTATTATCAACTTAAAGGTATGCATTTTTCTGACAATCTTTTTTATAGTGACGAAGCTATTGATTTAAACGCATTGGCTAATTTTTTAGATGGGTTAGGCCAAGATGAGGATTTTAATTTAAATGAAGTTTTGCAATATGAGGAAAATACGCAAAAGACTACATTAAAAGATGATCAAGTGTTATCGGTTACCTTAGCAGAGCGGTTACTCAAGGGAAAATGGTTTGATTTAAGCGTAAGTGGTCGTTGGTCAGAAAAATTTAAATTGCTTACTTCCCTTACACAGCAACCAGCTTATAGGCCGCCCGATAGTGATATTGACGACTTCCGTTTATTTACTGGAAATTTAGCGCTGAGTTGGCTGAAGAGAAAAGAAAAGGAAATGCGCGAGACATTGCTCAGCGTGCTAAGCTCAGAAAATAATCCCATTGATATTTTGCAAAAAATTTCAATACAGCGTTTAGATTATTTATTTGAAAACAGAGAAGATCTTATTTTGTTTTTTAAAACCTTACCGGTTCAGGAACGTTCTAACGCTATCGAGTGGTTAAAAAATAATAATTTTGATCTGCATGCTGCTTTGCTAAACCAATATTTTTTTATTTCTCAAATGTCGATTTCTTATAGTAAAATATTTTTTGAAAATTTATTTTTATTACAAGATTTCAATTATTTATTTTCGGATTTGATTAATAATCGTTTATCAGAATTTACACAGTGTTGTAATACACAACAATTAATTACAGATTTATTAAAAGAAAGCACCTTACTTACTCGCTATAATTCACAGCGATTTTTTTCAGTTTATCGAAATTTTATGGAAATAATTTTAAAGTCTGGATTTCGTCAATTTAAAAAATTAACATTTGAAAACCCTCAGCATTATTTGTACGATATTGATTTTTCTAAAGCTAATTTCAAGGATGTTATATTTCAAACACCACTTATTAATATTAATTTTAACGAAGCTATTTTCAATCACGTTAATTTCTTTTGTAATCTTATTCAAATTAAATTTGAAAATTCAAACGGCCGAATAGAAATAATCGGTAACGATCAGAGTCTTCTCGTAAAAAAAGTTAATTTTATTTCATCTAATCTTGAAATTTTTGCTAACAATGTAGAATTTACCAATGTGGATTTTAGTCATTACCATGGCAAAATTTTTATAGAAGGAGAAGTATCTCAAAGCTATTTAGTGTATTTTCAAGGTTTATTTGTATTTTCAGGAACGATGAGGGCTACTTTGCTCGATTACTTTTCAGGAATTTTACAAATCAATGGCGATATAGTGAGTTGTTCTTTTAATTATTTAAAGTTTAATAAATTTATTATTAATGGAAAAATTATTAAATCGTTTTTTTCAAACTCTGACTTTAGAAATACTATTTTTTTAGATAAATTAGATTTAAATGCTGAGGTGGATAGTAACAAAAATCTTTTTTTAGGGGATTATTCTTTTGTACAAGAAGATAATAGTTTTGCTTTTTTTAAAAATTCTAAATTTTCTACATTATCTTTTACTCAACTGCTTAGCCATCCGCGCCTCCCTTATCATTCAGAATTATATCTATTTCGCGAAACTGATATGCGCGAGATAAATTTTCAAGATGTCGATTTGCAAGAAGCCTTAAAGAAATATTTTTTAATTGATTTTACCGGGGCCAATTTTGCCGGTGTTAATTTTGATCATTTTTCTAATGATGTGTGTCACTTTAATTTTATTGATACTGATTTAAACGCCGCTTCTTTTCGTTATGCAAACTTAAATTTTTTTGATTTTACTAAAGCTGATCTCAGTTTTTGTGATTTTTCGCTAGCTCACATAGAATCGACCAATGTAAGAGATGCCAAAATTGAAAATATAAAATTACGTATTGACCAGCTTTTTCAATTTTATGATCAGGGTCATACCGAGTTTTCTACACTACAATTAGTAGGTTCACTTGAACAGCAATGGCAAGATAACCCTCTAAATGGTGCAAAATTATCTTCCCAAGCTTTCCAATATCTTATTCAACAAGGTCATAAGAATTTTGCTTTTACTGACTTACGAACAGTTGCTTCGAGTCTTCTTGTCGAATACTACTCACGTATTGATCTTGATTTTGAATTGGTTCGTTTACCTGGTGACTTTAGTTTTAATTATTGTCTAGGTAACTCACAGAGAAAAAGACGAGATGTTTGTTTATTTGGTTGGAACGAAATCGATCAATTTAATGAGGAAAAAATTGATAATCGTGATATTAATAAGATTGTTATCCGTAGTGAATTGTTTCTGGCTACACTTACTTCTCTTTCGGCCGAACAGCAAGAGCAATTACTAGAGTTTGCACGAACTTATCCTATTGTAGGCGCTGATACAAAGCCATTAAAGCAACTTTTCGACTTTTCTCGTTGGCAATTTCATTTAAGAAAATTCAATCATGTATCTCATCTTGTTTTAAAGAGCTTTTTTATAAAAGATACGTTGATCTCGTTTATGAATGGAAATTATGAGGACACGGCAATCAATCTAGGTTTACTTTCTTCAGAAAAGCTATTGAGCCAATTTGCCAGTGAATTAAGCTTTTACGAAAAAGCATTAGAATTAAATGGAAAAAAACTGCTGAGTCAATTATTTAAGATTGCTAGCCCTTTCATATTACGCGCAGGTAGTTTTACTTTTTTAATTTATGATTTAATTGAAGCTTTACAATCACAGGATGATCAAAAATTTTTACGCGTAATCGATGATGAGATTTTCATTGCTACCAATGCCGCAGAAATGATCATTGAATGGTCAGAACTGCTCAGTCCGGAACTTATTTTAGCCATGGAAGGAGTAACGCTTAGCTTGGGCTTGGTGGTATTTATTGGCTCTAATGCTTATTTTACCCGACAATATGTACAGCATATCGATGCCTTGATTCCTTTAACGGCTGAAGAAAAATTTTATGAAGGGTTGCGTCTTTTTTTTGGCCGAGGAATAGAAGCTTCTCTCGAAGAACTTATTGAAGAAAAACAAATTAATAATATATTAGTTAAGCAGAGCTTAAGCTTTCTTAAACAGCAGGATCAGATTCAGTATTTTATTTTTCCTACCGCTAAACGTGTTGAAGAATGTTGGTTTGCTCCTTATTTAGGTTCGACCTATTCGGGCGGTGGTCTTGGTGGTGGAAAATCAATGGGTCAACGTATATTGAAGTGGGCCAAGTTTTGTAATGCGACTTATCCTATGGATTTAAATAATCGGATTATTTTAGATAAAAAACTTGAAAATATTCGTTGGTCACGTACCCAACCGGATAGTTTACCGGGAGCTGAATTATTTTGTTTTATGCCTTCTTGTCAGTTTAAATCCAATAAACCGTGGATGAATGAGACCTATTTTTGTGAAAATGCACTAGGGATACGCGACCTGACTCCAAAAGTTGGAAACTATACGCTAATTGATGTGGATATCGGTAGTGATGAAGTCCATGGTTTTTTGGATCGCCCCAATATCATCGTTGCTGGGAATGGAACTAAGAATTTACGCGGAGGAAATTTGGATGATATCTTTATTCTGCGTGATTACCCAATTAACGGTACCCTAAATGGCCTGTTAGGTAATAACACCTTGGAGTTAAAAGAGTTTTTGCTACACCAGGATTTAAAGATTGATTTAAAGGCTAAAGCGTTAGCTTCGTATAATAATACTAAATATATGGATGTTCTTAGTATTCAGCAGATATTAGGTCGACCCAATAAAAAGGAAGGGATTGTTTGTGTATGTGATACTCGGTATGTTGATGGTCGGGGTGGAGAAGGAAATAATGGTCGCCAGGATATTATTTTCATTCCGGATTTGTCGTGTGCTTATCAATTAACCCTAAAGGTTTCGGATTATACGATTATCCTTAATCGGGCGAGAAGCGGAAATTTTTCTTATTGGGTTCGAGGCGGACAGACTTTTATTGATTTGAATTCAACTGCCAATCATCAAGTTGTGTTTAATTATACCTTAATTGAGCTTACCGATATTCATTATCGGTTTAATACTACTTCTCCTGTGCAAAGCGCAATTTTTTGCTTTAATATCACCAAATTAGCATTAGATTCGATAGAGATTGAATGGTTAAATCAATCTCAGCCTAGCTTTAGCTTGCCCGATCAAACACAAGTAAAGTTTGATCATAAAAAAATTTTTATTCTACAGAAAAGTCAACAAACTATTCAGGAAATCCTTCAGCATTATTTAGCTATTGCGTTGCGTTTAAAGGCAATTTTGATAGTTAATACGCATGAAGAATATATTATTATTGGTTCGTTTTATAATGAAATTTTGCCGAATAATCCTTTTTACCCAAGCCATTTAGTGGGAAATGAAGGCGAAAGTATTTATAAAGTTCTCATAGCAGAGGAAAGTAATACGCTGCCGAGAATTACCCTTCATTACTTGCCTCCGCATAAATTGTCTATAGAAACCTTAGATTTACGTGAGCTAACGAATTCTTTTAGAAATCGTACTTGTACAGTTAATCTAACCATCCAAGAACAGTTTGATGATTTGCAGCTTAATATTTATCCTCACCGAGATTGTCAGTTAAAGCAGCGAATTCTTGAAATAGTATTAAATAATGCATTAAAAACGCAATGGTATAAGCGTTTAAATATTGTAATGGATCGCGCGCCTTTAGAAATAATATCGATGCCTAATAAAACCTGGAGTTTAATCCCTAAACCACTGAAATTCAGCAAAACGATACGTATTCTGGCACTCTTTAACCAGGATGTAGAAGCGGGGACCACTATTATTATGCCTACTGTGGTTAAATCATTAATTTATGCACGCTTAGGAAATAATTTCTCCGATCTTGGGTTTTTTCCCAAAAGTAATGGGTCTTTTTATGGTCTTATTTTGAGGCAATTTTATTTGGATTCAGGATTATCAGATCCCACTTTACGGAGTTTATGGATTCTATATGGCACTAAGCCGCCCATACGTGTCGCGGATATCGCTGCGCAGTCCTTAGAATTCATACCCACGATCAATCAAGTGCTAAATACTCAACGTCATGAAGTTTATCAATCAGTATTTAATGCCCATGTTCGAAAAGCCCGGGAGCTAAATTGGCAAGCGGTTGCATCAAGTTCGACACGGCCTAGCTTCTGGCTTTTCGGTAACTTAAAACAAATCCACGGATTACTGAGCAAAACAAAAATACGATTGCAAGAAAGTTTTTCGATTAAACAAGTCAAGCCATTAGGAATAATTGATACTCATAAACTCGATTCAAATCCAAACAATGAATCGCCACAAACGGCGATTGTGATTTATAAATCTAAATTAAGATCTATTGTGATTACCTTCTCAAGTATAAGTCTATTGAAAGGATCACTTTCTGCGATTTGCGAAGAAATTTCTGAACATTATAAAAACACTTACTCTTATTTACCGCCTTTTGTTCATTATGGAATAAAACCTATTTTATTAGCCAGTTCAATTGATTGGGAAAATCCAGCATCACTGCTGATTTACTTAATGACCCACGCAATCGCCATGCAGGGTACAGAATTTATTGGGCAAAATTTGGCGCTAAAAGTGCGAAATAAATTGCTTAATTTTTTAATTCATTTCTTGATTACTATTTTGGTATTTCATTCTTATTTATTCAACAACGATGAAGGTATAGAAGGATTTATTTCTAAATTGGCTAGCCATTTAATGCAAGCTTGTCTTTTCAAGACAGGCGAGTGGGTCACGCAACGGACTATCAGTCAATTTTTCAAGCAGGCTCCAGAAATGAATAACCCACTCGCATTGAATGAGCCTAGCCAGCGTTTAATGTTGCGTGACTAGATTTTTATATGTTAACAAAAATCAACGGCTAATTTAATAATTGCAACGTCCCTTTTAGGTGTGTAAACGAACCATCTTTAGCAGCGATATTGGTATAAACAACCTTATGTTCAAAATCTTCTATATGTACTACATTAGTTACACTAGCAGGTTCATGCCAATAAACCATATACACCTGTGGTCTAATTTCAATTGGTGTGTATTGAACAGTGTCACGATCGCCTTTAAATTGACCGGATAGGCCTTCGAAGGACATATTTTTATTATCTTTGAAGTTTAATTCAAACAGAGTGTTGCCGAATTTAACCCGCATTTTTTTACCGATGGCTGGAAAAGAACTGAGTGTGTTCCATGGTATTTCGCCGCTTAAGACTTTAGCACTTAATTGCAAACTATTTTCTTCGGCAAGACCAGGATATAATTTTTTCATCGCTGCAATGATAGTTTGATTATGCGGAGATTGGTGTAAAAATTGATTAAAATGTTGGATATAGTTTTGAGTAAACTGAAGCGCTGAGGGTGAAAAATCAGGAGGTTGGTTTTTTGTTAAAAAATGACCAGGGATGACCCTTATAGGCGACAAGCGACGCATTTCTTCAAGTTTCTTGATCCAATTTTGTCTAGACTGCTCAGTTTGACTATCCGCTAACCACAGATGTATGCCATTTGATACTAATACTCCTCCGAGTATCGTCTTTATGGAAGGAATCCAAAGATAAGTATGATCAGGATCTTGGTTTAATTCTTGAATGTAAATTTTATTGCCTTCAAGATCGAGATAATTTTCTTTGATAGCTTCAGGAGTGATGAGTTTGCTGGGTTTTTCTTTGAGTTTGCTTGCCCATAGCGCTAATTTGTCCTCCTTGTTGGCATTAATTAAGTAAGCAGTTTGTGCGGTGGACAAAATTTGAGCGTCAGGAAAAATTTCCGCTAAGGTTTCTAAGCCAAAATAGTAATCAGGATCGCTATGGCTGATGTAGATAGCTTTTAGTTTTCTACCGGATTTTTTTATTAATGCGGCTAATTTTTCAGCATCATTTTTTTGGAACTGGGCATCAACAAGAATGGCTTCTTTGTTGCCTAAAATTAATGTCGAAGAGACAGGAAATAAGGAAGCACTGCCTGGGTTATAGACTTCAAGTGTTAATTTGCTGGGTTCAGCAAAGCTTACCGTAGAATATAAAATGATGAGGAGAGAAAAAAGTTTGCACAGTTTTTTCAAGTACATAAAACCGCCTACTATTTCTGGATAGTTTTAGTTTACAAATGATTATATGAAAAGTCCAAGTCATCGCTTGGTTTTCCATCGATGAAAATGGATATTTATATTTTTAAGATATTTACATTATTTATTTGTAAAATATATAATATAAAGTATTATTATCTATTAATTTGATATAAGTAGATTTTCTTGAGAAAATCGACTTAGTGATGGTAGACCTTTTTAGCACTGGATAGGCTTAAGCTCTCTATCGTAATTATTTTCCTATTGTTTTCTTAGTTATAAAGATTATGTCCAGTGTTTATCAATGTATTATTTCACGTAATTATCTTATCCCTTATCTATCATCGGCGGTACATGCGGGGTTTCCTTCGCCGGCGGATGATTTTCTAGAAGGCCATCTCGATCTGAACGAGTATTTGATTCATCATCCTGCAGCCACTTATTACATCCGAGTCAAAGGCGAATCAATGATTAATGCCGGTATTCACGACGGTGATCTTTTAATTGTCGATCGTAGCCTGGAACCCCGTGATAATAAAGTGGTTATCGCGATCGTTGATGGTCAATTAACGGTAAAACGACTTAAAAAATTAAAGAATCAACAATTTGTTCTGATCGCAGAAAATCCATATTTTCCAGTGATTGCAGTGAATGAAGAGAATAATGTCAGTATCTGGGGAGTTGTTACCAACGTCATTCATTCGGTGTAAGTATGTCTTATTTTGCGTTAGCGGATTGTAATAATTTTTACGTTTCTTGCGAACGGGTGTTTAATCCGGCTTTAGAAAAACAACCTATTATCATTCTGTCGAATAATGACGGTTGTATTATTTCTCGATCGAATGAAGCAAAAATATTAGGGATTCCCATGGGCGAACCGGTTTTTAAGTACCGTGATTTGATACGACGCGGTCAGGTTCGTTGTTTTTCTTCGAATTATGCGCTGTATGGTGATATGTCACAACGGGTTATGGACTCTTTGCGGCGTTTGTGTCCGGATATGGAAGTATATTCAATTGATGAGGCCTTTTTAAAACTCGATCATTTTTCGCATTATGATTTAAACACCTATTTGTGGCATATTCGCCAAAAAGTAAAACAGTGGACAGGAATTCCTCTTTCGATAGGCTTAGCCTCTAGTAAAACCTTAGCTAAAGTAGCGAATTTTTATGCCAAATGTACAGTTAAAACCGGTGTTTATGATTTACGCTCGGTAGTATTACGTGATGTATTATTAAAGACACTGCCGATACAAGAAATTTGGGGAATTGGGCGCAAGTTGACTGACAAACTTCATCGTTATTCAATTAAAAGTGCTTTTGATTTGCAACAAGCCAATCCAAAAATAATGCGTCGACGTTTTAGTGTGGTGGTTGAGCGTATTATTCTCGAACTTAATGGTATTTCGTGTCTTGGCCTAGAAAGTATAGCGGCTAAAAAACAGATTATGTGTTCGCGTTCATTTGGGCGGCCGATAACTCATCTGCACGACTTAAGCAATGCATTGAGTCGTTATACTGCGCGTGCGGCTTATAAATTAAGAGGTCAAGCGTGCAAAGCGCAAGCCATTTATGTATTTATTACGACGAATAAGCATAAAACCAGCGATCGACAATATATGAAGGGTTTAGCCTGTTCTTTAGTGACGGCGACAGATGATACCCGCGTATTAATTGCCGCGGCACAGCAGATTTTAAAACAATTGTATAAAGCTGGATTTAATTATAAAAAAGCTGGAATTTTATTATTGGATATTATACCGAGTCATCAACAATCCAATGATCTCTTTATTCAATCCACTTCAGCGAATTCAGTTGCATTAATGAAAGTAGTGGATGAGACGAATGAAATCTTTGGTGCGCATACGCTTTTTTTTGCGGCGGAAGGATGTGCGCAAGCCCCCTGGACGATGCGTTCTGAGCACCGTTCATCTCGATACACGACGCATTGGCATGAACTGCCTAGTGCAAAGGCTTAGTTGAGAATTATTTCTAAAAAAATAATTTTTTAAATCAATTTTTTATAAATAAATTTATAATATTAAAAATAATTATTTTTAATATTTTTTTAATGAGTTTTTTTATTTTTGTTTGTAAATAATAGTTATGCATGTTACTTTATTAAAACAATAGATTAAAAAAGGAGTGATTTTATGACGACAGAAATATTATGGATTACCTTGCCAACTAATGAAGAAAAAGCATTAAAAAAAGTTTTAATTTCTAGCAAAAATTTACCTAACTTAAATATTAATGAATTGATAGAAAAATTAGAAAAAGATCAAGGAGCAGATTGGATAAAAGTATTGGGTGAATATAATGCAAGACCTTCTGTGAATAATATTAATACTTCAGAAATGTTGAGTAGAGCTAAAAGTGTAAGAGGTAAATTTGAATTGCGAGGCTATTCTCAATTGAAAGACCGAGAATTTAAGCCTCATGAACTGCTGAGTTTAATTATTCTGTGTTATTCCAATCCGAATTTAATCGGCCCTAAGCTATGCAAAGCATTAAATGATCAGAATGAAGCCGATATAAAAAAGGAAATGCTTGAAAATTCTGCAAGAGTTGGAAATAGAGTAGTTCCCTGGGCAAGCAATTTGTGTTTACTTAATTATGGGCTTTATGCTAACGATACATGTATTCGGTTGCCCGTTAACGTAATAGATAGAGTAACAAGAGAAACCATCCGAGATGGACTCATTGTTTGTAAATTAGATGAGCGAAATGGTTTTAATGAAACTGTAAATGGTCCTGAGAGAGCAGCGAGTGAAGCTAATGAGATAGCAGCTAGAGTGAGACGCGATCAATCTGGAGTGGATAGCTATCCCGCCTCTGCATTCCAAAGTTTACAATCATTACAATCAGATGAACAGGGTATTGCTGCAGAAAAGAGTGAAAATCCAGTTCGATTTGCTCTACCTCCTTTTCCTCCACAAACGCATTTTCCTACACAAAGGCATCAGCTTGACAATGGATTTATAGTTACTCCACCAGAAGCTTTAAAGTCAGATGGAACAAATAATGCAACAAGTTCAAATTATGCAAGTGGCTTGGTGGTGGGTAGCTTGGCTCTTTTTCATATAGCCAAAAATACACCTGTAGCCGCCATTGTTCGGAATATTGGTAAAGATCTTGCGACGGTAAGCAAACATGTCGGAAGTTTCTTTTCAAAAAATACGGAGTGTGCAGCACAGGAACAAAAAACTGTACTACTTTCTCCGACAGTTAAGTCCTGAGTTAATATAAAAAAAGGGATTGATGAACAATCATCAATCCCTTCTTCTTTATAAAGAGAATACTATTCTTGATCAAGAAAGCTACGTAAAGGTTCTGAACGCGTAGGATGACGTAATTTACGTAATGCTTTTGCTTCAATTTGTCGAATACGTTCACGTGTTACATCAAATTGTTTGCCGACTTCTTCTAAAGTATGGTCGGTATTCATGTCGATACCGAAGCGCATACGTAACACTTTGGCTTCACGCGGTGTGAGTGATGCCAGTACTCGCTGTGCAGTTTCGCGTAGCCCTTCAATAGTGGCGGCATCGATGGGCGATAGGGCGGCCGCATCTTCGATAAAATCACCCAAGTGTGAATCACCATCTTCATCACCTATCGGTGTTTCCATTGAAATAGGTTCTTTTGCAATCTTAAGAATCTTACGAATTTTATCTTCTGGTAAACCCATTTTTTTACTGAGATCTTCGGGTGAAGGTTCCTTACCCGTAGCTTGTAATATTTGACGTGAAATACGGTTCAGCTTATTAATGGTTTCGATCATATGCACAGGGATACGAATCGTGCGTGCTTGATCGGCAATGGATCGGGTAATGGCTTGTCGTATCCACCAAGTGGCATACGTCGAAAATTTATAGCCACGACGATATTCAAATTTATCGACGGCTTTCATTAAACCAATATTACCTTCTTGAATTAAATCGAGAAATTGTAAGCCACGGTTGGTATATTTTTTTGCGATAGAAATAACCAATCGTAGATTGGCTTCGACCATTTCTTTTTTTGCACGCCGAGCTTTGGCTTCCCCTGCTGACATTTGACGATTAATTTCTTTAATTTCAGCTATCGTCATGCCAATGGTTTTTTCTAATTCACGGAGCTTATTTTGTGCAGCCGTAATAGGAATCTGTAAAGATTTTAAGACTTGCGAATAACTTTTTTTAGCATTGATGTGTTTTTTAAGAAAGTTTTCATTGGTTTCGTTTTTAGGAAAAGTACTAATAAAAAGTGGGCGGGGCATTTTGGCTTCATTAATACATAAACGCATGATGACGCGTTCTTGAATGCGAACTTTATCTAATAGATTGCGCATTTTGCGCGTCAATTTATCAAGCTGGCGTGGAATTAATTTAAACTTAGTAAAAGCATCGGCTAATAGGGTAGCTTGTTTTAAGGTTTTTTTATCGTGACGACCGTGTTTTTTTTGCGCCGTAATATAAGCGTCGTAAAGTGTTTTTAGTTCAGCAAAACGCGTATGGGCCAATTCTGGATCGGGTCCGCCATCTAGTTCATTAAATCCTTCGTCATCATCGCTGGCACCGCTTTTAGTTTTGGTGTCATCGCTATCATCCTCATCAGTCTCTTTATCATCGATATTTTTAGCTTCACTAAAACCTTCCTCGACGACCTCAGTGTCAGGCGACAGATTTTTTCCGGGTGGCAATTCGAGTGGGATAGATAGTTCTTCTAGATCCAGAAATCCACTAATAATATCATTTAAACGGATTTCTTGTTGTTCATAACGCGCATAATCGCTCAGTATATCTGAAATATTTTCTGGATATTGAGTGAGTGCATTGAGTATTGCTTGTAAACCTTCTTCAATACGTTTAGCGAGTTTAATTTCACCTTCACGTGTGAGCAGTTCCACAGTACCCATTTCACGCATATACATGCGTACCGGATCAGTGGTTCGCCCCAATTCAGAAGTTATATTACCTAAAATATTAGTATTTTCTGAGCTGGTTTCTTCTTCCGATGAGCTGTTGGCTATACTCGAGGAGAGTAAAGTTTCCATGTCGGGTGGAACTTCATAAACAGGTATGCCGATATCATTCAGCATCAAGATAATTTCATCTAGCTGCAGTTGCTCTTGCTCGGCTTCAGAGATAATATCTTCTAATAAATGGTCATTGATTTCAGCATAAGTGACAAATCCTTGCTTTTTACCGTGTGCAATAAGCTCTCGTAAACGGGATTGTTGTTGTTCGAAATCCATAACTGCGTTTGACCTCTTGGGAAAGTAATGATTTTATTATATACCTAATTAAGATAAACCTATAAACCTTTAACATGGAAAATGCAAGCCCTTTAAGGCAAAAAATATGCTAATACTCAGTTTAGGTACAAACTTAGGCGATAGTCTAAATAACATACGCTCGGCGTTGCAATTATTACAAAAATCACAGAAGATTGCACCTTTACAAATTTCTCCTCTTTATAGCTCCTCTGCATTACTTCCTGCTTATGCGCCAGTGGCATGGAATAGACCTTTTTTAAATGTAGCTGTTCTTTGCGAAACGGATTTGTCTCCATTAGAGGTATTAAAGCTTATTAAGCAGATGGAGCGGCAGCTAGGTAGAGAGGAAAGCCAACGTTGGGCGCCGCGAATTATTGATATTGATATTTTAGCTTGGGATAACTGCGTGATTGATCAAATTGGTCTACAAATACCCCATGCCGAATTATTATCTAGACCTTTTGCTTTATGGCCATTGCTGGATTTATGGCCAGATTGGCAACATCCCACTACTGATTTTGCTGCTATCTTACAGCGTTGGGGGTCTCGGTATGCGGGTAATCAAGCGCCTTGTAATACCAAACAACTTCCTCATCGTTTAGAAGGAAGTGCACTGGTGGGTGTGTTAAATGTAACGAGTGATTCTTTTTCTGATGGGGGGAAGTTTATTACGGTAGCTAATGCACTGGCCCAAGCTGAAAAATTAGTCCGTGAAGGAGCCGAAGTTTTAGATATCGGTGCTGAATCAACTCGTCCCGACGCTATACCTGTTGATCCTGAAACCGAATGGTTGTTGCTAAAACCTGTATTAACCGCATTAAAAGAACAGTGTAAACAATGGGCGTTTAAACCAAAAATTAGTATCGATACCCGACATTTTTTCGTAGCAGAAAAAGCGATGCAATTGGGTATTGACTGGATTAATGACGTCAGCGGCTTTGTTGATTCAAACATGCGTGCATTAGCGGTAGGGAGTCCTGTAAAATGTGTTGTCATGCACAATCTTGGTGTTCCGGCGCAAAAAAATATCGTATTAGCTTCATATCCTAATATCTGCGAGCAACTATTGAACTGGGCCGAGCAGCGTTTCGATGAATTATTGGATGTGGGTATTGATGCCAATCAGCTCATTTTTGATGTGGGTATCGGTTTTGGTAAAACATCCCAACAATCTATTTTTTTATTGAAAAATATCCAACAATTTCGACGTTTAAATTGTCCTCTGTTGGTGGGCCATTCAAGAAAATCTTTTCTCAATCTGATAACAGAAAAACCTTTTCCAGACAGAGATTTTGAAACCGCGATGGTGTCTTATCAGTTAGCAGCACAGGGTGTTGATTATTTACGTGTTCATAACGTCGGATTAAATGCAAAAGCTATTGCAATGGCAACACAGCTTATTTCGACCAAGGAAGAGTTAGTGATTGCGTAGCTCAAAATATTTTAATCAATTTAAAATTAATTTTCCCAGATAAGATCTAATTCTCGTACGGCTTTGACATCATCCAAACGTTGTAAACTGAGATGATGCGGCGCATTATTTAAATAGGATGGATTTTCTTGTGCTTCTATAAGTATTTTTTTCATAGCCATTATAAATTGGTCTATTTCCTGTTTTGATTCTGTTTCGGTGGGTTCTATCAACAAGCATTCTGGAATTAGTAAAGGAAAATAGGTTGTTGGTGCATGAAAGTTAAAATCAAGTAAACGTTTGCCTACATCCATTGCGGTAACATTGAATTGCTTAGCTAAATTCTTTAGCGTTAAAATAAATTCATGACTAGCACGACGTTGCGGAAAAGCCGGAATGTAGCCAATTTGTTGTAAACGTTTAAGTAAATAATTGGCATTGAGCGTAGCGATTTCTGAGACACGTTTTAATCCTTCGCGACCTAATAAACGCGCATAGATATAGGCGCGTAAAAGAATACCGGTATTTCCCATAAAGGTGGATAAACGACCAATACTCTGGGGCTTATCTTTTAAATTAAGCCATCGGTATTGGCTATTTTCAAAAGTAACAATAGGTATGGGTAAAAAGTCGAGTAGACGTTCTCCAACTGCTACAGGCCCTGCGCCAGGGCCGCCACCACCATGCGGTGTGGCAAAGGTTTTATGTAAGTTGAGATGCATGACATCAAAACCCATATCACCAGGTCGTACTTTCCCCAATATCGCATTCAGATTAGCACCATCATAATAAAGTAATCCACCGGCTTGATGAATAATGTCAGCAATTTCTTCAATTTGTCTTTCAAATACGCCTAAAGTTGAAGGGTTAGTTAACATAATTCCAGCCGTCTGAGTGCCTACCGCGGCTCGTAATGCAACTAAATCTAAATCACCTCCAGCATTCGTTGGAATTTCACGGACTTTATAGCCACACATAACGGCAGAAGCGGGATTGGTACCATGGGCGGCATCGGGGATAAGAAATTCGGTTCTAGCATGATCATTGCGCGAAGCATGATAAGCTTTGATCATCGCAACGCCAGCAAATTCACCTTGAGCACCTGCCATAGGCGTTAGGGAAACACCACACATTCCGGTTACATCTTTTAAAATCTCTTGGAATTCAAAGAGGCAACGTAAAGTGCCTTGGCAACTTTCTTCAGGCAATAAAGGGTGTTGATTAAGAAAAGCAGGTAATGATGCCAAACGATGCACGCCCCGAGGATTGTACTTCATCGTACATGATCCTAATGGATAAAAATGGGTATCGATCGAGAAATTTTTTTGCGAAAGACGAGTAAAATGTCGTACGACTTGTAATTCAGAAACTTGGGGTAAAAAAATTTCTGTTTTTCGTAATAAATTTTCGGGTATAGAAGAAAATTTATTTAGCGATAAATTGGAGGGTATTTGGGCTTTTGCAATGCGTCCAGTTTGGCTCAGTTCGAAAATAAGCATAAAATTTTTACGTTATACGGTAAGTAATTTAGATAATTCTTGTTGATATCTATTTAGATCATCTTGGTTTTTAGTTTCAGTCACGCAAATTAATAAGGCATGACCTAATTCAGGATAAAATGTAGATAGATCATATCCACCTTGTATTCCCAGTTTTGCTAAATCACGTAATAAGCCGGGAACGGGTTGAGATAAACGAATAACAAACTCGTGAAAAAACGCCGTATTGAAAATTAACTCTACTCCGGGTACTTGCGTTAAAAGATGGGCGAGTTGTTGAGCATGATCATGAGATGCTCGCGCGACTTTCTGTAAACCCATAGGACCTAGCAGGCTCATATAAATCGTTGCGGCAGTCACTAATAAACCTTGATTTGTGCAAATATTTGAGGTCGCTTTTGCACGACGTATGTGTTGCTCACGTGCTTGTAAGGTTAAGGTAAACCCTGGTTTTCCGTTTTTATCAATGGTGCGACCAACAATTCTGCCTGGCATTTGTCGCAACCATTCTTTTTTGCAACACATAAAACCGAAATAAGGTCCACCACCCGCAAGCGGTACACCGAGTGCTTGTCCTTCACCACAGACAATATCAGCGCCTAGTTTTCCCCAACTTCCTGGTTCTTTCAGCAAAGCCAAACTCATAGGATTAGTGACAGCGATGACAAAAGCCTGTTTTGCATGTGCCCACTCAGTTAATTGATCCACTTCTTCTAATGAGCCAAAAAAATTAGGTTGGGAAATCACTAAAGCGCAAACATCTTGTTTTTCCCAAGCTTCAAGTGTTGATAGTAATGTTTTACCCTCTTTTGTACAGTAAGGAAGCTCAATAAGTTCGATAGCTTGTTGAGTTACAATAGCTTGTAGGGTTTGTCGATAATGAGGGTGTAAGCTTCGCGGGATTAAAATTTTTGCTGATTGAGTTTTTTTGTTCGCTCTAACAGACATTAAAACGGCTTCAGCTAAGGCAGAAGCACCGTCATAAAGTGAAGCATTGGAATAATCCATGCCCGTTAGATTTGCCATCATGGTTTGATATTCGTAGATTAGTTGCAAAGTTCCTTGACTCGCTTCCGCTTGATAAGGTGTATACGCCGTCATAAATTCACCACGACTGGTAATATCCCAAACGGCTGCCGGAATATGATGCTCGTAGGCACCGGCACCAATAAAGCAGAGGCCTGGTTTATTTTCTTGACCACGTTGTTCTGTGATACGTGTCATTTCCATTTCACTTAAACCGGCAGGAACCTGGTTTAATTCTGTAGTTTGTAAATGCGCGGGAATTTCATCAAAAAGATCGCCAATGGTATGCACACCCAATGTAGCAAGCATTTCTTGGATTTCGACATCAGTGTGTGGAATAAAGGGCATGTTAGGCCTCAACCAAAATTTGTTGTTGGTAAGTTGCAAAGTCTAATAAATGTTCTAATTCACTGTTATCGGAAAACTGTAATCGAAATAACCATCCTTGCTCGTAGGAGTCAGAATTAATAAGGTCCGGTGTATCACTTAAAGCGGTGTTGATTTCAATCACTACACCTGAAAGAGGAGCATACACATCGGCTGCAGCTTTTACAGATTCTAAAACACAGACCTCTTCATTTTTTTTTATCACTTTTTTTATAGTAGGTAATTCTGCGTAAACGATATCACCTAACAATTCTTGCGCATGTGCGGTAATTCCAACGCAGACGATATTATTTTCTTCGATACGAACCCATTCATGAGTTGCTGTATATTTTAATAATTCGGGTAGTTTTTTCATGATAGTCACTCTTTTAAAAATTCAATTTCTTAACTAAAAGTTTTTTTTCCTTTTCGTATAAAGGGAGGTTTAATAATGCGTACCTGATATTGCTTGGTACCCATAATGACATCACAATAATTCTCGTTATGCGCATACGGGATTCTAGCAAAAGCAATAGAACTGCCTAAAGTGGGAGAATAACTTCCACTCGTAATTTCCCCTTCGCCGTGGGAAGTAATAATTTTTTGATGGTTACGTAAGATACGACCTTTTTCTTCTAATACTAAACCTACTAATTTACGCGAAGGATTTTCTAGCTGTTTAAGTAATGCTTGGCGTCCGATAAAATCTCGATCGCTAGGGTTCCAGGCAATTGTCCAAGCTAAATTGGACTCTAAAGGAGTCGTCATGACATCCATGTCAGCGCCATGTAAGTTTAATCCTGCTTCTAATCGTAGGGTATCTCGTGCGCCTAAGCCACAGGGTTTATTACCATAGTCAATTAAACGTTGCCAGAAGCCTTCAGCTTCTGTTATTGGTAAAATGACTTCTAAACCATCTTCACCGGTGTAACCTGTTCTTGCAATGAACCAATTATCTTGTTGAACACAATGAAAAGGTTTTAAATCTTTAATTAGCGATTGTAAATGGATATCAAAGGCTTTATTGGCTTTTGACAGCGCATGAGGACCTTGAATAGCAATGATGGCGAGATCAGTACGTTCAAGGATAGAAATAGAAGAAAAATGGTGTGTTTGTTTTTTCATCCAGTCGAGATCAGATTGTCGGTTTCCGGCATTGATGACGACACGATACTGTTGTTGTGAAAGTTGATAAACGATTAAATCATCCAGAATACCCCCCTCATCATTCAACATGCAGGTATATAATGCTTTTCCTGGAATGAGGCGTTGTGGGTTATTTGCCAATAAAAAACTGAGATAGTCCGTTGCATTTTCTCCAATAATATCAACGGTTAACATATGCGAAACATCAAATAAGCCACTGTCTTGCCTGACGACATGATGTTCTTGTATTTGAGAGCCATAATGCAGAGGCATTTGCCAACCTGCAAAATTGACGAGTATCGCGCCGTTTTTTTTATGTTGTCCATGAAGAACTGTTTTATTTTCCATTAGCTTGCCATTGGGTGATTTTTCAATGCCTAATTATAACTCGTGGGTGATAAATTACTAGTTTGATAATATCGTTTAAATTAAATGGCCATTGCATGACTAAAGCTGAGGATTAAAACAGATTGGATTTTGCGAGAGATCCTTTTTGAATGAGCAAAGATTGGTATGTGTTAGCGAAACATTAATTTATATGAGACAAAATACCCTCTAATTCTTCTAAGTTATTGTAATGTATAACGAGTTGGCCTTTTCCTTTAATGGCTTGTTTAAAATAAACTTTGGCGCCTAATGTTTCTGATAATTGACGTTCGAGTTGTTGGACATCGGTATCTATCTTTTTAAAGGGGCTGGAAATTTCCGACTTAATAAAAGCCTTATTTTGACCTAATCGTTCGGTTTCGCGCACTGACAGTTTATTTTTTACAATTTTTTCAGCGGTTTGAACTTGTAAATGACCCTCGAGACTGAGCAAAGCTCTAGCGTGACCCATTTCAAGTTGACCTTGTTGCAATAAAAGCTTTACTTGAGGGGCTAAATTTAATAATCGGAGTAAATTGGTAATGGTGGTGCGCGAACGACCTAAGGTTTTTGCAATTTCTTGATGAGTTAATTGAAATTCATTAACAAGTCGTTGTATTCCTTCCGCTTCTTCCAATGGATTCAGATCTTGGCGTTGAATATTTTCAATTAAAGAAATAGCTAATGCAGTTTCATCTGAGATTTCCTTGACCAACACAGGTACTTCATTAAGATTAGCCAGTTGTGCAGCACGCCAACGACGTTCGCCAGCAATAATTTCATAACGATTCTCGCTAATAAGTCGGACCACGATAGGATTGATTATGCCTTGTGTGCGAATGGAATTGGCTAAATCTTCTAAGGCTTCTTTTGAAAATTCTCTTCTAGGCTGATAACGACCTGCTTGTAGCCACTCAATCGGCAGATAGCGTAATTCCTTTTTACGAGGGGTGGTTTGTACTAAATCTTCAAAAGGTTGACCACTTAATAGCATGTCAAGATTTCTACCTAAACGTGATTTTTTCATCATAGTACCTGTTCAACGGACGGAGATTTTTCATTTTTAGAGCGTTTTTTTAAAAAAACGTTCGAGGGTATATCAGCAGGTGAACCTCCTGATGGAATAGTGTATCCATCCCGGATTAAAACTTCCTTAGCTAAACTTAAATAGGCGTGACTTCCATTTGATTGGGCATCATACAATAAAACCGGTTGCCCATGACTCGGTGCTTCAGCGAGTCGAATATTGCGCGGGATGAGTGTAGTGTACATTTTCTCTTTAAAATGAGTGAGTAATTCCTCTGAGACCTGTTTAGCTAAGCTGTTTCGACCATCAAAAAGTGTACGAAGTATGCCGTGGATCTGTAAATGCGGGTTAACTGTGGCACGTAAGCTTTGTAATGTATTCATTAGATTGCTTAGCCCTTCTAGAGCAAAATATTCACATTGCACAGGAATAATGACATATTGCGCCGCTACTAAAGCATTAATCGTTAATATATTCAAAGACGGTGGGCAATCAAGCAAAATATAGTCATAGGCATCGACTAGCAAGCTGAGCTTTTTTTTGAGTATATATTCACGTTGTTCACTTTTTAATAAGTGGATTTCAGTTTGTGTTAAATCACCTGAACCAGGAATCAATGTATAATTTGCTGGAGTAACGACGAGGCTCTGCTCGATAGGAACTTCATCTAATAATACTTGTGCAATATGCGGACTGAGATCTTTTTGTAAAAGACTACCGGTGGTTGCATTAGCTTGAGGATCGAGGTCAATTAACAAGGTTTTTTGTTCTAACAAAGCCATCGATGCAGCAAGATTAATACAGGTTGTGGTTTTTCCCACGCCTCCTTTCTGATTTACGATAGCGATAATTTTGCCCATAATGCCTCATAATCTCTCTTGACAGGTTTGATATAGTATACTCAGCGTAATAGAATTTTTGACTGTGTTGTCACTCAATTCGCAATCCTCATGCATTTTGAATAAACAAAAGGGTGCTCTTTTGCAACCGTATCAAAAATCCAATTGCTGTGAGTATAGTATAACGGCTCAATGTAAACTTGCTATTACTATTAGCCATAGCGAGAATTTTTCATTGAATAAAAAAGGGTTTTTGTGTTGAAATTTTTACTAGCCATAGGCTTGCTACTGGCAATTGGTTTTACAACACCTAGTATAGCAAAACCTATCCACATTATCGCTGCTGAGAATTTTTATGGTGCTGTCGCAAAACAAATCGGCGGGAATTTTGTCCAAGTTATAAGTATTCTTAATCAGCCCGATCAAGACCCCCATTTATTTAATTTAACTCCAAGTGTCGCTAAGATTTTGGAGCAAGGTGATCTGATTATTTATAATGGCCTAGGCTACGATCCTTGGATGCAGAATTTATTAAGTGTCGGTTCTGCCAAAGCCAGAACCTTTATTTGTGTCGCTGATTTAATGCATAGAAAAGAAGGGGCTAATCCGCATATTTGGTATGATCCCGAAACGATGCCGGTTTATGCCCTAGCAGTGCGCGATTATTTGATTAGACATGATCCGCATCATCAAAAAAAGTATAGAAAACATTATCAGCAGTTTATTGTAGAACAGCAAACTTTACGGCAACTAATTCAACAAATAAAAGTTCAACATAATGATGTTTCGGTTATTGCGACGGAGCCTGTATTTGGTTATATGGCAGAGGCTTTAGGGTTTCGTATGCAAGGAATTCCGTTTCAACTCAGCATGATGAATGGAGTGGATCCTAGCCCTAAACAAGTTCAAGACTTTCAACGGCAGTTGCAACAGCATCGAGTCAGGTTAGTGTTCTACAATAGTCAAGTGAGTAGTCCCTTGGTCTTGCATTTATTGCACCAGGCTAAGTTATTAGGAATTCCGATCGTAGGGATCATGGAAACCCAACCTATGCAGTCGACTTATTGTCAGTGGATGATTAACCAATTAAAAAGAGTGGAGCAGGCATTAGATGAACGCCATCGAATTTAAACAACTTAGTCTTGCCTATGGACATCGCGGTATTTTTCAGAATTTCACAGCAAGTATCCACTCAGGCGAATTTGTTGCCATACTCGGTGCCAATGGCGCCGGAAAAAGTACTTTGCTGCGATCGATATTAGGTTTAATTGCGCCATCCAGTGGCGGTATTTCGGTATTTGGGCAAGCAGTACATAAGGGCGCCGCTTTTATTGGTTATATGCCGCAAATACGTCAAAATATCAGTAATAGTTTAAGTGCCTATGCTTGGTTGACTGCCAATTTAAATGGCTATCAGTGGGGATTGCCAGTTTTAAATGCAAAACAAACCGAAGAAATACAACGTGTTGTTCAGTTGGTAAAAGCAGAAAAGATTATCAATCGGCCTTACAGCCTTTTATCAGGAGGAGAAAGACAACGTTTATTATTGGCACAAGCCTTATTGAATAAACCCAAAATTTTATTATTAGATGAGCCACTCATGAATCTGGATCCTTATTATCAAGCCACGTTAGTCGGTTTAATTGATGATATCCGTTTGCAATACGGTATTACGATATTATTTACTTCGCATGATATCAACCCGCTTTTAACCAGTGTAGATAGAGTACTCTATTTGGCGAACGGTAAGGCGGTAATAGGATTGGTCAACGAAATCATCAATAGCAAAAAATTAAGTGAGCTTTATGGGTTGGATATTCAAGTTATTCAGCATGAACAGCAACTTTTTGTCATAAATAAAGAATTAGGATTCCATCATCATGTCAACCATTGTCGACCCGACCTTGATCATTTCTCTGTTTGAATATCATTTTTTACGTAACGCACTCATAGCAGGTACGATTGCAGCGATATTGGCTGGTTTCGTCGGTTATTTTATGGTTATCAGGAGGTTGGCCTTTGCGGGTCATGCCTTAGGTCACATTGGTTTTGCTGGAGCGACGGGCGCCGGTTTAGTGGGTTTAACGCCAGTCACTGGGCAGTTAATTTTGACAATATTAGCCGCTATTGGCATGGGTAGTTTGGGTCATCGAATGAGTAAAAGTGATATCGCTATTGGTATCATTTTGGCTTTGGCTTTGGGATTGGGTGTTTTATTTTTACATTTTTATACCAGTTATGCTGCCCAAGCCATGACGATATTATTTGGTAATCTTCTAGGTGTTTCAGCACATTTAATAAAGATGATGTTGATTTATTCTGTTCTCAGCTTGCTAGGTTTAAGTTTTATTGCAAGGCCATTATTATTTGCTAGTTTAGAGCCTGAGTTAGCAGAAGCAAAAGGTGTCTCTCTACCATTGATTTCCATTTTGTTTATGGTGATTGTGGCAGTGGCTGTAACCGAAGCCAGCCAAGTAGTGGGTGTGCTCTTAGTGTTTACTTTATTGATAGGACCTGCTGCAGCAGCTTTAAATTGGACGCATGGTATTTTAAGTGGTTTATTTTTAACGGTGCTGTTTGGTATTTTAATCGTATGGTTAGGTATCATTTTAGCATTTATTACGGATTGGCCGATTCCGTTTTGGATTAGTGCTTTAGCCGCCATTAATTATTTTTTGAGTTTTTTAGGAAAAATAAATCAATAAAAAAGGAGTTAGTGCTTACTAACTCCTTACTTACTAACTTGCGTTTTACCGCTCTCTTTATTTAGTCATCCCATTTTAAACTTCCGCCTGTTTGGTATTCCGTTACGCGCGTTTCAAAGAAATTCTTTTCCTTTTTCAAGTCAATGATTTCACTCATCCATGGTAAGGGATTGCTAACGCCTGGGTATTGCTCAGGCAAGCCAATTTGCGCGAGACGTCGATTGCCGATGAAACGAAGGTAATCCCACATCATATTAGCATTCAACCCAAGAATACCACGTGGCATCGTATCTAAAGCATATTGATACTCTAGATCGACACCTTCTTTGACCAGGTTAATGACATAATGTTTAAATTCGGGTGTCCATAAATGTGGATTTTCTAATTTAATCTGATTGATAACATCGATACCAAAATTTAAATGCATCGATTCATCGCGTAAGATATATTGAAATTGTTCAGCGGTTCCCGTCATTTTATTGCATCGACCCATACTTAATATCTGTGAAAAACCGACATAGAAAAATATGCCTTCAAATACCACATAGAAAGCAATTAAATCACGTAATAAACGCTGATCATTTTCAGGCGTGCCCGTATAAAAATGCGGATCGGCTAAGCTTTGTGTGAAGGGAAGTGCCCATTCAGCTTTTTTAGCGACAGTGGGTAGCTCACGATACATATTAAAGACTCGCGCTTCATCCATGCCTAAACTTTCTATGACATATTGATAAGCGTGTGTATGTAACGCTTCTTCAAAGGCTTGTCGAAGTAAATATTGCCGGCATTCTGGGTTGGTAATATGCCGATAGACTGCTAGGACAAGATTATTAGCAACCAGAGAGTCAGCGGTTGAAAAGAAGCCTAAGCTGCGTTCTACAATGAGACGTTCATCATCCGTTAATCCTTTGGGATCACGCCATAATGCAATGTCAGCGGACATATTAATTTCTTGTGGCATCCAATGGTTTGCGCAAGCCGCTAAGTATTTTTCCCAAGCCCATTTATATTTAAAGGGGACGAGTTGATTGAGATCAGCACGGCAGTTGATGATTTTCTTGTCATCAACTTGTACGCGTGCTGCGCCTATTTCTAATGTTTCTAAACCGGTAAAACCACCGGTGAGTTCAGTAGTGCTCATAGTTTTGGGATCCTCTTTAAGAGTAACGTTTTTGTATGAACCTGTGGTTTATTGACATGATTCACAATCCGGGTCGAGTATCGAGCAAGCAGGAGCCGCCGGACTATCCATTTGTACGGAATTTAAGTGGCTTTTTTCTAAGGTTGCCTTTTCAGCATGTGTAGCACCCATTGTTCGTAAATAGTAACTTGTTTTTAATCCTTTAAGCCAAATGCGTTTATAAAGTTCATCTAATTTTTTACCAGAAGCTTGTGCCATATAAAGATTTAACGATTGGCTTTGATCGATCCATTTTTGACGACGTGATCCGGCTTCAACAAGCCAATGTGCAGGGACTTCAAAAGCAGTCGCATACAGTTGTTTTAAGCTGTCAGGAACGCGCTCAATTTTTTGCAAGCTACCATCATAATATTTCAGATCATTGAGCATAACGGCATCCCATAATCCAAGTAATTTTAAATCTTTGACTAAATAGGGATTGATGACAGTAAATTCACCGGACATATTGGATTTTACAAAAAGATTTTGATAAGTCGGCTCAATCGATTGGGAAACGCCACAGATATTGGAAATAGTTGCTGTCGGTGCAATGGCCATACAATTCGAGTTGCGCATTCCTTCTTTCATTACTTTTTTTCGTAATGTTTCCCAGTCTAAATGGGTTGCTTGATCTTGATCTAAGAATTTACCGCGAGTTTTTTGTAACAGTGCAATAGAATCTATAGGGAGGATTCCTTGGCTCCATAAGGATCCCTTAAAACTTTCATAGGAACCACGTTCTTTAGCTAAATCACAGGAAGCTTCTATGGCGTAATAGCTAATTGATTCCATAGAGTGATCCGCAAAAGTAATGGCGGCTTCTGAAGCATAAGGGAGGCGTAATTGATATAAGGCATCCTGGAAACCCATCAGGCCTAGACCGATAGGACGGTGCTTTAGATTAGAACGACGTGCCTGTGGCACAGTATAATAATTAATATCAATGACATTATCTAACATGCGAATAGCCGTGCGGATAGTGCTACGCAATTTTACTTGATCGATTTCTCCTGACTCTGTCAGATGTTGAGGCAGATTAATACTTCCCAAATTACAAACGGCTATTTCATCAACCGAGGTATTGAGCGTAATTTCGGTACATAAATTGGAGCTATGAATCGTTCCAGCATGTTGTTGCGGCGAACGTAAGTTACAAGGATCCTTAAATGTGATCCAAGGATGTCCGGTTTCAAATAATAAACTCAGCATTTTTCGCCACAGATTGACTGCGGGAATCGTTTTGAAATTTTTAAGTTCACCATGCGCAGCTTTGGTTTCATAGGCTTGATATTTTTCTTCAAATTCTAGACCGAACGCATCATGTAAGTCGGGTGTTTCATCGGGAGAGAATAAAGTCCAATTTTCTCCTTGCATGAGTCGTTTCATGAATAAATCAGGGACCCAATTTGCAGTATTCATATCATGCGTACGACGTCGATCGTCACCGGTATTTTTTCGTAATTCTAAAAATTCTTCGATATCTAAGTGCCATGTTTCTAAGTATGCACAGACGGCACCTTTACGTTTGCCACCTTGATTGACAGCTACTGCAGAAGCATTGGCAACGTTTAAAAAGGGTACGACACCGAGTGACTTGCCATTGGTTCCTTTAATTCGTGCTCCCATCGCGCGAACTGAAGTCCAGTCATTACCTAAGCCACCCGCAAATTTTGAAAGTAAAGCATTATCTTTTATAGCGCTGTAAATTTGATTGAGGTCATCGGGTACGGTTGTTAAGAAACAACTCGAGAGTTGGGGGCGTAGCGTTCCGGCATTGAATAGAGTGGGTGTGGACGCCATATAGTCAAAAGACGAAAGTAAGTGGTAAAACTCAATTGCTCGTTCTTCTTTGTTAGGTTCTTGTTGTGCAAGTCCCATGGCAACCCGCATAAAGAAAGCTTGGGGTAATTCAAAACGAACATCATCGGCATGTAAAAAATATCGATCGTATAAAGTTTGTAAACTGAGATAAGTAAACTTCTGATCGTTTTCAGGCAATAAAGCTTTACTTAATTTTTCTAAGTCAAAGCTTTGTAATTGAGGATCTAATAATTCTAGAGTAATACCGCGTTTGATATAATGTTGGAAGTAATTAGAATATAAACTCTGATTGCTGTGCGTTGTAGTTGGAAGCTCAAGGAAGTTTAATGCTTCCGTATATAATGTACGTAATAAAAAACGTGCAGTCGCATAGGTATAACTAGGATCTTGTTCGACGAGAGAACGGGCACTGATAATGAGTGCTTTATCAATTTCTGCGATAGGCATGCCATCGTAGAGGTTGCGTAAGGTTTCTTGTAAAATGAGTTCATGTTTTACTTCATTTAAATCTTTGCAAGTCTCTGTTATCAATAAACTCAATTGTATGAGATCAAGGGGACGTTGAGTACCATCTGTTAGGGTTATTTGTAATTGGATTTCAGATGGTGACTTCGTTTCTGCACGCATTTTTCGGCGTTCTTCACGATAAAGTACATAGGCGCGCGCTACTTTATGAGCTTCCACACGCATTAAGGCCAATTCAACTTGATCTTGTATCGCTTCAATAGGTAATGTTCCGCCCTTGGGGTGGCGTTGTTGTATGATGTTGGTGATTTGCTGTGTTAATTGCGATACCCGTTCGTGAATACGAGTTGATAATGCGGCTTGTCCACCTTCTACAGCGAGAAAAGCTTTAGTAATTGCAATCCTAATTTTACTTGGGTCGTAATTAACAAGCTTACCATTACGTTTTATAACCTGTAGCGTATAAATCGGTTTATTCTCTTGTTCTGCTTGAGCTTCAGGTAGTAGAATCTCGGCGCTATTAAGCAGAAGAGAAGAAGTCATTAGTTCGGATGAAAGTCCGCTCATGGATGCTCCTTAAAAAAGTTGTGAGGAATTATGTCAATGAAAATGATATAACACAATATCATGTGGTTTCTATACTATGCAACCACTATATGAAGTGAGTAAATATTTAGTAAACTGTGAGTAAGTTGGGTAAAACATGTTAATCAGCATACTTATTTTCCAAGCGATTGTCCGTCGGAGCAGGGTTTATGCATAGACGATTAAATTTTTTTGCATGATAAGCGTATTGGGTCATTTTGTAGGTAACAGAGGTGATATGCGGGACATTTCTTTTGCAGAGGTTTCAAAGAGTATTTTTCGTGCTTATGATATTCGTGGCATTGTGGGCGAATCAATAACGCCTGAGCTCATTTATACGTTGGGTAAGGCGATAGGAAGTGTAGCTCAAGAGCTAGGTGAGCAAACCATTATTACCGCGCGGGATGGACGGTTGTCAGGCCCTCTTTTGATGGAGGCCTTGCAAAAGGGATTAAGTGAAACGGGTTGTAACGTGATAGATATTGGGCAAGTTCCTAGCCCGGTGCTTTATTTTGCCACACGTTATTTGAATTATCGTTCGGGAGTGATGTTAACGGCGAGTCATAACCCATCGAATTATAATGGCCTAAAGATAGTGTTAGCAGGAAAAAGCTTATCAGAAGGGGCTATTGATGAACTTTATTACCGTGTCCAATCTGGTGGGTTTAAATCAGGAGTGGGGAGTTATCGAGAAATATCGGTTACAGAAGCTTATCTCGATCGAATTCTGCAAGATATTTCCTTAGCGCGTCCATTACGGGTCGTCCTTGATTGTGGAAATGGTGTCGGTGGCGTCGTTGCTCCTGAATTATTGCGGCGTTTAGGTTGTGAAGTGATCGAATTATTTTGCGATGTGGATGGACGTTTCCCTAATCATCATCCCGATCCCAGTGTGCCAGAGAATTTAAATGATTTAATTACCAGCGTGAAGCAGCATAAAGCAGATATAGGCCTAGCTTTAGATGGTGATGGCGATAGACTGGGTGTGGTTACCAATCACGGAGAAATTATTTGGCCCGATAGACAAATGATGTTGTATGCGATGGATGTATTATCGCGCAATCCAGGAGCATTGATTATTTATGATATAAAGTCGACGGGCCATTTAGCAAAGCTTATTGCTGAAAAAGGTGGCCAATCTTTAATGTGGAAGACAGGGCATTCAATTATGAAGGCTAAATTAGAGGAAACAGGCGCATTATTAGCAGGTGAGATGAGCGGTCACATCTTCTTTAAAGAACGCTGGTATGGTTTTGACGATGGTTTATATACCGCTGCTCGATTGTTAGAAATAATTGCCAAAAGTAAAAAAGATGTGAGTGAGTTGTTTGCTGAGTTGCCGAATGGTATTAATACGCCGGAATTAAAATTGGCTATTGCTGAAGATAAAAAGTTTACCTTTATTCAAGCTTTTCAAGCAACTATTAATTTTTCAGATGCAAAATTGAATAAAATAGATGGTGTGCGCGCCGATTTTATTGATGGTTGGGGCTTAGTGCGGGCATCGAATACCAGTCCTTATTTAACCTTACGGTTTGAAGCAGATAATTTAACGGCTTTAAAGCGTATCCAAATGTTATTTAGGAATGCTTTATTAGCAATGGATCCTCATCTCAAATTACCTTTTTAATTATGCGGATTATTACTTTAAATGTGAACGGTATTCGTTCTGCAGCGCGGAAAGGCTTTTTTGATTGGTTAAAATGTCAGAAAGCGGACGTGATATGTATACAGGAAACCAAAGCCCAAAAAAACCAATTAGATGCATCGTATTATCCCAAAGAATATCATGCTTATTTTTTTGATGCTGAAAAAAAGGGTTATAGTGGTGTGGCGGTTTATAGCCGTATTAAACCCGATTCAATAACGTTTGGATTAGGTTGGAAATGTGCAGATACAGAAGGTCGTTATCTGCAAATTAATTTTCCAAAGTTGAGTATCGCATCTTTGTATATGCCTTCAGGGAGTAGTGGTGTTTTACGTCAAGAATATAAGTTCCAATTTTTAAATTATTATTTGCCAATTTTGAAAAAACAACTCCAACAAAACAGTGACTTTATTATTTGTGGCGATTGGAATATTGCTCATAAAGCTATCGATTTAAAAAATTGGCGTAACAATCAAAAAAATTCTGGTTTTTTGCCAGAAGAACGTGCTTGGTTGGATCAAGTATTAGGGCCAGTGGGTTATGTGGATGCTTTTCGAGAAATGAATCAACAAGAGGGAGAATATACCTGGTGGTCAAATCGCGGTCGGGCTTGGGCTAATAATGTTGGATGGCGGATTGACTATCAGATTATTACACCAGGGCTCAAAAATAAAATTAACTCAGTTGAGATTTATAAGGACCAACGTTTTTCGGATCATGCCCCTTTAATTATTGACTATGTACTTTAGATGTCATCAAAATTGTTTCTGGAGTGTAGGCGTACGGTTAAAAAGTTAAAAAAAGATCATCAGATGATAAAACGTTAAACAGTTATTACCAAAGCTTCTTTTTTATGGACGTCCAGACCACCATTATGCAAGAGAAAAACAATTCTTTGTTACTTTTGGCTCTATCCTTAGCCGTTTTTGGCATTATCACCACAGAGCTTTCCATCATCGGTTTGTTGCCACAATTAATGAGTAAGCTGCATATCAACGCTGCAGAAGTGGGGTTACTTATTAGTGCTTATGCCTTCGTTGTTACAATAACCGGCCCTTTCATTACTTTATTGATGATACGTTTGAATAAGAAATATGTTTTGCTGAGCATTATGTTGCTGTTTGTTGTCTCGAATCTAGTTTATGCCTATACCAATGAATATAGTACAATGATGCTGTTTCGTATATTGCCTGCATTGATGCATGCACCATTCTTCGCAGTCACATTGGTAGCGGCTTCAAAATTAGTTGCGCCAGAATATCAAACTAGAGCCACTGCCAAGGTTTTTGCCGGAATAGCAGTAGGTTTGGTTTTAGGTGTGCCTTTAAGTTCTTTTATTGCGGTACATGCTTCACTCACTTTTGCATTTCTTTTTAGTGCCATAGCTAATGGTTTGGCCTTCATAAGTCTTTTGTTACTGATGCCTTCTATGCCGATTATCGAAAAAATATCTTTTGGCAAGCAGCTGAATATTCTGCGCAAAGGGAGATTGTGGTTAACCATTTCTACAGTAGTGTTTGTGTTCGCAGCGATGTTCTCATCCTATAGTTTCATTGCGAAATACCTCCATGATATTACTAAGCTAAGCGGTACATGGATCAGTATAATGCTGATGGTGTTTGGAGTCTTCGGGATTTTAGGAAATTTCATTTTTAGTGTATTGATACAAAAAAACCTTGATTTAACGGTGATTTTCTATCCAATTTTTTATATCGGTGTGTATTTACTTATCTATAGTTTTGGTTTTTCTTTTTCATTGATGATGGGTTTGACCATGCTATGGGGGCTATTGCATACCGCTGGTTTGATCGTGAGTCAAACTTGGTTAGCAACCGAAGCACGAGAGGCACCTGAGTTTACAAATAGTCTGTTTGTTTCTTTTTCTAATCTCGGCATTACAGTAGGGACAGTTCTAGCAGGTTGGTTCATTTTACACTTTGGAACACATAACTTAGTGTGGGTGGGTATCCTATTTTTAATATTAGCACTGCTCAGTATACTTTCCAAAATCATTATCCGATCTAAAAATCACTATCAACATCAAATTAATTAAATAAAATATTTGTCTTTTATTTAATTAAAAATAGTTTTCATTTAATAAATTTAACAATGTTTGTAGGGCAAATTCGACAGCATTATAACGGATGATTAATCGATCACCTGAATGATGTTGGCATAGCGTTTTGTTAAAATCTTTGCCTACCCAAGCCGTCCATAGGGTACCCACCGGATTTTTTTCGGTACCCCCATTAGGTCCCGCAATCCCGGTAATGCTTATGCTTATTTGTGCTGCGCTATTGTTTAAAGCGCCGGTTGCCATTGCGATGGCTGTCTCTTCACTGACAGGTCCATATTGATTTAACAATGTTTCGTTGACGCCGAGCATTTGCTGTTTAGATAAATTTGAATAGGTGATAAATCCACGTTCAAACCACGCTGAAGTGCCAGGTATGCTGGTAATAGTTTGTGCTAATTGTCCTCCTGTGCAGGATTCGGCAGTGGCTAATAGTAAATGATGCTGCTTAAGTTTGTCGCCTATCTGTTTTGCAAGCTGGTGTGTTTGTGAAACTGGATTAGCCATCGATGTCTCCTGTAAATATTGAATAATAAATAACGAATTTAGTAGTTATTGACTCAAAATAATGAAAAATTACCTTCTGATATTTTAGCTTAGAAAATGTTGCTTATTGTTAGGCCCATTAAATTTTCTTTACATGCTTAAATCTAAATCTTTCTTTAATTCAGAAGGTGTTCAATTCAGTCATCAGTATTCTGCCTCTCAAAGAAGAATAATTGATTAAAATTGATGGTTATTCTTAAATAAATATAAAAAATTTTGAGTATTAATGGCGGTTAAATTACAATCTTATTGTAAACATATGGCTTTTACGGCAACATAGCCGTTATTATCCATGTAAGAAGTAAGTTTAGGTAAATTATGGCCAAAGAAGATCAGATAGTGATGGAGGGTACAGTTATTGAAACTTTACCTAATACCTTATTTAGGGTTGAATTAGAAAATGGGCATATTATCAATGCCCATATCTCTGGGCGTATGCGTAAAAGTTATATCCGTGTCCTTACCGGTGATAAGGTGAAAGTTGAAATGACTCCCTATGATCTCACTAAGGGCCGTATTATATTTCGCGGTAAAGGGCCCGAGCTCGATAAATCTAAGCCTGGCTAATAGGTGCCTGTGATAGTTTTTTGTTTTGCTCTGGAGGTGTAACAATTCCCCTTTTTTCAGAAATTACTAGCTGTAATTCATCATTGTTACTGGTTAATAGCAATTGACCGCCGTGTACTAAGCGACCGAAGAGTAATTCATCAGCAATGGGTTTTTTAATTCTTTCTTGAATAAGTCGCATCATTGGGCGTGCTCCCATGCTTCTATCATAACCATATTTAGCTAGCCAAACTCGAGCGGGTTTGTCTACCTGTAAAGTGACATGTTTCTTTTCAAGCTGAGCTTCTAATTCAAGTAAATATTTATCAACGACTTGAGAGACGATAGTTGCATTTAAATAATTAAAATAGATAGTGGCATCTAAACGATTGCGAAATTCAGGAGAAAATACTCGTTTGATAGCCTCTGAATTTTCTGCTTGATTCAAACTAGGCGTAAAACCGATTTCATGCCGACTAAATTGTTCTGCGCCTGCATTACTGGTCATTACCAAAATAATATGGCTAAAGTCGGTCTTTCTACCATTGGTATCAGTTAAGTTACCATGATCCATAACTTGTAATAAAAGATTAAAAATATCTGGGTGTGCTTTTTCAATTTCATCCAGTAATAAAACAGCGTGAGGATGTTTAGTTACCGCTTCAGTGAGTAAACCTCCTTGATCATAACCAATATAGCCTGGAGGAGCTCCTATTAGACGAGACACACTATGTCTTTCCATATATTCAGACATATCAAAACGAAGTAATTCAATACCCATGAGTTCTGCGAGTTGACGCGTCACTTCTGTTTTTCCTACACCGGTTGGTCCGGCAAAAAGGAAAGATCCTATGGTTTTATTGGTTTCTCTTAAACCAGAACGCGTTAATTTCATGGCTGCACAGAGATTTTCAATGGCTATATCTTGCCCGAATACACGTGCTTTTAATTTTTCTTCTAAATGACGCAAGCGACTCTTATCCGAAGCAGAAACATTTCGTGTAGGAATACGTACCATCTTAGCTACAATGGCTTCGATTTCATGGATGCCAATGACTTGCTTCCTTTTATGGCTAGGTCGTAAGGCCTGATAAGCCCCGGCTTCATCAACGATATCAATGGCTTTATCAGGTAAGAATCGGTCTGGTAAATAACGCGCTGCAAGTTCTACGCTAGCGCGTAAGGCGGTCATACGATATTTAACATGATGATGCTCTTCCAGCCTATCGCGCAGTCCACGTAAAATAGCAATGGTTTCTTCTAAATTTGGTTCAGGGACATCAATTTTTTGAAAACGTCTTGCTAAAGCTCGATCTTTTTCAAAAATGCTACGATATTCTTGGTAAGTGGTAGCACCGATGCATTTTAATTCTCCGGTGGTGAGTAAAGGTTTAATTAAATTAGAAGCATCCATCACACCGCCCGAGGCAGCACCGGCGCCAATGACGACATGAATTTCATCAATAAAGAGGACAGATTGAGGTTCTTGTTTAAGTTGTGCTAATAAAGCTTTAAATCTTTTTTCAAAATCTCCGCGATATTTAGTCCCAGCCAATAAACTACCGAGATCTAAAGAATAAATAATGCTATTAGCAAGAACTGCAGGAACCTTTTTTTCATTAATGGCTTTAGCAAGTCCTTCCACAATCGCGGTTTTACCAACACCGGCTTCACCCACTAATAAAGGATTATTTTTTCGACGTCGGCAAAGAATTTGAATAACCCGTGCTAATTCTTCCTCACGACCGATGAGTGGATCAATCTTTCCAAGACGTGCTTTGCTATTGAGATTGATTGCATACAGTTCTAATGGACTATTTCCCGGACCTTCTATCGTGACTTCTTCCTCAGTGACAAACTGATTTAATTTTGGCTCCAAATTATCCTGTAATTTAGGTAGTCCTTGCGAAATGTAATTCGATATATCTGAACGCGTTATATTTTCGCGACGTAAAAAATAAATTGCTTGACTATCTTGTTCGCCAAAGATAGCGGCTAAGATATTAACGCCATGTACTTGGGTTTTTCCGCTGGATTGTACTTGAAAAATAGCGCGCTGTAAAACACGTTGAAAACCTAATGTAGGTTGTATATCCAGATTAGGATCAGCAGAAGGGAACAGTGGAGTGGTTGCCGCAATAAAATTACTAATCTCATTCTTAAGTCTATTTAAATTTGCTCCACATGCTTTTAATGCGGCAATGGCTGAAGGTTCATCTAAAAGCGCTAACAATAGATGTTCAACCGTTAAATATTCATAACGTTTTTCACGGGCTTGTTTAAATATCGAATTTAAACTAACTTCAAGCTCTTTGCTAAACATGGTAGCCCTCCTATTCGAAGCGTATAAAATCCGTGATTGCTCACATAAAGGCGAGTTTCACTGTTGTTATACAAGCTGGGTAGTCCATGTTGAAAAAATTATTTCCCTTTATTTTTAGCCTAGTCGAAATTTAAAGATTTGCGAGTTTGCGTAATTTTAAGCCTTTTAACTGCAAAAACTAGGAAGGGGTATTTTTTGATAGTGGGTTTGTGCTTTTTTAAAAGACGGCAAGTACTAAAATGGGTAATTTTAAGAGGAAAATTGGAATTCTCCTCTTAATTTAACAAAAGCTTATAAAATGTTCATTTATACGGAAGTGGAAGTGATGGAGGCTAATGTTTGCTGATTGCACATGTGATTGACGATAGCTTGAGCAAAATCAGAGCAACTGACTTCTTTGGGATCGCTCATTAAACGCGCAAAATCATAAGTGACCGTTTTGGCTTGTATGGCGGCTTCCATACCCGTGATGATATGATCAGCTGCTTCATTCCAACCCAAATGTCGTAACATCATTTCTGCAGATAGGATCAATGATCCAGGATTGACCTTATTTTGACCAGCATATTTGGGCGCTGTGCCATGAGTCGCTTCAAACATAGCCACTTTGTCACTTAGGTTGGCACCTGGTGCAATACCAATACCACCGACCTGTGCGGCTAAAGCATCCGAAATATAATCACCATTCAGATTTAATGTGGCTATCACACTATATTCTGCAGGTCGCAATAGAATTTGCTGTAAGAAAGCATCAGCAATAAAATCTTTGATAATAATCTCTTTTGCAGTTTTTGGATTTTTTAAACGCATCCAGGGTCCACCCTCCAGTAGTTCTGCGCCAAACTGTTCTTTGGCTACGGCATAACCCCAATCTTTAAAGGCACCCTCAGTGAATTTCATGATATTGCCTTTATGCACTAAGGTTACCGAAGGTAGATCATGGTCTATGGCGTATTGAATGGCTCGTTTTACTAAGCGTTGCGACCCCTCTTTCGATACCGGTTTAATGCCTATGCCGCAATGTTCAGGGAATCGAATTTTTTTAACACCCATATCCTGTTGTAAGAAAGTAATTAATTGTTTAGCTTGTTTGCTGTCGGCTTCCCATTCTATTCCGGCGTAAATATCCTCAGAGTTTTCTCTAAAAATAACCATATTGATTTTTTCAGGTTCACAAACTGGGCTAGGGACGCCTTTAAAATAACGGACGGGGCGCAGACAAACATACAGATCGAGTTGTTGGCGTAATGCTACGTTTAAAGAGCGAATACCTCCACCTACGGGTGTCGGCAAAGGACCTTTGATAGAAACAACATAATCACGTACCGCAGCAAGTGTTTCTTCAGGTAGCCAAACATCCGATCCATACACCTGGGTTGCTTTTTCTCCGGCATAGATTTCCATCCATGCGATGCGTCGCTTTTCACCATAAGCTTTGTTAACGGCCGCATCAACAACCAATCGCATCGCTGGCGTGATATCCACTCCAATACCATCTCCTTCAATAAAAGGGATGATCGGTTGCTGGGGTACATTTAAAGAATAATCTGAATTGACCGTTATTTTTTCGCCAGAACTTGGAATCTGAATATGTTGGTAAGTCATGTGCGCTACTCCGCTTATTTGGGATCGAATGGTACGAAAATTTCGATCCCAATTTTACCGGATTTTAGTCGCTAGAGCGAGTTTATAGCTAAGGGGAAATATTTTTTATAATGGGTTTAGCCGTTTGGACGTTATCCTCTGGAAGATAAGTGTTGAAAAATTTATAAGCTAATCGAGTAGAAAAAGTAGTTTGATATTGACGCATTTTGTCTTTAGGGAGTGCTAGTGATTTTGTTGGAAATTCTTGTGTTTTTATTGTTGAATCTTTTTGGTGAACGGGTGATTGAATCTGAGTTTTTAAATTGTCTTGGCATAAATTAATAATGGTTAGGCATTCTATAATTTTGTTTTCTTCTTTAACTAAGCCTGCTTTTTTATAAAATTCTGACGATTTTATAAGAACTTGTTTAGATTTTTTTAAAAGCTTCAGTTTTTTGAAATTATTATAGGTTTTATCTTTATTATTTAAGTCTTCTATTAGATAAATAGCATAATTATTGTGCGCAATAGCCCTTCGCTCATAAAATGATTTCTTAGTATTTGTTAACTCAGATAAATTTATATTTATATTAAGATCATTAAATTTATCTAGTATTTTTTTAAAATCTAGAGTTCGGAAATCTAATTTTTGTTTTTTAGCGCCAAGATAAGTATATTCTTCATTAGATTTTCGTTTTACTTTCGATGATAGGCTATTCTTTTCCTTCATTGATTGGGAGAGAGGGGCCTCCTTAACGATTGTCCATTCTGCAGGAAAATCTGGAAGCCTTTGGAGACAAATACTCAATTCTTTTACCAATTCGGTAGAGCGATTCTCTAAGTGCATGTTTTTTATTTCTTGCAAGCGCATGATTGTTTACTTGGAAAATTCTAATAGCGTTTTTTTATTGGTATTATAGCCGCATTAGCTGCTTCTGCATATAAATTTTTGGATCTTTCAAAATGGTCGAATGCTGACTGAAAATTTGATTGTTCTACTAAGGTTTCTGCAAAGTTAAAAGTAGCATCAGCTAATAATCTTTTTTTCTTAGTTTTCCAAGTTTCTTCAAAATTAGCAATATATTTTAGCAATCTAATGGAACTTTCATCCTTTGAATCTAAACCGGATCTTTTTGTTACTGATTGCTTGGATTTTTTCGTTTAATTCATTGAGTTGTTTTTCAGTTTCTGGCTGCAAGTTTAAAGCATGCACATCTGAATAAAGTGCTGATATCCATGCTTCAATGTAAAGTTTATTAATTAATGGAGTAGACAATTCTTTTAATTTAATAATAGACATAATTTGGTTAAAAATTTGTCTACAAGAATTAAATTTTTCTATATCAGGATTATTTCTATATTTAAGATAGATTTCATCATAATACTTGTTCGCTAAACTCATCAATTCCATTAAGTAATTTTCAAGTTTTTGTGGGTTGTTAGTTTGAGCAACACTCTCAAATTGAGATAGAGCAAATAAAATAGATTTTTCCTGTATTGGCATATATTAATTTCAATATTTAATTTTGGAATTACTGTAAATTTCTTTTCTTAACGTATTATTAAATAGGATGTCAGCCTAATTATGAATCCAGTTTGATATGAAAAGGAATTAGAATGTTAAAAAGGGTATGTTTGACAGTTGTGATGTCCATGAATTATTCATTTCTACTTGTTCTTTACAATGAGTATGGATGAATCGTACTAAATGCTTGTAGATATCTTGCGAATGGATTCCAGGGGCTTTGTACTTTAATAAACATTGAAAATGTTCCTGTAGTATTTTAATTAGTTCTTCAATTGAATAAGATCGCTGAATAGGTTGGAAAAAAGAACTCATCGAATGGGTAGTTGGCATTGAGTTTGGTTCAAATTGTTGTAAAAGATGAGTTTTAAGCAGTTGGATTTTTCTTCTTAAGTCTTGGCGCTCTCTATTTGATTGTTCAGCAAAGTTTTCCGCAATCGTTAATATTTTTAGATATTCCTTGTTCAGGTTAGCTTTATTTTCGGATGAAAAAGTAGATTTTTGCCAGTTAGCATTTTCTTGGCAAACATGAAACTTAATCAGTTCACGTAAAAGTTTGGCATAAAATAGGCTTTCATTAAGTTTATGGACAGACTGAATGGTATTTTTGATTTCTTCAAAGGGTTTAAAACGATAATTTTTAATGACCTGCGATGTTAAATCTAAAAAAGATAGGGCAGCGGAGGTTTGTTTAAACGCTTCAAGACCGTAATAATAATCGAAGACTTCATCAATGAGTAAAATTTGTAGATTTCTAGAACGCAAATCTGAGAGTTCGTAAGTGGAATAAGCTTCATTGCGTTTTTGTTGGCTAATGACGTTGAGATTTTTCTTATGTTTGTCTAAGAATTTTATTCTAATATCGTTTATTTTAAGCAAGTCTTCGCTATCCTGTAGATTTTTATGGGGTATTAGATCCATTAATTGTTGAGAGAGTGTTAACCATGAAAGTTGAGTTAATAAGGTGTGGTTTGAACTCTCTTTAGAATAAATATGAAGTTGTTGATTCAGTTTATAAAATAATTGAGCATAAAATCGAAAAGGATCATCGATAGATATCTGATTAAGAACTTGTTTAAATTCTTCTTCTCGGTGTTGTATTAATGCTTCTTCATTATTTAATGTAGACGGAGAGGGATAAAGCGGCGTTTCAAAAGATTTTTCTTTTTCAGTTGATTTTTTTATTATGGGTTTATCTGGAAAAGTTTTTCGTAGCTGTTTACGAACGGGTCGTTCTTCATCAGAATTTTTCCAATGCATTCTTTTTCTCGATAACGATGATGAGGAGGGATCAGGCTGTCCATCTTGCTTGGGTTCAAGAGATTTTTGTAGCTTAATTTTTGAGTCAATAGAAGTTTTAGGAATAGACTTTGTAGTTTTTTTAGTTTTCGAAGCAGATTGATGAAATTTTTTTAGCTGTTTTAATTGATCCTCAATCTTTTTTTGATATTGCAAGGTTTCGTTTGCATATTGGTGTTGCCCGTATTGCTCATAAAAATTATGCGCAGTCTCTAAACAGGTTATACTCGTTGAAAGAAGCGTTTTTTTAAGATCAAAATCAAGAACATCTTCAGATAATTCATGTGCTTCATTAATTAGATTTTCAGCTAAATTATAATAATAGGCTGCCTTGCGTTCATAAATCGTATTATCCCAAGAAGAAAAATTTTCAGAAATTTTTTTGAAAAGATCGTGATAATCTTTAAGTAATGCTTTGTTTTTATTTTTTTGACCTTGGAGGTTTAATGCTTTAGCTTTATAGTAGAGACGATAGAAAGATCTTGTAAGCTTTTTAATATTTTCATCATTACTTGATACAATATCTTCATTGGAGGGATTTTGAGGTAAATCATTAAGGTGAGACTGAATTTCACCCAGCCAGGCTTCCAAATAATAAGACTCAAGCAAGAGACTGGTAGTATTTTTTTTTCGATTATGTTCAATTAATTCTCTAACCGTTTGGTAGTTTTGTATGCAATCTTGAAAGCTCAGTTCATTATCTGGATTTTGACGCTTTTCCCATTTATGCGTAAATTCTTTATTAGTTTTTTCTAGTAGAAGAAAAACGCTTAATTCTAGCTTAGCCAGTTTTAATTTAGATTTCATATACTTTTTTATTGTTTATTAATAAAATAATAACCAATAAAACTTAAAGAATTATTAATCCTGAATTTACGAAATAATTACTCAGCGTTATCAGTTTTGTGTTAAGAACAAGCGTTTAAAAGGATATAAATTAAAGCACTAAGAGCGGTTATTATCTGAGTTCAAAAAGCCATTATTCACCTATTTTACTTAATTAAGTATATACTTCAAATTTGGAGGCTATTGAGTTAAGAAATGCTAGGTGATTTTTCTTTAGGTCAAAAAATAATACTTTGGGTGGTTCCATTGCTTTTTGCTATTACGGTTCATGAAACGGCTCATGGTTGGGTTGCTTCAAAATTGGGTGATCCGACTGCTAAATTATTAGGTCGTCTCACATTGAATCCTTTGAAACATATTGACCCCATAGGAACAATTATTGTCCCAGCCATCCTGTTTTCACTCGGTGGTTTTATATTTGGTTGGGCTAAGCCGGTGCCAATTACTTGGCAGAACCTTAAAAATCCTCGACGAGATATGGCCTTAGTTGCGGCGGCGGGCCCTTTGGCCAATCTGTTGATGGCTTTTTTGTGGGTGGCTATTGCCAAAGTGGCGATGGGTTTTGATAATGGACCACCTATCATTTATATGGCTCAAGTCGGAATATCCATTAATTTGGTTTTAATGTTATTAAATCTGATTCCGATCCCGCCGTTGGATGGTAGTCGTGTTGTGGCGAGTTTTTTGTCACCTAAAATGGCTTATCAGTTTAATAAGTTAGAGGTATATGGTTTTCTTATTTTAGTTGTTTTACTCGCGAGTGGTATTTTGGGTAGGATTTTAGGCCCTCTGTTACAAAGCTTATTATCAGTTTTTTTTAGATTTTTTGGCTTATAACGATTACACTGGCGCTATGACTGAAGACAACTTTGCTATGACAGCGACCTTGGCCGATGGGCCTATTGCCACTGTGCGCGGCCAGCCCTTGATTCAATTGCCTAGCGATCTCTATATTCCACCTCAGGCTTTAGAAGTGCTATTAGAGGCATTTACGGGGCCGTTAGATCTATTGTTGTATCTAATCAAAAAGCAAAATTTTGATATATTAGATATTCCGGTTGCCGAAATAACGCGTCAATATATGCAATATATTGAACTGATGCAGGTATTGGAAATTGAATTAGCCGCAGAATATCTGGTTATGGCCGCTATATTGACCGAAATTAAATCACGCTTACTTTTACCCAAGCCTGCTGAGGCGCAAACTAATGATGAGGAAATGGATCCACGCGCTGAACTTATTCGGCGTTTACAGGAGTATGAACGGACTAAACAAGCTGCACAAGCGCTGGGAGAATTGCCACGTCTAGGACGTGATGTTTTTTTAGCAATGGCCGAAGCAGCCTTGCCACCGGTTTCAATGGAAAATCCTAGATCAGCTCCGCATTTAGCTTTAGAGGAATTAGTGGATGCTTTTCAAGCGGTTTTAACTAGAGCGGCTTTAAAGAAACATCATGCGATTACTGAAGAACCCTTGTCGATTAAGGATCGAATGTCACAAATTTTACGGAGAATAGCAGTTCAATCTCATGTAAAGTTTACTCAGTTGTTTAAATATGAAGAAGGTCGTATGGGTGTGGTAGTGACTTTTATGGCTTTATTAGAATTATGGCGGCAATCATTAATTGAACTTTCCCAAGCACACCTTTTTGGAGAGATAGAAATAAGAGGAATCTAATGTTCGAAAATAAAACAATTATAATAACCGGCGGAGCATCAGGAATAGGCGCAGCAACGGTCGCGTTATTTAGTAATGCAGGAGCAAATGTTTACATACTCGATAAAAAAAAATTGGCAAATGTTGTTTCTCCATCGATACATTATTTACAGTGTGATGTTTCAATTGCTGATGAGGTTAAGTCGGCTATTTATAGTATTCTTCAAAAAACGCCAAAGATTGATTATCTTTTTTGTAATGCCGGCATCCATTTATTCGCGAATATCGAAGAAAGTTCTTATGGAGCGATACAAAAAGTTTTTGCAACCAATTTATTAGGTACGATTTATTGTCTACAGCACGTTTTACCTGCTATGAAGCAACAAGGTTTTGGTTCGATTGTTTTAATGGCTTCAGATCAAGCTTTTATTGCTAAAGAACAATGCGCTATTTATGGAGCTAGCAAAGCGGCTATTGCGCAATTGGCGAAAAGTACTGCATTAGATTATGCCCAATACGGAATTCGTGTTAACTGTGTATGTCCCGGCACTATTGATACGCCAATGTATCAAACAGTTTTAGAGCAGTTGCAACAAAAAACTGGGATAAGTGAGTCATCTATTCGAAATCAGGTGGCTGAAAAATTACCTTTGAAACGGGTAGGTAAACCAGAAGAAGTAGCCCAAGTGGTGAGTTTTTTATGCAGTAATGCTGCTTCTTTCATGACCGGGGCATTAGTCAATGTCGATGGCGGCTATATAATTCAGTAACAAGTCACTAGTTAACAATTTGTCCGACTGCTGATTCAAGTAATTGGCCTAGATTATCTCCCGCTTTAGCAGCAAAATGTAATGTTCCTTCATGCGTAATTGGCTCATCATTTAGACCGGCGGCAAGATTGGTCACCACCGAGATTACCGCTACTTTTAAACCGCAATGCCTGGCAACGATTACTTCAGGGATGGTCGACATTCCAACTACATCAGCGCCTAACTGTCGAAAAGCGTTTATTTCTGCAGGTGTTTCAAAATTAGGACCTAAAACACTGACATAAACTCCTTCGATTAGAGGAATAGCGAGTTTTTTTGCTGTTTGTTGGAAGATATGTCGGATATTGGGATTATAGGCATCATCCATGGGAAAGAAACGTGGTCCAAATTCTTCGTCATTGGGTCCTACAAGAGGATTCATCGGCTGCAAATTGATATGATCAGAAATTAAAACCAGTTGGCCGGTTTTTACATTTTTATTTAAGGATCCGACCGCATTTGTCATTACTAAGGCATGGCAGCCCAAACATTTTAAGGTGCGGATAAATAATTTAAAGTCGTTACCTTGCATTCCTTCATAAAGATGAACACGTCCCTGGCAACATACAACAGGTATTTTGTTTAAATAACCAAGTATCATTTTTCCATGATGTCCAATGACACTGCTTACTGGAAAACCTGGAAGTTCTGTATAGGGAATAGAAATACTATCTGTAATTTTATCGGCAATAGTTGCTAAACCAGAGCCTAGAATAATACCAAGCTTAGGTTGAAAACCAGGTCGACGTTCCAAAATAGATTTGGCAAGTTGTTGGGGGGACAAATAAGCGGTCATAAATCACCTTTTTAGTGAGAATCGTTTTATATGACTTTACTGAGGTTCGCTATAGCCGGGAGGAGTACTGGCTACTTCATCGGATCCAAATAAAAACTTTTCCATTTCTTTTTTTAAAAATTCACGTACTTGCGGCTCTAATGTGCTTAAATGGTATTCATTGATGAGCATCGTCTGATGGTTTACCCATTGTTGCCAAGCAGGTTTGCTGATGGACTGATAAATGCGCTGACCTAATTCTCCAGGATAAGGGAGATAATCCAGTCCTTCGGCTTGAGTATGTAGCTTAATACAATAAATAGTTCGACTCATAAGTAGACTCTTTTTCTGCATTTAAATTTTTGTTTGTGTTGTCTTGCGCATAATTCTCTTCGCAGCAGGTGTCAAAACTCAGCTTCCATGTTTATATCACTTAAGAGTTTTTTGACAGGTGCTGCAAGGCCTTTTGATGCTAATTGTTGCCTGTTATACCAGAGTATGCGCTCAGATTCCATCAGTGGCGGATGCCAATGCTTAACTTGAATGAGAATAGGTCTAATTTCAAGTTGGAAATGACTAAACGTATGCTTTAAAAAAGCGTACTTTTTTATAGGGGGTTCTATTTCACAATAATAGTGTCTTTTACAAAAATTTTTCATATTTTCCGTTATAGAACACTCTGGCAGACTCCATAGTCCACCCCAAATTCCCAGCGGAGGCCTTTTTTCTAGCAAAATTTCTTGATTTTTATTGATTAAGATGAGCATCTTAATAGTTCGATAAGGGATCGTTTTGCGCGGTTTAGGGGAAGGATAATGGTTGGTGCTATCTTCAGTGTAAGCTTTGCAATGGTTTTGTAACGGACATTGTGTGCATTTGGGTTGTGAACGGGTACAAACGAGAGCACCTAGATCCATCATCGCTTGTGTATATTGACGGATGGATTTATTTTTTGGCGTATAATGTTCTGCTAAGACCCAGAGTTGCTTATTAACTGCACTCAAACTCGGCCAGCCTGTAACAGCGTGAAACCTGGCTAATACCCGTTTAACATTACCATCAAGTATGCTGGCAGGTTGGCCGAATGCTAAAGCAAGTATCGCTCCAGCTGTCGATCGTCCGATCCCTGGCAAATTTTCTAATAACAGTAAATCTTTCGGAAATTTTCCAGAATAGTCTTTTTCAATGGTTTGCGCACAGCGGTGTAAATTACGTGCCCGTGCATAATAACCTAAGCCTGACCAGAGTCTAATGACCTCATCGATATCCGCTTTAGCCAGTGACGAAAGTGTCGGAAAATGCTTAACAAAGCGTTGAAAATAAGGGATAACCGTTGCAACTTGTGTTTGTTGCAGCATGATTTCCGAAAGCCAAATAGAATAGGGAGATTTCGTTTGTTGCCAAGGTAACTGTTTGCGACCAAATTGTGTAAACCAATCTAAGATTTTTTGTTGGAATTGTTTTGCGGAGAGCGTCACGGTCGTTACAATAAATAAATGCGGCTTGATTCTAAAACCGGTATTAGTGAAATAATTTATTTAAATCTAATTTTTTTAGTGTATCGCCGAGCTTGCCTTTAAGTTTCTCTTTAATGATACCAACACTTAGTTGATCCAGAATGGGACTGACAGAAATATGTTGTAACGGCCCAGAAATTCTAATCGGTATAGCAATGCCTTCAGGGCTGCCGTCAGCTAATAGAGGCTGAGCTTGTACTTCATAATTGATTTGCTGTAGCGGCAAATTCAATGTGCCTCTGCCATTGACACGTAAGCGACCGCTAGTAATGATCAAATCATTATTACTGACTACACCCTGATTAATATTAAAACTTCCGTTAAATTTATCGAAAGGCGTATCTGGGCCGGTGTTCTTAGGTGTGACTTCATGCTTGAGTAAGGCTTTGCCTAGGGCTATCCAATAGGATAAATTAATTCCTTTTAAAGCGCCTTGGTCTAAATTAAAACGACCTTGTCCAGTTAAATTTCTGATGAGTACATCCGCTGTATCACCCGCCGTTGAAACATTAAGATTCAATGTGGCTAAGCCTGCTAATTGAATTTGGCTTTTATTAATAAGATCTTGAAATAATAAAGCGGTATTAATTTGATTAAATTGATTTTGCGCAGCAATTTTCGGTACTTTTGAATTAAGATTAATAGAGGCGTTGCCTTGGTAATTTCCTTGATAAAATTTCGCATTGATTGGATTAAGTGTCAGTAAATTATCTGAAAATTGAAAACCTAGGTGTATTTGTTGAAAAACTAGGTTGCCGGTTTTAATTTGTTGGCTAGCTAAAGTTCCAGCAAAGCCCGGATTGTTTAAAATATGCTGACCGATGATGCGACCGGTAAGTTTAATTTGATTAATGAAGGCAATCAATTGATCGGCAATCATAGCTTGTTTATTTAAATCAAGATTGATGTGGCTTTTTAAAGAAATAGGAAGTTCGCCCTTAGGATAGCTAGGTCCTTTTAAGAACATGTTTAGATTAAGATTATTGAAGTCAATATTTTTTCTATCTGTACTTAAAGTAATAGATGAACGTAACCTAACAGCGGCATTAATAACAGGCGAATTCGAATTTAAATTAAACTGAATATCAAAAGGTGAGCTTTTATTAATAGCTAGATTAGCACTTTTAAGTTGAAGTTCGGTTATTTCAAGATGTTTATTTTTTTGTTGATCAATATAAATAATATGTCCATCGCGAATGTCTAGACCTGTTATGATAAATCCGAGTGGTTTTATATTGTTGGTTAGATTGTTACTTTCCGAATTGTTTTTTGGTGAGGAGCTGAGTGGCCCTTCCCAATTGACCTGCCCCTTGGAGTTTTTTATTAGATAGAGTGTTAGACCATGAATTTGTAACTTACCAATTTCTAATTGCTTATGTAATAAGGGGACTAATCGAACTTGAATGTCCAGTTTTTTAATTTGCGCGAACGGACTATCACCAAAACCAGGATTATTGGTTAATTTGACATTATTTAGCTGTAATCCTAACCAAGGAAAAATAGACCATTGTATATCTCCGCCTAGTTGTAATTGACGCCCAGTAAACTTAGTGACGGCTTGACTAATCTGTGGTTTAAGATCATTAGGATTAACAAACACCACTAATCCAATTAAAGAAACTAGACCTAATAATATAATAGCGCCAATAAGAGTAATAAAAATACGAAATAGCTTAGACATCGGTTTTTATTTCCTCATAAGCATCTTCTAATCGAACTACCGAAAAAGCGGGCTCTTCATAGGGATGGGTTTTTTTTAAAGCGTTTATAACGGCTTTAATATACTTTTCTTCACAAACCATTTCGACTAAATATTCATCAACTGTCTCAACTATCCCTTGTTGGCCTAAGAAGGGTTTGGCTTGATTCATTGGACGGAACTGACCTTGGCCTAATACTTGCCATGCGCAGTGTTCATAATGTCCTAAGCGGCCAGCGCCTTGATCAAACATGGCGGATTTAACAAGCTCTAATTGATCGGCAGGGATATAAACTGAGATTTTAAACATAAAAAATAACTGATAATTTGTTTACTTGGGTATTAGTATATAGTATTCAGGATGAAGTTTGCGAGTAGTTGAAGAGTTTCTTTTAGATAAATTGTTAAAATATTGCCTATGTTAAGCCAAGTTAAAAAAAATATTTTTAGTCAGTTATGGGAAAACTATAAAACTCATTTAGTAGAGATAGATATTATTCAAAATTATTTCCAAAGACATTTTCAGGAAGATTTAGTTCTCGACCATTTTGCGATTATTGATTTACCCGGACCTAATACCGGCATGGATACACTCTCGTGTTTATTTTCTTACCTTGGTTATATCGTGCGCGGACAGGCTTATTTGATAGAAAAACAGAATAATTTTCGATGGTTATCTGAAGAGGTAGGTCCTGAAACTTTAGCTATTGATGCGCCACCGCAAATAGTGGTCGCCGATTTTCGTCGTGAAGCTTTAGCACCACAAGTCTTAACAATCGTTGATCATTATGCAAGTTTTACCCAAGCTTTAGATATTGAACAATTAAAATTTTGGCATCATCGTATTTTGCAACAAGATAAGCTAGCGGCCGATGAATTGTCTGCATTTATTTTGAAGTATCTTCAATCTAGAGATTGGCCATTACCGACGCTGAAAGAATATGAAATAGTAAAAAATCACAATGAATTATTAGCGTGGGTGTTGATCATGGGCCGTCAAATTAATCATTTTGCTTGGGGTATGCATTTATCTAAAGGATTTACCCAGCTAAAATCGTATAATCAATTTTTGAGTTCGACTTTAAAAATTTCTTTGAGCAACAAAGGTGGCATGATAAAAGGGAGTATCAATAAAGGCATCGAGCAAAGTTCTACCCAACCCGCTACTAAATTCATAAAACTAGTTGATGGCGTCATTGATTTACCGGATCGGTTTATTGAGTTTGTATGGCGCTATCCCACAAAAAAAGGAGAAAATAAACTCTGGCATGATTATTTTACTGGATTTGTTGCGGATAATGCCAATCGTGTGGTTGAATCACTTTATTTAGAATAACTTTTGGAAAAGCAATTGAACAAAAAAATTTATTATGTCACTAATAATTCGGGTAAATTCGAAGAAGTAAAGGATTTTTTTGATAAGATGGGTTCGTCTTTCAAAGTCGAACAATATGCTATCGAAGTTGATGAAATTCAGAGTTTAGATCAAAAAATAGTCGTGTTAGATAAGGTGAAAAAAGCATTTGAAGTGGTGAAACAACCTTTGCTGCTTGATGATGGCGGCTTGTTTTTTGCTGCGTATAATCAATTTCCCGGTACTTTATCGAAATTTGTGTTTCAAGGATTGGGTTTTAAAGGTTTATTTAAGTTGGTAGAGGAAGACAATCGAGCCTCTTTTATTTTACAGTTAGCCTATACCGATGGATTGCAAACCCAATTATTTGAAGGTGTTTGTTACGGTACGATTATTATTCCCGAAGATTTATCTTCTCATCCTAAGCTTCCCTTTACAGCTATTTTCAAACCGGAAGGTTCTGATAAAACCTTGGCACAATTACGTTATACCGATGATTTTTTTCATTTTTCTTTTCGTCAACAAGCATTAAAGAAATTTATTGATTGGTATCAAACGCAATAGGATTTTAAGGAAAAAATGCTGACGAAGGGACAAAAAAAGATTATTTTTTCGGCTTGTATAGGGACTATTTTAGAATGGTATGATTTTAGTCTTTATGCTTATTTGGCAAGTATTTTCGCACAGATTTTTTTTCACAGTTTACCCAACCTAGCTTTGCTAATGAGTTATAGTGTTTTTGCAATAGGTTATTTAGCACGTCCTTTAGGTGCAGTGTTCTTTGGCTACCTGGGAGATACACAAGGTAGAAAAAAAGCCTTAAGTTTAAGCGTCTTATTGATGGCAATAGCAACGTGTGGAATAGGTCTGCTACCAGACTATGCAGCCATCGGAATGAGCGCCGCATTTTTATTACTTTTTTTTCGATTACTACAAGGTATTGCGGTAGGAGGCGAAGCATTTGGTTCTGCTTGTTTTATCGTAGAATCTATCTCTTCTAAAAACACTGGTTTTTATTCAGCATTAATTTGGTCAAGCTCAGTGATTGGTTTGTTATTGGGATCTTTCGTTGTTTTCATTCTATTTTTAGGTTTTCAAGGACCTTCTCTTTATCAATTTGCTTGGCGTTTGCCTTTTTTGTTTGCGGCTTTAAGTGGTTTAGTTGCTTATTATATTAGAACCAAAACCTTAGAGACAAAAGCATTTCAAAATTTAAGTCACCACCGCTTGATTGAAAAGTTTCCAATAAAAACTATTTTTTTAACTCATAAATTATTGACTGTTGAGCTTATGGGACTTTATTTACTATCTGCGCTGGTAACATATTTAGTTTTTATTTTTATGCCTATTTATTTCACGGATGTTTTGGGTCGTTCGAGGATTTTTGCTCATGCACTGAATACAATAGTATTATTTTTACTTATTTTTCTTGATATTTTTTTTGGGTGGCTTTCTGATAAGATCGGACGTAAGCCTATTATGTTGACAGGCGCATTAGGATTAATGTGTTTTAGTTATCCACTTTATCTGACGATTGTACACGCTTCTTTTTTTTGGATAGTTATCGCACAAATTATTTTTACCATTCTAGCGGCTAGTTTTCAAGGGCCGTTGATGGCCTTTACGCTTGACCGAATACCGATTGCTGTACGTTATAGCTTAGGTTCACTGAGTTATAATCTAGCGTATTCTATTTTTGGTGGTACAGCCCCTTTAGTGGCTGTTTATTTAATAACAAAAACTGACTATATTGCTATACCGGGATTATATCTCTCTATGAGTGCTGTTGTAGCTGTGTTTATCTTAATAGCGGTTAAAAAACAGATCCGTACCGAGATATTTAGGTGTCAATAAAGTCAACTCGATTTTTTGTTTAAGTTTATCTTTATTAATTCAACTATTTTGTTGACATTTTCTTTACTATTACTGGAAAATATATTTAATTTTTGCCAAGAACGTAACCAGGTTAACTGACGTTTAGCGAGCTGTCGTGTGGCGATGATGGCAAGATCTTGCATGTCGGTATAGGAACTCGTATTAAGTAAATAATTCCAGATTTGTCGATAACCGACAGTGCGGATAGCAGGTAAGTTAGCGTGGAGATCGCCCCGTTTAAATAATTTTTCGACTTCTTCTGTCAAACCTAAATCTAACATGGTATGAAAACGGGTCGTAATAGCTTTATGTAATAAGTCTCTATCATCAGGAAGCAAAGCAATATTAATAAAGAAATAGGGTAATGGTGAGAAAGGAAGTGTGCGTTGTAATTCAGTTAAGGGTTTTCCTGAAACCAGAGCAACTTCTAATGCACGTAAAACGCGTTGTGGATCATTAGGGTGAATGCGCTGAGCGGCAATTGGATCGATATTTGCTAAACGGTCATGAAGCTTTTTTAATCCAAAATTTTTTAATTCGGTTTTAAGTTGCTCGCGAATAATAGGGTTAGCGGGTGGTAGTGTGGCGATGCCATGTTGCAGGACATGGAAATAAAGCATCGTTCCACCAACTAATAATGGAATATGACCTTTACTAAAAATTTCTTCAATTATGCGGATAGCATCTGTCCTAAATTCTGCGGCGGAATACACTTCGCTAGGATCATGCGTGTCAATTAATCGATGTGGGGCTTGATCTAAGACAAGCTTAGAAGGCTTGGCGGTACCAATATCCATGCCGCGATAAATCATTGCTGAATCAACACTCACGATTTCACACTCTAAATGAGAGAGTAAATCGATGGCCAAATTAGTTTTTCCTGAAGCGGTAGGACCCATCAGGCAAATAACGGGTTTAACGTCCACGTAGAAAAAACCGGTCAAGATCGGATAAAGACCACTGTTTCCAAGTGGGTCGGCCATGGTTGCATTGATTACTACGTGAAGTTTTTTCCATATCGCGGAGTAGTTGATTCATTTCTATCAGTGTCATATTACGGTTGGCGCGTACAGCACTATGACACGCAATACTCGAAAGTAATTCATTAATTTTTTCAGGTATAAGTTGACTATTACCGTGTTGAATTAAATCACTTAAAACATCAAGGACTAATTGTTCTATATTATTTTGCGCTAAAAGTTCTGGAATTTGGCGAATAACAACACTTTCAGGACCAAGATGTTCAAATTCGAAGCCGAATTGAGTAAAGAGGCTAGCATACTTATCTAGTAATAACATCTCTTGTTGAGAGAGGGTTAAGCAGATTGGAATTAATAATAGTTGGGTTTTTATGCCGTTATTTTGTATATCGCGTTTTAAGCATTCATAAAGTATGCGTTCGTGCGCAGCATGAATATCTACAAGAATTAAGCCTTGGGTATTTTCAGCCAAAATGTAAATGCCATGTAATTGCGCTAAAGCAAAACCTAAAGGTAGATCGCAAAGCAAATTTTCTGTTGGCTTTGCGGTTAACAGCGATGTTTTTTTTCCTGTTGGTGTTGCTTCCGGTTTGGGGAATGAAATGCAGAGCTCATGATCCATTTTACTAGAATAGCTTGTAGAATCTTCAGCAGTATGTAAAGGGAAAGTATTTTGTTGGGGGCTTTTAAGCTTTAAAGAAGGATCAGCCATTTTTTCTTTGGATTTAGCGGATAATTCAGTGGTATGAAGTGATGAGTTAACTGTTTTGGGTGTAGGACGTGTGTTGGTTAAAACTTTTTGTAAACTTTGTTTGACAAAATCATAGACTGAACGACTTTCACGAAAACGCACTTCATATTTCGCAGGGTGGGCATTCACATCGACATTACGCGGATCGATTTCTATAAATAAGGTAAAAGCGGGATGGCGACCATTATAAAGAACGTCTTGGTAAGCTTGTTTAATCGCATGATTGATTAATTTGTCTTTTACCATTCGTCGATTGACATAAAAATATTGTAAATCGTTTTGACTGCGTGAAAAAGTAGGCAATGAAATCCAACCCCATAAGCGCAAATCGATACTTTGCATATCAATATAAATAGCATTTTCTATAAATGACGGAGTGCACAATGTTGCAATCCGTTGTTCTTTGGCTACCTCATCGGTGGCAGGATTCAATTGATAAATAAGCCGTTTATTGTGATGCAAACTAAATCCTATCGAAAAATGACTGAGACTTAAACGTTTTATCAAGGTCTCTATATGCGAAAATTCAGTTTGCTCTGATTTTAAAAATTTGCGTCTTGCTGGAGTATTAAAGAAAAGATCACGGATTTCTACTGTTGTTCCGCGAGCATGGGCAATAGGAGTGGGCGTTAAAGAAGGTTCTTGATGATAGTTACAAGTGATTTTCCAACCTTGTTGTGTAGTCTCAGTTGAGGAGCTTAAATTGAGCCTAGCGACTGAACTAATGCTGGCTAAAGCTTCGCCACGAAATCCGAGCGTAACGATGCGTTCTAAATCATCAAGCGTTTGAATTTTGCTAGTGGCATGCCGATCTAAAGATAAACTTAAATCATCTTTGTGAATGCCATGACCATCGTCACGGACACGAATGCGCTGAATTCCTCCTTTGTCAATATCGATATCAATCTGTTGACTGCCAGCATCCAGACTATTTTCGATCAGCTCTTTTACAATAGACGCAGGCCGTTCAATCACTTCTCCTGCAGCAATCTGATTGGCCAAATGCGAGGTTAAACGTTGGATACGACTTGACATAAAGCGTTACTATTTGAGAAAGACCCCGATTCTAACAAATTTTTATTATGAGCTAAATATTCTATTTCTTTTAATTAACTACAACATTATGGTTTGATTTCTAATAAAGGAGTTTTGTTGAAAATAAAAAAACGCTGTATGGTAAACGAAAGAATGAATAAAGCAATTTCAGCAATAATTTTGCTACTATACACATTGATTCCAAAGCTATGAATAAATTTAATGAGACTATAGGCAATAAGTCCTAAAAAACTTGCTAAGGCAGTATATTTTAACGCAGCGGGTAGCCAATGATTTTTACTTTTAAAAGCAAGATGTTGATTCAAGTTAAAATTAAAAGTGGCTGATAAAATACGTCCTAATAATACGGCAAGAAATATATTTTTTTTAAGCCAATAAGTTAAGAAGAACAAGGCAAAATCAATCGCCGCTGAAATCAAAGAAATAGCGGCAAAACGAATAAAAACGAAATAAATTTTAATAGAATCGATTAAAGGATTAAAGTGAGAAGAACGATTATCGTCTAGATAAATTGTTTTTATTGGAATTTCTTGAATAGTGACTTGATGTTCTTCTGCAATCAATAACATTTCCAATTCGAATTCGTAACCTCGCGCATTCGAATTGAGTAAAGGTAATATAAGGCTTCGCGGAATGACACGCAAACCAGTTTGTGTATCTTCTAAGAATGTTTTGCTAAAGAGGCGTAAAATATATTTAGTGATCTTATTGCCAAATCGGCTACGCCAGGGAATAGGGGTTTTATTAAATGTACGTTTCCCTAAGTAAAGATGTGAAGGTTTTCGTATAAAAACTGTTGAGAGATGTAGGATATCTTGAGGAAGATGTTGACCGTCAGCATCTGCAGTGACAATACCTAACTCTTTAGGGTGGCTAGTGGCTAACCAATGTTGGAATCCTGTTTTGAGTGCCTGACCTTTGCCTTTATTTTTTTTATGACGAAGAAGCTCAATGTTAAAAGCTTGAATTTTTGAAAAAATCTCTTGTTTATCAAGATCAGAGCCATCATCTACTACGATAATTCGTAATGAAGATTGGTTTTCTCGTAAGGATTTTATTAAAGCTACCAGATTATCATTAGGTTGATAAGCAGGTATAAGAATAGTTGGATGAAAGTCCGTTAGCATAGCTTGAGTATAAGTAAAAGAGATAATGGAGACTAGTCCTTAATAAGATTCACTTGAAGGACGTTTGCAAAGATTTGATTTAAAGTCAATGACTCTTTTGTAAGAATAAGGCTAGGGTTTGTTCACCTTGAAAGGTTTTAGCTTGAAAGGATATTTGTCGGCTCATCTCCATTAAATTGATATGACAAACAATATCCGGTGGAGGTAAAAAGGCTGAAGCCTGTTCAGGCCATTCTATAAACCATAAGGTAGGCTGGTCAAATTCATCACAGAGCCCCATCTCGATGATTTCGTTGGCGGATTGTAAACGATAAAGGTCCAGATGATTAATAGAATAACGAGGCAGTTTATAGGTTTCTACTAAGGTATAAGTCGGGCTTTTTACTAATCCTGGATAACCTAAATTTTTTATTAAAGCACGAACAAAAAATGTTTTCCCTGCGCCTAACTCTCCATTTAAAAAAACGATTAATCTTGCATTTCTTGGACAGCACTCCGCTAGCTTTTTGGCTAATTGTTCCGTTTCTTTTTCAGTTTTTAGTAAAATGGCTGACATAGAAGCTTGCTTAAAAAAATCGAATTTATTCTTTTATTCTTTTATTTTTTTATATTTCATTTTTTTCTTGGCTTGAGTTTCGTCAATACCTAAGCGTTTCAGTCGATCAAATTCATAATCGGTAAAATTACCTGCAAAACAATCAATATGATCGTCTTGAAAAGCTAAGATATGCGTTGCTATTCGATCTAAAAACCAACGATCATGGGAAATGACTAATGCACAACCTGGAAAACTTAATAATGCCTCTTCTAATGCACGTAAAGTTTCTACATCGAGATCATTGGTGGGTTCGTCAAGCAGTAAAACATTACCACCAGCACGCAATAATTTTGCTAAATGAACACGATTACGTTCTCCTCCGGATAGGTTTTTTATTAATTTTTGTTGGTCTGATCCTTTAAAATTAAAGCGACCTACATAGGATCGAGAGGGCATTTGGAATTGATTAATTGTCATAATATCTAGTCCTTCGGATATTTCTTGCCATACCGTATTTTCCGGATTTAGTGAGTCACGACTTTGATCAATATAGGCTAATTGTACTGAGGCACCTAGCTGTATATTTCCGCTATCGGGCTGTTCTTGTTGCATAATCAATTTAAACAAGGTTGATTTCCCTGCACCATTCGGACCAATAATCCCTACAATAGCTCCTTTGGGTACTAAAAAACTAAAATCTTTGATTAATATTCGCCCATTAAAGCCCTTAGTGATATGGTCAAACTCTAATACCGAGTCACCTAAGCGTTGGCCTGTTGGAATATAGAGTTCTTGGGTTTCGGCTCGTTTTTGAAATTCTTGCGAACTTAATTCTTCAAAACGTGCTAGACGGGCTTTGCTTTTGGCTTGTCGCCCTTTCGGATTAGTACGAACCCATTCCAATTCAGCTTTTAAGCTTTTTTCATGAGGCGGCTTGTTGTCTTCCTTCTTGAGCAAGACGTTTTTGTTTTTGCTCTAACCAAGAGGAATAGTTGCCTTCATAAGGAATTCCATGACCGCGATCAAGTTCTAAAATCCAACCGGCAACATTATCTAAGAAATAACGATCATGCGTGACAGCAATAACGGTGCCTTGATAGTCATGTAAGTAGCGTTCTAACCATGCCACACTTTCTGCATCTAAGTGGTTAGTGGGTTCATCAAGCAATAACATATCCGGGTTAGATAATAATAGTCGGCACAAAGCGACCCGGCGACGTTCTCCTCCAGAAAGTTGCGTGATTTGTGCGTCCCAGGGTGGTAAGCACAGCGCATCCGCAGCTATACTTAATTTACGTTCTAATTCCCACCCCCCCTGGGCATCAATTTGCGTTTGTAGCTCTCCTTGTTCTTCAAAGAGCTGATTCATGGCCGATTCACTCATGGGCTCAGCAAATTTTAAACTGATTTCGTTAAACCGCTCTATTAGTTTTTTAATATCTTCAATAGCTTCTTCTATGTTGGCGCGTACATCTTTCAATGGATTTAATTGGGGTTCCTGAGGTAAATACCCAATTTTGACTCCTGGTAATGCACGTGCTTCACCCACAAAATCCTGATCGACTCCCGCTAGAATACGGAGTAAGGTCGACTTACCAGAGCCATTCAGTCCTAAGACCCCGATTTTCGCGCCAGGATAAAAGGATAGCCAAATATCTTTAAGGATTTCTTTCTTGGGAGTAACGATTTTACTCACTGCTTGCATGGTATAGATATATTGTTGTGACATAGCGCTAAAATTAATGGATTAGTAGATAAAAAAAGGAATACTAACAATATTAGCTAGAACTAGCTAGATTTTTAGCAAGTGAATCGCTATTAACGCCTTATTTATTGTTTTCATTTCTTATAATCGATACTCCCATGGCTAATGGTATTTATAGGAAAAACCAAAGTTTTGGATAACGACTTTTTCGACTTTTTTAGGCTGGAAAAATGTATTGTTAGCTTTTTGTTTCATAGGGCTTCGCCGCAGATTAAGCTTGATGTGAATTGACTCGGAGGATTGTTTCGGTTGTACTGTTTTCATTTTTGCTGAATGGGTTAAGCAGGGCATTGTATTGCCAATCGAAACTGATGGTATTGGGTGCTCTTCGATTTTGGAAAACAAAAAAACTGGAATAGAAACTTTAAGTTGGGTTGTCTGGTCCAATTGTAATTGAGCAAGCACAGCTTCTGCCTCACTTATTTTTTTCTGAGTTTGTTCTTTTTCCTTATGCCTTCTATTGTTCATATAACAGTCTGAAGATTGCTGAAAATAAATGATAGCTTGTGCAATTTTCTTAAACGATGCAGGATTGGCTTTTAATAAAATATTAGCATAATTGTAAGTATAGGCTGCGGTGATATCATTTTCATATTTTTCCCAGTTTTTTGCATATTCAATTATTTTTTTCTTGAACTTAGAAAATTCTTTATAAAAGTTTGAATGGCTACCAAAGTTAAACTGTTGTTCCAGTTGATGGGTTAATTTAAGGAATTGTTGTATTCGTAGGGTATAACTAAGCAATTGAGTTTCATTTTTTTGAATATCAGTATTATCGAGAGGGAGGAGTTGAAATGAATTAACCTCACATTTTAACAGGCCAAAACTGCTCGCGAGCTTATAAAATTTTAATTCTAAAGGTAAGTGCGAATTCGTTTCTAGATATTTTAAGATTATTAGATAATAATTACCAATTTTTTTATATTGATTAGAAATATTTTTATTTATTTTAATTTGCTTAAAAAATTCTCGATCAGCAAAATTTAATAGTTTATGAATTTTTTTAATTAGTTGTAAATTGTTCAAATGAATTATTCCTTTTTTTTCATTTTTTCCATGTTACATGAAACACAAAGTAAAAACTAGCTTTTGATTAGCCGCTAAAAAGAAAGTAATATATAAGAATTTTACTTAAATTCTTATATTAAAAGGGATTAAACTATGTCTTATTCACTGCAAGAAACACTTAGCGATTTTGATCCTGATTTATGGTCAGCTATGAGCAAAGAAGCTCAGCGTCAAGAAGATCATTTAGAATTAATTGCCTCGGAAAATTATACGAGTCCTTTGGTATTGCAAGCACAAGGATCTATTTTAACCAATAAATATGCCGAAGGTTATCCAAATAAACGATATTATGGTGGTTGTGAATACGTTGATCTCGTTGAACAATTAGCTATTGATCGAGCTAAGAAATTATTTCAAGCAGATTACGCCAATGTACAGACGCATTCTGGTTCTCAAGCAAATGCAGCTGCTTATATGGCTTTGCTGGAGCCGGGTGATACCCTATTAGGTATGAGTTTAGCGCATGGAGGCCATCTAACTCATGGAGCAAAAGTTAGTTTTTCAGGAAAAATGTATCATGCCTATGCTTATGGCGTTACGGCCGATACACAATTGATTGATTATGAAGAAGTTGAATCTTTGGCAAAAAAACACAAACCTAAGTTAATTATTGCGGGTTTTTCAGCCTACTCCAGAATAGTAGATTGGCAACGCTTTAGGGATATTGCGGATAAAGTAGGTGCCAATTTTTTAGTGGATATGGCCCATGTGGCTGGATTAGTAGCAGCAGGTTTGTATCCTTCACCGGTGCCTATTGCTGATGTGGTGACAACAACGACACATAAAACCTTACGCGGACCCAGAGGCGGCTTAATTTTAGCGCGGGCAAATCCCCAAATTGAAAAGAAATTAAATTCTGCGGTATTTCCCGGACAGCAAGGCGGACCTTTGATGCATGTTATTGCAGGTAAAGCAGTCGCTTTTAAAGAAGCATTGGCACCCAGTTTCAAACGCTATCAGCAACAAGTGATAACGAATGCAAAAGCGATGGTTCAGGTGATGTTACAAAGAGGGTATAAAATTGTTTCAGGTGGAACGGATAACCATCTTTTCTTAATTGACCTGGTTGAAAAAGGGATTACAGGTAAAGAAGTTGAGGAGATATTGGAAAAAGCTTATATTACTTTAAATAAAAATATGCTGCCTAATGATCCTCGTTCTCCATTCGTAACCAGCGGTTTACGGATAGGCACCCCTGCGATAACGACCCGAGGCTTAAAGGAAAAAGAGGTGCGGGACGTGGCTAATTGGGTATGCGATGTTCTGGATAATCTGAAAGACCCGACTTGTGTTGAAAAGGTTAGGAAACTAGTCATAGCACTCTGTCGGCAATTTCCAGTATACTCTCCTTAATTTTTGAAACATCCTTCTAGAGAAACAGTGATGTATTGTCCTTTTTGTAATGAAGCAGATACTAAAGTGATCGATTCTCGTTTAAGTAGTGATGGTCAACAAGTACGGCGTCGTCGTGAGTGTCTACAATGCAATGAACGTTTTAGTAGTTTTGAATCAGCAGAACTAGGATTACCCCGGGTGGTCAAGCGCGATAATACACGGAGTGCTTTTGATCAGGAAAAATTAAGAGCAGGTATGCTTAAGGCGCTAGAAAAAAGGCCTATTTCCAGTGAGCAAGTGGAAGGTGTTATTGTACGCTTAATAAAAAAATTACGTTCACTGGGAGAGCGTGAAATATCTTCACGTCAAATTGGCGAGTGGGTCATGGAAGAGCTGTGTGATTTAGATCCGGTTGCTTATGTACGCTTTGCTTCGGTATATCGAAGTTTTCAGGATATACATGCATTTAATCAAGCGATAGAACAATTGAAACAAGATATTTCTACTAATAAAAAATCAACCCATGACATTGAAGAAATCGAAAAAAAATAATTTTAAAGCAAAGCAACGCGCACGTCGTTTTGCTATGCAAGCCATTTATCAATGGCATTTAACCCAGGAAAAGTTTTCTGTTATTCAATCCAAGTTTTTGGCTCAAGAAGAAATGGTGAGTGTTGATACTGCTTATTTTCTTTTATTAGTTCAAGGAGTTTTGAAGGACCAAGAAACATTAGATACACATTTACAACAATTTTTAGATCGTCCATTGAAAGAACTAGGTTTAGTAGAATTGGCTATTTTGAGATTAGGTGTATATGAATTGCTTGAGTGCTCGGAAGTTCCTTATAAAGTCGTGTTAAATGAATCGATCGAATTGGCTAAAATGTTTGGTGCGACTGATAGTTATAAATATGTTAATGGTATTTTACACCGAGTTGTGCAAAAAAATCGTTTTTTAGAATACTCTCACAACAATGGAATTATTGGCAAGGCGTCACAGGAATAGCAACCGGAAGATATTCATGCTTCCTGAGGTTAACGCATTGAGTGAATACCGTCAAAAATTCAAGTGCGAAGAGTAGGGAAGAATCAACAATTTTCTAATCTTTATGTCATTTAACGAATTTGATTTAATTCAACGTTTTTTTAACCAAGCAACCCATCAGCGTGGAGATGTTATTTTAGGCATCGGCGATGATGCTGCAATATTACAAGTGCCATTTGATCAACAATTGGTAGTGAGTACCGATACTTTGGTGTCAGGCCGACATTTTCCCGTGAACACAGCTCCTGCTGATATTGGATATAAGTCATTAGCCGTTAACTTAAGTGATTTGGCTGCAATGGGTGCAGAACCAGTATGGGTATTATTGGCACTTACTTTACCTAATGCCAATGAAGCCTGGCTGAACGAATTTACCAACGGTTTTTTTCCCTTAATGCAAAACTTTCATTTGCAATTGGTAGGGGGGGATATGACACAAGGGCCTTTAACAATTACTTTTCAAGCCTTGGGATTTGTTCCTCCAGGTAAAGCCTTAAGCCGTATTGGTGCCAAGCTCGGCGATCGTATATACGTAACAGGAACTTTAGGTGATGCAGGTTTAGCCTTAGAATCTATTAATAACAAAAATTATTTTGGATTAACTGAATCTCAGATTGTTTCTGTGATGCACCGCTTAAATCGTCCCGAGCCTCGCGTTGAATTAGGTCTTGCATTACGTGATATTGCAAATTGCGCTATTGATGTTTCAGATGGTCTTGCAGCTGATTTGGGTCATATCTTATCAGCCAATCAAGCAGGTGCGATACTTCAATTAGAAAAGCTTCCTCTATCAGATGCATTGAAAGCTTTGCCAATTGAAAAAGCATGGCAATTGGCCTTAAGCTCTGGGGATGATTATGAGTTATGTTTTACGGTGTCAGAATCGCATGAAAGGGCTTTGCAACAGTGTTTAATTGGGCAGAATGTTCCTTATGCTTGTATAGGAAGTATTAAAAAAGAACCTGGATTGCTACTACTCGATAATAAGGGATCCGCTTTTAAAATGGATAACTCAGGTTATCAACATTTTGTTTGAGAAATGATTAGGTAATATCTGTTTGTAACTCAGTTTCTAAGTATATAATCTTTTTTAAACCTTAAACCCTTCGAATGGGATGATAATGAAGAGAAAATCAGAAAATGCCATCCTGGCGTAAAAAAACGGGGATATCAGTAGCGTGTTGTGCGCTGGCTAGGTAACTGGTAACTATTATTTATGAGAGAAATTATGCAAAAGGATCTCGTCGGTAAGGTATTTAGCCATCCTATTTATTTAATTGCATTTGGTTTTGGCGCTGGATTATCTCCCTTTGCGCCAGGGACTTGTGGAACATTGGTTGCTATTCCATTGTATTATTTAATACAGTCTTTTTCCTTAGTTAATTACGGACTGATTTTGTTATTTGCTACACTGGTTGGGATTTGGATTTGTGACATAACTGAACGTGGAATAGGTGTGCATGATTATTCAGGAATTGTTTGGGATGAAATATGTGGATTTGGATTGACAATGTTTGCTGCCCCAAAAGGTTGGTTATGGATAGCCATTGGTTTTGTTTTGTTTCGATTATTTGATATTGTAAAACCTTGGCCTATTGCTTGGATAGATCGAAAAATGCCGGGTGGGTTAGGTGTCGTCGTCGATGATTTAATGGCGGGCGTGTATGCTTGGATAGTTTTACAGCTAATTCATTTTTTTCATTTTTTCTAAGGGAATTGAGTTTCCTAAGTTTACTACTTATGGGATCACGCCGATTAAATTTGCATGTCAATGTTAAGTGATTATTCTCGGTGATAAGGGTGATTATTTAATAAACTCCAGGCACGGTATAATTGCTCTGCTACAACAATTCGTACCAGAGCATGGGGAAGTGTTAATGGTGAAAGTGACCAAATATGTTCGGCTTTTTTTCTGCAGTTGTCACCTAAACCGTCAGGCCCACCGATAAGTAAGCTTACATCTTGTCTTTCTAATTGCCATTGCTGTAAAGATTGCGCAAGTTGTTGTGTATTCCACATTTGCCCTTGAACATCTAAAGCAATGATACGGGAACGCTTTGGAATGGCGGCGAGTATCTTTTTTTCTTCTTCGGCGATATGTTTAAAAATTTCAGAATTTTTACTACGCTTACTTAATGGTATCGGCATTAAATTAAGTTTACATTCTACCGGTAAGCGCTTTTGATAATCTTGAAAACCCGTTTTTGCCCATCGAGTACATTTGGTTCCTACAGCAATTAAATGAATAATCATTTTTTACGGTTGGCTCCATAACTTTTCAAGTTTATAAAATTCGCGTTCTTGAGGAATCATAATATGAACAATTGCATCGACTAGATCGATCAATATCCACTCGCCTTCTTTCTCACCTTCAACGCCATAAAGGGTCATGCCTTTGGCTTTGGCAGCCGATATTAGATACTGTGCTAGTGTTTTAACATGCCGATTAGAATTTCCTGTGCAAATGATCATCAGATCAGTGATGTCGGTAATCTTGCTGACATCGAGAACGGTAATATTTTTTGCTTTGTGATCTTCTAACAAACCTATTAGGTCAGCTTGGAGATCTCTATTTAAAGTAGGTTTCTTCATAAATATAATTTTTGTTCCAAAATATAATCAAGGACAGTGGTAGGTAATGATCCAACCGGAGGATTACCACTCGCAATCGCTTTACGTATGAAAGTAGCTGAGATGGGTAAAGCTTTTACATGAGTCATATATAAAAATCCAGAGGATTGTTGGGCTAATAAAGCAGGATCCTGGATTTGATATTTCTCAATAAAAGTATGAACTTTCTTAGAGTAAGCTTTTTTATGACTGGGTCTAGGCACAATAAGTAAATGTGCATAATTGATGATTGAATTCCATTGATGCCAATGATCTAAGCTCGCTAAATTATCAGCTCCTAAAATGAGTCCTAAAGATGTATTACCCAATTCCAGACGTAGAGAAGCTAAGGTTTCTACCATATAGGAAGGAGTAGCTCTGTGTAATTCTCGTTCATCAATTGAAAAATACGGATAAGATTGTAAAGCGAATTTCAGCATAGTAAGTCGCTGTTGCTCAGTGGCTACTATTTTTTTTTTGTTACTAACAGATTTTTTGCAAGGTATGAAACGAACTTCACTTAAACGGAGTTGTTGATACACCTCTTGTGCAATATGTAAATGTCCATTATGCACAGGGTCGAAACTACCTCCTAAAATCCCTATCATACATCTACTCTTCGTACTTGACTGGATTCCGCAATTTCGAGACTGAGTGTTTGTAAAGCATTCCAAACATGACCCGTGCCTATACCTTTTATAAGCTGGTCAATGCGGTGTGCAAGACCTATTAATTGATACCAATGCCTAAAGTTATGACGTGTTAAGGCTTGTTGAAGTAATAGTTTCTGTTTCTCCCACACTTGTTGTTCTTTAAAAAGGGTTATTAAATTTTGGCCTTGATTAAGTTTAAATGCAAAAGAGGCTAATAATCGGCATTCTCGGCTTAGCGCCCATAAAATTAATAAAGGTTCTATGCCTTCTTCTTTTAGCTGCGCTAAGATGCGCAAGCAACGTTCTGAGTTTCCTGCTAATGCTGCATCGATCAGTTTGAAAGGATCGAATCGAGCGCTGTCGCTGAGTGCTTGCGTTAACATATCAATAGTAATGGTGTCATGGTGTGGCCCAAAATATAGGCTGAGTTTTTCTATTGTTTGCGCAGTGGCTAATAAATTTCCTTCGGTGGCAAAAATAAGGCATTCAATAGCGGCTTTTTCTACTTTTAAACCCATGGTATGGCAACGCTCAGTTACCCATCTAAATAATTGTGGAGTGTGTAAAGGCCATACAGGAATAACTAAACCTAATTTATCAATACTTTTAAACCAAGCGGCTTGCTGTAAGCGACGATCCAATTTTCCAGCGATTATGAGTAAAAGTTTATTAGGTGGTGGGTTTTTAGTATAGAGCGTCAGTGTTTGTATTATGGATTCAGAAAAACCTTGTGATAAATGTAGCTCTAGCAGTTGTTTTTCAGCGAATAAGCCATAGTTATTCATACAGGTAATCAGCGTAGAAACATTAAAATGTGTGTCGGCATAAAATACTTGGCGTTCAGTAAAACCGGCTTTTTTTGCTGCTGAGCGAATGATCTTACAGGCATCCTGAATTAATACGATTTCTTCACCGAAAATTAAATAAAGGGGCGCTATAATATTATTATTTAATTGCTGAGGTAATTGTTCATAGCGACATTGCATAATATTAGACTATTACTGAGGACAAGAACTACAGCGAATTTGCTGGCGTAATTCTATAGAACCTAAGCGAATTAAAAGTTGTTGTATAACATCCTGTTGCATGTTTTCTTGTAAATCATTTTCTGTATTGAGATCACCTGCAAGTTGATTGGATGTAATCGAAAAGGTTCGCGTGGTTTGGATTTGTTGAGGGGCTAATAAAATGTGGCCTGTACAATCTACTAGCTGAAATAAAATACTATAAACAAGTAGATAGGTTGTTGTTTGTCCGGCATTCCCTAGGCTGGTCACTGTACGAGTAAAGGTTTGTGCAAGAATTTGTAAACGGGGAGATGTTGGAGTGGCAAGTAAGGTATTAACCCCCGTCGCTGCTAACGCTTTTTGTAATGCTTTGGTAAAGCTACTATAAGGTTGTTTAGATTCTAAAGAAAGTGTATGAAAAGGTAATGAAAACTCACAGTGACCTCTTAATTGAAAGCCACAGGCAGTGAGTATGAAGCTAAAAAAGAGGATAACTAATAACAAGTAACGAGCGGTCATATTAAATTACAATATTAACTAATTTTTTGGGGACAATAATAATTTTTTTAATGGCTTGATTTTTAGTATAACGCTTGACCTGAGGGTCATTGAGAATAATTGTTTTGAGTGTTTCATCATTATAGTGTACATCAAGTGATAATTGCGCACGTAATTTACCATTCACTTGTATCACCCAATCAATTTTTTCGACAGTTAAGGCATCGGCTGCTACTTTTGGCCAATGTGCTTTTCCAATTAAACCGGGAAATTTGAGTTCCTTCCATAAGGTATGGGTTATATGAGGAACTATGGGGGCTAATAAGCGCAATAGTATGCTTAAACCTTGCCATATAATATATTTAATTGTCGTGAGTAATGCATCATCTGTAGAAGAGCTTAATAACTGGCTGGCTGTTTGCAGTGTGTTCAAAAGCTTCATGCAACTGGCAATAACAGTATTAAACTGTTGCCGTTCAAAATCATGGCGTGCAAGTTGTAAAATTTCATTGACTTGTCGGCGTAAATTACGATGTTCATGAGGAGCTTTTGTCCAATCAATGGGTTGTGTGAGGCTATGCTTATGGGTTTCATTAAATTCTATTATCCAAGGATTGCTATAAGCTAATGCCCATAAACGTTTTAAAAATCGATAAGCGCCTTCAACACCCGCATCAGACCATTCTAAGGATTGTTCAGGAGGGGCGGCGAATAAAATAAATAATCGTAAGGTATCGGCTCCATATTGTGACATTAGCTTGGCAGGATCGACGGTATTACCTTTAGATTTAGACATTTTTGCGCCATCTTTTAGAACCATGCCTTGAGTCAACAAACGTGTAAAGGGTTCATTCGAATTAAGTAAACCTAAATCGCGTAATACTTTATGAAAAAAACGTGCATAGAGTAAGTGCAAAACGGCATGTTCAATCCCTCCAATATAATGGTCAACAGGCGTCCAATATTTTGCTCTATCATCTAACATAGATCGGTTCTGAGTGGGGCAAGCAAAACGAGCGTAATACCAGGAAGATTCTACAAAGGTATCTAATGTATCGGTTTCTCTTCGAGCAGGTTGCTTGCAGGTCGGGCATAGGGCCTGATAAAACTCAGGCATATTTTTTAAAGGTGAGCCTACCCCTTTGAATTCAATTGATTCGGGAAGTACGACAGGTAAATCTTCTTCTGGGACAGGAATTACACCACAAGTTGTGCAATAAATAATCGGAATCGGTGTTCCCCAATATCGCTGACGCGAGACACCCCAATCACGCAGTCGATAATTAGTTGTATGCTCGGCTAACTTTTCTTTTAATAACTGTTTGGCAATAGTTACTGATGCAAGCTCAGTGCTTAAACCGGTATACGGACCGGAGTTAATTAATGTACCTACATTTGTAATAAGAGGCCCTGATTGATAATCATGCGCTTGAGTGGATAGTATGACGGGACGGACAGGTAAATTATATTTCTTTGCAAATTCAAAATCACGCTCATCATGTGCAGGGACTCCCATGATGGCTCCGGAGCCGTAATCTGTTTTGACAAAATTAGCAACCCATATCGGTAAGTTTTCCTGGGTCAGCGGGTTACAGGCAGTTAGATAAGTCATAAAACCTTTTTTTTCTAAATGCGCAGTTGCTTCTTCTGACGTTGGGATTTGTTGAAAACTGGTAATGGTAGCCTGTAGTTTGGGATCGTGTTTAGCAATATAATGTGCGATAGGATGATTAGGTGAAACGGCGATAAAAGTAGCGCCGAATAAGGTGTCGGGACGTGTAGTAAAGATTTCAATGGCGTCTAACTCAGGATGATTGACTTTAAATTGAATAGTTAAACCTTGTGATCGTCCTATCCAATTGCGTTGCATGGTTTTGACTTCATCAGGCCATGCATCTAATGTATCCAGATCATTTAATAATTCATCGGCATAAGCGGTAATTTTTAAAAACCATTGTGGAATTTCTTTACGTTCGACAAGTGCACCTGAGCGCCAGCCACGACCATCAATAACTTGTTCATTTGCTAGCACAGTTTTATCAATAGGATCCCAATTTACAATAGCACTTTTTTTATAAACTAAACCGTTTTTAAGTAATTGAATAAAAAGCCATTGTTCCCATTGATAGTAATCAGGCTTACAGGTAGTGATTTCCCTACTCCAATCAAAACTTAAGCCGAGTTGTTGAAATTGTTTGCGCATATGCTCAATATTTGCATAAGTCCATTTAGCAGGTGCTATTCCTTTTTCAATGGCAGCATTTTCAGCTGGCAAACCAAACGCGTCCCAACCGATAGGATGCAAAACATTTTTACCTAACATGCGCTGGTATCGGGCAATAACATCGCCTAATACATAATTACGGACATGACCTACGTGTAAATGACCACTAGGGTAAGGAAACATAGAGAGGCAATAAAATTTTTCTTTATTAAGATCTTCGGTGACCTTGAAACATTGATGTTCTTTCCAAAATTTTTGGATGTCAGCTTCAAGTGCTAAGGGTTGATATTGTTCTTGCATGTGGTTAGATACCTTGTTTTAGTTATACTCTTGGTGTTTGAACCTTTTGATTGTCTAGCTGCGGGATATGCAATTTTCAAGTAAATAATACACTCCGGTTGCTTTACTACGCAGTTCATTCCAAAAAATCCAATTGCTGTGAGTATAGACTCATTTCTAATGTGCTATAAAATTCGAATTGATTAAAAATGTTCAATTAAGTGTTAATTATATAACAAGTCCGATTTTTATTGTGCCATCGCTTGGGTAAGGCATTAATCTATAATAGCCTGAGTTAACGGAAGCATAAACATCTAAATGTGAGCTTTTCGATAAGCGTAACATAAGATACATAATCCCACTAAAAAGATAATAATAGAACCATCTCCGAGATATACCCAGGGCGTTAAACCGACACTTTTATAAATCAAACTGGTTAAGACACCTGTCTCGAAGGCGGGAAGTTTCGCTAAAATTTTGCCTTTAGGTGTCACAATAGCCGTTAAGCCAGTATTGCTTAAAAAAGCTAAATAACGTCCGGTGGCTAAGGCTTGAAATTGTCCAATTTGTAGATGTTGAGCTAACGCAAAAGAGTGGCCGAACCAAGCGTCATCATTAATGGTTAATAGTAACTGTGCATGATCTTGCAATGCGTGTCGGACCAAGTTGGAATAAGCAATTTCATAACAAATAAACGTGCCTATGTTAGCGTTGGCTGTGGTGAATGCAGGCTGATGACTAGGACCTGGTGAAAAACTAGACATGGGAATATCTAATAAATTTAATAGACCATGAGCCCAGATTATCCACCAAGGAAGATATTCACCAAAAATTACCAGCCTCTGTTTATAATAGGTGGCCTGATCTAAGCCTAGAGCTAGCATGCCATTGAAGTACTGGGAGCCTTTTTGAATCGGAATTCCTGTTATTAATGTGGTTTTATGTTGTTTAGCTTGCTTATCAAGTCGCTTTAGAAAATCAACAGCTTGATTTTGTAAAAAAGGAATGGCCGCTTCTGGCCAAATAATCAGCCGGCTATTCCAATGTGATTTGGTTAATTGCAGATAATGTATTAATGAAGCTTTTTGATATTCAGCTTCCCATTTTATTTCTTGAGGGATATCGGCTTGTATTAGACTGATTTGAATGGGTTTTCCTTGGACATGTGTCCAAGGGATAAAACTTAAGGCATAGCCACCGGCCCATAACCCTATCAGTACTAATAAACGACTCAAATAATGAAAGTTTTTTAAATCAAACTGACAATCAAAACGTTGGTTTAAAAAAGGACAAAATAACGAAAGAAGCAAACTTGCGGTCAAAGTAACAAGGAATGTCATGCCGACTATTCCCAAAAGAGGTGCATAACCGCTAAGCGGGGTATTAATTTGGCTTGTACCTAATAATAACCAAGGAAAACCAGTAAATATCCAACTACGTAACCATTCTACTAAGGCCCAAGTGCTAGGAAAGATGATATACAACTTGATGAAGGTGTTGTTTGGAAAAAAACGGTTTAGTAGAAAACCCTGAATACCTGTAAATAATCCTAATATAAAAATAAATAGGGCAGTAATTAATGAAGCTAAAAAAAGGGAGGTATGGCCAAATTCATGAATACTAATAAATACCCACGAGACGCCGATACCATAGAAACCTATGCCAAAGACTACCCCTAAAATAAAAGCACGTTTTGCCGAGCTATTTAACCAGAGTAATAATAATATTGCAGGAGAGAAAATAGCTAAAGGATAGATGTCCATTGGAGCAAAAGCAAAGGCGAGTAAGCTGCCTGCGATGAGCGCCGTTATTTCTTTATAATAGGTCATAAAATTGCATAGGAAAGAGTCAAAAACCTGATTTCAAAGATTTTGTCTTTTGGGCTCCTCAACTGAAATGAACAGAATTTAGGAGTGGACGCTCGTTTTAAACCACATTAATTTATTGAGAGTAGATTGTACATTACTGCTCAATTTTTCGGTTACTGTTTTTTTAGTCAGGTATTGGCATTCATAAATTTCTGCTTTATCGCTACCCGCGAGTAGACTTAAATAATCGTCACTGGTTATGAGTTCATCAACTAGATTAAGCCCAAGCGCATCTTTGGCAAGCCAATGAGCTCCGGTGGCGACTTCGGCCATATTGACTTTTTTTCGGTTAGTTTGAATAAAGGCTTTAAAAAGATGATGAATTTCCTCTAGATCATCTTGAGTTTTTTCACGCGCCTTCGCGGTGTTCTCACCAAAAATAGTCAGTGTTCTTTTATATTCTCCGGCCGTTAATAATTCAAAATCAATATCTCTTTTCTTTAAAAAACGATGAAAGTTAGGGAGTTGTGCGACCACACCGATTGAACCAATTATCGCAAACGGTGCCGCTAAAATTTTATCGCCAACGCAGGCCATTAAATAACCTCCACTCGCCGCTATTTTATCGATGGTAACGGTTAAAGGGATACTTTTATCTTTTAAACGTTGTAACTGTGAAGCAGCTAAACCATAGGGAGCAACCATTCCACCTCCACTTTCTAATCTCAATACGACTTCATCTTGGGGTGTAGCGACTTGGATGAGGGCAGTGATCTCTTCGCGTAGATTATTTACCGCTGTAGCTTTGATATCACCTTGAAAATTTAAAACAAAAACTCGTTTTTTCAATAATTTAGCCGTCTTTTTTAATTTAGCTTTTTGTTCTTTTGCAAATTTTTTTAATTGCTTCTTATCAAGAATTTCTGAATTCAATGTTTCAGCAAATTCTTGATATTTTTTATTTAGTTTCTTTATACATAATTTATTTTTGTTTTGTTCTTTAGCTTTGCGAGCGATGGAAAAAATGCCGGCCGTTATTATTAAAATGGCGACTACTAAGGTAAATAGTTTCGCTAGGAAAACAACATATTGAAGAAGAAATGACATGGTTGTTGGCCTTTTAAGAAATTTAAAAAAGGAATAATATAGCCTAGGCGCTATTATATATACAACAGGACTTCGCTAAATAGGCAAGGACAAAGCAAACGATTGAAAAGGGATGACTCTTTTATCGTCATTAAGGAATGAAGAATGTGTTAACCGTTGAGGGATTGGCTTATGAACGTAATAGCCGACTTCTATTTAAACAACTTACGTTTCAACTTTTTCCCAGCCAAATATTACATATTGTTGGTGCAAATGGTTCGGGTAAGACGACATTATTGCAGATATTAACGGGTTTACGCACTCCTTTAATAGGAAAAGTAATGTGGAATGGAATTTCGATTGAGAAAAATAATATAAATTTTACTGAAAATTTACTCTATGTAAACCATCGCTTAGGGTTGAAGTCTACATTGAATCCTGTTGAAAACCTTTATTTATACCTGTCCAGACGAAATTTAATTCATAAGCAATCCAAACAAAAAGTAATTCATGATATTTATCAAGTATTAGAACAGTTAAATTTGAGAGATTGCTCAAAAAGATTATTAATGCAACTTTCAGTTGGTCAACAACGCCGCTTGAGTTTAGCTAAGTTATTATTGATTAAAGCAGATTGTTGGGTTTTGGATGAACCTTTTACCTCTCTCGATAATGCGGGGGTTGCATTTTTATCGGCTTTAATGGAAAAACACAGCGCTGAAGAGGGTTCCATTGTGTTTACTAGTCATCAAACGAATTATTCATTATCTTCAGGCATCAAAAAAATTTTTTTAGATCCTAAACCATGTTAAATGATAGTTTTTTTTTAAAGTTTATTATCAACTTTCGTTGTGAGGCATTAGCTATTTTTCGTAATTATCAAGAATTAATTTATCCAATATTATTTTTAATTTTAGCGATAGTATTATTTCCTTTAAGTTTAAGCGCCGACCCTTTTTTATTAAAAAAAATATCGGCTGGGATTTTTTGGGTAGTCGTGTTATTTTTAGTTTTATTAATGTTAGATCAACTTTTTCAAAATGATTGGAAAGAGGGAGATTTAGAACAGCTTATTTTGCTTCCTAATGAACTTAGTTTCGTGCTATTTATTAAATTACTGGTATTTTGTTTAACTTTGTGCGCCTCCTTATTGCTTATGACGCCTATTTTGAGTCTGTGTTTGTTTATTCCCGGCATAGCGTTAAAGACTTTATATTTCACCATTCTATTGGGAACGCCCACATTAATTTTTTTGGGAGGTATTGCGCGAGCTTTAACTTTAGGTCTTCGACAGAGTGGGTTATTAATAGTACTGATAATCATTCCATTTTACATTCCAGTGTTAATTTTTGCGAGTAGCGCAGTTAGCTTAGCAAGCATGGGATTATCAGTCGGTGGCCCTTTAGCTTGGCTAGGGGTGTTGATGATTTTAAGTATGAGTTTAGCTCCGGTGATTATTAGTAAAATATTGCGTTTTGGTATTGCTTTTTCCTGATACGCTTCATACTTGAATTTTGTCTGTGTTCCAATTTACTAGGGTTGTTATTGTAAGCAAACTCCAAAAATGCTAGGCATTTGCCAAACATTCAATTGCTGTCAGTAACCATTCTTTGTACTACAATTTTTGTTTATATTGTCATTCAAAAGGAATAAAAAATGTCCAGACTAAAAAAAAGAAACAAAATTTTCCGATATATTGCAGTCCATCATTTTTATGCATTGTCAAACTACTTGGTGCCCATTTTTGGCTTATCTTTATTAATTTTTGGAGTTTATGGTGTTGTGGGTGGCTTATACTTTGCTCCTGCAGATTATCAACAAGGAGATGCTTTTCGTATTATTTATGTGCATGTTCCGAGTGCATTTTTATCATTGTTTATTTATTTTATTATGGCAGTTTTCTCAATTATAGGTTTAATTTATCGTATCAAATTAGCAGAATTAATCGTTTCTGGGAGTGTTTATTTAGGTTCTTGGTTTACTTTCTTAGCATTATTGACAGGAAGTGTTTGGGCTAAACCTATGTGGGGGGCTTGGTGGGTTTGGGATGCACGTTTAACCTCGGAGCTTATTTTATTATTTTTATATCTTGGTGTTATTGCTTTACGCTCCGCAATTCCTGAACGTCATATTGCGGCACAAGCTACTGCAATCTTGCTTATGTTGGGTTTAGCAAATATCCCCATTATTCATTACTCAGTCTATTGGTGGAACACACTTCATCAAGGCGCTACATTGCATTTTTTAAGCCCTTCATTAATTGAGTCTTCTATGCTTTATCCCTTGTTATCGATGATGATGGCATTCCTTAGTTATTATTGCATCGTTTTACTATTACATATTCGTTGTGAAATATTAGAATACTATATCAATTGAACTAAGCTGGTTATTGGTAGTTATGCAGGTAAAGCGGGCCTCATTTTAGATTCATATATAATAGCCTTATCATGATAAGTTTTATTTTCCCAAAATTTGCTTATGGTATTCATAGTAGGAAATGGTTGGATAGGTAAAGATGGAAATTTTTTGGGATCAAAAAAATTTGTTCCGCAAAATGGGTGGGTTTGGTTAATTAAGTTTTTTTGTTGAGAGTCCAGTAATGCTTCAGAAGTATTTAGGTTTGAATGGTTATATACTGCAAGTTCAAAAAGACAAAAACAATAAGCCCAAATTTTTTCTATATTTTCGGGAAAGCTTGGTTTATTTCCAAATTGTTCAGCTTGTTCTTTTAAAATTTCCCAAAAAATTGAAAAATTCTTTTGGATAGAATGATCTAGATCTTCTATTTTAGATAGATTTTTTATAAGAATATAGCTAAATAAAAGACTGACTACCTTGGTAAAATTCTCATTGGTAATACAATAATTTAATAATTTTTTAGATTCATAAATTTTATGTCTTTTGTTTATTTCGTTGATCCCAATCCGTATGATTCCTCCAAGTGCTGAGAAGGGTAAAGGAAGTAATTCAAAAAAATGAGTTAACATCGAAAAAAATCCAGGTTGTCGACTTAAGGCAAGTGTGAAATTTTCACCTTGATCTTTACTTATGAGCCGAAGAGTATCAAATTTTGCTCGAAATTCGTTGTAACTTAGTTGAAAAGTTTCAGTTAAAATTGGATTTTTTTGTATGGCTTGTAAACAAAAATCGATTTTATTGGTTTGGTGATGAAAATAAATAATTTCAAGGTAGACAAAGTTAATATAGATTATTTTTAAAAGATTCTCAACGGAGTAAAAAGTAGCTTCGGGATAAGAAACTAATGTTTTACACGGTTCTGTAATTTGAGTGCTCAATGTATTTTTATTTTCCAAGGCTTTAATTTTTTTTCTTTTTTCCCTTGGAATTTTTTTCCATAAACTTGTTTTTCGAAAAAAATTTTTAAATTTAAACCGCATATCATCCGCCTTATTATTTTTTACTATATTAACATCAAAATAAATTTTTTTGAAAATATTTTTTTAAATAATTAATCTTTTAAATGGCTACTATTCAACTGCTTTTAAAGGATATTCATATTGCTAAGGGGTAGGACTTCATTAAATTTCAGAGTAAACTATGGGCCTTTAATTTTGTTCTTATGATTATGAAATTACTAAATTTTGAAGTGGGTATTGATAAGCCTTTATTTGTTATGGCAGGGCCTTGTGTCGTGGAAAGTGAACAATTGGCTATGGATACTGCGGGTCAGTTGAAGGAAATAACTGAAAAATTGAATTTACCTTTTATTTATAAATCCTCCTTTGACAAGGCTAACCGTTCTTCTGCTAAAAGTTTTCGAGGGTTGGGTATTGAAGAAGGACTGCGTATTCTAGCCAAAGTAAAAAAGGAACTGGGCGTTGCGATAGTCACCGATGTTCATGAAGATACTCCTTTACATGAAGTGTCTAGCGTCGTTGATATTTTACAAACTCCTGCATTCTTATGTCGACAAACTAATTTTATTAAAAAAGTCGCTCAACAAGGTTTACCTGTTAATATTAAAAAAGGCCAGTTTCTTTCGCCATGGGATATGCAATATGTCGTCGAGAAAGCACGTCAAGTTACTGATGCAGTCATTATGGTCTGCGAGCGTGGTGTGTCCTTCGGATACAATAATCTGGTTTCTGATATGCGTTCATTAGCCATCATGCGTGTAACACGATGTCCAGTCGTGTTTGATGCCACACATTCGGTACAATTACCAGGAGGTCAAGGGCAATCGTCGGGAGGACAGCGTGAATTTATTCCGGTATTAGCACGTGCAGCGGTAGCGGCAGGGATTTCTGGCCTTTTTATGGAAACTCATCCTAATCCAGAAAAAGCATTAAGTGATGGACCAAATTCTTGGCCATTAAAAAAAATAGCTGAACTATTAGCAAGTTTACAAGAAATTGATAAAACCATAAAAAAAACTAACTTAATTGAAACAACGCTTTAGGTAGGACGTATGCCAAAAATTGCTGAAATTAATGCGTATGAAATTTTAGATTCACGAGCTAATCCCACGATTGCCGTGGAGCTTATTTTGGATTCAGGCTTGAAAGCAGATGCCAGTGTTCCATCGGGTGCATCGACGGGTTCAAAAGAAGCTTTAGAATTAAGAGATACCGATAGATCGAGTCGATACCAAGGTAAAGGGGTTTTATTAGCGATCCAAAATATTCTAGGACCTATCCGAAAGAGTTTAATTGGAAACGATATTTCTGACCAAAAATCCTTAGATCAACTTTTAAAAGAACTGGATGGAACGGAGAATAAAGGAAATTTAGGTGCGAATGCTATTTTGGGGGTTTCCTTAAGTTTGCTGAAAGCTGCGGCATTAGCGCATGGCCAAGCACTGTATGTTCACATTGCAGAGCTTATGGGGCAAAGACCCGAAAAATACCTCATGCCAGTACCACAGATGAATATTATCAATGGCGGGGTACATGCTGATAATTTATTAGCTATCCAGGAATTTATGATTTTACCCTTGGGTGCACCTACGTTTAGTGAAGCTTTACGTTGGGGGGTTGAGACTTTTCATTGTTTAAAATCCTATTTAAAGAAACAAGGATTCAATACTAATGTGGGTGATGAAGGTGGTTTTGCTCCGAATTTTCAATCCCATCAAGAGGCGATTGAAAGTATTTTAGTGGCTATTGAGCAAGCCGGATATAAACCAGGTAAGGATATTTATTTGGGTTTAGATGCAGCCAGTAATGAATTTTATTATCAAGAAAAATATTGCTTAGAAAATAAAAAACTAAATGCTGAACAATGGATTACTTATTTAGAGCATTTAGTCCAACAATATCCTATTATTAGCATAGAAGATGGTATGGCCGAATCAGATGAATTTGGTTGGATACAGCTAACACAGCGTTTGGGTCAACGAATTCAACTTGTCGGGGATGATTTATTTGTGACTAATCCGCTTTTATTCCAGCAGGGAATAGCTAAAAAATTGGCTAATGCTATTCTTATTAAATTGAACCAGATTGGAACAGTCAGTGAAACCTTAGAGGTCATTTCGCTAGCAAAGCAAGCTCACTATGCTTCAATTGTTTCTCATCGTTCTGGTGAAACAGAAGATACCACAATAGCCGATTTAGCAGTGGGTACAGGAGTAGGTCAGATAAAAACGGGCTCCGTTTGTCGTACAGATCGAACGGCTAAATACAATCGTTTGTTACGAATTGAAGCTGAGCTCGCAAGAAATAATAAAGTAAGTTATGCAGGGAAATCGGTTTTTTCACGCTTTTTAAATGATTAATTTGATGAAACCCCTTATAGTTATTTTGACTGTGCTTTTTTTAAGTTTGCAGTACAAACTATGGTTTGTACAAGACGGTGTGTGGCGGGCGCATCAACTTAAAAAACAAATTGCTCAGCAATTGAAAGAGAATACACAACTTAGCCAACGGAATATGGCGATGATAGCTGAAATTAAGGATCTTAAATCGGGGAAAGTCGCATTGGAAGCACATGCGCGTAATGACCTGAATATGGTAAAACCTAATGAGTTATTTTACATGCTAGTAGATAAGCCGGAAAGGAATAAGCAAAAAACTCCACATTAAAATTTAACCGGTTTCCAGACCCGGATGATGGGTGCTAAAGAGAGTAGTTTGATATTGCGTAAGGGAGGAAACTCTAAGGAAGCATCCGAATTAATAACATAAAGATCATAACTATTAACAGCGTGAGCAATTTTTACGCGTCTAATCAACAATTCTTTTCCTTCAAGTTCAACAATACAGTCCGCACCGTTCGCTAGCTCCATATTTTTATCAGTTAATTTTTTTCCTGCCACAAGATCCCCTGGAGCAAAAAGTGGTTTCATACTTTCATTATCAATGAGATATATCAGGTGTTCAGGGTAATTCTTTTTAAAAAGCGCTAATTCTGCATTAATCTCACTGTTTTCCATCGGATAATCAGACTTTTTTTCATTGATAGAGATTCGAGATAACGATTCAAGGTTTTTATAATTTAACTTGGAAAGTTTACTCGAATCAGTTACTTTTGGCGGTTCACCATAGCCTGTCATTAACCAGATTACGGTACATTCTATTCCTTCTTCGCGCATTGCTTTGCAGACTTTTTGTGCACCTCTTTCAGTGACACTACTATAGCCTTGTTCCCAATAATTAATTGTGGTTAAGCCGAGATTACAATGTCGGGCAAATTCCTTCATCGAAAGATGCGACAATTTACGCAAATACCTTAATCGATTAGCTCGTTCGTGAATTTCCATTAACAAAATGGCGTTTTTTTCTTTTATGAATTTAGGATTCTTTTTCATTATCTTCCTTTACTAAATTTGACATAAAATATCTATTAAGATAATATTTAGTCTTTATAAATGACTTAATAAACAAAAATTATTTTTTATTAAAGGTGCTTCTATAATATGTAAATTCTTTGCTGTATTTAAAAATAAAGTTAAAAAAACTTAAAATGGTAAGGCTCACTGACCAAGAATATTAATTTTGCAATTTCAACGTTAGAGTTTACGCATATTAATATTTTATGGCCAATGTTTAACCAAATAGTTCTGAAAATTTTTTAATGCTGTCTTTAAAATATCCTTGATATAAAAAGATGGATTGTTAATAGTAGTTTTACTTTTTTTAAATTTAAGTTTGATATTTCACGGCTTACGCTATTATCTACTATTATTTTATAGACATCATTTAATTTTAAGAAAGTAAATAAGTTAACTGCATCCATTATAACGAATATCTTTCCTGGTGTGGATAGTAACAGTTGCTTTTATTTAAAATAGCGGATGTAGATTGGACCCAAATTACACTTAACTTCTTTAAAATTACTATTGTTGAGGCTAAAAATGGATTACAAGATTAACTTAATTTTTGGAGTGGTCGTTCGTTGTAGGTAATGACCAGGCTTGTTCAATGATTATAGCGATGGAAAATAAAACAATTGCTAATTTATGGAGAAGAATAATGTCAATTTTGAAGTTACGAACCAACCTAGTTGAGAAAATTAAATGTTTTGGAAATTTATATCCGGTATTAAGAAAGCCTTTAGAAGAGCTAAGCTTACCAATAAAAAATGTGAACGGCTCTTTATCTAAAGTTTTATCCGTAGATGCTAGTCAAATTTGTCAAAAAATTAATGTAAATAATCTGGAGAAATTGGGTTGCATGGTTGAATTTGTGAATTCTGCACGTACTGCGTTGGACAAATTAAGCTCACCCTATCAAATTATTTTATTAGATGTCAATTTACCGGATTGTAGTATCGATTTGTTAATTAACTTAATTCGCAGTGACCAGGGAAATGTCAATCAAAAGACTCCGATTGTATTAACAAGTAGTTGGCTAAATAAATCTTTCAAAAAGAATTATTTAGATTTGGGCGTTAATGTAATCTATATAAAGCCCATACAAAAAAAAGATTTTAAGAAAATTTTACAGAACTATGGTGTAATTACTTAAACTTATTAACAATAAAAAATCGATAAAAGCTTTATTAAATAGAAATTAACTGGCCGTCTTCCATATGTAAAGTTCGATCCAATCGACTCGCAAGACCATGGTCATGTGTGACAATAACTAAGCTGGTGTTAAATTCTTCATTAAGCTCAAGTAAGGTTTGATATACCTGCTCTGCTGTGTGGCTATCCAGATTACCAGTGGGCTCGTCCGCTAATATGCAAAGTGGGTTGTTTACCAGTGCTCTAACGATGGCAGTGCGTTGACGTTCTCCACCTGATAATTCGCCAAGCTTATGATGCTGTCGATGTACTAGACCGACTTTTTTTAACAAATTTAGTGCCTTCTTTTGAGCTAAAAATGGCTTGATTCCTGCTAGCAATAATGGAATACACGCATTCTCTAATACAGTAAATTCAGGTAGTAAATGATGAAATTGATAAATAAAGCCAAGGTAACGATTACGAAGATGACTGCGATGGTTCTCAGACAATTGATCTAAATTTTTTCCGGCTAGAAAAATTTCACCCGAACTAGGTCGATCCAATCCACCCAATAGATGTAATAAAGTACTTTTTCCTGCCCCTGAAGGACCCACAATGGCAATGCGTTCACGCGCATGCACAGAAAAATTGATAGGTTTGAGTACTTCTACAAATAATGAACCATCATGAAAGGTTTTGCTTAAATTATTACAAGTCAATACCGGAGCATTCTGTTTAGGAGCAGCTAAAGGATTAGGTGATCTTTTATTCATAGCGTAAAGCCTCGGCCGGAAGTGTGCGTGCGGCTTTTAATGCGGGGTAGATAGTGGCCAATAAACTCATACCTAAAGCGGCGATACAGATATGAATAATATCGGCTGTTTCAATCTTTGAGGGTAATTTATCCACAAAAAAGTAGACATTAGATGCGAGGATTTGTACATGAAAGGCATGTTCAATAAAGCTTAAGATGTTACTGACATGAGAAGCTAATGCAATACCACCCATTAAGCCCAGTAAAGTGCCGCTAAAACCTATCACGCAACCTTGCACCATAAAAATACTTAAAATCGTACTGGGAGTTGCACCCAAAGTGCGTAAAATGGCGATATCGGATTGCTTATCGGTCACCACCATCATTAATGAAGAAACTAAATTAAATGCGGAGATAGCAATTAATAAAAGTAGAATAAAAAACATCATTCTTTTTTCTAAAGAGATAGCATACATTAAACTGCCAAAAGTACTGGTCCAATCCGTTACCATATAGGTAGGGGGTAATATTTTAATAAGTGCATTCGAAACTTTGGGTGCTGCATATAAATCATTTAATTTTAGACGTAAACCGGTAACAGCTTGGCCTAATTGGAATAAAGTTTGCGCGTCTTTCAACGCGATGTAAGCCATGCTACTTTCGAATCCGAAACTTCGGCCGACTTGGAAAATTCCGCTAACAGTAAAAGTTTTAAAGCGTGGAATAATCCCAACCGGCGTCAGAGTAATGCTAGGAGTGATGATATTAACTTTATCTCCTATTTGAATACCCAAGCTTAAAGCTAATTCTTCACCTAATACAATGTTATAGTGACCGGGTTCTAAGTTGAAATTTCCTTCCACCATTTTGTGTGGAATTTCAGAGACGTTTTTTTCTAATTCAGGAAGCACACCGCTTATCATTATGGGATGCGGTTGTCCTTGATCGACTAACATTCCCTGTCCGGATGCATACGGAGCACTGGCGATAATATCTGCTTGTTGGGAGACTTTTTGTCTTAATGCAGTAATTTCTGTCAGAGGATGCCCATTGGTTGCAGTGATAGCGACTTGTGTGGCTATATTAAAAATGCGATCGCGTATCGCATCATCAAAACCATTCATCACCGATAATACGGTAATCAATACCATGGCACCGAGCGCTATCCCGATCATCGATGTTAAAGAAATAAAGGAAATAAAATGATTGCGTTTTTTTGCACGCGTATAACGCAAACCTATATATAAAGCGATAGGACAAAACACACCAAGACCCTGTTAATGTTGTTAGCGTAATATACCACTCGCTGGAAAGAATGCGAATTTTTATGCAGTAATTGGAGTGTTAATTCGCAGATGTTGTTGTTTCAGTCGGTTCGCCCATAGCCACAATGGCATGGAATCCTCCATCGACATGGATAATTTCACCCGTAATACCCGAAGCCATATCAGAGCAAAGAAAAGCGGCTGTATTTCCTACTTGTTCTATCGTGGTGTTTTGACGTAAAGGCGTAACGGCTGCATTATAAGCAAGAATTTTTCGAAAGCCGGAAATTCCAGACGCTGCAAGCGTGCGGATTGGCCCAGCTGAGATGGCATTCACTCGGATATGTTTTGGCCCTAAGCTATTTGCTAGATAACGGACATTAGCCTCTAAACTTGCCTTGGCTAAACCCATAATATTATAGTTTTGTAATGCCTTTTCGGATCCGAGATAACTCAGTGTAAGAATCGCGCCACCGTTGGCTTGATCCTTCATCATCGGAAAAGCAGCTTTTGCTAAGGCGGCTAAGCTGTAACTACTGATATCATGGGCAATTCTAAAACCTTCGCGGTTAACATGTTCGAAGTAATCCCCTTGTAATTGATCAGCAGGCGCGTAAGCCACTGAATGGACTAAAATATCCAATCCATCCCAGCTAACATTCAGTTGTTTGAAAAGTTCAGAGATGTCTTCATCTCGACTGACATCGCAAGGGATGACAATATCAGAATTAAAGTCCTTATTCGCCATTTTTTCGACACGATCTTTTAGTTTTTCACCTTGGTAAGTAAAGGCGAGTTTTGCGCCTTCACGATGCATGGCTTCAGCAATTCCGTAAGCTATCGATCGATCACTGGCTAAACCAACAATCAATGCCCGTTTATTATCTAGCAGACCCATGATTTTCCTCTTTGCTTTTGTTACTAAAATTATTTAATAATTCGCGAATTTTGGCTTTAATAAGTTCAATAGCAATCCGATTTTCACCACCGCGTGGAACAATGATATCAGCATAATGTTTGGAAGGCTCTATAAATTGAGAAAACATCGGACGAACAGTTTGTTGATATTGGGTTAAAACTGCTTCAATCTCTCTGCCGCGTTCAGTGACATCGCGTTTGATACGACGACTTAGACAAACATCTAGTGGGGTGTCCATATAAATACGAATATCCATAAGCTCTCTTAAGCAAATTTCAGCAAACAGTAAAATACCTTCTAAAACAATAATGTTATGTGGACCTAAACGTCGGGTTTGTTGTTCACGAATATGCAAGGTATGATTATAAATAGGAATTTCAACCGATTCGCCGGCTTGTAATTGTTTAAGATGTTCAATCAGTAAGCCATGGTCGAATGCATCTGGATGGTCATAGTTATTTTCCAAACGTTTTTCAAAGGCAATGGTACTATTATCTTTATAATAAGAGTCTTCAGAAATGACGGCGACTTGTTCTGAACCTAATTCTTTGACGATAGTATGGGCCAATAAACTCTTGCCGGAAGCAGACGCTCCGGCAATACCGATGATGATACAACGCTGAGTCATACAAGCCTTAGTATTCAATAAATGCTGGTAAGTTAGCAGTTTTTAATAAAAAGGTAAATGGCATCAATAATATTCATGTTCAGTAAAATGTTTATTGAGTAATTTTATTATGTTAAGGAGTCGTTCTATGTAAAAATATCACTATAAAATAACTTAAGAAACATTATTTCAATAAAACAAAGGAAGTTTTCTGTGACATTTTCATACGCACTATTACTAGGTGCTTTTTTTTTAGCACTTTTGCAATGCGGTATTCCATTAGCGAGTCACTATTATCAATGTCTGAATGGGCTTAAATGGATTAAGCCTCTTGCCTGGTCGCAATTTATATTGGTGGCATTAGCTATTATAGGTTTAGCCTATGCATTTTTAATCAATGATTTTAGTTTTGTCTATGTCGCGCAGAATTCTAATACCCATTTACCTTGGATTTATCGCCTGTGTGCTGTTTGGGGAGGACATGAGGGTTCGATATTATTATGGGTATTTATTTTAAATCTATGGACAGTTGCAGTTGTTTTACTCGATCAATCCATGGATCTCGCTTCAATGGCACGAGTCATAGCGGTATTGGGATTCATTAGCGCAGGGTTTTTATTATTTTTATTGACGCTCTCGAATCCATTTAGTTTAGCAACAGAAACGGTGTTGGATGGACGCGATCTGAATCCATTATTACAAGATCCAGGTTTAATCATTCATCCACCTCTACTTTATATGGGCTATGTCGGTTTTTCAGTCAGTTTTGCCTTTGCAGTGGCAGCATTATTAAGCGGCTGTTTCGATAGATCATGGGCGGTATGGATGCGGCCATGGACATTAGCGGCTTGGTGTTTTTTAACCTGGGGAATTGTTTCAGGTAGTTGGTGGGCGTATCGCGTATTAGGCTGGGGAGGTTGGTGGTTTTGGGATCCAGTAGAAAATGCTTCGCTATTACCTTGGCTTGCTGGTACAGCACTCATTCATTCTTTATTAGTCGTAGAAAAAAAAGAATTATTAAAAATATGGGTGATATTGCTTTCCATATTAACGTTTGCATTAAGTTTAATAGGTACATTTATCGTGCGTTCTGGTATTTTAATTTCTGTACATGCTTTCGCCGTTGATCCTTGGCGGGGTGTGTTTATGTTAGGTTTATTAGTCGTATTGATAGGAACGGCTTTGTGTATTTATGCATTCAAGATCCAAAATTTTAAACAACCGCCTGCTCAGATCAGCTTACTCTCGCGTACTGCACTGTTAATCATGAATAATGTTTTACTGAGTGTATTGGTATTTACGGTTTTATTGGGCACATTGTATCCCTTAATTATTGAAGTGTTAGGTTTGGGTAAACTTTCGGTTGGAGCACCGTATTTTAACCTAGTGTGTGCACCATTTGCTATTTTAATATTATTTTTTATGGGTTTATCCTATTTAATTCCTTGGAAACAAAATGTACGTGGCAACGTTTTAAAACAGATAGTCAGTATTCTGTTAAGTTCCTTCAGTATAAGTTTTATATTGATTATTTTGTTTAGTAAAAAAATGCAATGGCAAGTGATGATAGGGCTTGGCTTAGCATTCTGGGTATTATTAAATACCTTCCAGCTGTTAGGCGCGTCGTTTAAGAAAAAATTAAGTCTAAAAACTATTCTCAAAACCCAAGCGGCGATGTTAGTCGCACATGCAGGCGTGGCTATTCTAGCGATAGGAATTATTTTAAGTAGTTACTATAGTGTCGAGCGTAATGTAAGAATGAGCGTCGGTGATACTCTGTCCTTAGCGGGCTATAACTTCAAATTGCAACAAGTTTACGCCTTACAAGGACCTAACTACACCGGCGTGGTCGCTACTATCCATTTGAACCATCAAAGCCAACAATTTTTACGTCCGCAATTACGTTATTATCCCATAACCGACATCATGATCAGCAAACCAGCGATTGCGGTTAGTTTTTGGCATGATTTATATGTGTCCTTAGCAGAGCCCGTTGGTAAACAGACCTGGGTTTTACGATTTTATTATAAACCTTTTGTGCGCTGGATTTGGATGGGGGGACTTTGTATGATGTTGGGTGGTGTATTGGCTATCTTTTCCCGAGGAGGCTACCAAAAGGTGTAGCGTTGACTCATGCGTTATATTATTCCCTTGCTGGTGTTGCTAATCATCGTCTTTTTTTTATGGCAAGGATTAGTAAAAGATTCCAATCTGTTGCCATCGCCACTCATTAATCACGCTATTCCTGAATTTTCAGCGCGAGATTTACTAAAAAATCACTCGATACTCAAAAAAAAAATATTTTTACATCATTGGACATTGTTAATAGTCTGGTCAAGTTGGTGCTTAACCTGTACCGAAGAACAGCCTTTTTTGTTAAAGCTGCGCAAAACTCCTTTAATTTCAATTTATGGCTTAAATTATCGCGATGAATTAAACCAAGCAAAGCTTTGGTTAAAAAAGCAAGATAATCCATTCCAAAAAATTATCTTTGATCCACGCGGCTTACTAGCTATCGATTTAGGAGTGTATGGTGTACCAGAAAGTTATTTAATTGATCCACAAGGTATCATTCGCTATAAGTATGTCGGAACATTAACTTCATCAGTTTGGTTACACAACATGGCACCCATTATCAAGCAGGCAAAATAAATCCTATAGAGTCATCCATATATGTTGAGATACATGAAAAAATTTTTAAAAAAAATGCTAACAAGCAAGCTTTTTTTAGTGACAATACTTTTTTCTCCATTAACGCTTGCTGCGCTACATGACCTCTATAGTTTTGATTCTTTACAAAAAAAAAATCAATTTGAACAAATCCTTTATGAAATGCGATGTTTGGTTTGTCAAAATCAAAACTTAGCCGATTCAAATGCGCCGCTTGCAAAAGATTTACGATTAGTAATTTATCAACGTCTTCAAAATAAACAATCGAAAGAAAAAATAAAAAAATATTTAGTAAGTCGCTATGGTGATTTTATTTCTTTTAAACCTACTTTTTCACTTTTGAACTATTGTTTATGGTTAAGCCCGTTTATTTTATTAATTGTTATTTTATTGATTTTTTTATTTAAAATAAAAAAAAAATAGGGTTTCCATCATGACTGAATTAAAGTAAATAAGGGTTACTGTCCTTTTAGACAGCTACTATTCTTTTTTTATTTATGGATAATCATTATTTAAAAAATATACTGAGGTATGCATAAGGATAAGTATGGAATCAGAAGCAAAACAAACGGTAGCAACCACCGTCACTATTCGTAAACGCGCATTATTAGTTGAAGATTATGTTCCATGTCAAAAAATAATGACCCATTATTTGCAACAATTGGGTTATGAAGTAGAATTGGCTGCAGATGGTATCGAGGCGATTGAATTTGTGCATAGTAAGGTATATGACTTAATTATCGAAGACTTAGGTTTAACGGGTATTTCCGGTAAAGAAGTGATACAAAATGTTCGCACCAGCACATTGAATATCGGTACTCCCTTGTTAGTATGGAGTGCCTATGTAAATAAAAATGACGAAGAACAATATCTGGCTTGGGGAGCAGACGGCGTATTAATCAAAGTATGCCAAGTTAAAGAATTAAAAAAAGCGATAGAAAAATGTTTTTTAAAAACTCGTTACCATAGAAAATTTTATTATCAATTGCGAAATTTTAAAAAAAAATGGGATCAGTTTTTAATTGAAGTTGAAACATGGAAGCATAATGAATGTATTAATAAATTTAAATTTAGCTTACATGAAGCACTGACAACTTTAGAAGAATATCAACGCTGGTTGAATTTAAACAGAAATGAAAAATGAAGCGCAATTATCAATTATGTATTTTTTTTGAATATTAAATGTTGATAAATAAAAAATAGATATGATGTTAAGTATTTCAGAAAAATGGTTTTAAATCTATCTTTAAAATTAATTTTTTTTTAAATAAAATAATTAATATTTCATCATTAAAAATTAATTAAAAAATATCTATATTTATCTGGAGTTTTGCTTGAAATATAAAGTGGCTATTGTGGGTGCAGGTATTATCGGCATGACCAATGCGATCGTTCTTTTAGAAAACAAATTTGATGTAACGGTTTACACAAAAGATGATCCATTGACTACCAATTCAGATGCAGCAGTGGCTACTTGGTTTGCGCCTGATGATAAAAACCCTATTTTACAACAACATTGTTTAGAAAGTTTTGTTAAATTTGAAGAGTTACTAGAGAAAAAACCCCCTGGCGTATATAAAATTAAACAAATGGTTTTTTTAAAAATAAAGACCACTTTGAAAAAAGTGCTTGGGCAAAAGAATCTGTAAAAAAATTAATTAAATTGCAGGAGGTTACTGAAATTCAATCTGAAATAGAAGAAAGCTTTCCTGTGATGAGTGCGATGGTACCTCTAATTAATCCCGTTTTTTATCGTCCCTATTTATTAAAGAAATTTAAGGATTTAAAGGGAGAACTAAAAGAAGAATCGATTAATTCGCTCGATACACTAATGCAATTATATCCTATTGTAATAAATTGCAGTGGTTGGGAGGCTAAATATTTAGCAGATGACGGACTGGTGTATCCTATACGGGGTCAAACTGAGATAGTTACCAAGCAACCCTGCTTGGAAAATAATTGTTCGATTAATGTTGAGCATAAAAATATGTATGTGGTATTTCGTCCTGGAGAGCAAGGAAAAGGAGATTGTGTGATGGGTACAACCTACCAGGTAAACAATTTTAGCAGGGAACCGAGTATTGAAGATAAGCAAATAATTCCAGTTTTTTAACTTTCTCAATAAAAAAACAAATGACCGGTAAAATGGGGAGTGTTATTAGTATGTCAATCAACAATGTGGGAAAAAATTGAAGATGTATTGGACTGCTAATATACTTAGCAAAAAATAAAATTGTATTATTTATTAATAGAGAGAGAAGTACACACACTAGCAATCTCAATTTTAGATAATATCCATTTAATTTAAGCTTTAATTTAGCCAGAAAAAATATATTGAGAGATTCTGCAATCAGATGACTTAGTATAAAGAAAAAGCTAGTTTTTAAATAAGTTATAATAATCGAATTAAATAGTGGGTTATGTAGTGCATAAGATGGGCTAGGTAAATTGATGATAAGTAATGCATAAGAAAAAGACAGTAGATTAAAAAAAAATCCACACCATATTGCACGCCTGGCATTTTTATATCCATAAATTTCAGCGATAACATTAGCAGTTAACAAACTTATTGGGCACAGCAATATCCCCGCGTTAGCCGTGAAACTTTGCAAGGAAACGTTGCATATAATAAACCAGCTGCTGAGTATACTTAGCATTGCATAGCTGAGCATTATAAACCATAAGAATTTAACATTTAGACTAAGAGAAAAATTTTTATTCAATTTCTGATGAGTCAATTTTTACTTCCTCGAAAGAAATGACTAAGTCTTTAGCGATATTTTTCCCAACAGCTAAGCCTAATTTATCATTAATATTCGAGTGAGATTGAGTTAAATCTCCAAAGTTAAAGTTGTTTAAAGGTTCTTTAAATATGTGTCGTTTATATGGAAGAGCGTAAATTACCGTGAGAAAGTTATTTCTCTTGTGGAGGCTATGAAGTCTTATTTTTTCTTTATGTATACCAAGATAAAGACAAAATAAATTATCAATTTTTTAGCTATCTTTTTTAATAAAATATACTTTGAAATTTTTTTAAGTTTTAGCATTGACTTGTATGACCACGCCCACAATGGAATGCAACTGTGGATTTAAAATAACTGGAGCAGTGCTATTATCAAAATTTGTCAACACAATGTGGTTAGTTTGAATTTGGATCTTTTTGATCATAATTTGAAGCTTTTTTTCAACTTTAACTGCAACTAAATTATTATTTTCTAACTTCGCATTAGGATCAATGACAAAAATAGAGCCTTGTTTAAAGATAGGTTTAATTTCTTCTTCAGATTGCAGCGCAAATAGATCGTCAGCTTGTTTAATTAGTTTAATTTGTATTTGACCAATTTTATCTAATTTAGCTATATTAAAGGAATAAAGAGGTAATTTACATTCTGCATTAAAAGAAATGGATTGCTGATCTTGAATAGTTATTTCTGAGGGATCCTTAAATCCCATCAATAAATCATTAACAGTGATATTGAAACCATCTAATTTAAAAAATTCGACAATTTTATATAAAGTATCAATTCGAGGATTATTTACTCGTTTAGTGGGTTCAAGATGAATTAATCTTAACAAAACGGAATGGGGCATGTTTAAAGATTTTGCAAGTCGATAAAGCGTAAAATTTACGCCATCTCGAGCAGATTTCATCTTTATTAAATTTCTCAAAGTGAGATGTATTTTATTAGTATTCATTATTGTATTTAATTTCTAAAGGTAATCAATATTTTTTTATAATTTAAGGTTTGAAAATTTAATTCAAGAACTACGCAATCTATAATTTAAACCATCATTATTATAAGTTACCGGATATTTAAAGGGAATTCAATTTTTTTTAAAATTTTAAAAAAAATTCGAAATAATTAATTAAAATAAATAGATATAATTTGAGTAATAAAAGAATAGCAATTGAGTAGGTACTGTTAATCTACATAGTGGGATTTTTTAAGAATGCGAAAAGATAGAACAGGTCGGTTGTGAATTATCTTTTTTTTCTGTAACTGGATTTTGTAAAGTAATAATTTAGCAGTTAATTTGGTTTGTCGATGTTTGCAATGATTGATATAGATCTTGAACAGCTCGAGATCGAAAAAAAGGATTAGTCGAAGTTTTTTTATTGAGTAAAAAATATATTTCTGAAAATAGACGCAGTAGCATTAGTTTTTTTTGGAGATCTTCAATTTCGAGCTCCGTATAATCAAGAGTGTATTTATTGTAAATTGTGCGGATCTTTTGAATACCATCCGGAATTTTTTTATAAAAAAATCCCCAACCTGATTTATTCCAGTTTTGATGATCACCTGATCTTTTAAAGAAAGCAACTGCGCTTTCAATGCTTCAAAAAAAATACATTCTTCGGGAGTACTTTTTTGTGTTGATTCAAGAAAGGATTTAAAAAGTAGTTTTTTAATTCGGTCTAGATTTGGTTTAATTTTTAAGTATTGCTTGTTTTTAGCTACATTATTTTTGAGTTTTTCAATTTTTTGGGTTAATCGTTTTGTTTCCAAAAAATTGAATCGCAAGGATCTTTCTTTTTGGGATAGAAGGATAGGACATTTCAAGGTTTGGGTATTTCTAATATGATTTATGGTGCTTTCAACAGGTTTTCTATAACTTATTTCTAATTGTATTTCACATTGCTGTTCTTCTTGTAATTTATTCAAATTAGCATAAAACTCAATTTTTTTATTTTTTAAGCTTTTTATTTTTTTATTATTCTGAAATTTTGATGGATCAATATCTTTTTTTAATTCTGCTATATTATTTTCTAGTCCAGTAATTTGTGTATATAATTCCTCAATTTTTTGGGTAGTCTCCCCCGCTTTTTTTTGCAATCTTTCGAGTAAAATCAAATTTTCCAGCATTTTGTAATCTTTAAGTAGCTTAAAAATATGTTGGTTATTTTTAATAGCATGTATTTTTTCTTCTAATTCACCTATTTGATTAATTAAACCATTTCTTTTAATTAATAATTCTAAAATTAATTGCTTATTCTGCAATTGAATGGTTTCTGTTGTTTTTATATCAAGTATTTCTTTTGTAATTTTTTTTAACTCAAAGTTATTGGTTGGTAAAAAAATAAGTAATTCTTTTTGAATTTGCGTATATTGCTCATGAAGGCTATTAAATCGATCTTTGTTTATCCCAAATTGTGTTGTTAAATCTTTGATAGTCTTATTTTCTTCTACATCATTTATAAATTCAGCTTGGTTTTTTTTAATCTGTTTAGAAATTTCAATAGTTTTTTTTTCCAAATTTCTTATATCTGAAAATAAACTCAAGATAAATTTAATTTTAGTTAAAAAAATGTTAACAATAGTAAAACTGTCGATAGAAAAAAAATTCAGTATATCTTTTAAATCTTCGGTGATTGCACTCAAATCTTTGCTATTCGTTTTAAATTCTGTTCTAATTTTATTTTCGGTACGTAATTGCTCTAAATCAGAGTTTGGCTCTTCTATTATTTTTTTAAGGATCGATATCGAGTCAAAATTTTCTAATTCAGTTATTAAACCTAGCCGAACTTCTTCTAAGTGCGATAACTTTAAAAGTTTTGTGTCTAGTGTTAAACTATCTTTCTGATTATTCTCCTGATTTTCTATCTGTTTTTCTAACTGCTGTAAAAAATATAAATCCCCTTGCAAGTAGAAAAGTTTTTTTCGATTTAATTTTATATCTACTTCAACCTGCTCAAAAGGAATGACTAATTCTTTCTCATTGATTTCAATTGTTGTTTTTATTATCTCTAATTCTTGTTTATAAGCTTCTAATGTTGCTTCATACTGAACAGTTTCTGCCTCAAAATCTCTATGCTTCTCGACTCTAAGTTTTTCAAAGTCTCTAGTGAGTTCGGTTAGGCGGGTGATATGTGAATCAATCTGCTGTGATTTTTCTAATTGGTTTTTTTCTTTTTTTAATTTTTGTAATTCATCTTGTAAATTCTTCAGGTCCTCAGATAAATGAGCTTGATTTAGATTTTCTGTGTAAAAACCTAACTGCGAGGAATAATCCCGATAATGGTCTATTAAAAAACGGATTTTTTTTGAGATTTTTTTCGATAAAAAATTGAGTGGGTAATAAAATATTGGTGGCTTTTGAGGAAAAATCATCTAATGCTAATAGAAATTCGATGCAATTTTTTTCACTTGCTTCTAACCGTAATTCTTTATTTAACGTTGAAACTAAAAGGGTAAAGGAATTGGAATGTTCCTGCTCAGATAAAAAAAGAAGTTGATTACGAGTTTTAATCAGCCAATCTTGAAGATCTTCTTGACTGAATATAGTTTGTTGTGAAGGTCCTGGAACGGGTTCGCTATCTGTCGATAATGTTGAAGTAATAAAATGATTCTGAGGCAAGATTGCAACCGTAGCATTTTGTGACAAGGTGCCCAGTGGATCTTTCATTATTTTTTACTCTAAAAGATTATTTTCCAAACTTATTGTAAGTTATCCTCCTATTTTCTTATTGTTTTTATCTTAGTAATGGAGTGTAACAATTTTTTTTTGATAGGAAAAGGACATTTTTAGACCAGAAGATCGATTAGAGTTAGATTGCATGCATTTAATAGATTAGTTTCGTGAAAATAGCCCTGGTGAGAGCGCTACTTCGCTTTATCAACAATTTATTTAAAGAAAGAGAAATAGCCAAAACAGTTTACGATGAAATAAAAAAACTAAATAATTTTTTCTGATTTCACTGAGGGCTAAAAAAATGTCACTTGTTTCAAATAAGTTACAGGAACAAAAAAAATTCAAAAGCAGTAATCATCTTAAAAAGGCGGCAGCGCAAATTTATATTAAAAATTCTCTACATTCAAATTGTGTGATAAACGGGGTGCAGTAAAGGAAAAAAACAGCGCTATTTTCAGATTTTTTTATTGAAAATGTTGGTCGGGATGAGAGGATTTGAACCTCCGGCCCCTAACTCACGAAGTTAGGATATTTTTTTAAAAACAATTAATAATCAAATACTTGTGATACTTTGCAAACTTAATAACCTACTTAAGACTACGGGAATTTTGGTACATTATATTTCAGCTTGGTACAATTCTGGTACATTGTTCACTTAATGTAATTTCAACAAGTTGGATAAAAAAGAGAAAGCTTTTCTAAAAGCTATTAATAATCCTTTAAGGATCTAATTTTTGATAGGTTTAAGTTTATTAATAATAGTATCAACACCGGAAACTTCTTTAATTTCCAGATAGGTAATAATTATATTAATAACTTCTAGAGTAGGTATCGCACCTGTCATTAACCAATAAGATAATTTTTCGTTATCAAATCTTATAGATGTACTGTCATTTATATTATAAGAGCCTATACATTCATCAAAAAAATCACCGTCTGAGGCAAATATTTGATGGAAACCGCCTACTTTTTTAAGGTAAATAGTGGATTTAAGATGTTGCTTATCTTGTAGCAAATCTTCTTTTGAAATGCTGGCAACATAGTTCATATTCTTTTTCTTCTCTAGCGCATGGAGGACTAAGCGTCTTCTAATTCAAGTAATTCTTGTTCAGAAAGACCACTTGCTGATTTAATCGTAGCTAAGGGAACATTCTGCTTTAATAAATTTCTTACGAGCGCTAAAATCTCTTGCCGACCTTGTTGTAGACCTTGTTGTAGACCTTGCTGCTTTAACTGCTGTGCTGCATTCATAACATCCTCACGATAATTCTCAATAGTTTTAAGAGTTTCTATTACCTTATTGACATCAGGGGTATCGCCCTGTATTAAGCTATAATACACCAAGCTACTGAACAATTCATGCCCAGGCTGAGTGGATTTGACTAACTTAACGATATCTTTTGCAATGCTCACTAGATCTCTTGTGAAAATATGCTTTTGAACCATTTCTAATAGACCCAGTTTTTTATGTTTATAAATCTCTTCATCAGGAGTTAAACTAATATCTACAAGGAATGGGTCTTTGAAAAAATAATTTTTGGCAAATTCCTTGTCTTCGAAACAATCTATAATTTTTAGGCTATATGGATAAGGGCTTTGCTTGCCATGATAGAAAAACATAGGAATAACAGCAGGTAATTTTTTATTTCCTTGGTCAAGATGCTGTTTCATAATAGCTAATTTATATCGTAGCATCCTGAAAGACATAAATTCTTGAGGAGTACTTTGGTGTTCAACGTTTATATAGACATAACCTTTAATACCCCCTATTTTTAAGGAATATAAAATATCAGAATGATGTTGTTTAAGATCTTCATCAACAAAGGAACCCGCTTCAATTTTTAGAGTAGCAAAATTACAATTTTGTTTTAGTTGCTCCGGTAAATAAGCTTCGATAAAGTCTTTAGCTATTTCAATATTACTGAAAAATTTTTTAAAAATGGCATCGTGAGGATTGTGAATTTGAATTGTCACTTCTTGTTATCCTTATTTTGTGATTTAGTAAAAGAAGCTTATCTCAACATGTCCTAAATGGTAATAATCAATCGGTATTTTAAATATAATATTAATTTATTATGCAATAAATTAATTAGCTTTCTGCATTCCTACAGCTTACAAACTGAAGTCATTTCAAAAAAAATATGAATTTTATCTGTCGTCCAAGTTGAAAATCCAGAACCAAAGAAATCTTTATCTTCAGTCCAAATTGCACAATCTAAAGCTAACGCTGTTGCAGCAATTGGCCAATCGTCAATATCACGATCTTTCATTCTTTTTTGTGCTTCTTTAGAGTTTATTTTGTAAATTTCCTCATCTGCAATTTGAATGATCTTTTTGAGATTATCAAGTAAAGTTAATGCTGGATTTGAAGGAAGTTGTCTTTTTTTAAATATTACAGGCAAATATTTCACTGCATCTGCCCAACATACATCTGGAGTAAAGAAATCAGTAGTTTCTCTGTTAGCTATAAGTAAGTCTCTAACTTTACTTCCTAAAACTGCCCGAATAAGAATATTTGCATCTAATACCAGAATATGAGAAGACATTATTTACTTTGTCCCTTTCTCAATGTTCTAAATTCAGTTAATAACTCGTTCTCGGTTACTCCATGGGATTTGAGTAGTTTTTCAAGCTGATGGGCAGCTTGTTTTAGCTCATTTAATTCAGATTTTTCTGTATGATGTTTTGTTGGAATATAATAACCCACTGTTTCACCGTGGCGAGTAATTGCAACAGGTCTAGATGTTAGTAAATAATGGTTAAGATGAGAGCGAAACTCCCTCATTCCTACTTTAATTACGTGGCTAGCTTTCATAGATTTACCTTTAAAAAAGTGTACTCATGTGTACATATTAGCATTTATCGAAATAATATGTCAAATTTAAAAGATACTTCCTATTTGTATCGTTTCATAAGAGATATATACTTAGGGTCTATTGTTATATAGCAAGTAAATTTTATGCTTAGAAAACAACCATCTAAAGATAAAACAAATAAGGAAATAAAAAAGAATCTACCTGTTCGGCTACCAATCGAATTGCATAAAAAATTAAAAATTTACGCTGCTAAACAAGGTAAAACAATGGTTGAAATAGTCATTGAACAAATAGAAAAATTACCTCTCAAATAAAATATATTGACGTCAAGACGTCAATGTTATATTCTATAATCTGAGTTAAAAAGCGTTCCCCAAGGTGAACTAGACCTTGAGGACATTTAACACAACCAACTGCAAAGGAGTTAGTTATGACCGCAGACGTCAGTTTAGAGCAATTCGTCCATCTAAAACAAATATTAAACAGCTAGATTTTACTCTAATTTAAGATGATATTAGTTTTAATATATAATGTAGTAAGCTTTAAAGTGAAAGAGAGGACTACATTGGAACGCACAAATAGTAAAGTTGAAAAAATTAAAGAATATCCAAGAAGTTATCGTATCGATTCAGAAATCATGGATGTTCTTAAAGAAACATTAGAAAGAGTAAATAAGGTCGCTCCAAAAAAAATAGGAGAAGCACGCTTAATTAAAGCATTAATTTTATTGTCAAAAGATATAGATAATAAGATTTTATTAAAAGCAATTAAGGAAGTATGGTAATTATTGACTTCAATTGTAGTGCTAATATATAATACCAATGTTAGATAAAAGAATGAACAAATAATATATAATAAGGATTCTCACTATGACGAGTGCCATTATGAAATTTGATACATTAGCCTGGGCAAAAAAACTTGAAAAAGCAGGAATACCTTCCGAACAAGCTGAAGCACAAGTCGAAATGTTTTCAGAAATTATTGAAAACAATGTTTGTACTAAGCAAGATTTGGCAGAAGTACGAAAGGATATCATTATAGAAATTGAAAAAATTAAAGGTAGTATTAATGCGCAGATAGCCAAATGGGTTCTCGGTGTTTCTGCTATTCAAGCTACTGTTTTAGTAACTTTAATTCGATCCATGCATTAATTAAGGATTTTAAGAAGCGTTCACTGAGATGTTCGAGCACCTCAGTGACATTTAATACAACCAACTGCAAAGGAGTCGAATACTTTCATCGTAAGTTATTGAAAAAACAACATTATTATAAACCGGACGATCCTTACAAATGTATAATAATGGCTATGTATGTCATGTTCAGTCGCGCAAAAGTCGCGCACCAACTCTGATTCTTTTTTCAAATTTCCGATCTATCATAAGCTAAAACCACAGCTTGTTTTGCTGCCGGCCTTAAATTCATTTTTAATACTTTCAGTGAAACCTTTCTTTGTGGGCGCTTTTATTCCATTGATTGTCAAATCCTTCTTTTAATTGATATTGATTTTTTACTAGAAAATCCCCATAAATAGGATAGAGATAATTTAAAACCTAGCCAAAAGGAGGCTTAATATGACTAATTTAGCACGTTATGAATATAAAGTTCCTTCCATATTTGATTATATGAATCGAGTATTAGGTGGAAACTCAACTGACATATCATCTATCAATGATGGTTCGTTTGTAGAAACAAGTAGTTGGAAGCCCTACGTCGATATAAAAGAAGAAACCAATCAATTCCTAATTAAGGCCGATATTCCTGGAGTAGACCCCAAAGATATCGAGATAAATATGGAAGACAGTATTCTCAGTATAAAAGGTGAACGAAATACTTTTAATGAGGAAGAAAAAGAAGGATATACTCGATTAGAGAGAGTACAAGGACAGTTTTATAGGCGTTTTACCTTACCTGATACCGCGGATGCTACTAAAATAAAAGCACGAAGCAAAAATGGAGTTATTGAAATTGCAATCCCTAAAAAGGAAAAAGCATTACTTAAAAAAATAACAATTAAGGAAGAATAGCTAACTTTACAAATGACCGCCTATTCTATAGTCAATAATAGGCGGTCATTTTTTTAATTATCGTATGAAAACTAAAAGCGAAAGTTCTGATCATTCCGTATTACAGTATTATTTGAACCTAATTAATTAATCTAGATTTGATTAAGCTATTTCTTTAACAGGGATATCGATCATAGACGTCATTTTATTTGTTTTTTCAATAGTAATTTGCAAAATACCCCGTTTCAAAATCGCACCCATTTTTTGAGTGTTGGCATTTTCTGGCAAAGCAACATGATAAGAGAAATAATATGAGTTAGTTTCATTTTGTTTAGATTTATTATCATTTTTAGCTTGTACATATAAAACCCCTTGTGAAACGGATACACGAATTTTTTGGGGGTCGACACCCGGCAGTTCAAGTGAAATTAAGAACTGCTTAGGATCTTCATGCAACGTAAAGTAATTGAAATGCATTTGATTACCAAAAAATTGCTTAAACATAGGCGAATCTAATTGCAAAAAAGTATTCATTCCTTGTTGAAACCAAGCATCAACTGGAATAGAGGAGTTCATTTCATTGTTCCGCTTAGTTTGAGTTGGAGGTTCGGTATTGAATATTGCGGGTTTAGTTAAAGCCAAGCTTAATTTAGCGAATAGTACTAAGCTTATGGTAAGCAAAATTGAAATTTTTATTACTGATTTTGACATATATGACTCCTAATTCAATTTTTTAGTATTCCTTCTTAAGTTTAATGTTTAGTTGTGAGGATTAATTTAAATTATTACTAAACTCCAGTTGCGTTTTCTTATAAGTCCAAAATGATTTATGAAGGATTTAGGCATCTTTCAGCTTAGTTAAAACTAAATCAGGTAATTTAGTAACTTTTTTTACTAAATCTAAAGACAAACCTTCTGCTAGAAGATTTTTAGCCATTTCATACGCTCCTCTTGGCGGCCTTTTTGTTCTAATTGCTGTGCTAGGATCATAATATTCTCTTGAACTGCTTTATATCATTTTGAAAAATAAGTATGAGAAATGTGTTTAGGTGCAATAACAAGATGCATTCCCATAGCAGAAAGAATTTTATTAGTATTCTTAAAATATGGGTTACCTTTAGGAGAAAGTGTTTTATATAAGCTAGTTCGGCTCTTATGGGCTTTATTTGCTAGTTTATTAACACCACCTTGTGCTTTAACAACATTTGATAATGCTAACAAAAAAACTTTTGTATCCCCTTCATCTAAAGCAGCATTCAAATAACCGGCTGCTTCCTCGGGATCTTTAAGGGAATCAATTAAATATTCTTGATAATCAATCTTTTTTTTCATATATCTACTCAGTTAAATAATCCGTTATTTTAAAAACGATATTTCCCCCTGAACAAAGCGAATACTACGACCTAGTTAAAAAAACCCGTCGCGCTGTAAAAACAGCAGGGGTAACAAAAGCTTCTGTCAGTGCTGCTATCAAAAAAGCACGTAAAAAATGATTAAACTTGTCCAATGGCTATTACAGGTGAAGCAGGGGAGCTGTTAGAAATATTTCAGTGGTTATCAGAACAAGAGTCTATTAACATAAAAAAAGACCTTGTTGTTAAAGAAAAAGTTAGTCATGAGCTAGCAGATATTATCTTATATATCATACGTATTTCAGATCAACTGAATATTAATCTTAGCGAAGCAGTTCAGAATAAAATTGAAATAAATAAT
>VBOA01000012.1:40553-85249 GCA_005877695.1 Gammaproteobacteria bacterium | reverse complement strand
TCGGAGATGTTTTGCTTAAAAGGCGATCTTTGCAACAATTAATCGGTAATAAAAGTAATGGGGCTTGAATTCAATAAGCCATGAAAGCATTTACCAGTATATACTGCAAGATAAATGGATAGGTTGAATAACCGACCGAGAAAAGCACTAGGTTTTGCCACACCTAACGAGATTTTTTATAAAAATGTCACTGATTAAATTTACCCTCTCAATAAAGTTAAAGAGGGTAAATTGACATTAAATTAACGTTTAAATGAAGAAGTTGATTGTGAGCTATGATAATCTTTTTCATTTTCATAAGTTTTATGATCTTTACTAGAATGCATTTTGTTAATCTCGTTTGAATTAAGATGTAAACTATCTACTTTTTTAAAAGTTACACCTGTTTTTACTGTCGATGAAAAATTAGTACTACTAGATGATTGTTGCTTCCATGTGGAAGCGGCATTATGAGAGTTAGGAGTGCCATAAGTAAAAGTACGGCCAATATGAAGATTATTTACTCCATTATAAGTAATAGTTTTACTGCCATCAGGCCCAGTAACTGTTGTTTTAGTTCCGCCGGCTATATTTTTGACATCTGTTTTTTTCATATAGACTTTCTCATTAATATTAAAGTAGCTAATTTAACCGAATGATAACTAGAAGTCATTACATTCATCCAAATTAAATTGAATTGAGGGGCGTTGCACTAATTACTTGAATCCGCGGGTGAATCAAACACCAAACATCCGATAACTTTTATTATCGGATATAAGATCCTAAAAGTAGGCGCGGTCAGATCATAAGCGCAACATTCTTATAATTAATATTTAAAGAAAATAACATTACTACTCTCCTGCGTCTTAACTTCCGATGCAGAGGATGTTGATGCGGGTTGTTGTTTTTCCATAAAATCCGTTATTTTTTTCATTTTTACATCTATTTCCGCTTTATCTTGCACTCGTTTAGCTATAGTTTCTTGAGATTTGGTAATTATTTTTAGAGAGGTTAAAGCCTTTTCTGGCTGTTTCAGCGTAAACTGGTCTTCTGCTGCTTCGGGCTCAGGATTAGGGTCCATTCTAACGGCCTGGACAGAATCTGATTGAGTTCTAAATACAAGCATATCGGCCAGACCGAAGTTAGTATAGAAATTGTATTGCGCCTCTTCAGAAATACGATTGGAAGGCTCAATGATAGAAGCCATTCCAAGTTCATCGACTAAAGTCCTAGATGGCCGCTTTCCAGCAGGAAGCGAGATAATTCTGGCTATAACATCGGCAACCGTCTGAGGATTATTAGGTGTATTAGGATCTTCAACGAGGCTTAAAAAGCCTTTCAGACATTGCTCAGAAACTTGACCTATAGCGCCGTAACTTTGTGTTCGCTCTGCGTCACTTGGGTGAATAGTCTTGTTAAATATATTTGTTTTGAATAAACCAGGTTCAACAAGCACAGATTCAATACCAAAACTAGCTAGCTCGATACGATAGATGTCAGATAATGCCTCAAGTGCGTGTTTAGAGGTAGCGTAAGGAGCACTAAACGGTGATACCAGTCGCCCTATAACACTCGATAAGTGAATCAAGAGCCCAGAACGTTTTTCACGCATGTGCGGCAGGACAGCTCGGTTAACTCTTTGAACGTCGAATAAATTAACATCGAAAACTCTGTGCCAATCCTCAACTGTAAATGCTTCTTGGATACCGAAAGAAAAAGTGGCCGCATTGTTAACAACTACCTCAATCTCCCCGGCATTTCCAAGAGCATCTTGAATGCAACGATTTACACTTATATCGCTGGTAACATCCATTTCTAAGCAAATTGCTCCTTTTTTCCTAAGTTGCTCAGCGATATCCTTATTTTTAGATTGAAGTTCTCGCATTGTTGCAATGACGGTATGGCCCTCTTTCAGCAAGGTTTCAGTTATTAATTTTCCGAATCCGCTGCTTGCCCCTGTTATCAGAATTTTTTTTCGCATACGCTTCTCCTTGGTTAATAGTATTATTTGATACACGGTTACTTTTTGCTAAATCCGAAATTTCACTATGTTTATAGCCTAAGTTTATTAGCTGATTATGTTGTTTTAATATAGTAGCAACTATACTCGATGGTCTAAAAATAATATTACGTATTTCTTTTAGCGAATATCCAAAATTCAATAATTTATTGGAATTTTTTTTGTAATCTTCAGAATTGATTTTATATTTAATTTGTTTATCCCGACAATCTTTCGTATTCGAAACATGTTCTATCAATAACTTAATAATAGTTTTATTTTTATTGGGATATTAAAAAAATACTTAATTTTATCCGTCATCTTTATAAAATTTTTTACTTCTTTCTTATTTTCCATAATCTTAAATTATATTAATTTTTTACAACTATATCCTTGCTTAATACTTTTATATCTTAACATAATTTTATTTCTTTATTAATTACCAAAATTTACTTTAATTAACGGAGGTTTTAAGAAAGTCTCTTGAGCTAATTCTTTATTTTCAAAGCAAATCATAATATCTGTGCTAAATAGATATGGACTTTTTTTACCCGATAAAAAAGTAAGGAGATTACTATGAGTAAAGTTTGATGCCATTGATCCAAATGCTGTTTCATAATAGCTATTTGGTAGCGCAATAACTTAAAAGGAGTTAATTTTCTAGGCGTCGTTTCATGTTCGATTAGGGTGTAGATATACCCTTATCGTGGGCTCATAATTATAACTAAACCCCATACCGACTAAACGTAATACAAGGGCCGTTTTACCTGCCCTCAAATTACCTACCAAGATAATTTTACATTCATTATTGCTATAATTGGGTATGTCCAGTTATCTCCTATTGAATTTGTAATTTAACACGCAACGCCTGTTTGCCGAATCTGCAACTAGAATATCTTTTGCTATATAACTTTATTCCCTTTTTTGATGACTAACCAATTTATTGGTAGTAATTCTGTAATCCATATCGAATAAAAATTTAAGAACTTCTCTCTTAAGCTCATTAAACTGTCCATTTAGTAGAAGTGAAAATTTTTTTTATTATTTATAATAAAAATATATTATTTTTATTAATCTTAAGGAGAATATAATGGAAAATAAATCCTTTTTTCAAACCAAGCAGAAGGACGCTTCAAAAATACTTCTTGGCTACTGGCATAATTGGTTTAGCCAAAATGATGGCTACCAACAAGGTAGCGCTGCAGCCATTCAATTAAAAGATATTCCCAAACAATATAATCTAATTGCTGTCGCCTTTATGAAAGCCAGTAACGAAAACCCTATTCCTCAATTTAAACCTTACACAGGTACTGATCAAGATTTTAAACAGCAAGTCGCTCAACTCAATCAACAAAATCAAAAAGTAATCATTTCTCTCGGCGGAGGCAATGCACATATCGCCTTATCAAAGGAACATGAAGAAGCCTTTACTCAGCAACTGATTGATACCTGCGAAAAATATCTTTTTAGTGGAATCGATCTAGACCTTGAAGGAGCATCTATTACACTAGCCGATAATCAAATTGTTATTCCGAATGCATTCAATGCGGTAAAAAAATATTATACCGAGAAAGGCATCGACTTTATCATTACTATGGCACCTGAGTTTCCTTATTTAAGAGAAAATGGCGCCTATATTCCTTATCTAAATTCCATCGATTACGATCTAATTGCGCCTCAATATTATAATCAAGGCGGTGACGGTGTGTCGGTTGGTGATAAATGGTATGCACAAAATGATAATCAAAACAAAAAAGAGTTTCTTTTTTATTTAACTGAAAGCTTAGTTCAAGGAACGCGCGGTTTTTATCGCATTCCTCATGATAAATTTGCCATTAGTCTCCCTAGTAATCCAGATGCCGCCAGTAATGGTTATGTCGAGGATCCCGATGATCTGATCCTAGCCTTTAACAAATTTGAACAGAATAGCATTCCTATTAAAGGCCTTATGACTTGGTCTATTAATTGGGATGACGGAAAAACTAAAGATGGAGAAGCTTACAATTGGCAATTTCTTAAAAATTATGAAAGTTTAATTACTAATTCTCATGATAGTAATAATAATTCGACTGATGAAAAAAAACCAGAAGTCGTTCCAAATGGACAATACGCTGAGTGGAAAGTCAATTATGGTTATCAACGAAGTGATAAAATCAGTTTTAATGGTAAAGTTTATCAGTGTTTGATTACACATAAATCTCAACTTGACTGGACGCCTGATGTCGCGGTTTCACTCTGGAAAATTATTGCGTGACATATAATCAAAATAAGATTCTTAATGAAGCTCAAACCATCATTGAGCTTCGTCTTATTCATCGCCCTAGCAACCCATATCAGGTTTATATGAGATAGTTTCTGCTTCGCTATCATTAGATGCCGATTTCTTGAAAAACAAAGCAGAGACTTTTGTCACATTTTTTAAATCTTCTTCAGGAAAGTTTTTCAGTGTTTCTCTGCAACAATTTTCATTAGTTGCGCTGAGATTTGATTCTTAAATTACACCTTTTTGAATCTGAGATTGAATTTTTTCGTGCAAATAAGGATATGTTTCCTTAAGATTTAAATCTTCTAATATCTTTTTTACTTCTTTATTTTCTGATAATAGCGCCAGTTTATCTTCATCTTTTTCTTTACAAAGATCCCATAATGATATTGTTCCTACCTGAGCCCTTAATAAATTAATTACTAACATTACCTAATTATAGTTTACACTCCCATTTGATTAGAATTTGAAAACGTTGGCAGGGGTGAAAGACTAGCCCTAACCTCCTCTGTACCATAACGTGGACGCCAAAAATGGGCATAGCTCGGCGACCGCCTTGGTAGAATTAACGGGGTAACTTCGGAAAAACCCGAAGAAGGTCCAGCCATACTATCATCGTTATTAATACTATAGCGTGAGTAAGTATCCAGCTGATGATCCTTTACTAATTTTAAGCTTAATTTATCTAGCTTTTCTATAATTTTACAAATCGACTTATATTCCTGACAAATTCGCTGCCAATTTAAAGATAAATTTATAGTCAACTCAGGTTTGCTATCAAAATAACTTAACAAAACTTCAATCGTGTTTATTTTATAGGCATAATCATTTTTCAGATCATTTTCCAACTTAATTAATACTTCATTGCGAGTTACGTTATCTATTACTTCGAATTCTTTGAATAATTGGTTCTTTAAATGCTCTGCGAGTTGCATAAGCGATACACAAAAATCTTGTAGATCGTTATTATCTTGAATAGCTAATAGACTTTTCAATTGATCTTCTGTCGCATTAGCTAAGGATTCTAGTAGCAGATCGGGTTTCATCAGTTGAATGCTATTTTGCATTTGATTGAATGCAGCAAAAAGCTTAGCGGCAGTTTGAGCATCTTCTGTGCCAGCGTATTGCGCAAATTTTATCAAAACATTCTTAAAGAAATCTACCATGGCGGTAAAACCTAAAAAAATTAAACCGCTTTTAGCTAATTCAAGCAAACAATCGCGGAAAATTTCTAATTCACCCTTAAAATTATCATTAATTAACTGTGCACCTGCAGAATAAGAAAAAGCTGACAAGTACATCGAAATCATAATTAGTAATACCGCAGTTTTTGGATAAGGTTTAAAGGATAAAGCAATTTTAACCGTATCATCCTTCCATGCCGTCAAATAATCATAACTATTTTGTAAAGCATTCCCACCAAAAAATGCCAATAACACGCCTAAACAATAAACGGAAGGCGTTGCAACAATTGCTCCTGATACTGGATTTCCAGTTAATTCGATCATTTCATTAATGGTGCCCCCCCAAAATCCTGCACAAGCCAGTATTACCCACGAAGCTCCAGGTATATAGACCATTTTTCTGAAAAAATTATTTATTCTACCCGACGCAGGAATAGGTCGATTCGGCGACATGGCATGCAAACGATCCAACAGTTGTGTTAATAACTGTAAAGAAGACTCAGATGCTTGATTTTCTTGAATATAACGAGCGACTTCATTGTCATAATGACAACCTTTAAATTTAAAGCCATAAATGCTTAAAAGTCTCTGTGCCTGATCTAAATGCGCAATTAATCGGTGTTTGATGAGTTGATAACCTAAATTGACTGATTGTTGTAAGGTCTTTTCTTGTTTTTCCTCTTTACTTAATCGCGCGTTGGCTATTGTTTTAATAATAAATTCTATGGGTAAAAAAGGTAGGCGATATAAAGGATTTTTTAAAACCAATTTAAAAGGTAACAAATGTAATAAAGTATTTGTCACACCCACCATAAATGCTTGTGATGTAACGATAAGTTTAGGTAAACCTGGAATAGGATCAACGACAGTGATAATAATAAAAGGGATTGAAGCCACAAACGAACCTAGATAGGTAACGGTATTTTCTGCTAATTTTTGTGCAGGAGTATAAGGATATTGCAAATAGCGCTCGAGCTTGACTGGAATACTTTCCGCATTTTTTTGATCAAAAAAAGCGTTGGTTGCTGAGATTAAAACGCCACCGGCTACCAACATTGTACCTGCTATGTGATTTATCAGCAAAAAATCACAGGGGATCGCTTTATAGGCTGGATCTGCACAAATAGACTCAGCATAAGCCTTCGAAGGAACATAATAGAAGATCACTCCACAAATGGCCACCGCAAACAAACCTGTTTGTTTGCGCAATTCTCGAGTTAAACTACTATGCCCTTCCCCATCCAAATGAAACTTAATAACTGCATTTAATGGATTTTCTTTATCTAATGGATGATTTACTTCAATTAACTCCTGATGGGATATAAGACTTTTTAGCGATGAAGTTTCGTCATTTTCTTCTATAACAATAGAATGAGAATTTTCGAAGCCAGTATCTATACTTTCAGTACTGCTATCGATATTGTAAATTGAGGATGGCATATTGATCTCCTTTTTAAATTTATTTTTTTATATTTTTATTGAGAATTTTTTAGTTTATTTTACTAAAAAAAATAAACGTCAGCTTTCATACTAAAGCAATTTATTTTTAAGAATGAAATTAATTAGATTAATGCGTGATAAAATTTCCCTATATTTATTGTATTATTTAGTTATTATGATTTATTACTTAATAAGTAGAAATTTTTTTAACTTAAAGTGCATAACGCTGGAATGATTGATAATTTAAAATTAATTTAGCATAAGTTTTTAGTGATTCCAATCTGTTTTTTAAAAAATATAATAGCTGTTCGAGCTATAAACTATCATTTTTTACTTGTACTAAGGTAGATTACACAGAAAATTAGCCTTTTCATCGACATCACTATACTATCATCATAAAAAATTAGATTTTCTAGTTAAAAATATGATATCGATTAATCAACTCAGCATGGCCTATGGCGAAAAGCTGTTATTTTATGATGTGAATCTTATTCTATCTCCAAACAGCCGTTATGCCTTAGTCGGTGCCAATGGTGCCGGTAAGTCTACATTTTTAAAGTTGCTTACCGGTGTAGAACAACCTATCGACGGAACATTATCCATTCCCAAAACCACCAGTATAGGCTGGTTAAAGCAGGATCAATTTCGTTATGAAAATACGCCCATTAGCGATATTGTCTTACAAGGCAAACCGGCTTTATGGCAAGCCTTACAAGAAAAGAATCAGTTGTTACAGAGCGATCTCAATAACGAAAAAAATCTCAATCGTTTAGGTAAACTCGAAGAAGAAATCGCACGCCTGAATGGTTATTGTGCTTCTGCTCTAGCCGCCAAACTATTAATGGGTTTAGGAATAGCACTTGAACAGCATGAAAAACCGTTAAGCACACTCTCCGGTGGCTTTAAGCTACGTGTGTTGCTCGCTCAGGCCTTGTTTCAAGAACCGGATATTTTATTATTAGATGAACCCACCAATCATTTGGATTTTATCTCCATTATTTGGCTAGAAAAATATTTAAAAACAGAATTTAGTGGTTTATTACTCTTTATTTCTCATGATCTCGAATTCATCAATCGGTTGGCGGATCAGATACTGGATGTCGATTACGGTGAAATACGTCAATATAGTGGAAATTATGAAAAATTTCTTGCTGAAAAACAGTTAATTGTCGAACAAAAACTTCAAGAAAAACGAAGTGCAGAACTGAAAATAGCGAGTATGCAACGTTTTGTAGATAGATTTGGTGCCAGCGCCAAGCGCGCCAAAATGGCTCAATCGCGCGTGAAAATGATCGCTAAAATGGAAATCCCAGATATTAAACAATCGTCGCGATCTTCACCTTGTTTTCAATTTAAGTCGATACGCCCTTCTGGAAAATGGGTGGTGCGTGTTAAAGGATTAGCAAAAAATTTTAACGAAAAAAAACTTTTCCAACAGTTAAACTTCGAGATTAAGCGTGGCGAAAAAGTGGCGATTATGGGCGAAAATGGTATTGGTAAATCAACCTTAATTAAAATATTACTGAATAGCATTCCACCGGATCAAGGCAGTGTTGAATGGGGTTATGAAACTCATGTAAGTTATTTTTCTCAAGACCATCATGACTTATTGAACAAGCACGCTAGCGTTTTAGCTTGGTTGAATCAATATGCGACGGATAGCAATGAACAATTTATCCGTAAAACCTTAGCTCAAGTATTATTTAATAAAGAGGATGTTCTTAAAGATATTTTAGCTTTGAGCGGCGGCGAAGCAGCGCGCCTCTTATTAGCAAAAATGGTTATAGAGTCCGCGAATGTGTTAATTCTCGATGAGCCGACTAACCATTTAGACATTGAAGCCACAGAAGCGCTCGCAATGGCATTACGCAATTATCTAGGGACCTTACTCGTTGTGAGTCATGATCGACATTTTATTAGTAAAATCGCCAACCGTATCTTATTTATTTCTCATAATAAAAAATTGCAGGATGCAAAGCATTTAGATGAAATTAACGTAGGTTAAACGACAGCGTGATTATTCTATGTTTCTGTTCAAATCAAGCAATTTACCCTATTATTACAGGGGTTTGATTGTACTCCAATTACGACAGGCGGGACATAGCCAATCGAGAATTTTGCTATTAAAACCACAGCTTAAACAACGATAGATCGGTTTATTTTCCATTAATTTTTTAATAAGATCCTTTAAACTGATTAAATTATTTTTATCCGTCAACGAACAATTTTCTTGTGCCAAATGTAAATCAACTAATTGGTATAAACCGGGTAATGAAGGCTTCATTTGTAATTGCTGAGTAAGAAATTGCAGTGCTTTTTCATGATCTTTTTCTTGAATCAATTTAACAATCGCTAATGACAACGGCGTTTGGGCATGCTCGGTGAGTGTTTCATGTAAATAACTCAGTAGTCCTATTGATCCCGATTGATGCTGTAAATAGCATTGGTTAAGCGGCTCTAAGGTTTCAGTAATATAATCAGGATCTTGCTTTTTTATGGCTTGATAGATAGCAATAGCTTCTTCCCATTTTTCGGCGATAATGGCCAATTTTCCTTTAATGAGATTGGCGCGAACACACTGTGCATCATACTTTAAAGCAAGCTCTAAAAGTTTGATCACTTCTTTCTCGCTGCCTTGTTTATTCAATAAATTCTGAGCTAATTCACAATGGTAATGCGCTATATTTTTGAAAATCTTGTTATCCCATTTGGAGATTTTTTTTGCATGCTTGATGGCAATTTCCCAACGTTTTTGTTGTTGATAGATTTCTAATAGATAACGCACAGCGATACGTACATATTCGTTATCATCATGGCTGATCACTTCGAAAAATAAACGCTCTGCTCTATCTAATAAACCCGCACAATAATAATCTCTTCCCAATGCTAACAACGCTTGTAATTTTTGTGCGTGCGCGAGATTAGGCCTTGCAATCAAATTTTGATGGAGTCGAATTGCCCGATCGATTTCGCCACGCCGACGAAATAACACACCTAAAGCTAAATGAGTTTCTACAGTTTCTATGTCAACTTCAAGTATTTTAATAAAGGTATCAACGGCTTTATCGGACTGTTCATTAAGTAAATAATTTAAACCACGTAAATACTCACGATTGCATTCATGTTTCTTATGTGAGCTAGAATTTGAAAATTGATAATAAGCAATATACCAACCCGATGCGGCGGCAATAGGAAGCAATAGAAATAGTAACTCCAGCATAGTCACGCTCATTTAGCTATCATTGCGTGCATATATAGCACGCAGCAATTTAAGAAAATACAACACCTTAATGCTGATCTTTAAAGGGTAAAGCTCTCAAGTTGCTTAATTCTTTTTCGACTAAAATCAAACGATGGCGTAGACGCCTATTAACATACTTTAATTTTATATAGGTAATTAAAGCGGTTAATAAACCCAATAAGCCGCCTAAAATAAAACTGAGTATGGCTAATAAAGAAAGCGGTAAACGTTTAGTGCCCCAATAATAATTTACACTGACCAGATCGGCATTTAGACCTGCAAAAATAAGTCCCAATATGAACAAAACGATTATGAATACATATGTAATGCACCGCATAGACTTACCTACTAATGGAACTTATATTCAATTAATCTGGACCGAGCAAAAAACTTCTTTTATAACATGGCTTTGTTGTCAACGTGATCTGCAGCAACAAAATAGCATCTTCCGCGTTAGTCCAGTTAATTTTACAACATTGGGCTAAAGTTCCAATGCTATCATCAGAACTTTAGCTTTCTGCAAAATCATCCTTTATTTAAGCCCATGCTGTTCTTAAGAAAGTAAGAAAACAGCTGTTACTTAGTCACTGCCTTTTCTTCTACTGGAAGGAGAGAAAGTGAAATGTGACGATTTTTTCGATCAAGATTTAAAATTCTTGCTTCTATTTCTTGTCCCACTTCATAATTTTTTCCTTCTTCACCATACTCAGATAGCTTAAGTTGAGCTTCAACATTATTACCTAAATCAACTTTCATCCCTTCGTCGTTGATGTCGGCTATTTTCCCTTTAACCATTTGGTCTTTACTATATTTATCAAAAGGATGCGATGATTCGGTCTCTAATTGCTTGATACCCAGCGAAATACGTTCACGCTCAGAATCAATCGATAAGATGATTGTTTCCAATTCATCACCTTTTTTGTACTTACGTACTGCTTCTTCGCCGGATAAATTCCATGCAATATCCGATAAATGAACTAAGCCGTCAATGTTACCAGGTAAACCAATGAAGAGACCAAAATCAGTAATCGATTTGATTTTACCGCTAATTCGTTCGCCTTTCGCATGCGTATTAGCAAAATCTTCCCAAGGATTAGACTTACATTGCTTAATACCTAAAGAAATACGACGTCGATCCGAATCAATATCTAATACGACGACTTCAATTTCCATACCAGCTTGAACGATTTTATTCGGATTAATGTTTTTATTGGTCCAATCCATTTCTGAAACGTGAACTAAGCCTTCAACGCCTTCTTCTATTTCAACAAAACAACCATAATCGGTGACATTAGTTACTTTACCTTTTAAGCGAGTGCCTACAGGGTAACGTTTAACTAAATCTTCCCACGGATCGCCGACTAATTGTTTCAGTCCTAAAGATACTCGACCTCTCTCTCTTTCGATCTTCAACACCACCACTTCAATTTCATCGCCTATGGTTAAGACTTCACTGGGTTGTTTGACACGTTTCCAGGAAATATCAGTGACATGTAATAAACCATCGATGCCACCTAAATCGATAAATGCACCGTAATCAGCTAAGTTTTTCACGATACCTTTAATCACTTGACCTTCTTCTAATTCCGTTAATAACTGTTCACGTCCAGCTTGACCTTCAGATTCAAGGACGGCACGTCGTGATAAAACAATATTGTTACGCTTAGGATCGAGTTTAATGACCTTAAATTCCAGATCTTTACCTTCGATAATGCTAGAATCACGTACTGGACGTACATCCACTAAGGAACCGGGTAAGAAAGCACGTAGATTGCCAATTTCTACTGTAAAACCACCTTTTACTTTTCCTGTGACCTTTCCTGTCACCACAGTATCGGCATCGTGTGCACGCTGTAAGGCAGTCCACATTTCTGCGCGCTTGGCTTTTTCACGCGATAACCGCGTTTCACCAAAACCATCTTCTAAAGATTCGATGCAGACATCGACTTGATCGCCCACAGTAACTTCTAATTCGCCTGCTTCATTATAAAATTGCTCAATAGGAATCAAGCCTTCAGATTTTAAATTCGCATTAACAACGACTCGGTCTTTTTCGATGCGGACAACAGTTCCGGGAATAATCATCCCAGGATAAAAAATACGTTCAGAGAAATTCTCTTCCAGTAACTGTGCAAAACTCTCACTCATATAGTTATATCACTTGTTCTTTTTTAGAGAACCATGGTTAAGGCGCAAATTGCGCGGTTAATTTAAATCGGGTATCGCATTTAAAAACGACCCCTCGCATTAGGAAAATTTTCAGAAAATTTTGCCTAATATCCCCTTGTTCAAGCCGGAAACAACTTACTTTTAATCAGTTGCAATACCTGCTGAATACTTAAGTGCGTGCTATCAATAATGATAGCTCCTGTAGGTACTACAAGAGGCGCTACGGGACGCTGCCTATCTTGACAATCACGCTGCTCAAGCTCTGCTCGCACAGCGCTAAGGCTAACATGCTTCCCTTTCGCCTTCAACTGCAAATAACGCCGTTTGGCCCGTTCTTCGAGACTGGCATCCAGAAAGATTTTAAGCTTAGCGTCTGGAAAAACCACACTACCCATATCCCGGCCGTCAGCTACCAGACCAGGAGGACGGCGGAATGAACGTTGATAAACCAATAAGGACTGCCTCACCTTAGGATAAGTCCCTAATTTTGAAGCCCATTGCCCTATTTCTTCGGTACGAATACTTTCAGTAATATCCTGCTGCTGCCAAAAAATTCTAAATCGTTTCGCTATCGTTTGAACGCTGATATTCTGCTCTAAATCCGACATTATCGGCAGTAATCGATCTTCTTCAAAAGGGGTTTGCGTCTCTGTGGCAACCCAAGCAGCAATGCGATAAATTGCGCCGCTATCAAGGAAATGCCAAGCAAGATCCTGAGCTAATAAGTAGCTAATGGTTCCTTTCCCGGAGCCACTCGGCCCATCAATGGTAATGACCGGAATGGAAGAAGATTTTTCGGAGTTTAACAACATGCTAAGTAAGCCTTCCAAGCAGATTTTCGGTAATGTTGAGCGCTCACCGCTGGATCCTTGGCTTGATAAATACCTCGACCAACGATAATGATATCGGTACCCTTTTGTATAATCGCTTGCTCTGGGGAAATGTATTGCTGCCCTAGTCTATCCTTACCCAGCGAATCGGATTGTATCCCTGGTGTTAGATGGATTAAGCCTGGATTTTCAGTTAATTGACGTTGGGCTATGAACCCCATCACGAACTCCGGATAAGCTGCGGCCATCGCTACATTCGCTTCTGTATACGCTGCCTTAGCAAGCGTCCCTTTCGAACTCATTTCAGCAAGTAATAATAAACCGCGTTTTTTAGCTAAACCCACTTCTTGTAAACCTTGAATAATACCAGGACCGGGAATGATATGGGCATTCACTATATCCGCCCAATCAGCAATATGATAAAGGCCTCCGGCATATTGTTGTTTAACGGTATAGCCTATGTCTGCAAACTTGCGATCTTCAAAGATTAAAAAACGATGTTTCTCCGCTAAGTAATTAAGTTGCTTGATAAAATCAACGCTGAAATCAGACAAGATATCGACATGAGTTTTTAGTAAACAAATTTCCTCTCCTACGCTATCCGCCAAATTCAGTAATCCAGCAGCATGACTCACATCAGCGGACAAACAAAGATTAGTTTGTTTTTCTGCTACTAGTTGACACAAACGTTGCGCACTGGCATTCAAGCAAAGAGTCGCCCGTTCAGCAAAACTTAATTTTTTAATTTTTTTTGACATTTATTGAATGAGTAAGGGATCAAATGAAACTACCTGCGTGGTAAGATGCATCTCGGTATTCAGTTGTTCGGCTATTTGTTTCATTTGCTCTGGTTTAATTTCGGGTCCCACAAAAACCCGTGTCAACCGACCTAGCAAACTTTGGTATTGACAACTAAAGGTATTAAAACCTTTACGTCGTAAAGTTTGTACTAAATGTTCAGCTTGAACGGGATCTTTAATATCTGGCAACTCAAGCACCCATGCTTTTGCCGGTGCCAAAGGATAGCTTAACAAATTCTTCATACTCGGTTTATTGGAAGCCATCGGTAATAATGCAGCGCTTGGTGGAATCGGCACGCTGGGAATAGTAAACGAGAGGCGATCATTCGCATGATAATCTTCCATCCATAAAGGCACAAAAATAACCAACAAAGCGCCAATAACAAGAATAACAATAAAACTAGCACGTTTAAATGGAAAATCCACAAGCAAGCTCAACAAATTTATTGCTGGAATTATACCTACTTATCCGGAGATTTGCGAAAAATTTGTTTTTATTTGCAAGCACGCAAACAATCCAAAAAATAATTCGATGACTTCGTTAATCAGATACAGGTACACGATCAGCAACGACTGTTTTTGATGGAGCAATCCTAGCAATACTTACAGGTTTATTTTTGGAAAAAATAATAAGTTTACTATGAAATTGCTCTAGATCCGTTCTATGGCCAATACTAATCAAACACGTATGAGGTAAAAGTAAACCTAAATTTTGGTATGCCTTAATTTGCGAAACATCATCTAAAGCTGATGTAGCTTCGTCAAGAAATAAGATGTCCGGCTTATTTAAAACCACTCTAATCAATGCTATCAATTGCTGCTCACCCGGCGAACATATTTGCTGCCAAGGCTTAATCTCATTTAATTCAACTTGAAATTTTGCTAAACCAAAACATCGGAGCAGCGCTTTCAATTCATCATCCGTTACTGTCTGCTGCAAAGGATAGATAAGCGTCTCTTTTAATGTCCCTAATGAGAAAAAGGTTTTTTGTGATAGAAAAAAAGTATTTTTATCTTTGGGAAAGTCAATTGACCCTTCAGAAAAAGGCCAAATACCCGCCAAGGTACGAAGTAAAGAACTTTTTCCGATACCTGAACCGCCTTTTATTAAGTAATTTTCGGTTAAATTCAAAGACAGACTGATGGGTCCTAGCAACAATTGTCCATCGGGTAAAAATAAGTTTAGATTAGACAGCGTAATAGAATCATGCCGTTTATTTTTTTGGATAATTAATTTGTTAGGCAATGCAGTAGATGCTTGTTCAATGGCCGTATTCATCTCAGTTAAACGCACAATAATTGAATTCCATTCAGTCAATGAAGTATAAACCTGCATCAACGTTGTAAATGAACCCACTACACTATTAAATCCCATACTAATTTGAGTTAATCCACCAAATTGGATCTTTTTACTTAAAAACAATGGAATAGCCATCAATGTTGCGATTGGAATACTGGCAAGATTAAAACCATTGGATATAAACGCTAAACGTTTTTTTAATTGAATAATATCGATAAAATTATGATATATTTTCTTAAACAAATCATGAAACTGAGTAGCTTCAGATTGTTCTCCGCGTTGTAAAGCAATCTCATCTCTAGATTCACGAAATTTTATTAATGCAAAACGGAAATTGGCATTATAACGTTGCTGATGATAATTAAAGCCTATTAATTTTTTACCGATGCGATTGGTTAGCCACATTCCTAGGCCACCAAACAAACAAGCCGCCCAAAATAAATACCCCGGTATTGAAATAACAAGATGCCCTAATGGAATCGTAAGACTACCAATCTGCCAAAGTACTATCCCAAATGAAACAAACAGCGTTAATGATTGCAAAATTTGGAATGTTATATCTAAAGTTAATTGTGTAAATTGATTGATATCTTCACTGATACGTTGATCGGGATTATCTATCTTCTTTGCTAAAAACCGAAAACGATAATAATTCTTATTGATTAACCACTGAGGGCAAAGTATTTTTAGTCAACCATTGTCGCCAGCGTAAGGCGAGTAAACCATTCACATAAAAAGCAAAACCATAGGCTAAAAACATCATTGTAATAACACCGGCCATCAATAGTAAATTTTGCCATATCAGCGGTTTATTAAAATATTGTAATGCATTCAAGACATTCTTAGTGCAATAAGTTATCCCAACATTCCCTTCTACCGCCACAAATGTAAAAAATATATTTAAGAACAGTAAAATATAGGCGAGTTTTTTTCTTCGGACTGCCAAATAAGGCTTGAGTAAGCGCCAAAAACTTATCCAGAATTGTTTATTAAACGTTAAATGTCGATCGAATTTCTTCATGTTATTTAAGCCGCACGATCCCTCCCTTCTCCTTCGATAGAGGTTGAATGTACAGTAGATTAGGTCAGCCAGCTTACGTGAATTCAATCAGTAAAACTAGCTATAAATGAATAAAAAATTAACAAATAAATCTAAAAGATAATAATTTATCTTTATTTAAGATTAGTTAGAACGTTCGGCCACTCGCGTAAAATAAGACTAATATCAAGGCGATCACGACCGTGCCCGGGGTTAACTCTCGCCATTCACCGGCACAAACACGACCAATCACCAAAGCACTAAAACCGAGCATAATACCTGTAACGATATTGCAGGTTAATACAATAAAAGCGGCACATAATAAGCCAGATAAGGCATCGACAAAATCTGCAAAATTTAATTTTGTAACATTACTTAGCATCAATAAGCCGACATACATTAAAGCAGGAGCGGTCGCGTAAGCCGGCACTAAATAAGCCAGCGGAGAAATAAATAAAGTGAGAAGAAACAACAAACCCACTATAGTTGCGGTTAAACCGGTTTTCCCTCCCACTGCTGTTCCTGCTGCGGATTCTATATACACTGCCGCGGGTGAAGCACCGATTAGTCCCGCAAAAATACTACTAATAGAATCTGCCGCTAAAGCTTTTGATTGGTTTTTCATCGGTTGCTGACGCTGCAATAATTTAGCTTGACTGGCTACTGCATGGATAGTACCGGTTGCATCGAACACCGCAGTCATCACTAAAGCTAACACACTGGGTAAAACACTAAGATGCAATGCGCCAATAATATCCAAATGCAAAAATAACGCCTCTGTTTTTAGATTAAATAAATGCGGTATAGCAAATAATCCTTGAAATTTAACCTGCGGATCGAAGCACAAACCCAGTAGCGAAATAAATATGATCGCCCACAACACTGCACCTGGAACACCTCTTTTTTCCAAACCAAAAATCATTGCCAAGCCTAACAATGTCATTAAAGCCGGAAAAGAAGTAAACACACCTAAATGCAGCGGTAACCCTTGTTGTGGATTTTTAATGATCAAGCCGATACTACTGGCAGCAATGAGTAACAAAAACAAACCGATCCCTATCCCAATACCGCAGGCTACACCCTGCGGTAAATTACGCAGTATCCAAGCACGTATTCCAGTAATTGAAATAATCGTAAAAAAAATCCCTAACCAAAATACTGCGCCTAAAGCGATAGGAATACTTAAATGTTGTGTTAAAACAATACCAAACGTTGTAAAAGCAGTAAGCGATACTGCACAGCCTATAGCCATCGGTAAATTAGCCCATAATCCCATCAGCAAAGAACCAAAGGCGGCTACCAGGCAGGTGGTGATAAATGTCGCGAGTGGCGGAAAGCCTGCCAGCTTTAGCATATTAGGTATCACTACCACGGAATACAGCATGGCTAAAAAAATGGTCAAGCCAGCCATGATTTCACGCTGCAACGTACTTCCTCGCTGCTGGATTTGAAAAAAGGAATCTAATAAGTTTCTCATTTGCTTAACCATGTTTACCTCAGAAAACTATTCAGAATACAAAGAATAAAATTAACTTTCTAAATAACGGTAGATGGCCGCAGCAGTATGGAAAGAACCAAAAACCAGCAAGCGATCATTCTTTTGCAACTTACGATAAGCCTGTTGAAAAGCTAAACTAGGTAATGAAAATTCTAAAATGGTCTGTTTGACATCAAGATCTAATAAAGATTGCTTTAATTTTGTGGCTTTAGCGCCACGTTCTTCAGTCAAATCACAGACATACCAATGATCAACATGATGCTTTAGAGGACGCAAGGTATTGAGAATATCTTTATCTGCCAACATTCCGGCGACTGCGTAGGTATTGCCTAAACAAGGAGTATTTGCTAAGCGTTTTGACAGACATTCTCCACCGGCAGGATTATGTGCAACATCAATAATAATCTGACGTGCATTTTTTTCAATCCTATGAAATCGACCCGGTATAAAAACACGCTTTAAACCTTCTTGGATGGCCAACGGAGTAATAACGAAATAATCACCCAGCAATTCAATCGCTTGCAAAACCGTCGCCGCATTCTGTAAATCGATGTTGGGTAAAGGTAATTCACTCAATGAAAACTGTTGACTACTCCATGACCAGGATTGCGATTGTAATTTATAATCAAATTCTATGCCTTGCCGATACAGAGGACACGCTAAGGATTGCGCCATGTTAAGGATAGATTGTGGTGGATCGAAATCGCCACAAACACACGGTCGATTTGGACGCATGATACCGGCTTTTTCAAAGCCGATTTTTTCACGTGTTTCTCCTAACCAATCCATATGATCAAAATCTATCATGCTGATAACAGACAGATCGGCGTCTATACAATTAACCGCATCGAGACGGCCACCTAAACCTACTTCTAAAATAATGACGTCTAATTCCGCATGTTTGAAAGTCCATAAAGCTGCTAAGGTTCCAAACTCAAAAAAAGTCAGTGGGATATCAGAACGGCTTTTTTCAATCTGCTCAAATGCCGAGCATAAGTCTTGATCATTAATGCGATGTCCAGCAATTTGGATCCGTTCTTGATAACGGATCAGATGCGGTGAAGTATAGGTACCGACTCGATAGCCCGCTGCAGTTAAAATAGCCGCAAGCAAAGCAACATTAGAACCTTTGCCATTGGTTCCTGCAACGGTCAGCACCGGACAGTTAAAGTTGGCTACCGATAAGCGCTGTGCAACTTGTGAAATACACTTAAGCCCTAAATCGATGCGACTCGGATGGCAAGTTTCAATATAAGTTAACCAATCCGATAATGTTCGTGCCCGCAAATTTAATTCATCAGATATCGTCATTGGCAATCGCGGTGAGTGTATAACGTCCGTGATTCGCTGCCATGAGTTTATTTAACAGCGAAGCAATTTTATCTTTTAGCTCTCTCCTATCAACAATCATGTCGATGGCGCCATGGGCTAACAAAAATTCACTGCGTTGGAATCCTTCTGGTAAAACCTGACGTACCGTTTGTTCAATAACCCGCGGACCAGCAAAACCGATTAACGCTTTAGGTTCTGCAATAATAATATCACCAAGATTAGCAAAACTCGCCGATACGCCACCCATAGTCGGATCGGTTAACACTGAAATAAAAGGAAGCCCTTTTTGTTTCAGTTTTCCGAGAACAGCACTGGTTTTTACCATTTGCATTAATGAAAACAAACCTTCTTGCATTCGGGCTCCACCACTCGCCGAAATACAGATAAAAGGAATATCCTCATCTATCGCCCTGAGCACACCTTGGACAAAACGTTCGCCCACCGCTGCACCCATCGATCCACCCATAAAATCGAACTCAAAAGCCGCACAAACGACCGCTCTATCATAAAGTTTTCCTTGCATGACCAATAACGCTTCTTTTTCGCCGGTTTTTTTCATTGCAGAATGCAAGCGATCTTTATACTTAAATTGATCTTTAAATTTAAGTCTATCCACTGCTTCAATTTGGCTACCAATTTCTTGAGCGCTTTCCGGGTCTAAAATTTGGGCTAACCGTTTACGTGCCTTAATACGATGATGATGGCCACAGGTAGGGCAAACCATTAAATTACGTTCAAATTCTGCACGATATAATACCGCACCGCAGGACTCACATTTAGTCCAACTATTTTCTGGAACTCGTGTCGTATTTCGAACCACCGTCCGAATTCCTTTAATAACTTTTTTTAACCAACTCATATTTTCCTATAACCTCGCCCTGCAAATTAAATTTTTCTCAACACAGAGACATGTGCTCTTCATCTAGATATTACAGTATACCGCTAACATCAATAGATCTGAATTAACCGCCAATCTTCAACAATTCCCAATAATGTTGATAAACACTTTCCGCTGCGCCCACATCATCTTGAACCCTACCCCGCTGCAAGGTTTTTTTATCGGGATAGATCATCGAATTCGTTAAAGTGGCTTTTGTCATCATTTTGTAGGCAGCTAGATTAGGTGTGGCAAAACCTGTCGCTAAACTTATTTTTTTAGCAATATCTGGCCTAAGTATAAAATTGATAAAAGTATAAGCATTATTCAGATGTGATGCCCCTATCGGAATCGCCATACTATCAATAGAAATCACAAAACCTTCTTTAGGATAAATAAACCGTAACGCAGAATTTTCTTTGGCTGCTTGATAGATATCACCATTCCAAGCCATACCGATATTTAAATCTTCATCAATAAAAAGCGATTTCACGCCATCATTGTTAAACAAACGTACATTGGGCATTAATTGTTTTAATTTAAAATAAGCTAAACGAATATGTTCAGGATGGGTATCATTCGGTGAAAAACCTAACACCATTAACGCCATAGAAAAAACTTCATGAACATCATCCAATAACAGCAATTGGTTTCGATAAGTAGGACTCCAAAGGTCTGACCAAGCTTGCAACTGCTGTACTGGATGGTACTTGCTATTAACAACAATTCCGGTTGAGCTCCAAAAATAGGGAATGCTGTAATGATTGCCCGGATCATACGATTTATTGAGTAATGCTGGATTTAGGTTTTTAAAATTCGGTAAACGGGATTTATCTAAGGCTTGCAACATTCCTTGTTGGCGCATGCGATCGACAAAATAAGTCGAGGGTACGATCACATCATAACCGGTATGTGGGTTTGCTTTAAGTTTGGCATACAAGGTTTCATTGCTATCATAAGTCGTATAATTGACTTTGATTCCGGTCTCTTGAGTAAACTGTTTCAATACATCATTAGATATATAGTTTGACCAATTATAAATATTAACAATCTTTTCTTCTGCATACGCAGGACTAACCAGCCAACTTAAGCAAACAATGAAACAAACAACGAAACGCATAATTATTGATTGACCTTTTTAGGTAGTATGAGTTTGAAAACAACCACGATAAATAAAGTAATCGCAAACATCACTGAACATAATGCGTTTAATTCGGGTTTTAATCCGAGTCGTACTAAGGAAAAGATATATAAGGGTAAAATTTGAAAATCCGGTCCGGTCACAAAAAAACTAATGATGACATCATCTAACGATAGCGTAAAACTTAAAAGCCAGCCGGCTACTATCGCTGGCCATAACATAGGAATAATGATACGACGAAAGCTCATAAAATCATTCGCACCTAAATCACGCGCTGCTTCAAAAATATTTTTATCTAAACCGGTTAGTCGACTATAAACCGTGACCGCAACAAAAGGAATACAAAAGGTGATGTGCGATAATAACAATGACCAAAAACCTAAACGCATATTCAGTAAAAAAAACAGGATCAGTAATGAAATTCCCATCACGATATCAGGAGAAACTATCAATACAAACAACAAACCATGCAGTAAATGCTTACCAAAAAAACGATAACGATACAGACACGTCGCCGCAATCGTCCCAATCAAGGTAGCAAAACTTGCTGCTAATACACCCACTTCCAAGGAATGTAAAGCAACCACGGCAAGATCACTATCATCACCTAATTGCTTATACCAATCTAAAGTAAATCCATGCCAAAGCAATGAATAGGTTGAATTATTAAACGAATAAATAATCAACAAAACAATAGGAAAGTAAAAAAAGCAGTAGATCACTGCTAAATAACTAAATTTCGCCAATCGGTTCATCGTGATATTGTCCTATTTTATTGGCACGTCGATACAATAGTAACAACACGCCCATCGCTAAGGTGAGTACCATACTCACTGCGGAACCTAATGGCCAATTATTTGCGGATAAAAATTCGTTTTGAATAAGATTCCCCACCAAAAGCGACTTAGCACCGCCCAAAATATCAGGGATATAAAACATACTCATCGCGGGTAAAAACACCAAAATGATTCCGCCCATAATCCCCGGTAAGGTTAAGGGTAAAATAACACGCGTAAATGTCGTCACGGTATTCGCCCCTAAATCACGCGCCGCATCAATAAACTGTGTATCTAATTTTTCAATATTGGCATACAAAGGTAAAATCATGAAAGGAAGCAAACTATACACTAAACCAATAATAACCGCCGTACTGGTGTATAAAATGGTTAACGGGTGATGAATAACACCTAACGCTAATAAGACCGTATTTAACAAACCTTTGGCTTTTAATATAGATATAATCGCATAAGTTCGAATTAAGGAACTCGTCCAAAAAGGAATAATCACTAAAAACAGTAATAAACTCTTATAGTTATAATCAAGTCGGGCTAACAGATAAGCAAACGGATAACTGAGGAATAAACAAATTAAACTACATAAGCCCGCTATGCAAAAAGAATGCCAAAATACCTTGAAATAAATTGGATTTAATAAGTCTCGATAATTTTGCAGAGAAAATTGCCAGCGAAAAAGATGCATGGGATCATTTTTAAGAAAACTGGTTATCAATACCAATAACGTTGGTAATAAAGCAAATACAGATAGCCATAGCCAAACGATACTGATAGTCGTGCCTTTAAAGAAACGATCAACTTTCATCAGGCAAAATAACCTCCCATCCAGGTATCCAATGCACCCAAACCGATTCGCCGCTATGGAAATCTAATTTTTCATCATCTTCATTAAAAAATTGCGTCGCGGCCAATAAATTTTGGCTTTGCAAGCGCACCATCAAATCGACCGTTGAACCTTTGTAGATAACTTGTTCGACCACGCCGGGAAACATTTGCGAGGTATCCGTCACTTCAGCGGGCGACCAAACTTCCAGATCTTCGGGTCTGACTAAGGTATAAACCTTTTGATTTTTAGAAAAATGACGACGATTTTTTAATGTAAACTCTTTTCCTTCGATTATTGCATGAAACACATCATCATCAGCCGAAATAATCTGAGTTTCAAAAATATTGACTTCCCCGATAAAACGAGCAACGCGCAAACTATGCGGCTCTTCATAAACCTCGCGCGGCGTTCCGATTTGTTCGATACGTCCTTCGTGCATGACCACAACCCGATCCGACATCGACAAGGCTTCTTCTTGATCATGTGTTACAAAAATAAAGGTGATGCCTAATTGCGTTTGGAGTTGTTTTAACTCAAGCTGCATGGTTTTGCGTAATCGATAATCTAGAGAACTTAACGGTTCATCCAATAGAAGTATACTCGGTTTATTCACCACCGCTCGGGCTATCGCCACACGTTGCTGCTGGCCACCACTCAATTGTGAAGGTTTGCGTTCACTTAAGTGAGATAACTTCACCATATTTAAAGCATCATTAACCTGCTGTTCAATTTCCGCTTTCGACATCCCTCCTTTACAACGCAAACCAAACGCAATATTGTCAAAAACATTTAGATGCGGAAATAAAGCATAGCTTTGAAAAACCGTATTAACATGGCGTGCTTGAGGTGATAATCCTTTGACATCGATACCATTAATACAAATGACTCCCGCATCGGGCTGTTCAAAGCCAGAAATTAATCGTAATAACGTGGTCTTTCCGCAACCACTCGGACCCAGCAAGGTCAAAAATTCACCGTGCCTCACCTCGAAATTAATATCTTCTAATACGTCTTCATCATCGAAGCGTTTAGTGATTCCTTTGAGTTCAAGGACATTGCCGTTCATCACACAGGTAACCTCACTTTCATGATGAATACTCTTCGCATTTGAATTTTTTCTGCGTTACCGCTCAATTCGAAACCCTCATGTATATTAAATACATTCCGCTTACGCATACTCAGACGCCTTGCCAAAAATCCAACGGTAAGTATAAGTCTAAAATTGCAAGGGATTATGCAATAGAGCTCGGGTAAAACCAAGTATTTTATTAATTTTTAGATTCTAAATCTCCAAGTATGAACGGTATTCTAAAAAAATCATTTTCTGCAGGAGGTAATGCAAAATTTTCTGGATAAAACACTTGAGTGAGATAAAGTCCATTTGCAGTAGCCGTCACATCGGCGGATTTACGATCCTGCGCCAATAAAACTTCTTTAGCCCAGTCAATAGGTTTTTTCCCTGTGCCTATCGCCATTAATACAGCACTGATATTCCGTACCATGTGATGTAAAAAAGCATTGGCTTGGATATCAATAATGACATAGCATCCTTGACGTCTTATTTTAATGTGTTGCATCTCCCGACAGGCACTCTTTGCCTGGCAACTCGCTGCTCGAAACGAACTAAAATCATGTTCGCCTATCAGATGCTGTGCAGCCGACTGCATTGCATTTTCATTCAAAGGATAATAACAATGGCTGGTATATTGATTCCACAATGCATTTTTCAAGTGATGATTATAAATAATATAATAATAACGACGTGCGAATGCTGAAAATCGCGCATGAAAACTGCTGTCCACTTCTTGCACCCAATTGATTCGAATATCTGCAGGTAAATAACTATTACAGCCCAACAACCAAGCACGTTGAGATCGCTGTGCGGTGCTATCAAAATTCACGACCTGACCTAAGGCATGCACGCCTTTATCGGTTCGCCCAGCACAGCTCAACGCTATCGGATGATTGGCAACTTGACTAATCGCTTGCTCTAAATAGGTTTGTATACAAGCTAATCCGGTTTGTGACTGCCAACCATGATAGGCGCTGCCATGATAGGAGATACCTAATGCAATTCTCATAGTATAATACTCTTCGCATTTGTTTTTGGCGATGTTACTGTTACCGTTCAATTTGCAACTCTCATGCCGCATAAAACACATTCCGGTTGCTTCATTTTCATGACGCCTTGTCAAAAATCCAATGGCTGAGTATAGGGAGCTAGTAAAATAACACAAGCTTTGCAAGAGGTTTGATAACCTTTACACTTTGTTTTTCGACGAAATGCTTGCAGCAGAAATCATCGCTTTAAATTGCTGTAAACGAGCTTGAGCGGCTTGTGCGGCTTTTGAATCTGGATATTGCTGAATTATTTTTTCAAATAACTCCATCGCCATGGCTTTATCTCCTTTAGCAAAATAAGCTAAGCCACACTGCAACATCGCATCAGGAACACGCGCGTCTTGACTATAGCGATTAATAAAGCGTTTAAAAAAGTTAATCGCTGAATCAGCTTGTCCTTGCAATAAATACAACTGACCTAAAAAATAATCAGCATTCGCAACATTCAAATCGTTCGGAAATTTTTTATTGAATGTTTCAAACGCTTCTATGGCCTCGTTGTATTGTTTAGTTTTCAATAACTGAAAAGCCGCCTGATAAGCACGCTCAGCCGCGGGTGTAGGCGCCGAATTAGGTAGCATCGATTTTCTGTCATTCGAAGTCTCTTTTTTACTACTCATATCGACTATTGGGCGTGGACTCAAGGTATTATTTATCGAAGGATTTGCAACATTAGCAGGTTTTTCAGTAGAAACTACGCTCGAACGCATTCGAGGAGCGAAACGTTTTTCTAAGGCTAAATATTGGTTACGCACTTGCTCTTCCAATACCTTGATGGCGTGTTGTTGTGATTCAATTTTCCCTTGTAAACTTTGTATTTGCTGTTGTAGATCATCTACTTGCACCAGCATAGGATTAAGATTAGTAATTTGTCGCTCTAAAATTGTGACGCGCTGTTCCAAGGAAAAAGAAGCCGAATTACTGGGGACTGCAGGCGTATTCGGCGCCGGTGGACTCGATGATGTTGGCCGGGAAGCTGAGCTGCTGTCTGACGCCTGATTTGTTTCGTTGGCAGGCATAGCAGGATTTGCAGGATGCGTCACTGCCGGCGCATCATCTTCATCATCGTCATAAGCATCAACGACCGGTGCCAATGCAAACGCAAATGAATTGAATAATAAACCGAGACAGCATAAGCCTATCTTTACCCGTTTAACTAAGCGCGCATTTATCCTTTGATTTAATAGGCAATCGCTATTTGGCAATGTAAATAATTTATTCAAAGATAAATTCGACAACATAGTTAATCCTTACTTACATCTTATCGGTGATAACCGGAGTTTGATACTGTAAATCAGCGCGACGGTTCTTTGCATAATCTGTTTCGGTATGACCAAATGCTATTGGTTTTTCTGCACCATAGCTTACTGTTAAAATTTGTCTGGCATTGACACCATTCGCAATTAAAAATTGTTGTACACTTAATGCACGACGTCGACCTAAAGCAATGTTATATTCACGACTACCTCTTTCGTCGGTGTTACCTGTTATCAATATTTTAGCTTGCGGATGGCAAATTAGATAATGGGCTTGGACTTGCAACGAAGGTTTATCTTCATCGCGAACAAAACTTTTATCAAAGTCAAAATAATATTCTTGATTTCCGACTTGCATTGGATGTGTGCTTTCATCACCATAAAAACTACCCACATCGCCTGCTCCTTGTGTCAGCGCACTATCTGCATGAGTTGGAGTAGCTGACATTTCGCCTAATTCATTTTTATCTGCAGTAGAACAAGCACCTAAACTAAAACATGCCGCAGTCAAAACACTTACTTTTAACAGTTTTTTTATTAACATAAAACTCACCTCACAAAATAGTTAACTCGATAAAAAAGGCGACCAAACCGGATCTTGTACATCACCCTCAGGTGTCGGTAAACGACAATTGATTCTTCCATCAATAGAAGCCATGCCTAACATCCCCTGTGTGTTTGGTTTTGATTCATATAAAACCATTTGCCCATTGGGTGCGAAACTAGGAGATGCGTCAAAACCCGAATGCGTAACGTTTAATAAAGTATCGTCGTCTAAATCTTGCACGGCTATATTATACATTCCTTGTTCACGATTGAGTACCACTATCATTTTTCCATCCGGTGAAAACGAAGCACGTGCATTATAACTACCCTCAAAGGTAATGCGTTGTAAGCGTTTACTGTGCAAATTCACTTGATAAATTTGTGGCCCACCTCCGCGATCCGAAGTAAACAATAAAAATCGACCATTTGCTGACCAAGTGGGTTCAGTATCGATAGAAAAGCCAAAAGTAACTTGGCGTAAGTTTTTACTGGCTAAATCCATTAAATAAATTTTCGGTGTTGCAGAATTTTTAGATAAGGCTAATGCTAAAATTTTATCATCGGGAGACCATGCTGGCGCACCATTAATCCCCGGATAATCACTAACACATTGACGTTGGCCATTCGCAATGGTTTGAATATAGATGCGCGGCATAATTTTTTCAAAAGAAACATAAGCAATGCGTTTACCATCATGCGACCACGCTGGTGACATGATAGGTTGTGTCGACGTTAATAAAGGTTTGGCATTATATCCATCCATATCAGCCACTTGTAAACTATAAATACGATGATTATTTTCACGTTTCACTAATACATAAGCGATACGTGTCGAAAAGACTCCTTTTACACCGGTTAATTTTTCATAAACAAGATCACTCACATGATGCGCTAATGTCCGTAATTGCGAGTGATTCGCAGTAAACTCTCGTTGCGCTAAAATTTGCTTACGTCCTTGTGCAACTTGCATTAAATCGACATGAACATGATATTTTTCCTGTCCTATTGGCGTTATTTTTCCGAAAATAACATCATCAATGTGGTGAGTGCGCCAATATGCCATTGCCGTTTTATCGGACTGCGGTATTTTTTTTACGCGTGTGATCTTAAATTGACCACTATGATTCAAATCAGATTGAATGACGCTGGTCATATCGTTTTCGGGAGGAAACGATTCGGTGGTCGTGAAAGCTACGATGGCAATCGGTAATTGATTCGCAACCCCTTGAGTTAATTCAAGATTCAGTGCTGCCAAAGCATTCTGACTCAGCGCTAAACTACTGAGAGAGATGATATTGAATAAGATACCAATAATTTTTTTTGTAAATTTTTTCGCCGTAGCACACGGCTTTGCTAAACCCAACGCATTCATTTGTTATTCTCCATTATTTCACTTTATTTTTAGATAATATCCACATTCTTTGCAAAACCGGATGGTAAAACGCACCGATGACATGCAAAGTGAATGAGGCGATCAATAAATAGGCTAATATTTCATGCGCTTTAGCAAAAAATTGGGACAACTGCTGATTATCCGCTAAAGCTGGTATAGTAAAAATACCATAAAAACTAATCGTGTGATCACTCAGTGTTGACATAAAAAATCCGGTTAACGGCATCGCCGCCATCAATAGATACAGTGCGGTAATATTAAATTTAGCCAACTGGCGCTGCCATAACGGAATCGAAGGCGGTAATTTCGGTGTTTTATTAATGGAGCGCCAGGCTAATCTGAGAATCAGCAAACCAAATATCAGCAAACCGGTTGCTTTGTGAAGATTAAATAAAACATCACTAAAATGTGATATCGGGATATTGATCATCGTAAAAGCAATGATAAACATCGCAATGATCAGCACTGCCATTAACCAATGAAAAAATTTGGCGATAGTGCCATAAACCGCTATGGTATTTTTTAACATCCGATAACTCATTTAATAAAATTTAATCAATAGCGTCACTGAGTACCCCTTGAGAGCTTACTTACCTATAGAACTATTACACATTATTTTAATATAAATTAGTTCAATAGCTAGTTTATTCATATTTTAACCAATTTTTTAAAATTTAATTAAAATTAAATAGTAATTATTTATAAATTTTCAATAATAAAATTATTTTTCAAATGATTAATTTTATTCTGTTATAATAAATTCTGTTATAATAAATTTAGAAAAAATAACGCTTAACATTGACTATCCCTACCTGGTTACCCTTAAACAAAAAATAAATGAAGCCGTACAACATCATTTTCAAAATAATTCCCATCATTCAGATTTTTTTTGCTATAAACCGGACAATAAGTCTATTTGAGCCAGAACATCAAATCCAATCTAACTCAGTTTTGCAACAACAAGAAAAAAAGAACGTCACATTCAATATAAATTGATAAAAGTCATCATTATTATTAATTAAAAATATACAATAAACTATTAATAATTTTTTTTAACATTTTATGTTACAATTAAAAAGAAAATTCATAATTTACTATTAAAAAAATAGGAGAAAATAGTATGCCAAATCAAATGGAATTTGCAGATCAAGACATTAGCGGAACGACTAATAATAAAACCTTTAAGATCAGAAAAAAAACGGTCCAATTTTTAATTCTTACCAACTCTGTTACACCTTCAATAGAAGAAACCTTACTAGCTCTTTATAATAAGGGTGATAGTAGAAGCGTTCATCATCTTATTAATAGAGAAGGTCATCAGGATCAGTTTGCGGCAGAAAAGACGATAATATCATTCACCAGCGGTACAAGCTCTTTTAGAGGAAACACCTCCTTAAATGAAACTGCAGTGCATGTCATGCTTCTAAATACAGGAAGTGAAGCTTACACACAAGAACAAAAAGATAAACTTGTGGCCTTTTTAAAAGATTTTCGTATAAGACATTCTGAAATTGATTTAAAAATTAACCTTTTAGGCCTAGGTGAAGTTGCTACAAGCATAGGTGACGTTGCTAATAACGAAAAACAAACGTTAACTGAAGGTGAAGGAACAATATTCCCTCGTCATCAAGCGCCTGGAAAAATTTTCTGGCAAGAAATGGTAAAAGAATTAGCTGAGCAAGGTTTTGGTTTATTCATTGAAACAACATCCGAACAAAAAAACACAGTATGCGTATCCACTGCTAGTTCAACACGTGAAATTACCGATCTCCAAAACCAATTAAGAGAATATGGTTATGCATTACAAACCAGTGGCCACTATGATGAAGCAACCAAAGCCTGGGTTACTCGCTTCAATCAACGTTATGTCCCTGATGCTACGCTTGATGACAGTATTTGGAGTGAAGCAAGCCAAATAAATCTCGATAATATTGTCAATTTTATCTCTGCTAAAACCCACAAAGTGACACAATCATCGGTTTCGCGCAGTGACTTTTTTACTGCGAACGCTCCCGTAGCCAATACCGATGAAGTAGACACGCAACAACAACTTGCATCGTTAGTATTGAAATAACAATTATTTTTAGCGTATTATATTACCATCAACCCTTTCCTGAGTTGATGGTAAATTTATCCAACCCTCGTTTTTTAGATACGTCGGCAATAGGTTTCTTTAATACCACCCGCAACAAATAGGGCTAACAGTAAACTACCAACTAAGACCAATAAAGCGGTACGAAAATCACTATTAGAATAGAAAGCTAAACCTTGGTGCATCGCACCATCCCAATTTTTTTGTAACATCCAGCCAATTAGTGGTTGAAACCCTGCCCCCACGATTACCGAAGCCATATTTGCGAATGCTACTGAGGTTCCAGCAATCGCTTGTGGATTAATTTCAGAAGCTACCGCATAGGAAGTCGCAACACCCGTATTGGCAAATCCATATAAAAATAACAAACAAAACAAAATACCTAAAGGTAAACCAGGAACTAATATGACTAGACTGGCAAACAATAAACTTAAACTTGCAGATAAAATGAGTATAATCTTGCGCCGTTGAATTTTATCTGAAATCCAACCGATTAGCGGCCCCCCTATCGTCCAGCCAATAAAGATTAAACTGATCCCCATGGCGGCCATTTCGTTGCTTAAATCGTAAGTTTGCCGAAAAAATTTAACGCCCCATAATTCCGCTAAAGCAGCAGTAGGCGCATAGAGCAAACCTGCAAATAAGGCATTCCACCAACTTTGTGGATTCTGCAATACTCGCAACAAACCTGACCAAGGGGAGTCCGTTAAGGTTTTTTTAGCTTTCACCTGCGTCGCGGACATGCTCGGATCTCGCACTAACAAAGCAACCATCACAGACAAGAAAATCATCAACCCTGCAATAAAGGTTAAAGCATTACGCCAACCGAGGTTTTCTACTAAATAGGCCATTGGCATTTGTCCTACTGCTGCGCCTAACATCCCCAGAGCTTGCGTTAAACCGGCTAGTAAACCAAATTTTTGTGCCGGAAACCACACTGCTGCTACTTTTAATGCACTTACAAATGCAAAGGCTGCACCAAACCCCATCATTAAGCGCGCAAATTCAGCAATTTCTAGATGGGTGGTAGTAGCAAAAATTAAACAAGACACACCACAAAGAAAGATCATGCTGGTTAATAACCAACGCAAACTAAATCGATCGACTAAAATACCCACTGGGATCTGCATACCCACATAGGTGTAATAAAAAAAAGCCGATAAACTTCCTAAGGCTAAGGCCTGCACTTTAAAATCGTGCATTAATGAATCGACCATCACTGCAGGCGCCACTCGTGCAAAATACTCGATAAAAAAAGCACTCGCCGCTAAACCCCACACTAACCAAGGATAATAGGGGTTTTGTAAACATCTATTTATAAAACGATTATTCGACATTTTTTGTTAATCCCAAACTTAAGTGTATAAAAATAGGATAAGTCAGGTTCTCGCTAGCATCCTGTGCTGGCTCATAAGCCGGTCCCTTATTTTAGGATTTTTAAAAAGCTTTATCATTCCTCTCTATTTTTTTTGAGCATAACATATTAACAGTGAAAAAAATTTTGTCTATGTCAATGCATAAACTATTGACTCAAGTATCTGATAAAATTACCACTGCATTTTGCCAAATCAACCGGCATAGCATGAACAATAATAGATTGTACTTATTTAAAAAGGTTATTTGATTTATGAAAAAATATTTTAATTACGGATTGCTTTTATTCATCCTTTGCCTACAAATTCCAGCCTATGCTTATAACGATAAAAAAATAAATGCACTGGCACAGGATTTCCAAAAAAAAAAATCAAGTTCCAGGCATGTCGATTGCGGTTATTGATCAAAATAAAATCCATTTTTATAATCTAGGCTGGGCCGACCCGGTAAAAAAAACGCCCACCAGCAACCAGACAATTTATACCATTGGTTCCTTTACTAAAACCTTTACGGCCGCACTCGCCGCGCGAGCGATGATTGAAAAAAGATTAAATTTAAATACTCCAATTACTCACTATTTTTCCGAATTAAGACAAAATCCTCACCTAAAATCGATTACGCTGTATGAATTACTTACACATACGTCGGGGTTACCCTTTGATTTCAAACCGCGACCCACTCATTACGCAGGACTGATACAAGACTTACAACAATACCAACCCTCTAAGGCACCTGGCAGTGAATATTATTATTCAAACGCCGGGATAGGTTTAATCGGCTATGTGTTACAAAATAGTTACCATCAGAATTATCAAACGCTATTATCAAACAAAATTCTAGCTCCCTTGCAGATGCATTCAACCTATTTACAAGTACCGGCAAGCCAAGAAAAATATCTTTCCAGGGGTCATGACCCCCAGAATAACAGTGTTACCTATAATAAAAATCTTGAAACCTGGTTTGCTGCTGCTTCGTTAAAATCCAATATTACCGATCTGGCTAAGTACTTATTTGCACAAATTAATACCGATACGCTTCGTGATAAAAATCTGCGTAAAACTTTCCTATGCGTCCATCAAACTCGAGTTTGTTTTGCTGACCACCTCTCTTGCGAACAACTGGCTTGGCAAGCCCATCATCTCTCTGTATTAAAAAAGGCTATCGGCGACACTTATTTTATTACTTTCGATAAAGACGGATTCCCAACCTTTTCTAGCAAAAAAATTATCAAAAACAATACGCTAGCCAATAAGCCAATTTTTATTGATAAAACCGGTTCTGGTTATGGAATGTCCAGTTATATGGCTTATATTCCTGCGCAAAAAACAGGGGTAGTCATTCTAACGAATAAATTTTTAGGAGACGAAAGAATCAAACTGGGTCGCGATATTTTACAAACATTCTAACCTATAACACAATTTGGGGGGGGGGATCGATATGCTTTCACGCCGAGCTCCAATTAAATTTAAAAAATTTAATTAAATAAATTAAAAAATTTTTTTATTTTTAATAAAAAAAGACATAATGACTAAAATGTTGCTACACTAGCATTCCCCTATTTTGGTGGGCAACATTGCATACTAAACAAGCAATAACAAGGAGTTATTATGTCATTACCCGAAGAAATACAAGCCGCTCTACAAGTCTATGATGTTAAAAAAGGTAAATGGCGAAAATTATTTCGTCGGGATCAGGGAGCGATACGCGCACTACGCAAGCTCAGTAGCCATGATCAAGCTAATCTTTTACAGATTTATCAATGTTTTATTAAAAACAAACCTAAATCCACACAAGAATCTTATAAAGTTTATCGAGCGTTATTAGATTATTTAACTGATATAGACTATTGCGGAATCCCAGAGACATTGAATCAACTCTATAACAACAAACTCTTAAATCCCTCTAATCTCAATAAATTATCCGAACTAAAAGGAAATCAATTTTCACAACTGGCCTTATTATTCCCTCTATTAAATACTAGGGGATTATTAATTCAAACTAATTTTGACAATATCGCTAAATATTTCAAAATAGTAACGCAAAATAAGCTTGATGATGAATTAAGTAATATTGTAAATGCGGTCAATATTCTCGGGAACAAATATTTAACCCAAGGAAATTTAGATTGCCTACTCGAAAAACCCCTCGAAGCTGGAAGTATGGTAAGGGTTTTAAGGGTGTTAGGAGCAAATAACCTACTTACTGCTAACAATCGTGTTGAGCTTTCTAAGGAAGAAAATCGGTTTCTGCTGAGCAATCAAGCTTATTTTGTAGTTTGGAATCCGCTGGAAATTCATTTGCCTACTATCAAAGCCACTCATGAAAAACAATTAATAATTGATAAATTAATTCGTTTAACTCAAGAGGAAGATCCAATAAAAAAAATTGAAAATTATATGCGTGAATTAATTCCAGAACCCTCTAAACCTCCTAAAAGAAACACTTTCGATAAATTTTCCACAGCCCCTCCTCCACGCTCGAAAAGCCGAAGCAGTCTTAACGATCTAGGCATAATCATGGATATATCAGGAACGCTATAAACCTCGTTATAAAGTTTCATTAACACAAAAAGTTAATTGCAAGAATAGTATACGATTTAATAATCGTATACTATTCTTTAATAGGTTTCGTTAAATTTTTGGGATTGATTTAAGAGTTTCTTCGACAATAATGGGCTTATCATTGGTAGGTTTGAAATGCATACTTACCGAAGTTTGAGAACTTCTAGTTTGTTCATTCTCTGGTTCATACAAAAATTCTTGCAAATTTTTTAATAACTCATCTAATTCATCCATAAGAGTTGTGTCTTCTAAAATTTTTGATAGTGCATTTATAAAACGACTTGGACTATCAAATTCATTATTAGAGAATCCCGAAGCACTACAAACCTTTTCAAAAAATTCAAAATTATCTAATTCTTCTTCTTTGGATAAACAAACAACATTTGATTTCAATAACGCTTCTGTCTTGCAAGTAACATTATCTGTATTTACAGTGTTGATATTTTCAGAAATTACTTTTCGTTTAGCCAATAGTTTATCTAATTCGGAAAGCCCTTCTTTTTTATTTGACATTACTGAACTTTGGACGGGTTTAAGTTTGTTTCTAGCAAGATCATCTGGTTTTAAAACTAAAACAACTTGACCATTTTCCTGTTTAGTTATTTGTCGATCTTCTTGAAGTTCTATTTTATTAACTGGTTTTAGTTTAGTTGCTTGTATTTGTAATTGTTGCTGAAATAAAGAGATTTTTGGAGTATTTTGAATGGGGGCTACTAAAACTGCTGAGGGTATCGATGGGAACTTATTCCAGTCCGTTTTTTTTTCTTCATACATAGCAATCATTCCCTGTAAAATACCAATTTTCTCAAAAGTTTTTTCTTTCTCAGAAAAATTCTTTATGGACTTCATAAGCGCTAATAAATGTTGTTGTTCATAAGTTTTTTCTAGCTTCTCAATCATCGCTATTTTTTGTTTAACTTCTTTTAGCGTTTGTGTTTCTAAATCATTCAACGTGTTTGGTTTTGATATCAGCATCTCTTCTTTTTCTATCGGAGATCTAAAGCAACCAAATAAACTGAGACTTTTAGTTTTTTTTATTTTTTTTGGCATGATCGATCCTTAAGCTAGGTTTAAGAATGATCGAGTATAATTTTAGAATCTTAAGATTAGATTAATTCTGACTATCCATCTTTTTTATTGATAACTTAGCATTTATTTAATTAATTAAATAAACTAATTATTGTGTAATAACACCTTCAGGACGAACGGTTAGATTAATTTGACGAAACGTATGAAATAATCCGTTATTTTTGGGTACTGGCAAAGGTGATGCTTTATACACTGCCGTCTGTGCTGAACGATCAAGTACTGCATTTCCACTACTCTTAACAATAATCACTTCTAACACCATGCCCCCTGGCGCCAAATGTACCCTTAATTTTGTTTCCAGATGTTTATTCATTTCTGGAGGAATAATCCACTGTTGTGCAATCGCTTGTAAAATTAGATGGCGATATTTATCCGTGGTCGCCGCATTGCGCGCTGCATTTATTTGTTGTTTCGCCAGTGATTTCATTTCTTGATCAAGTAATTGCTGAACATTTTTTTCAACTAACTTTAATGATTCTTTAGAAAGTTTTATCGGTTTATGTTTATCCAGCGTTTTTTTTGTTTTACTCACTACCAACTTGATCGGATGGGTTTTAGCAGTCCCCTTTTTGGCCAAAGACGGCGATTTATTCGCTACTTTCTGCGCAATAATTTTATTTTGCTCAGCTTTAGAAAGTTTTTTTTCCTTGATGGGCAATAACACTGGACTTTTTTCGAGTAAAATCGGTTTCGAGAAGGCTTTGGCGACAGCTTTTGGTAGTGGTTTTATTTTATCTAAGATGGGTGTAGGTTTTTTTAGCAAGCTATCCATCGGTATTGCCATTGCGTGGATCACTTGTAAAGGAGGTGGTGCTTGAAATAATAATTTTGAACTATGACGTAATGTTAAAAATAAAGCAAAAAATAAAACGATATGCAACAAAATCGCAATAATTAGCGAATAACGATAGTTTTCTTTATTAACTCGATTCAACATATACGCTTCGCACTAGAATTTTCAAACAACTTTTGTGGGTGACTCCGTTAATAAACCTATATTGGTAGCTCCCGCTTGTTGTAATAAAACCATGGCGGTCACTACCGTACCGTAATCGACTTTTTTATCCCCTTTAACAAAAACTTGGCGTGGCAACTTTTTTTGCTCGGCACTGCGGAGCTGTTCACTCACCGCTAAACTTAATTGATGAGCATCCAAAGCCGTTTCAGGATGCGGCGCGGTATTTAAATAATAAAGCCCTTTTTCATCCACCGATACAATAATGGGTTCCTGCGCAGGAGCAATGGTTTGCGCTTGAGCCTGTGGCAAATTTACTTTAATACCTTGCGACAGCAACGGCGTGGTGACCATAAAAATAACTAATAATACTAACATCACATCAATGTAAGGAACGACATTGATCTCAGACATCGGTCCTTTATGTTTTTGCGGTGAAAATTGATAAGGATTATGCAGCATGATTTCCACTACCATGAACTTGACGGTACAAAATATTCGAAAATTCTTCTTGAAAGCGATGATAATGATGCAATAAATGTTGGATCTGTTGCGAATACCGATTATAAAAAATCACTGCGGGGATAGCGACAAATAAACCCATTGCAGTAGCGACTAAAGCTTCAGAAATACCGGGCGCAACCATAGCGATGGTGGCTGTCTGTTGTGAAGCCGACAAAGCTTGAAAAGACGTCATAATTCCCCATACCGTACCAAACAAACCCACATAGGGGCTCGTCGATCCTAAAGTCGCTAAAAAATCGAGATGTTTCTCGAGTTGCTGATGCTGCTCAGAATAAGCAATACGCATCGAGCGTTGTACCCCTTCCATAATAACCATCGGGACATTACCTACTTGTTGATGTAAGCGCAGAAACTCACGGAATCCGGCATGAAAAATACTTGATAAACCACTGTGTTGATCCTGCTCACGATTTAAGTCAGCATACAATTTACTGAGGTCAATACCTGACCAAAATTTATCTTCAAACTGCGCCAATAATTTACGTGAACGTCTTAACATAAATCCACGCTGTAAAATCATCGACCAAGAAACAATCGATGCAACCAGCAAAATTAACATAACCAATTTGACTATACCGCTAGCTGCAGAAAAATAACTCCACAATGAGGGATCGATAGTTGGCATTACCTACTCTCTAATCATTTTAAATGTAAAAATTTTGATTCTCTAAAAATGGAACAGTTATTCGTTTATTTTATCAGAAAAATCATAACTGAGCTGTTTCTGTCCGTTGAGATGGCCAGGCATCGTCAATCCAAAATGAATATAGGTTTTTCTGGTAGCCATTCGACCACGGGGGGTTCGCATAATAAAGGCTTGTTGAATTAAATACGGTTCGATCACTTCTTCTATCGTATCACGTTCTTCACCGATAGCCGCGGCTAAACTATCTAAACCCACAGGCCCACCCTCAAACTTGTCGATGAGTGTTAATAATAACTTTCGATCTTGTTGGTCAAAACCTTCTTTATCCACTTCTAATAGATCTAAAGCTTGGGCGGCCAACGCCTGGTCGATGCTGCCATTGGCTTTTACTTCAGCAAAATCTCGGACTCTGCGTAGCAAACGATTCGCAATCCGTGGCGTACCTCGTGAACGTTTAGCAATTTCACTTGCACCTTGTGCGTCGATTGTCACGCCTAAAATTCCTGCCGAACGCGTCACAATACGACAAAGATCCGTGACACTATAAAATTCTAGGCGTTGAACAATTCCGAATCGATCTCGCAACGGGGAAGTTAACAAACCAGCACGAGTGGTAGCGCCAATCAGTGTAAATGGCGGTAAATCTAATTTAATCGAACGCGCAGCCGGCCCCTCGCCTATCATGATATCTAATTGATAATCTTCTAAGGCGGGATACAATATTTCTTCAATGACAGGACTTAAGCGATGGATTTCATCAATAAATAACACTTCTTTGGCTTCGAGATGGGTTAATAAAGCCGCTAAATCTCCAGCCCTTTCTAAAATCGGTCCTGAGGTTTGCTTAAGCGCACTACCCATTTCATGCGCAATAATATGCGCCAATGTCGTTTTCCCTAATCCTGGCGGACCCACGATTAATACATGATCTAAAGCTTCGTTACGTGCGCGCGCCGCATGGATAAACAAAGCCATTTGCTCAGACACCGATGTTTGTCCCAAATAATCCGCTAAAGTCAGTGGCCGAATACGTGGATGATTCTTTTCATCCTCAGATTGAGCTTTAGCAGAAGTTAAACGATCAGAGATTGGCATAACTAATAATATAAAGGGAAAGAGTCACTGAAAATAATTTAACTGTATTTTTTCCAAACAATCTATCTATTATTAGCTAAATACTGCGTTTTTAGCAAGCATTCATAAGTTAGCAAGCATTCATAAGATTGAAAAAAGATTATTCGAGCTGAATAAATTATTTTTATGGTTAGAATAATATTTCATTGAGCATTGCTGGGTATAAAAAAATAAGTTATCTTAGTTAATTAGTAAAAAAATAAAAGGAAGTTAAATGAGTCTAGAATTTTCTAACATTACTGCTGCATTACTTAAAGAGCAATTAACTGGCGAACCACTCAGTTGGATAACTAAAAATAAATTAGATTTGTCTAGCTTTAAGAAATTAAAAGGTTGTCGTGTTCAATTACTCAAAGATTGTTTAAAGCTTATTGCACAATTAGATAATTTTAGTTGTGGGAATGAAGAAAAAAGCCCTTTTCTACTGAGTCCATGCTACATGTAATTGAGATTCTAAAAAAATACATCAATAGCAGTAAACATTAGCCGCGCCTCAAGAAATTTTTGAATTTAATTCCAGATCATATCGGTAGCATAGTTGGTTTTGCACTCTTCGTCAGCTCAGCGCTTTCCATTGTATCTCCACCTTTTGCAGTGATACCGATCGTTATTTTTTTCTGGATATTGATGGATTTAAGTTTTAATAATCGAGAAGCCGCTAAAAAACTGCAAGAAGCGCTGTATAGCATTAAAGCTGAACTTAGAACAATTTAAGAAGCAGATACTATTTTAAAAATTAAAGTACAAGCTACTCCAAGCACCGTTCAAACAGTATCATCTTCACCTCCTATACCCAGGCCTGGACCCAGTACCAGCAGAGATTATTCTGCTCGCTTCTATGACTCTATAAAAAATGACTCTAAAACCCAAGTTGAAATCCATGATAATCAAACAACCGGTTTAACGTTGACTTGATAAAAAACAAAGTTATAAAAAAATCCTGATATAACCCATAAGCTGGATTAGTTCACACACAAAGAATTGCAATTTATTTTAGAAAATAATTGTACAAACCAGATAAATATCATTAAAGGCTATAGCTAGAGGTTATCATTTAGACATCCGTTTACTATTATAATATTCAAGTTCTATATGTTGCAGCTCAACAAGTCGGGTTTTTATTTCAAGGTCTGTACGTGGATTTTTAAAGAATGTTAAGTTTTCTGCTCGAGCATCCGCAATCGCACATTCCCAAGCCAACTTTTCATCATCTTTCAGCAATTGTTCTTTTTTCTTATCGGCCCATGTCGGTTTAATTTCTGCTACCGATTCTTTTATATTGTCAATAAATTTATCACCGCCTTGGTTGTTAATAGTATAGACGCCCTGGTATAAAGGATCTCTTCGACTCATATCCATCGCAAAGATTTCATCATCTGGTTCTATCAAATTATAGTGGCCAATAGTCGCCTCACCTTTAGGTGGATTAAAAGAAATTAAAATTTCATTTGGAGCTAATGAACCATGAAGTGCAGTTTGGATTGAATCTAAATAATCTTTAGAATCTGCAAAATAGAAAGTCGGGTTATATCCCAATGCTTGACAAATAGGCTGCAGATCCTCAGTAGGTAAACCTGTTCCTTCTTCTGAAGACAATGGATAATGATGTTGAATCACCAACCCCAGCATGATTTCGGCTTGTTCAGGATGCATCTTTCCAAGCACTTCAACAAGCTCATCAAAATACCAGTTGGTTTGATAAAACTGATTAAATTTATCGAGTATTACGGCAAAATTATTATCATTAATGATACGTCTAGCCAGCGCATAATAACCACAAAAATTATTTTGTGTTGATACATTAATTAAGTTAATAGGACTTTGTTGGTTCCGATTCAAGCATTTGTTCTTCTGTTGGTGAAGGCATACAAAACCTCGATGATGAAACTATTACTGTATAGCTTTTATACTATCTTGAAAATCTTAGGAAAATATTAAGTGCTTTAAAAATTGCAAAAAAAATCAAGACGATCAATAACCCTAACCTACACTATTCAAGGCTTGTCGGATTAACGATTCTAAGGACAAGCCAGTGTCTTTAATCTGTAATACCGCTCGACTTGCCTCTTGGTTTTTATATCCTAAAGCAACTAGGGCGGATATAGCATCTTGCTGAACATGTTGCAATGACCGAATAATATTTTTATTGGATTCTGTTGATTGGTTATGGGATAAACTTTTTAAGCGATCGCGCATCTCGATGATTAAACGTTCTGCTGTTTTTTTTCCTATTCCGGGAACGGCTTGCAAAGCGATTACATTTTGCTCTTCAACACAACGAACAAACTCTGCTGCCTGTATTTTTGATAAAATACTTAAGGCAACTTTCGGACCGACACCATTTACTTTTAACAGTTGGGTAAATAATCCGCGTTCATCGGCCGTGCTAAAACCGTATAAAAAATGTCCATCTTCTCGCACAATAAATTGTGTGTATAAAAAAATCTTTTCTCCACACTCCGGCAGTTGATAAAAGGTATGCATAGACGCTTGTACTTCGTAAGTAAACGCATCGGCCACTTCAACTAATAAATACGGTGGCTGTTTTTCGATCAAAATGCCGCGTAATCGATTAATCATCGTCTTCTTCCTCGGCGAAATCCTTGTTTCAATCCTCGTCCTAGCGACTGCCGTACTTGCGCATGACAAATCGCAATCGCTAACGCATCAGCCTCATCAGCTTGCGGTGAACGATCGAGGTTTAATAACAAGCGTACCATATGTTGTACCTGTTGTTTATTCGCAGCACCATAACCCACCACCGATTGTTTAACTTGCCGTGCAGAATATTCACACACCATTAATTTAGCCACTGCAGCGGCAGTTAATGCAGCACCTCGGGCTTGACCTAATTTGAGTGCAGCGTTGGGATTAATATGCATAAAGACTTGTTCCACAGCGACTTCTTGCGGTTTATATTCTGCAACGACACTTTGTAAACCAGTAAATATTCTTTCTAATCGTTCAGAAAAAGCAATATTCGCCAGTTTGATACAACCACTATCAAGATAATCTAATTGTGAACCTAACAATCGGATAATGCCGTAACCAGTGATGCAAGAACCCGGATCGATACCTAAAATAATGACATCTTTAGCTAAAGGATGGGTTTCTGGATTAAGCATTAAGCTTGATTAGTATAGACATTTTGCACATCATCTAAATCTTCTAATAGTTCAATTAAATCATCCAACTTTTCTTGATCTTCAGAATTCAGCTCAATTTTAGTGCTTGCCAACCAAGTGACTTCACTATTCGCAAAATTTAATTTTTTTTCTTGATAAAGTTTACTTAAATTTGCTAATTGGTTTTCTTCAACCAAAATATCAATACTTTTGTCCGGATAAGTAATAGCATCTTCAGCACCCGCCTCTAAGGCAATCTCCAATATACGCTCTTCTTCAGAATCCGGCGGAAAAGTAATTACCCCTTTTTTACTAAATAAATAAGCCACTGATCCGGTCGTGCCTAAATTACCGCCCGATTTGCTAAAGGTATGACGCACTTCAGCAACCGTACGATTGCGATTATCGGTTAAAGTATCGACTAAAACCGCAACACCTTTAGGTCCATAACCTTCATAACGAATTTCTTCCATTTGCGCACCATCTAAACCGCCAGCACCGCGTTTAGTAGCCCGATCAATCGTGTCTCGAGTCATATTGGCAGATAAGGCTTTATCAACTGCCAAACGCAAACGTGGATTGCTATTTAAATCTCCGCCTCCCATACGCGCGGCGATAGTAATTTCGCGAATTAATTTAGTAAATAATTTACCACGCTTGGCATCTTGTTTATTTTTTCGATGCTGTATATTTGCCCATTTACTATGTCCTGCCATACTATTATCTTCTATTTATATTCATTTAAATTATAAGTTGCCTTCACAAAAAATTTTATTATATTGGATAGCGGTCACTAAAGATGTCATCGGTAACAACCAAATTAAACCAATACCTAAGGTCATTAAGGTTAAAAGACCAAAGACTAGACTGGTTACGATAATCAAGCTCACATTTTTAAAAACGTGTTGGTTAACTGATTGAAAAACTAAACGTAAACTTTCTTTCCAAGCCATTTTTTTATCCAAGATAAGCAAAACCGTCATATACACTAAGATAGAAAGATAAAAATATAAAAAGAAACCGATTAAAAAAATGAGCAGTAAAAAAATACTCCCTAAAATACTTCCTAAATAAGCAATTTGATGTATCAGTAATTCACTATGTAAAAAGAGGTTACTGCCGGAAAGAATAACGCTATTAAATAAATATAATAATAATGCAATAATCAATAATGGCCGCAACGCATGCTGAAATGAGAAAACCAGATTCGCATGAATAGTTTGCTGGCGTAAATGGATTAAGGCCATATAGGCTAATGAAGCAGTGAATAAAAAACGTAATACTTCAACAATAGCAACAACGAAAAATTTAAGTACTAACTTTAAATGATATAAAGCGGCTACATCATGGGCAGTCGCCAATGGCAATATAAACACGTCATATAAGGCTAATACTAGGCCTAATACCAGACAAGCTGCCGCCATCACCAATATGAAGTAAAGAAAACCTAGCCAATAAGAGGCTTTTAACCCCTTTACTCGATACCATGCTTCTAAAAAGATGGCTTTAATCGGGATGCGGTACTCACCGCTGAGCGCTTTGCTAAAGTTCGCAGTATTAGAATCTGACATGCTTAATGATTATCCAAATAGTAGGCTGATACTAAAGACTATAAGTCATGCTATCACTGGTATCAAGCAAGTTAAAACCCATTATAAGGTATGAACCTCTGTTTAATTTTTTTACTTTTTTCGAATCTGTAACGAAAGCTCTTTTAATTGCTGTTCAGAAACCGAACTCGGTGCATGTGTCAATGGACAACTCGCCGTTTGCGTTTTTGGAAAAGCGATAACATCACGTATGGATTTTGATCCGGTCATCAGCATCACTAAGCGATCCAAGCCAAAGGCCATACCGCCATGCGGAGGACAACCAAATTTGAGTGCTTCAAGCAAGAATCCAAATTTTTCTTTTTGTTCCGCTTCATTGATATTTAGCAAATCAAATACTGCCGCTTGTAAATGAGTGTCGTGAATACGTATCGATCCACCACCGATTTCACAACCATTTAACACCATATCGTAAGCTTTCGATAAGCAGGTTTCAGGATGGGCTTGTAATTCAGCCACATCAGTAACCTGAGGTGCAGTAAAAGGATGGTGCAAAGCTTGCCAACGTTTTTCCTGTGCATCATATTCAAATAATGGAAAATCGACTACCCACAACGGCGACCATTCTGCTTTAACACAATTAAAATCATGGCCCAATTTAACCCGTAAAGCACCCAAGGATTCACTGACCATTTTGGCGGTACCCGCGCCAAAGAAAACGATATCACCATTTTCTGCGGCCAGCCGTTGTAATATGGCAGACACCGTCTGCTCTGGAATAAATTTTAAAATCGGCGATTGCAAGCCTTCCAAACCCAATTCACGATCGATAACTTTAATATAAGCCAAACCTTTAGCACCAAAAATACTCACATATTGGGTATAGTCTTCAATGGCTTTACGACTCAAATCACTCCCTTTAGGAAGGCGTAATGCAGTGACTCGTTCTTGCGGATCATTCGCCGGTCCTGAAAATACTTTAAATTCGATGTCTTTAACTAAGTCAGCGATATCAACCAATTCAAACGGAATACGTAAATCCGGTTTATCACTACCATAACGTTGCATGGCGGTTGCATAACTCATGCGTGGAAAAGGGTTTGGTAGATCAACCTCCAATAACTCTTTAAATAAATGACGAATCAACGCTTCATTGAGTGTTTGTATGTCTTCTTCATTACAAAATGACATCTCCATATCCAGTTGCGTAAATTCAGGTTGACGATCAGCACGCAGATCTTCATCACGAAAACAACGTACGATTTGGTAGTAACGATCGAATCCTGACATCATCAATAATTGTTTAAATAATTGCGGAGACTGCGGCAAGGCATAAAATTCACCCAAATGGACACGACTTGGTACCAAATAATCACGCGCTCCTTCGGGCGTCGCTTTAGTCAACATCGGTGTTTCTATATCTAAAAAGCCTCTGTCTTCAAAAAAATGCCGCATCAATTGCACAACGCGCGTTCGCAAACGGAAACGTACTTGGACTTCCGGCCGCCGTAAATCTAAATAACGATAACGTAAGGCGACTTCTTCACTCACTGGCGTGTAGGCATCGATAGATATTGGTAACGGTGCGGAAGTATTTAAAATAGTGAGTTGCGTAGC
>VBOA01000012.1:0-40509 GCA_005877695.1 Gammaproteobacteria bacterium | reverse complement strand
TCGGACGTATACAGACTTTTCCGCTAACTTGCACCACATATTCATTACGCAAGGTTTCAGCTTGTTTAAACAACTCAGGCGAAGTCGGGTTAAACACCACTTGCAGAAGGCCACTGCGATCACGTAGATCGATAAAAATAATACCCCCATGATCACGGCGATGATGCACCCAACCACAAACGCTGACGGTTTCATTGACTAAGCTTTGATTCACTTGCTGACAATAATGTGTTCTTTGCATAATAATTTTAATTTAAGAGGATTATTTATCCGATTTTTCGATTTTGCTGGTTTTATCCAGGGGTTTTTCGGCAGTCGCTTCTTTGCTTTTCGTCTCCGTAGGTTTACTCGTGTCTTTATTCGCATCGACCGATTTATTCGTGTCTTCTATTTTGCTTTTATCAGTGTCAGCTTTTTTAGCCGGCGGGTTTTTAAAATCCGTCACATACCAACCACTACCCTTTAAATGAAAAGCTGCCTGTGAAACCAATTTTTTTAAAGCAGGTTCCTTACATACCGGACAGTCCGTCAAAGACGCTTCACTAAAGCTCTGTAAGGTATCAAAAGTATGGCCGCAGACCTTACATTGATATTCATAAATAGGCATAGGGTCCTCACATTTTTGCACAATGGGTATTGTATTAATTCAATAGACAGGCGTAAAAAATACGAGATTATCTTTTAGGCACTGTGACATTAAAGGGCATTTTAATCTAGTGTGTAGACTTTGGCCAGAGTATAAGTTTGAGAAACTTGAATCCAGCAAAAATAAAGCATCCCTGCTTTTCTTTTGTTTATTTTGAAGGGCTTGTAAAAAAAGGACTTAATTTCTCTGATAAATCTTCTACTGAAGTATTTAAGGATCGAGAAGAATGAAAGAAATCAAAATGATGTGGCTTCGCATCAGGAACGGGAATATAGACACCTTTAGCAACAATTGGCCCATTTAGCAAAAAATCAGCTAATTTTTCGAGTAAGGTATTAATTACTTTACATAGATTATTAATAATTGGATAGTCAGAATAAGGTAACTGCTTTAATTCAAGTTGTAATTCTTGTAAATTACTTTGAAGCGCCTGAAAAACTTCTTTTTCAGATTGGCTATTGAGTTCTCCATCATTGATTAACTGTTCAAGTTCCGCTGCATTGCGCCAATCTTTTCTATTAATTCTTGAGATCTCGCATTTAAGGAAAAACCCTCAGATTGACTTATTTTTCCTAAATCAGTGATTATTTCTAAGATTTTTTTTGCTTCGCGACTTTCAAAACTCTCATATAATGTAATGAGTTTTCGATTTCGAGGTTATTTTCAAACATACCAATCTACCTCTCTATTTAATATATTTATTAACATTAGTATAACAAAAAATAAGTGTAAATAGTTAAAAAGCCTCAATCATAGGTAATGATTCATGGATAAAACGTATTTTACCAAAATAAAAACGAGACGCTAATTTTGCAGTCATACTATTCTCGTGTAAGCTTTAGCGTTTAGTATGTTTCAATAAAGGCTAGATATTATGCGCAGCAGTCATCTTTATATACCCACACTCAAAGAAGCGCCCGCTGATGCCGAGGTTAAAAGCCATCAGTTGATGTTACGTGCCGGTATGATCCGTAAATTGGCTTCAGGCATTTATTCCTGGCTGCCTTTAGGTTTGCGTGTGTTACGCAACGTTGAAACCATTGTGCGTGAAGAGATGAATCGTATCAATGGCCAGGAAGTGCTGATGCCTAATCTGCAACCCGCAGAGCTTTGGCAAGAATCGGAACGTTGGGAGGCTTATGGACCAGAACTACTTCGGATTACTGATAGACATCAACGTTGGTTTTGTTTTGGTCCAACCCATGAAGAAGTCATCACTTCTTTAGTATGTCACGAAGTTCGTAGTTACAAACAACTACCGCTCATTTTTTATCAAATACAAACTAAGTTCCGCGATGAAATTCGTCCCCGATTTGGTGTCATGCGCGCTCGCGAATTTATTATGAAAGATGCTTATTCGTTTCATCGCGATAAAACTTCATTGGCGGAAACTTATCAGATTATGCATGATAGTTATTGTCGAATTTTCACGCGTCTAGGATTAAAATTTCGTGCCGTCTTAGCGGATACCGGTAACATCGGCGGCAGCCAATCCCAGGAGTTTCAAGTGTTGGCACAAACCGGTGAAGATCAAATTTTTTATAGTGATAGCAGTGATTATGCTGCAAACGCCGAGCTTGCCGAAAGTTTAGTTATTAATGAACGCCCTGCTCCTACTCAACTACTCAAAAAAGAAAAAACGCCCGGGACAAAAACAATTGCAGCCGTTTGTGAGTTTTTAAACACAAATCCGCAACAGTGTATCAAGTTATTAATGGTAAAAGGAACAAAACATCCTTTAATCGGTCTTATCCTTCGCGGCGATCACGAATTAAATCCAGTTAAACTTGCCAAAATACCGGAGATCGCTCAACCTTTAAGCTTTGCTGAAGAAAAAGATATCTTAGCTTTAACCGGAATTCCCATCGGATATTTAGGTCCCATCGGTTTATCAATCCTTTTAATTGTCGATCGATCCGCCGCTGTGTTAGCGGATTTTGTCTGCGGTGCTAATGAGGAAGGATTTCATTATATCAATGTTAATTGGGAAAGGGATTGTCCACTTCCTCCAGTAGCAGATTTACGTCAAGTACAAGTCGGTGACCCGAGTCCGGATGGCAAAGGTCATCTAAAAATGGAACGAGGTATTGAAGTTGGCCATATCTTTCAATTAGGTAATAAATATTCTCAAACGATGGATGCCAATATTACCAGCGAAGATGGAAGTTTGCTGCCCATGGAGATGGGTTGCTATGGTATTGGTGTATCACGGATTGTTGGTGCAGCCATTGAACAAAATCATGATGAGAAAGGTATTATTTGGCCAGAGGCCATGGCTCCGTTTCAAGTTGTCATTGTACCGATTGCCTACCATCGGTCTGAGGCAGTTAAACAAGCCGCCGATGCACTTTACCAACAACTTAGTGAGGCGGGCATCGAGGTTTTGTTAGATGATCGCATGGAACGTCCCGGTTTATTGTTTGCTGATAATGATCTCATTGGCATTCCGCATCGTTTAGTGATTAGTGATAAAACCTTATCAGAGCAAGTCATCGCTTATAAAGCACGTACTGAAAACAATGAACAAATGCTGCCGGTTCATGATTTATTAAATTTTTTGCAACAAAAATTAACCTCTATAAAAACTGTTTCTTAAATAGTCAGTAAGGTTAAATCTCAATAGTTTTTTTATTTAATTAAAACGGAGGAAAAAAGTGAATTATTGGCTAATGAAATCTGAACCCACTTGTTTCAGCATACAGGATCTAGCCAAGCGTCCACGGCAAATAGAACCTTGGGATGGTGTACGCAATTACCAAGCAAGAAATTTTTTACAGGCAATGAAAAAAGGAGACTTGGCTTTTTTCTACCATTCAAGTTGCCCCCTACCGGGTATCGTTGGCATCATTAAAATAGCTAACAACGCTTATCCAGATAAAACGGCCTTAGATGTTCAGGATCATCATTATGATCCTAAAAGCACAATCAATAAGCCACGTTGGGTTAGTGTTGATGTACAATTATTAAGAATTTTTAAATCGATTATTTCTTTAGAAGAATTAAAAAGCCAAACTTCCCTAAAAGGGATGCGTTTATTACAAAAAGGAAATCGACTATCAGTTATGCCACTCACATCCTACGAATGGCAACATATTATGGCTCTAGAACATAATCACTCAACTTAAGCATCCAGCCACTATTTAAATTCATCCCTATTTAATATACTAATGGGTACTCCAGGATTGTGAATTCACCAGCAATACAGAAAAAATTCAAATACGAAAAAGAAAAATAAGTACTCAAGCAATGGGATTTTTGACAAGGCGCTATGAAGATGAACAACCGAAATGTATTCAAGATACATGAAGATTGTGAATTGAATAGCAACGCAGAAAAAAATTCAAATGCGAAGAGTATGTAAAAAAATAATAATTAACTTAGGGAAAAGTCATTATGTCCATTACTAATTGGCCCACCAAGGAACGTCCACGTGAAAAGCTAGTCTCGCAAGGTGCTGCCTTTTTATCTGATGCTGAATTGTTAGCCTTATTCATTCGTACAGGTGTTCGTGGAAAAACTGCGTTAGATATCAGTCGTGAGCTACTCTTGCAATTTGGTGGTTTACGTTACATTGTTGCAGCAAGCTTGGAACAATTTTCAAAGACGCTCGGTTTAGGCCTAGCAAAATATGTTCAGATTCAAGCCGCAAAAGAATTGGCCACACGTTGTTTACAAGAAAATCTTGAGCAACGAGATACGTTTAAAAATCCACACGACGTTTACCACTATTTAACGCATAAATTAAGAGCCTATCCTTATGAAGTCTTCAGCTGTTTATTTTTGGATAATGCCCATCGTTTTATTCATTTCAAAGAACTTTTCCATGGGAGTATTAACGAAGCGGCCGTTTACCCTCGCGAACTGGTCCGTCAGGTATACCAGCATAACGCCGCGGCCGTTATTTTGGCTCACAATCACCCTTCTGGCATTGCTAAACCCAGTGAAGCCGACAAAAGGATTACACAAGAAATTAAGTCTATTTTAGCAGCAGTAGATGTACGCCTATTGGACCATATCATTATAGGAGAAGGTTCTATGACCTCTTTTGCCCAACAAGGTTTACTATAAGACCTGCAAACGACAAGTTTGCCGCTTAAATTGCGCGTATATTTTGACAGCTCGCTACATTTTTGATATAAAAGCGGACATTAGATGTCACAGATGTGGTATCAATTATTAAGGTTTTTGGCATACGAATTGAGTGACAAAATAAACAAAAATTCAAGTGCGAAGAGTATATTCTATATTAACAAAATCTGCATTGGGGACTATATATGGCTAGAGTCTGTCAGGTAACGGGTAAAAAACCCATGGTGGGACATAATGTATCTCACTCTAACCGAAAAACTAAACGTCGTTTTCAGATTAATCTACACGTTCGTCGCCTTTGGGTGGCTACTGAAAACCGCTTTGTTAAATTAAGAATAACCGCTGATGGTTTGCGCGTTATTCAAAAACAAGGTATTGATAAAGTATTGGCTACGTTACGTCAGCGTGGCGAGAAGATTTAAACAGGAAAAATATCATGCGTGATAAAATTAAATTAAAATCTACGGCCAGCGCTTATTACTATACAACCAATAAAAATAAGAAAGCCACGCCAAATAAATTAAAATTTAAAAAATATGACCCTATCACTCGCAAACATGAACTGTTTGAAGAAGATAAGATCAAATAATTTTTTAATCGCTACGGCTTACCGGTAATTAGTAATTACCAGCATAAAAAACCTTATTGTAAGGCCATCTATCTATAGATGGCCTTGCTCATTTCCCTTCGTTGACTTTAGTTTCGGGACGCATTAATGGAAACAAAATGACGTCTCGAATCGATGCTGAGTCGGTAAATAACATCGCTAACCGATCGATCCCAATCCCCTCGCCTGCAGTGGGCGGTAAACCATATTCCAATGCTTGAATATAATCCTCATCATAAGGCATTGCTTCTAAATCACCGGCAGATTTCGCTAAGCTTTGTAGTTTGAAACGCGCTGCTTGATCTTCTGGATCATTTAACTCAGAAAATCCATTCGCTAATTCTCTGCCACCAATATATAACTCAAAACGATCCGCTAATTCTGGATGGTCATTATTCCGTCTCGCTAAAGGCGAGACATCAATAGGATACTCGGTAATAAAGGTGGGTTGCTTTAATTTTTGCTCGACCGTTTCTTCAAACACAGCAAACTGCAATTGTCCGATAGAATGACTGACTGGAATCTTTAAATCGGAGGCTATTTTTTGTAAGGATGATAATTCAGTAATATCCTTTAGCTGCCACTTTGGGTTATATTCCAGTATGGCATTGACTACGCTTAAACGTTTAAACGGCTTAGATAAATCATAGGTTTCTCCTTGATACGTCAATTGTTCTGACGTCAAAATAGTGGATGCCAACTCACGAATTAATTGCTCGGTTAAATCCATTAAGTCATGATAGTCGGCATACGCTTGATAAAACTCCAACATGGTAAACTCAGGGTTATGTCGAGTCGAAAGACCTTCATTGCGAAAATTACGATTAATTTCATAAACTTTTTCCATTCCACCCACTACTAAACGTTTTAAATGTAATTCTGGTGCTACACGCAGAAATAATTCCATATCTAGAGCATTATGATGAGTGATAAAAGGTCGAGCTAAAGCACCCCCAGGTAACACATGCATCATCGGTGTTTCTACTTCAACAAACCCCCGCTGATTTAAAAAATGACGAATACCGCTGATCAATTGGGAGCGAATTTGAAAGATTTTACGAGTTTTTTCATTTGTCATCAAATCTAAATAACGTTGTCGATAACGTTGTTCTTTATCTGATTCTGAGAGTCCATGAAATTTATCCGGTAAGGGACGCAGGGATTTGCTTAATAAATAAATCTTTTTTGCTTTCACGGAAAGCTGGTTGGTTTTAGTGCGAAACAAAATACCTTCAATACCCACAATATCGCCCAAATCTAAACGCTTAACGGTTTCAAAGTCTTCTAACCCGAGCGTATCTTGTTTAACATAGATCTGCATTTTTCCCGACATATCTTGCAGATCGAAAAATAAACTTTTTCCCATATCGCGCTTTAACATAATTCGACCGGCAAGTCGTACAATTTTATTTTTTTGCAGTAATAGCTCAGCATTGCTTTGTTCATAGTGACTATGTAAATCAGCTGCTAAGCTATCCCGACGAAAATGATTCGGATAGGCCTCTTCGCTGTGTCGCAATTCATTTAATTTAGCCAAACGTTGCGAAAATAAATCTTCGGCATCATTCGTTGTCTTTACTTTTTCATGGCTCATGATAAATATTTCCAAACTTACAGATTTTTAAGCATTCTAGTTTAGCAGATGACAGCAAAGAAAAAGCACCTTTCCAGTCGCACAACAATATAGTCAAGAATTCAGGCGCGAAAATTTTATAATCCTGCTTTTAGACTCGCTATCAAAAAAAGATTGAGTTGACCATTTAATACCGCTTGGGTATTGCCCGTTTCAACACCCGTACGCAGATCTTTAATCCGCGCATCATCCAATACATAAGAACGTATTTGACTGCCCCAACCGATATCGCGTTTTAAAGATTCTTGGCTTTGCTTTTCTTCCGCGCGTTTGCGTAATTCCAATTCATATAATTTTGCGCGTAATTGTTTCATCGCTTGATCGCGATTTTTATGTTGAGATCGATCACTTTGTGATTGTACAACCACTCCACTCGGAATATGGGTAATGCGCACGGCTGAATCGGTACGGTTAACATGTTGTCCGCCTGCACCACTCGCCCGATAAGTATCAATACGTAAATCAGCGGGGTTGATTTGTATATCGATAGATTCATCGACTTCTGGCGATACAAATACCGCTGCAAAGGAAGTATGACGGCGTTTATTTGCATCGAAGGGCGATAAGCGTACTAAACGGTGTACACCGGTTTCGGTGCGTAACCACCCGTAAGCATATTCACCTTCAAATTTAATCGTAACACTTTTTATTCCTGCCACTTCCCCAGCCGAGGCTTCGAGCAAATCGACTTTAAAATGATTTTGCTCGCCCCAACGCAAGTACATTCGCAATAACATTTCTGCCCAATCTTGCGCTTCAGTACCACCAGAACCGGCCTGGATTTCTAAATAAGCCGAGTTTTTATCTAATTCACGCGGAAACATCCTTCGGAACTCAAGCTGTTCCAAACGTGTTTCCAATCCTTGTAATTCTTGCGGTAATGTCGCTAAAAGATCATGTGCATTTTCAGTTAAAGCTAGCTCATACAGATTGTTAATATCCTGGAGTCCTTTTTCTAATTGCTGAAAGGTATCAACTATTTGCTGCAATTGCGCGCGTTCTTTGCCGAGTTGTTGAGCTTTTTCAGGATGGTTCCAAATGTTAGGATCCTGTAACTCATGATCTAATTCTTGAAGTTTTTCAAGTTTAGCAGGATAGTCAAAGGTACCTCCGTAATTCCATACTACGGTTTTCAAGTTCTTTGACTTTTTGAGTAATAGGCGCCGTTTCAAACATAAAGAAAATAATGTGAACTCATGAAAAATTATTTTTTAATAGGCGCTTAACTTAATTTTTTTTGTGTGGAAAATCCAGCTAAGCTAATTGCAAATTTACGCAATGCACATACGCCCGTTGCTTCAGCTTGTTTACACCAATCCTGTAAGGCTTCTAATAACTCGCGTTGCGTCGCTGCCGTACGATCCCAAATGGCCTGAAGTTTAAGACGATATTGATACACTAGCGCTAATACATGATGGTTATCCATCACTTCAGCAATCTGCTGTTTACCTTCTTCATTTAACAAAGACTCGGTGCGAATTAATGCGACTTTAGCCCGCTTTAATAACGCTTTACTACTGGTATTAGCTTTTAACTTTTCTTCATGTAGCACCGGTAGGAGTACCTCGCGACTGTAACGCGCTAACACCTGAAAGCGATTGGTGATCAGGGCCGCTAAGGTGTCTGAATCCACGCGTGATTTACCGGGAATATTCGCAAGTTTTGGCGATACCCGTTTAACCTTAGATAAGCCTAAAAACTGTAACAAACGGATATACACCCAACCCAAATCAAATTCCCACCATTTCACCGAAAACTTGGCAGAGGTTGGAAAGGTATGATGGTTATTATGTAACTCTTCACCGCCAATAAAGGCACCAAAAGGGATGATGTTGCGCGCCGCGTCAGGACATTCAAAGTTACGATAACCCCAATAATGACCGATACCATTCACCACGCCTGCAGCAAAAAAAGGTATCCAAGCCATCTGTAAAGCCCAAATCGTAACCCCAGGAATACCAAATAAAATGATGTCAATCACAAACATGAGTGCGATACCCGCAGCGCTATGTTTAGTATAAACATGACGCTCTAGCCAGTCATCGGGTGTCCCTTGACCATAACGATCCATCGTATCCTCATTTTTAGCTTCGGCGCGATACAACTCAGCACCTTCAAAAAAGACTTTTTTAATTCCACGAGTTTGTGGACTATGCGGATCTTCATCCGTTTCACACTTAGCGTGATGTTTACGATGGATAGAGACCCATTTTTTGGTTTCCATCCCAGTGGTTAACCAAATCCAAAAACGGAAAAAATGACAGATAGCGGGGTGCAGTTCCAGCGAACGGTGCGCCTGAGACCGATGTAAATATACCGTAACGCCCACAATAGTGATGTGCGTTAAAATCAATAAGGCAACAACGTAGCCCCAGAATGATAAATTTAATACACCATATAATATGTCCACAGTAACCTCTTATATTTTAATGCTATCTCAATTTCTTTTATAGATAGTCAATTTGAAACCTAAAGCTCATTTTTATTTATTTAATTCTACATTTCTTTATATTCAATTAACTTAACCACTTTTTTCACACCCGAAGTATCTCTTGCTATCGATACGGCTAAATCTGCTTGTTTCGGCGTTGCTATCCCCAATATATACACCACACCATCTTCAGTCACTATTTTAAAGTTATTGGATTTTAACGCTCTATTAGCAAACATCTTGGTCTTAACAGCTGAAGTAATACCGACATCTTGAGCCCGTCGATAAACCGTCGTCGGGATACCTAGCACAATTTCATTAAATACGCGTCGTACTTGCAGAATACTCTTTGCATACTGCTCTGCTTTAGATTTTAATTCCTCATCATAAGCTTGACCCGTTAACAGAATAACCTGATTGTAACTTACCGCAGCAATATGGGCCTCTGCATTGAGTACAGGATCATTAGCCAATTTTCTGTTGATCCTAAAATTAATTTCTTCATCTGATTTAATCGTATTAATAGGACGTGGATCAGTCACCAAACCACCCGTCGTTGCACTACCAGCCACAAAAGCACCTGCCAGACAACCTGATAACCCTAGTGAAAGGGTTAAAATACCAAAAATTTTTCTCATTTCGTTTCTTATCCTCAATAAACAGGATGGTTAATAGTAAAAAAAACCGCCTTAGCCAGCCAGATTATTTGACTGGGAAATAAACCAAGAACGAGGAGTAGTATAGCATTAATACTCAATGCAAGGTAGGCATCCGAAGCTACCATTAGACGAGGTATAGTGGGTTCAGGCTCCTCAAAATACATCACTTTTATGACATTAATGTAATAATAAGCCCCAATAATAGCAAAAATAATCGCCAATGTGGCTATCCAGAGCAAGTGAACTGAAATTAGGGCTTCTAGGATACCTAATTTGGCAAAAAAGCCTATTGTGGGGGGAATTCCCGCCATAGAAAACATCGCCAGCAACATCATCAGTGCTAACCAAGGATTACGGGCATTCAATCCCCTTAGATCACTAATCTGTTCAACCTGACCTGATTTACTCATAACGACTAATAAACCAAACGCCGCTAAGGCCATCAAACCATACGCCAACATATAAAAGAGACTCATTGCATAGCCCATCGCTGTACCCGCCACTAAACCGAGCAAACCATACCCCATATGGGCAATAGCCGAATAAGCCAACATCCGTTTTAAATTGCTTTGTACGATAGCCACTAGATTTCCCAAGCTAAAGGATAAAATAGCAATAACGGCTAATAAGGGTTGCCAATAGTTAAGTAGGCTCGGTACGGTGTCCACTAACAAGCGAATGGCCAAAGCCAGGCCCGCTATTTTGGGGGCGGCACTTATAAATAATGTCACAGGCGTAGGCGCGCCTTGATAGACATCCGGAACCCAGAGTTGGAAAGGTGCGGCTCCGATTTTAAATGCAATACCCGCTAATATAAAAATAAGTGCTGTGCTGAGGAGCACACTCGACTGTCCCCCGAGCAATAACGCCTGATGGATCATCGGTAGAATTAAAGAATGGGTAGCACCATATAATAACGAAAGACCGTACAAGAATAAGCCTGAAGCCAGTGCACCTAAAATAAAATACTTCATTGCGGCTTCAGCACCCTGACTGGACTGACGTTGTAAAGCCACCATCGCATACAGTGGAAAGGATAATAGTTCCAGCCCCAGATAAAGGCATAATAAACTATTCGCCGAGGTCAACACTAACATTCCAAGTATTGAAAATAAGCCTAATAAATAATACTCACCCGGATGGATATGCAAATTTTTAATTGAATCACGCGCATAAACAAAAGCAAATAGACTAAAAATCAAAATACACAGCTTAATAAAATAGGCCACTAAATCCCAAGTAAAGTGTTGATGAAACAATAATTGCGCGGGTATCCGCTGCAGATAAATCACCAAGCCTAGTGTAATCAAGAGACTGAGTTGCGTCGCTAGGTAAGTCACTAAACTAGATTTCTGTTTTACAAATAAATCAAGTAACAAAATGACGCAGGTCATCAACAATAAAGCGATTTCAGGAAATGCAGGATATTGAAATAATTGTTGTAATGTCATCATAATTTAGTTTGCAAACTCAAATGTAAAATTGAATCTATTGAAGTATGCATGATCGTCAATAAAGGCGCTGGATAAATACCGATAAAAATAATAGCGAAGGTTAATAAAGCAAACACCAATTTTTCAAAACCATGAATATCACTACTGTTAGCCACTAAAGGATTAGTTATCTCACCAAAGAAGACACGTTTATACATATACAGCGTATAAGCAGCACTCAATATCATCGTAGTGGCCGCAATCGCAGTAATCCAAAAGCTGGCTTGCATCGCACTAAGGATAATCATAAATTCGCCGACAAAACCTGAAGTCCCTGGCAAACCAACATTCGACATCGCAAACAACATAAAAAAAGACGCCAATAATGGCATGCTAGTGGCAAGACCCCCATAATCTTTAATCAAACGACTTCGAAACCGATAGGCCATCATTCCTACCGCTAAAAACATGGCGCCGGAACTAAAGGCATGAGAAATCATTTGCACCATCGCCCCTTCTAAACTCATATACGCCATAAGCATATTATGACTCTGTTTCATGATGGCAAATAACATGAAACAACCGAGCACCACAAAACCCATATGCGCAATTGAGGAATAAGCAATCAAGCGTTTCATATCCACTTGTGCCAACGCCACCAAACCAATATAAACAATAGCAATCAAAGCCAGCGCTATCATAAAACCATCTAATAAGCGGCTAGCATCCGGTACGATAGGTAATGTAAAGCGCAGAAAACCATAACCTCCTAGCTTTAACATTAACGCCGCTAAGACCACTGACCCCCCCGCGGGTGCTTCGGTATGCGCATCGGGTAACCAAGTATGTAAAGGCCACATCGGAATCTTTACCGCAAACGCAATTAAAAAAGCAATAAAGATCCATACTTGCACAGGCATCGTCAGCGGTATCGGATAAAAATGGGCAATTAAAAAGTCATGTTCTGGGTTATGCACACCGAGGTACAGTAAAGCAATCAACATCAGTGCAGAACCAAAAAAGGTATATAAGAAAAATTTTATTGACGCATAGGAACGGTTATCACTGCCCCATACCCCAATGCTCAAATACATCGGAATCAGTATGGCTTCCCAAAACACATAAAATAAAATCGAGTCAGTGGCTGCAAAAGTTCCTACCATCATACCTTGCATGAGTAAAAACGCCGCCATGTATTGCGCTACACGTAAACTTATACTGCGCCAAGCTGCCAAGATAACCAGTAAGGTAGTAAACACCGTTAATATAATAAGTGGTAAAGAAATACCATCGACACCTAAGCTATAATTAATATTGTAGACAGTAATCCAAGGAATATTTTCTTGAAATTGCATACTGCTTAAAACAGGATTGAAACCTAAATACAACGGTATACACAACAACAAAGTAAGCAGCGAAGTAATTAAGGTGATAATGCGCGCACGCTGTGGGTAACGGTCCCCATTAAATGCAATCGCTAACACGCCGCCCAGTACCGGCAACCAAATAAGCAAACTTAATAAATGTTTATGTATGAATAAAGTTAAAAACATTCTTATACTACTACTAAGTTATAAGGAATATACTCACAGTCAATTCAAGTGCGAAGAGTATAAGCCAATAAAAAAATAATGATTCCCAACACCATAATAAATGCATACTGATAAATATAACCAGATTGTAAGCGGCGCAATACATTCGACAGCCAATTAATTCGTCTTCCGGAACCATCAATCAGTTTTTTGTCGAGTACATTCGCATCCACCTTAAAAAATAGTTTCGCCAAACGTCGACCTCCATTCACAAATACCGTTCGATTAAACGCATCAAAACCATATTTATTCACTAAAACCCGATACAGAAAAGTAAAATGTTTCTGTACCCAATTGGGAATGCTGGGAAATTGATGATAACAAAACCAGGCTAAAACAATACCCAAACCAGAAAAAAGCGTCGCTCTACTCATCAGATGTTCAGTTACCGTGAGTTTATGACTGGGTAATATGCTAAGGCTATTTGCAAGTAAACCAGGAACACTTAAAAAACGTTGAACCAATAAAAAGCCTGCAATCGTCGCAGGAATGGCTAAGCTAATTAAACTGAATTTAACAATCCAGGTCGTTTTCTGATAATGCTTAATGGGCATACGACTTTGTCCATGAAATACCAAGAAAAAAGCACGGAATATATAAAAAGCCGTAATCATGGCGCCGATCAACACACAATAATAGGCATAAGATGCTGCGGGTAAGGTCGAAGCATGTACGGCATCGATGATGGCATCTTTGGAGTAAAAACCTGAAAAAGGCGGTAATGCCGCCAACGCCAATGCCCCCACTAAAAAACCAAGGTAGGTTATCGGCATAACTTTTGCTAAACCACCCATTTTACGAATATCTTGTTCATGATGCATCGTTAAAATAACTGAGCCTGCCGCCAAAAATAATAATGCTTTGAAAAACGCATGCGTCACTAAGTGAAAAATACCCGCAGCATACGCCGAAGCACCTAAGCCGACCATCATATAACCCAATTGCGAAAGTGTAGAATAAGCGATGATTCGCTTAATATCGTTCTGTACTATCGCCACCAAGCCCATAAATAAAGCCGTAGTAGCCCCTAATATCAAAATAAGATTTAACACGCTGGGCGCCAACTCATATAAAGGCGAAAGCCGTGCAACTAAATAAACACCGGCTGTCACCATGGTTGCCGCATGAATTAATGCTGAAATGGGTGTAGGGCCTTCCATCGATTCAGGTAACCATACATGTAAAGGAACCTGTGCCGATTTTCCCATTGCACCCACAAATAATAGAAAACAAATAACTGCGATAAGTGAATAAGAAGTATGCGGGAAAATACTTATCGTCGCGTTTTTGAGTGCAGGCGCAGCATGAAACACTTGGTAATAATCTAAGCTTCCAAAATAATTAAATAATAAAGCAATCCCTAAAAAGAAACCAAAATCACCGACACGGTTAACCAAAAATGCCTTTAAACTTCCCGCATTGGCCGCTTCGCGTTTAAACCAAAATCCAATCAACAAATACGAAACTAAACCCACGGCTTCCCAGCCAAAAAACAATTGCAGAAAATTATTCGCACTTACTAACATCAACATAGCAAATGTAAATGCCGACATATAGCTAAAAAACCGTTTATAACCCGGATCGCCCGCCATATAAGTGACACTATAAATATGCACAATCAATGAGATGAATGTCACGATGAGAAACATCACCACCGTCAATGGATCAATTAAAAACCCAATATTAAAGCGAAATTTACCTGTTAAATCCCACAAATACAGATTGGCATCATAAGTGCCACCCTGCATAAAAAAGAGATGATACGCAAAATAAAGCGATAAAATAAAAGAGATCGCCACACCCAAAATAGTCGCCGTGTGCGCTAAACTATCACTCACACGTCGACCCCCTAAACCGGCAATGAGTGCACCCGCTAGAGGAAATAAGACTAATGCAAGATTGATTAACTGATAATGAGTCATTATCAACCTACCCCTTTAAACGATTTAAGGCATCGACTTGAATACTATGCCGGGTACGGAATAAAACAATCAATATCGCTAAACCAATCGCCGCTTCAACCGCCGCCACCGCCAACACAAAAAAGACAAACACTTGACCGGATAAATCAGCAAAAAAATGTGAAAAAGCAATAAAATTCATATTCACCGCTAATAGTAAGAGTTCGACACACATCAGTAAAATAATAATATTTTTTCGATTAATCATGATACCTAGTAAACCCAAGCTAAATACGGTAGCCGCAAGTATTAAGTAATAGTTTAATGGAATCATTTTTTTCTCTCAGCTGGCATCTTTATAATTCGTAAACGATCCGAAGGTTTAACCTTTAATTGTATTTCGGGTGGGATCGCTTTGTTCAAACGTTTTTCGCGAAAACTCAAGGCAATCGTAGCAATAATACCCACCAATAATAAAACACCGGTGATTTCAAACGGATAAGCATATTGTGTATACAGTATATCGCCTAAGGCTTGGGTATTACTGGCGTAGGCAGACAATGGCAGCAGGCCCGTCGAACCTGAAAATGGAAAGACGGCGTAAATAAGCAATGCAAGCAAAATTAACACACAAATGACCGGGAAAAATAAATAACGCACAAAACCATATTGCTTTTCACTCTTATCAATATTTAAGGTCATTATAACGAACAAAAAGAGTGTCATGACCGCACCGACATACACCAACACTAAGATTAAACCTAAAAATTCGGTTTCTAATAAGATCCATAAAGCGGCTGCCGCAAAAAAAGCCAATACTAAAAATAAAGCGCAACGCACCGGGTTTCGAGAAATAATCATCATCAATGCCGCAGCAATGAGCAATGCAGCAAAACCGAAAAAAGCAAATTGTTGTAGAAGCATGATTACCCTATAATTTACATTTTATAATTTTCAGGAACTCGTCGGTTCGATGCTAAAGCCTACTTAAGGCTTAGCCTTCCCTGGGTTTGTCACATACTTTAGGTATGCTTCATTCAAGATCCAAAATAACCTAGCGTCCTAGCATGTGGCAATGCGCCGAGTCAATAATATTTCTGAAAACGTCACTCAGCGAGCTCGTATTTTAAATGTTAGCCATTCTAAATGACCACTCTATGCATAGCAACTTCCTATTAAAAAATTTTGATTTTAATGCCAGCAGCGATTCATTTAATTAAACCTGTTCCTCAGCCAAAGGCTTTCCAGAATAAACATCGTCGGTACCTACTCTTTCGAAATCTACTTATTTCAAAAAATAATAAAAACTCTTAAAAAAATCTTAAGGTTTGAACGATATACTTATTAAAATTAAAGTTGGAGCTTTTAAGATGCCTAGCAAAAAAGACCCCAATCTTCCGGAATATATCCATCAACTTCAAATCTTTAATCGTTTTTCCCATTTTATCCGGCATAGTAAAGAGTTAACGATTCCGCTTAAAGAGGATGCCTACAAGGTAATAGATTGTCTAAAATTTATTAAGATTAACTTAGAGTTTATTGGTTATGCAGTAGAACATCGAAATGATGATACCCTCTATACCTACACACAAGACAAATCAAAAGGGGTTATCCGAGACTTCAATAATACCGCCATGCATTTTAATAGCTATTCTTCTACCGAGCTTGTCCAAACAGGATTAAAAAATCTTGTTGAACAATTTGAACAAGCTATTGAAACCATGCAAGAAAAAGGCGAACTCGAAGTTTTTGCTAAAAAGCTACAATTCGATGGAGATGTTGGGTGTATAGAAGCCAGAACAGCGGCTGCATTATCCTTTGCAGTCATACGATTAAGTCATGCGCCTCAGAATTTAAATGACTTGATGGTGAATATTCCGCAATCTGAGGATAAACCTACCGTTATTCTCGACAAAGCCTCGCGCTTTTTTGAATCGTATCTCGGTCAACCCTGTCTCTGAGATAATACAGAATATGTAATTAACTCTGCCTTAATCAAGCGGTATCTTATTCAGATACTTTGTGTGGATCTGCCTGCTGAAATTGTCTTAGACGAATTAAAAAAGAAAGAATCAAGCCCACATGCCTTAGCCCTCATTGAATCTATTAACTCACAAGAATTAACCCAATCATTATTTACACCAAAATGCAGACTTAAGTTTTTAGAGTCAGTTATTTTGAATCAACCATCGCCAGTTGTTTTGGCGTTACTTCATAAAATAGACAGCGAAACAATTAAAAAATTATTTAATGAAAATACACCCTTTTTAAAAATAAAATTCCTAACATTCTTACTTGAGAACTATTCCACCGATGTGTGTATAACGCTATTAGAAAAAGCAGATAAAATAGGGAATTTTAAAATTAATTTTAAAGATAAGCTTATTATCGTTTGGGAAAATTTTAAAAAAGCTATTTCTTCTGAAACACTATTACCGATACTAAAGATGATATTGCAGAGCCTAGTATCAGGTCTTGTAGTATTAGGCATCCCAGCAGTACTCATCATAATGGCAATAGCAATGAACTTAACCTTCTTAGGTTTATTCATTCTAATTCCCTTCGTTTTATTCGTGGTTAACTTCTTTGTAATGGTGCATTTAGATTCACAGTTAAGTACAGGCTTACCTATTAGGATATTTGGTATACTTATACAACAATCAGAGCTGCCTTTTTTGGCGCTTAGTCTATTTGCACCACTAATCATACCAATGTTCGTAGCATATTATTTATTTGCTGTTCCAATCTTAGCGGGTATAAATACAAAAAAAGAAATCAAATCTTTGACCCCTTGTGGTTTGTTGAATAATGTACTAGCGTTGCAATCTGATCGTCTGTTAGCGTTATTTTTTTCCAATCTATCCCCACAACAACTCAAAACGCTCAATTTTCCCTTCGAATTAGCTGATATACGCGATAGCTTATGCAGTGTATCGATGATTATTTTGAAGGTAAATTACAGAAACCTCATCCGAGAATAATACTTTTATTTACCGAATGTTTAGCTGAAAAAGCCAAAAATCAACCTCTATCTGATAAAGAACAATTTTTTTAGATGACATCCAGCAAGAAAACCAAATTTTCCTTCAGAAAAGTTTAGAAGAAATTTGGCGGGGGGTGTAGAGAGTTGGAGTCATTATCGCCATTTAAGACAAAATGGGGATCCCGATACTCAATATATGCTTAATCGATTGCAGTTTTATAACCAACTATTTGCTAGTGTTGCGTGGTCTAAGGATGAAATGCGTAAGTGGTTACGAGCAGCAAAAGAGGAACAACAAGCGTTTGAAACAGCAAAAAACTGCATTGCCGCCAATAAAGGCCTAGTTAAAACGTTTAAACTTGATCGTTTTTGGAATCTTTACAAAACAATTAGAAAACCTGAGCCATCGAGAATCTTCGTTACGCAATCCTGTTACAATAACAAATACTACTAAGAAATTTGTTCATTTAACCGAAGAAATAGTTTCTTATCAAAAAAATCGACATCCCAAACCCAAAGAAAACTATACATATACCAAGAAAACGTCAACAACGTTGCTTTCACCAAGATTCAATACCACGCTTTTTAGTTCGGATATAGGCTTACTGTTTGATCGAGATCAATGCCAAGTAAAAGCATGGCTGCTGCGCGATTCAGGAACTGTTCAACATGAATGGATCGGATCAGAAACCAACGTCAACGATTACAAAACCAAAATACAACACCTTAATGAAATGGATGAACAACAATTTATAACAAAGGTGTTAACGAGCAGAGAAACAAATGAAGTTTTAGCAAAAATTAACCCGTTATCGCTACGCGCGATTATTATTCAAAGCGACATTCCTGCAGAACGTTTAAAAGCTATCCAGCATCGAGATGAAATAGAATCTAAATTTTCTAAGCATTTACCTATTTTATTTTATAAGCCTACACAAAAATTAAAGCTTTATACATTACCAGAACAAGAACGTGACCAACTTAATGCAAGAGAACCACTGGGATCGTTATAGGTAAACTCCTTTGATTTCTTCTAGATAAGTCGAGGTAACTTAACGATAAGGCGCATCTTCTTTCCTTTCTTCCGCTATCTGCTTCTCATACTTATCACCAATAGCCAACAATTTTTCTTTGGTCATAATCTCTTCGCCACGCTGTTCAAAATGATAATGAGGAATATTGGTTTCGACGATAGCATCGACCGGACATGACTCTTCGCAAAATCCACAATAAATACATTTAAATAAATCAATCTCATATAAGGTCGTACGTCGCAAACCATCATCACGCGGCTCTGCTTCGATGGTAATCGCCAACGCCGGACAAACCGCCTCACATAATTTACAGGCAATACAGCGTTCCTCACCATTAGGATAACGACGTAATGCATGTAAACCACGAAATCGTACTGAACGAGGTGTTTCTTCTTCAGGAAATTGTATGGTGACTTTTTTCTTAAAAAAATAACCGCCGGTCACGCCCAATCCCTTAAAAAGTTCCCAGAGTGTAAACGTTTTTATAAGTTGTACTATTTTTCTTAACAAGTTCATGCGTTAAACCAAGGACCCCATTGAAATTGTATGGCTAATGCGACGACTGATATCCAAAGTAATGTCACTGGAATCAACACTTTCCAACCTAAACGCATTAATTGGTCATAACGATAGCGCGGAAAAGTCGCACGTGACCAAATAAAGAGGCCTAAAAAAATAATCATTTTTGTAAAAAACCAAAAGATACCAGGAATCCAAGCGAGTGCCGTATTGAGTACCGCTATCCCTTGAAAAGGGGATAGCCAGCCACCTAAAAACAATAAGCTCGCAATCGCTGAGATCAAAATCATATTCATATATTCAGCGAGAAAGAATAACGCGAAAGTCACACCGGAATATTCCACATGAAAACCCGCCACGATCTCAGATTCACCTTCCGCTAAATCAAACGGAGCACGGTTAGTCTCAGCAATTCCAGAAATCCAATAGCAGACAAACAACGGTAATAAGGGTAACCAAAACCAATGAAAAATCCCGCCTTGTTGACGCAATACAATTTCATGCAGATTCATGCTGCCCGCCGCTAATAACACACCAACAAACGAAAAACCCATAGCAATTTCATAAGAAATTGTCTGTGCTGCCGCACGTAATGAACCTAACAAAGCATATTTAGAATTCGCCGCCCAACCAGCGATTAAAATCCCATACACACCCAAGGAAGTAATTGCAAACAAATACAATACACCGGCATTTATTTGGGTTAATGCTAAACCTTCACTAAACGGAATAACCGCCCAGGCTGCTAAGGCCGGAGCGATGGTAATAATCGGCGCTAAAATAAATAGATAACGATTTGATGCCGTTGGTACAATAATTTCTTTGGTAATTAACTTAATGACATCAGCAATTGGCTGTAAAAAACCTAATGGCCCTACCCGATTCGGTCCAATCCGGGTTTGCATATAACCGATCCCTTTACGTTCGATAAACGTTAAATAGGCAACGGCCAATAACAAAGGAATGGTAATGACAACGATCTTAATCAGAATCCAAATTAATAAGAGTAAATCATTCAGCATAGAGATTAACTACTCCAAATGATTCGCCTAAGTTAGCGGTTTCTTCGCAACCGGCGGGAATGTAAACACAATGATCCGGAATACTGTCTTGTATCGACAAAGTTAACAAAGACTGTCCTGATCCCTGTTCGATGCGAATTAATTGGCCTTCACTGAAGTTCAATTGCTGGGCTAAAGTCGCATTCATAGCAATTTTAACGGGATCCTTACTTGCAGAAGCTTGTAAAGCTAAGGATCGGCGCACCAAACTATCAACCCCATAAATAGGCCATTCACTAATCCTCGTTATTTTAGGCTTATCACGTTGAACAGGCGGTGTAACATTTTTAACACTTAGCCGTTGCTGAGTGACAGTAAGGTCGGAATGATCACTGGCAAGATGTTCTAACAATATCGGCTCTAATTCTTCACGAATAAACGCATGATCAGAGCGGTTAAAATCAGCTAACTCAAAACGCTGACCTAAGGTCTGTAAAATTTCCCAACCAGAACGCGCTAGACCTAATGGCGGTATCGCCGCGGAAAAGGTTTGCCAACAGCCCGCCATATTGATAAAACTTCCTTGAATCTCAGCAAATGTAGCCATCGGTAAAATAACATGCGCATGATCTAAAAGGGATTTAGCTTTAAAAGCTGATAAAGCCAGTACAAAATCGGCTTGCTTTAATGCCTGACTAACACGCTGAGGATTAGCGCAATCGAGAGTGGGTTCGATGTTAAGTAAAATAAATGCCTGCAAATCCGCATTAACCATCTCCTCGGCAGATAAACCCGGCTCATTCACAGCAACACCACCCGGCATACGGTGAGGTACCGCACCTGCTAACCATGCCCCCGCACTATTGGCACCTTCAGTCAAATACAGGCAACGAGCACCTGTTTTGCGGGCAATAAAATGGGTTAATGCTCTAATTAAACTCGCTTGTGGATGGTTATGCGCTAATGCACCCAAAATAATAATGCTATTTTCAGAAGCTTTTAATTGTTTAACTAAATCACTCTGCAAATCGATCGGCGTAATCGCGGAAAACCAAGCCAACGATTGTTCATCATCTAAAGCTTTAGCAATTGCTAACAACGTCGGCACGATGGCTTCCGGATTCACACACAAATTTTCATGCAAAGCAAAAGGAACCTGTACATCCACGCAATGTAAGCTAGCAATTTTAGTCCCTGCTAGATTGGCTTTACGTAAACGATGAGCGGCTATCGGTTGTTCACGCCGAATATTAGAACCTACCAACCAAACAAAAGAAGCTTTTTCTAAGTCCGACAAGCTTACGCCAGGCGGGCATAGCGGTGCTTGCATTTGATCCGAAGTATCGGTTTGATGCAAACGATGATCAATATGTTGCGTACCCAAACTACGCAATAATTTTTGAAAGAAATAAAGTTCTTCAGTGGTACTCGACGCTGAAGCTAAACCGCCTATCGCTGATGCACCTTTTTGTTGCAGAATTTTTTTAAATTCGCTGACCACTTTCTCTAATGCGGTTTCCCAATCAACAATAAACCATTGGCCATTTTCTTTAATATGTGGCTTCGTCAAACGCTCTTTACTGTGAATACCCAGATAACTGTAACGATCCCGATCCGATAACCATGTTTCATTGATCGCTTCATTTTCTCGCGGCACCGCACGCATCACTTGTTCACGACGGGTATGTAAGTAAATATTCGAACCCAAGCAATCATGCGGCGCTATCGATGCGGATTGTTGTAATTCCCATGCCCGCGCGGTAAAACGAAATGGTTTTGACGTCAGTGCTCCCACTGGACAAAGATCAATAATATTTCCTGATAATTCCGATTCTAAACTATGTTCGATATAGGTACTGATTTGCAAATCTTCGCCGCGATTCAGCGCACCCAGTTCTTTAATACCCGCAATTTCCTGACCAAATCGTACACAACGCGTACATTGAATACAACGCGTCATTTCGGTGGCAATTAAGGATCCTAGATTTTCGTCTTTGACAGAACGTTTACCTTCAGTAAAGCGCGACAACGAGGAACCATAACCTAAAGAGAGATCTTGTAATTCACATTCGCCCCCTTGATCACAAATAGGGCAATCTAAAGGATGGTTAATCAGTAAAAATTCCATTACCGAACGCTGAGCTTCTTTGGTTTTTGCTGACGTTGTATAAACTTTCATACCCGCAGTGACAGGCGTTGCACAAGCGGGTAAGGGTTTTCCAGATTTTTCAACTTCAACCAAACACATCCGACAATTCGCAACGATAGAAAGTTTTTTATGATAGCAAAAACGTGGAATATAGATGCCTGCTTTATCAGCCGCTTCTATGATGGTGGCATTTTGTTCTACGTGTAATATACGACCGTCTATTTCAATATCTATCATACTTCACTTCACCCCACTACTCACTGGTATTTTAGTTTTCAAGTAATAAGTGTGCTGGATGGCATGGGATAACACTTTCTTTTGTGGCAAAAGCCAACAAAAAAAGTGTTTCCCAGTGACAGGACCCAGCGCTAACAGACGAAAACTAATCTTCATGTGGATCACCGACTGGACACTGTTTATGTTCAATATGTTCAACAAACTCATGACGAAAATGTTTAATAAAACTTTGTACTGGCATTGCCGCTGCGTCACCTAAGGCGCAAATGGTATGCCCCATAATCTTCCCTGCCACGCTTTCTAATAAATCCAGATCATTCATCCGGCCTAGACCGTGTTCAATTCGATGTAATACCCGCCACATCCAGCCGGTTCCTTCACGACAGGGCGTACATTGGCCACAGGATTCTTCTTTATAAAAATGCGCAATGCGCGTTAAAACTTTTACCATGCAAGTGGTTTCGTCCATGACGATGACGCCACCAGAACCTAACATCGAACCCGCTTTCGCAATCGAATCATAATCCATCGTGGTATTCCACATCGCTGCTGCTGTTAACACTGGCATAGACGAGCCGCCTGGAATAACTGCTTTTAAATTCCTACCTGCTTTCATCCCATCGGCAAGTGCTAATAATTCTTTAAACGAAATACCTAAAGGCACTTCATAATTACCGGGTTTATTTACATGTCCGGTCACGCTAAATACTTTACAGCCACCGTTGTTGGGTTTTCCTAATTCTAAAAACCATTTCCCGCCTTTTTGCAGTATTACCGGTACAGAAGCTAAAGTTTCAGTGTTGTTAATCGTAGTGGGACGGCCATATAAACCATAATTCGCAGGGAAAGGCGGCTTAAAGCGTGGAAAACCTTTTTTTCCTTCTAAAGATTCCATTAAAGCCGTTTCTTCACCACAAATATAAGCACCAGCACCTAAATGGTTATAGAGTTGAAAATCAAATCCGGAATCTAAGATATTAACGCCTAATAAACCGGCTGCAAACGCTTCGGCAATGGCCGTTTCACAGCGCTGAAAAGGTTCATGGTATTCTCCACGGATATAATTATAACCAACCGTGGCGCCCATGACATATCCAGCAATCGCCATTCCCTCAATTAATTGATGTGGATTAAAACGTAAAATATCTCGATCTTTACAGGTCCCAGGCTCGCCTTCATCGGAATTACAGAGTATGTATTTTTGCCCTGGAGCGCCGCGCGTAATAAAACTCCACTTTAATCCGGTTGGAAAGCCTGCACCGCCACGTCCGCGTAACGCAGAGAGTTTCAATTCAGCAATAATTTGTTCCGGTGGTATTTTTTCTTTTAGAATCTTTTCCCAAACTTGATAACCACCGACGCGCCGATAATTTTCTAAACTCCATGGCTGGTCAAAATGTAAAGTACGGAAACAAATATCATTCGCCATCTAAGTTATCCAAGATTTTATCTAATTTTTCGGGTGTTAAATCTTCATAATAACGTTGTCCGATATGGACAACCGGGGCGTTTGCACAGGCACCTAGGCACTCGACTTCACGTAACGTAAATTTTTGATCGGTTGTGGTTTCACCCAGCTTAATTTGCAAACGATTTTGCAAATGTGCAACGATTTTGTCGCAACCGCTCAGCATACATGAAACATTCGTACACACCCCAATCTTATGTCGACCTATCGGTTTAAGTTCGTAAAGTGTATAGAACGTGGCGACTTCATAGGCCGTCATGCGTGACATCTCTAAATAATCGGCTACGGCATCGATTAATTCTTGAGATAAATAGCCACCATTATAATCCTGCGCTAGAGTTAACGCGGGTAATACCGCCGATTGCCTGCGTTCAGGTGGATATTTCTTAGCCCATTTCTCAATGGCGATTTTTAAATCTTCGGGTAATACGCCGCTTTTGTTATTCGTCACTTTCTTCATCGATCGATTTCACCAAACACGATATCAAGGCTAGACAGTATAGCGACTAAATCAGCAATCATATGTCCGGAAACCAATTCATTTAAGGCCGCCAAATGTGGAAACCCCGCTGCGCGTATTTTAACCCGATAAGGTTTATTAGCGCCATCCGAAACCATATAAATTCCAAACTCTCCTTTAGGATGCTCTATCGCTGCATAGGCTTCACCCGGCGGCACACAATAACCTTCACTAAATAATTTAAAGTGATGAATCAGTGATTCCATATCCTCTTTCATCTGCAAACGCGTCGGTGGCACCACTTTATGTTCGCTGAGCGTCACAGGCCCCGGATTTGCACGCAACCAACTCACACATTGTTTAATTAACGCATTCGATTGGCGCATTTCTTCGATTCGAACCAGATAACGATCATAGCAATCGCCTTTGCTACCTATCGGTATCGAAAAATCTAATTCATCATAGACTTCATACGGTTGTTTTTTTCGTAAATCCCATGCCACGCCTGAAGCACGTAAAATAGGACCGGTACATCCCAATTGTAAAGCACGTTCCGGAGATAATACACCCACATCAACCGTACGCTGTTTCCAAATTCGATTATCGGTCAACAAGGTTTCATATTCATCAATCAACTTAGGGAATCGACTAATAAAACTTTCTATAAAGTCTAATAAACTTCCTTGCCGATTAGCATTCATTTCATGAATTTGTTTTTCATTATGCCATTGTGACACTTTGTACTGGGGCATTTTATCCGGTAAGTCACGATAGACACCGCCCGGTCTATAGTAGGTGGCGTGCATACGCGAACCTGACACGGCTTCATAACAATCGATTAAATCTTCGCGCTCACGAAAACAATATAAAAAAACCGTCATCGCCCCAATATCTAAGGCATGCGCACCTAACCATAATAAATGATTCAAGATTCGGGTAATTTCATCAAACATAACGCGAATATATTGCGCACGTTTCGGAGGAGTCACACCTAATAATTTTTCTATTGCCAACACATAAGCATGTTCATTACACATCATCGAGACATAATCTAAACGATCCATGTAACCAATGCTTTGGTTATAGGGTTTAGATTCCGCTAATTTTTCGGTGGCACGATGCAATAAACCAATATGTGCATCTGCAGATTGGATCACCTCACCATCTAATTCCAAGATCAAACGCAATACACCGTGCGCGGCGGGATGCTGCGGACCAAAGTTTAAGGTGTAATTACGAATTTCTGGCATACAACTTCACTCAGGTTTTTTATGGAAACAAGTTAGGATAGCTTCATTCGTGGTTTTACGAATGGTTTTTGGCACTAAAGTACGCGGTGTTACCGTGACAGGCTGATAAATCACTCGCCCCTCGCTAGCATCATAACGAACCTCAACATGTCCAGTTAACGGAAAATCTTTACGAAAAGGATGACCAACAAAGCCATAATCGGTTAACAAGCGACGCAAATCTGGATGTCCATCAAAAAAAACACCATACAGATCAAACGCTTCGCGCTCATACCAATCTGCAGCTGACCATAGCTTAATAACTGACGGCACTTGTGGTGTTTCACCTTTGGCAAAAACCCGTAAGCGTAGACGCTGATTATGGGTAAGCGATAATAAATGATAGACCACTGCAAATCTTGGTTTATTCCAAGCTATGGGATGGAGATCACCGGTGGTATCGACGCCTCGCTCGAAACCGGTTAACGTCGAACGTTCGGTCGTCCATTCACTCATACCGTATTCAGCATAATCCACCACACAAACATCCACTAACAATTCAAATTTAAAATCGGTTTCATCGCGTAAAGCTAAACCGACTTCAGGTAATTGTTCAGCAGAAATCTCTAAAGTAATTTCATCTCGTTCAACGATTATTTCTTGAATAACCGAATCAAAGCGTTGGTTTATTTTTTGCAGTTGCAGAACAATGTCTGACATAGTTTAAGTACGCTCAATAAAGTGAGTTTTTTTAATTTTATTTTGCAATTGGATAACGCCATACACTAAAGCTTCTGCAGTCGGCGGACAACCGGGCACATAGACATCTACGGGTACAATTCTATCGCAACCGCGTACGACCGAATAGGAGTAATGATAATAGCCACCGCCGTTGGCACAGGAACCCATCGATATCACCCACCGCGGTTCTGCCATTTGATCGTACACTTTGCGTAAAGCCGGAGCCATTTTATTACATAAGGTCCCAGCCACGATCATGACATCCGATTGTCTGGGACTCGGTCGAAATATCACACCAAATCGATCCAGATCATAACGCGCCGCCGCCGAATGCATCATTTCTACGGCGCAACAGGCTAAACCAAACGACATCGGCCATAAAGAGCCGCTACGTGCCCAGCCGAGCAGCTTATCTAAGGAAGTAATGACAAAACCTTGTTGTTGTAATAATGGTTCTATTCCCATTGTAAGGCCCCTTTTTTCCACTCGTAGATAAAACCTATTAATAATAAACCCAAGAAAATCCCCATCGCTAGTAAACCCGATAAACCAATGCGTCTTAAAGAGACTGCCCAGGGGAACAAAAATGCAGTCTCTAAATCAAAAATAATAAATAAAATCGCTACAAGATAATAACGAATATCAAAAGGCAAACGGGCATCGCTAATCCCTGGAAAGCCGCATTCATAGGGAGATAGCTTTGCTGTATCCGGACGTCGCAAGCCAGTTAAATGTCCGATAGCTAAGGCTGCCACACCAATAAATATGCCAAATGCAATAAAAATGAGTATGGGAAAATAATTTTGTAACATGGTTTTTTCATTACCCTGAGCAATTTTGTCGCTAGTATACAACCTTCAGCGACTAAAATTCTACAGGCATATTATTTCTAGCCGATAGGATCTAGATTGACATTCTTCGTTCCGAATAAGAGACAACGGGTTCTTTGTCTGAAACAGGCAAAGGAAGTTTAAAAAAACTAAGGGTTGACTTCCCTTTGTATCCTTTGTTCAAGACACTGATTTCTTCCCTTTGGTAAGAAGCCTCTTTTTTATAAACAAACTCCTGTTCGCGTTTTATTACCGAAGTATGTTCAAGTTCGGAAGAAGCATGTAGAAAATACCCACCTATCGCTTGACACTGTGACTTTAACTTCCCTAGTACAAAAGCGGATTCACAAATATGCAGCATCGGTTGTTCTTGGTTTTCCTGCAAGCTTTTTTTTAAAAAATTTCTGGGATGATCAGCACAAATATCTAAAACTAAGCTCAATTCATTAATTTTTCCTATTTTACCTTCATATTTTCCAGGTAGGAAAATAGTTTCAGGGGGGTACTCCCCCCATGAGCGCATTTCATGTAACTTTTTAGGATAGCCTTCCATAATCTCAGCAAAATTATATACCTTATCTTGAGAGAAAACTTGCCGTCCTTGAAAAAAAGCATAGTGCAGTATTAACAGCATAATATTTAAACTTATTTAAGAACTCCATTTTTTGTTTATTCGAACGTTTTTGATCAAAATAAAACTGCACATTACCATCATTGATCAATAGTAAAGGCGATGCATTACTATGGAGGATATTTCGGATATTGTCTTCTATTCGCTTTTTTAACATAGCGTAATCTTCTTTCTTTATAGTTTTTCTATAAGCTATTGTCCCAGGAAAAAGAACAAGATTTGGATATTGCTTCGACAAATTTTTTAAGAAAGAAATTATTTGTTGATATTGACCTTCTTCTATTTGTCTAATTGAACCGGGATAATATTGTTTATTAATCCTATATTCTTCATGATATTTCTCAGGGATATAATCTAGAAAATCCTTTTTATGATTAACTTCCTTCTCACGCCATTCAAGTTCGTTCGCTATAGGTCGAGAATAAAAATATTCCGGTGCTATTAATACACATTGCTTGCCATCCGCTTGCTTTATGAGACTTTGAACCGCTGTTTCAATCAGTTTATTTCTTTCTGCAATCAGTAGTGTTTGCTGATTATGAGTATCCCAATGCAATAAACCCACCAAAAATTGGGTTTTTTAACTTTAGATAAAGCAAGATCGAGGTATTCTAGTTTTTTTAAATTTTCAGAATTATTCATTATCAGCCTTAGTTGATTAAATTTCATTACCTAGTAAAAATACTTAGACTATCTCTGATTTTACTTAAGCTTACTTAAGGAAAACTGAGTATGCGTCAATAGGATTGAGCTAAGGTTTGAAGCATGCTAGGATGAAAAAATATTAATTTAAAAAATTTTAAAGGAAAATAAAATGCACCCTGAAATGGACTATTATTGGATAGGACCCTGGACATCTCCTTCTACACTTGATTATACTTACCCCCTCCTCCTAGAATGCGATCTTGAATTAGTTGAAGAGACTTTACAGCTTTTTAACGCTATCAACAAATCAACGATCATTCCTGAGTCAAAACAGATAGTGGGTGCACTTAATAACTATATCAAAGAATGTAATAATGCTTTTATAGCCAGTGAACGTATCAGAAATTTTTTACTGCTGAGCTTATTTGCCAATCTGATTATTACGTTTATTGTGCTTGCAAGTATTCCTATCTCTGCGCTTAGCATTAGCTTGGTTTGCTTTGCATCATTAATATTATTTTCAGTTAATCTTTTTACGTTATCTCAGCAAATGCAGGGATTTGATCAAGAGAATGCTCAAAATATACTTAAAAAAAGTCATGCTCGCTTTAAAGAAATGGTCAATTTAAATAATAAACCAGAAAAAATTCTTAGCCCTACGTCGGCTCTCTGTCTGTTTCCTGCTCAAAAAAATTCACAAAACGATGACCTGAGAGAAAATAGTGATGACGATTCTTTAAATGAATCTGAAAATTCCCATCATCCACTAAGCAACCATCACTAAGTTCTTTCTCATAAACAATTCAATTAGTAGTCTTCAACACATTGCAGATCCACAATAAAATTTTAATTATTGTCGGTATAAAATTCTGCTGAGAACTAAAAAACAAAACACATTCCAACTTTAACTAGGCTTTTACAATCAGTAAAGATCGCTTAAAATGAACTGTGATTTTTCTTCTCAACCTTCCACTGAGTAATAACAATGATACAGAACTACATCGCTAAACTCGGCCTGATGTCGCTTTTATTTTTAAGTGTATTTCAATCAGTTTCCGCGAGTGATGATTGTATCTGTCACCCGCCGGTTAATTCACATAGTCAACAGTATATAATTGGTTATGGCTCATTAATAGAAACTGCATCAAAAAATATGACTGATCCCCATAGCGGCGAAAATAAACCGGTTTGGATAACCCATTATCAACGCGGTTGGTTTTCCAAAGGTTTAGCAGATGGATTCAGTACCACTTATCTTGGCGTGATTAAAAGTAAACATGATCGATTTAATGGCACAATTTTTAATGTACCCTCAACTGCATTCAAGCATTATGATGCACGAGAGAAATATTACTGCCGTGTCTTGGTGAAACCTGACAATATTTATTTATTAACAGGGAAAAAATTACCACGAGGGCAGTTTTGGATCTATGAATTAAAACCCGAATTATTAGCGCCACCCTCTGCCCGCTACCCTATTGTCGAATCTTACGTTGATATCTTTTTAGCGGGCTGTTTAGAAATTGAAGAAAAATATCATTTAAGAAATTTTGCCGCCGCGTGTGTCAACACGACCAGTGATTGGTCAGTCAATTGGATTAACGATAGAATTTATCCGCGTCGACCCAGCCTGTATCAACCCCGTGCCTTGGCTATCGACCAACTCTTGCAACAACAAGTACCAAAATTTTTTCAGGAAATTAAATTAGAATCTTAAATAACGTACCATGGAGCTAAAGAATTAATCAATGCCTCTCTCTGATAACAAAACTTTTTTTTTGCAGTACCCAACCTATTTAAACTATCAATTTCCTGCTAAAGCTATTGAACCCCTGATTAAACATTATTCCTATAAAAATATTGTTTTCATAAAAAATGGGATGAAAAGCCCAAAGCTCATACTGGAAAAACAATATCAGATCCAAACAAAAATCGATACACTTGAAAATAACTTAAAAAAATACGCTTTTTATCTACAATCCAATTTTTGCTCAGATGAAGAAAAAAACGATAGTTTCTTTATTTCTAATTTATTAAGCTCCTTTTTTAAAGAAGAAGTTTATCCAACCTTAAAAAAATCAATAAAAAATTTTTTAACGCCTCGAGGCGAATTAAAAAAAAATTTAACAGAAAAAGAACTTTCCGCTCTTAATACAATCATTTCTAAAGCCCCTTATAAATCTTTATTCGATAAAAAAATTAACAGGAAAATAGCCTATTTAAAGAATGAAAAACCTGATGTTAACTTAACTAAACAAGAATGTATCCATGAAATTAAAGCCATTCAAAACGATTTAAAAGAAAATGAACGAGTCGGATATATTTTTACCAATGCAAGACAATTAGGTGAGGAACATATTGAGATACTAATCCTTACTCGAGAAGCCATTATTCAGCCCATTCTATGGCCAGATACTTCTATTAAAAGGCGTATTCTAGACACGGACATTGCCCACATCATAAAAGAAGTCCCGGTATTTAAAACTGATCTTTCTTTTTTTGTTCAAAAGCCTAGAAAACTTCCCCATCCACAAGCCGACACAAATTCTTGTGGAATTTTGAGTATCGCTTTCGCAAAAAAAATACTTCAAAAAGATAGCTTGAGCATAAACAGTTTAGCAATGTCTTTTTATTTCAAAGAAAAAAAACACCATTTTTTTCTTCCTCCCGCTACCATCCTTCGTTATTCACAATCGAGTCGTTATATCGATTTTTTAGAGGCTATCATTCAAGATCAAGAAACCGTTGTTTATCAAGATCAAGCCGTTTTAACAATTAAAGCTTTGTTAAACCAGTCAATCACTTACGCTCAAAAAATAAATGATAGCACTATGATTCTAGATAATGAATCGACTTTAATTCAATTAAATTTACTACGCACTTCTTGGTTAACGAGCAGTCAACAAGTTAAAGAAAAACGCAATGCGATGAAATTAAGTGGAGAAAACTTATATTTAGCCTATACAGCATTTCGTTTTTTTTCATTAAACAAAATGGGGGATCAACAAGTAACTTCTACAGAAAATAATAGGCTAATCTAATATTCGTTTACTTAAGATCGCTTTAATTCTGCCAAACGGTGATAACGGGCAATCGCCAGTTCAATCAGAGATGTTAATAACTGTTGATAGGAAAGACCGGAAGCCTCCCAGAGTTTGGGGTACATACTGATCTTGGTAAATCCGGGAATGGTATTCAGTTCATTAAAATAGATTTTTTGTGATTGCTTTTCAATAAAGAAATCAATTCTAGCCATCCCTGAACACACTAAGCAATTAAATATTTTTATGGCTAAATCCTTTAATTGTTGTAATTGTCCTTGTTGCAAAATAGCTGGAATAATCAATTCTGCGCCTTTCGGATCCAAATATTTGGCTTCATAAGAATAAAATTCATGACTTGGGATGATCTCGCCGACGCAACTCACTAGTGGTTCAGCACCCGATTGCAGGTTTTCTAATATCGCTATTTCTATTTCACGAACCTCCAAGGCTTTTTCAACTAATATTTTAGTACTATAGGTAAAAGCGAGCTCAATAGCCGCTATCAATTCATTCGATTTTTTGACCTTAGTGATACCCAAACTTGAGCCTACATTCGCTGGCTTAACAAACAACGGGTAAGCTATGTGTTGCTCAATGTCTTGTATTAGCAAGTCCTTTTTGCTCATCCAAAGATCCGAGTTTATACTTAAAAAAGGCACAACAGCAATCTCAGCAGCCGCCGCTAAACGTTTAGCCACATCTTTATCCATTCCGATAGCCGATCCTATTACATCGGCACCGACATAAGCTAAACCTAATAGGTCAAATAAGCCTTGTATTGTGCCATCTTCACCCAAGGTACCATGTAATACTGGGAAAATGACATCAGGACGTTGAGTAAGTTGATTTAACTCGGCTAAGTTTTGTAAACACTTTGCCTTTTTAGTCTTGAGTACTATTTCATCATTAACGTACAAATCCTGCAATTCATTGATAAAACAGCATCCTGTTTTATCAATACCAATCGGAATAATAGTAAATTTATTTTTATCTAAATTTTTAATCACGGCTGCCGCAGATAATAACGACACTTCATATTCAGCCGAGCAACCGCCATACAGAACCGCTATGTTGATTTTTTTACTTTCTAAAGTCATACCATTCTCTAAGATTTCGCAATGATGAGGAATAACAGCTAAAACCATTAAACATCTATTATGTAAGATTATAAATAGATCGTTCTCTAAATCAAAGACAAATTAAAAAATTTAGCTTCGCCTACTTGTTTAAGCCTGGTTAATGATGAATAATATTTCTGGCTGATTTTAAAGACTTTCAAGAAAACTCCTTTTCTGTAAAGTTATTGTAAAAAATGCTCTCATTAATAAAAAAAATAAAATTCTTTGGGGAAGTAATGTTAAAATTTTTTTTAAGCTCCACTAGCGCTGACAATCATTTAGCAAACGAAGAAACGTTCGAACTATTAAGATCAAACAATCCTAATTATGGCAGTATAACGAAAAAAGAAATTAAGGAAATTAAATCTTTTTCTCTCTGTCCTCCTGCAAGTACTTCTTTTCAAAACAAGCTAATGAGTCTAAATAATGAACAAGTTGAAGAAGTAAGCGACCCAAGGATAATAGCTGGTATGAGTAAATAATAACTTTTCATAAAAACCCGCTGAATGCGGGTTTTTTTGATCTTTAAATATGTTTTAAATATTAATTAATTAATGTATTATAGTATTTAAAAATAAAAGGAATTCAAAATGAAAAACAACAACCGTTTATCAATTCAATGGAAATTAAAAAACGCTTCACCCAATTATTCTTCAAAGGTGCGTAATAAACGAGCCAATGAAAAAACCTTAGAAGAAGCCACACGAAATAATAATTTTAAATATCAATTAAGCAATAAAGATGTACTAAATATCGCTTATATAAAATTTAATAATTTTCAAAAAAATGATGAAATTTCTTTATCTGATTTTTCAATTATTGAAAACGTTGCGCAATTATTTACGCAAATTGATTCTTTTCAACTCAAATCGCTAATAAAACCTGCGGTTTTTCATGTTTTACTAGTCAATTTAGGGATTAAACAATGGGTCAATATTGTTCTTAGTTTTCAGGATAATATCACCAGACTTTATTATATTGATCCTTCAGGAAATTTATTAACAGAGGATTATAAAGATTTTTTACAAGAATTTCAGCATATCTTTGATTTAAGTAGTTATTTTAAACACAATTCTATTGAAGTTGAAAATTTTAGCTTATTAAGCTTAGAAAATGCCGCACTAATTAAGCAAATGTTAGATAATAATGAATCGTTAACATGGCTTATTTCTAATTTAGGCATAAAAAAAGATGCTGAATACTTTATTACATTACGAAAATTTTATACGCAATTAATAGAAAAAAATCCTGATCGAATTAAAAAAAACATGGGTTTAAGATACTATGACAATAATCAACCTTCAACTTCAAAAGAAACAGAAGCAATTTTAGATATTTCAGAACCTCTAGTCAAAAAACCAAGATTACTTTCTCCAGCTGAAGACATCAATAAGTATCTAGAGGTTTTTGTCCATGAGTTTACTGTTAATTTTATTCAAAGATTAAGTTTGTATCACCTCACAGCTAAAGGTCAACCAATAACCCAAGAAGAAATTTTTAAAGAAATAAAAACTGGAACTACCGCCGCTTTAGTAGGTGTCGGTATTGCTCAAAGTATCGTAGGATCGATTCCTTCAATTATGACTTCAATACGTAGTTTTAGTAGTCATTATTTTACGTCAAAAACAAAGGCTCAAGCAATAACGCGGATTTTTTATTCTATAGAACAGCTACCCATTGATGAAATATTATCAAAAGCAGCTATTAAAATCTTTAAAAATTATGCTTGTCAATTCATGGAAGTCACTGATAAGGCCGGTGATAAAATGGCGCTAACAAAATTAGCAGAAGATGCTGCGGGTCGTTGTTTAAATTTCATCGCAGAAAACAAACAACCTAATGTGGCGCTAAGCGAGGATTTAATAACTCAAGGGGTTATCATTGGCCCCTCAGAAAAATTTTTTGACCCTAGTATTAAAAATATTCGATTACGGGTCTCGGGTAATAAGATTCAAGATCGATCAGGTAATCTCATCAATACAGCTAATCTGTATGAAAAAACAGGAATCCGACTTTTAAACCAACCTCCCAATACGGATCAATTTTATCGATTAAAAATAAGTTTAGATAGTTCCACTTATGGCTATAGATTGCCTTTTACATGGGAAATTAATTCTCAAGGTCAACTCAACGAGTTGACGTATGAAAAGTATTGTGAAGACCTTACGCTAGTGGAAAAAGAAAATCGGTTTCAATATGTTTCAAGGAGATATGAACATCTCCCCTTAGATAGTAAACTAAAAACAACGGTTGAAAATATTATATCCAATTTAAAAAAAAATACCCAGAATATCGCAAAAGAATCGATTGTTAAACTTCCCAAAAAATCTATTTTATTCAATTTAAGAAACCCTATAAAAAATTTTTTTGGTCGCCACCATGTATTAAATGAATTACATCAACTGTTATCAAAAAAAAATATAGGCGTAGTGACACAATTAACTGCGGCCTTATCTTTAGATTCATCATCTCGATCTACCCCCTGCATTGCCTCTCTATGTGGATTAGGAGGAATAGGTAAAACACAACTTGTATTAAAGTATGCTCAAGTGTATGTAGATAATTACGATAATAACGTGATATGGATAAATGCTGAAACACAAAGTAGTATTCTAATTTGTTTGCAAAATCTAGCAACAGAATTAACCATTAAAATTAATGATGACGACGGGAATCCAAAAAAAATCGAAGAATTGATTCAAGAGGTTTATCGATATTTCTCAACTGGAAATAGTTTATTCATTTTTGACAATGTTGAAAATTTTCGTCAATTTTCAAATTTACTACCTCATAAAATTATAGGTATTACTCCTACAATACTCATCACCTCTCGTTATAGTAACTGGAAAAATATCGCATCGACACTGTCACTTGATATTTTTACAGAAGTTGAATCAATCGATTTTATCATAAAAGAATTATTCACTAGTGGAGAACAATATAATCCCACGATTAAGAGTTTAGCTGTATTATTACAAGGGTTACCTATAGCGCTGCAACAATCAGTAAGTTATATTAAATTATTAAAAACTGTTCATCCAGACTATAGTATCAATGATTACATTCAAAAATTTAAAATAGAAACTGAAAAATTACTCAATTTTAATTATTACCGCTACAACAATGACCCTTATATCAAAACACTTTATGTGGCTTGGCAAATTAGTCTTGAACATATTAAACAAGAACCTATGGGTGAAATCGCTCTAGAAGTTATAAGAATTATGTCTTATTTACAGCCTGAGCACATTGCAAGTCAACTTTTTTTACCACTCTATGAGCCTGAAAATCTAGCTTCTGCTATTGATTTATTACGCTCATACTCAATGATTAATCAACAAAATACACCGGATGTTTCCACTATACATCGTATGGTGCAACAGGTAATTCGTATTAATGTTGAAAAAGACTCCGCGTTATTTGTAAGAATTGCGGAATTAACACTTAAGGTGACGGAAAGCCCATTTGATACCCCCCAAAAAGAACTGCATTTTCTCTTTTTTTTACTATATATGAGTCAAAATCAACATCAGGACTTGACAACGATTTTAAATTTAGGTCAGCGCCGACGTATATTTGATATTCTACTTTTTAGTCAATTTGATATAAGATTAATCAATCTTTACGACAATGCTTACATTTTGTTTCAAGAAGACAATTTCTATTCTTTTATTGCAGAAGCAATTAATTATTTTATTAATAATGGTTTATTAATTTCGCTAACTGAAACGACGTATTATCTTGAAAAAAAGATTAATGAAGGAATAATTACTAAAGAGTCAATTCGGAACATAGCGAAAAATCGTTATGAAATTGCTCAAGAAAGCAAATATCATTGGCTATCCTCTGAAGAAGATATAAGAATTAGACAAATGGATGCTCTTTCTTTATATTTCAACTTTATCAAAAAAAGCATACCTGAAAATACAGAATATTGTTCGGCTAGAAAAAAAAGAGAAATTACTCATTTTTGCCTGCCCTTAGAAATACTTCCCACCGCAAAAAAAATATCGCCAGAGAAATTAATTTATCGCTTGGAACTGGCAGGTAAAATCGCTCAACTTGTTTCGACAGGTCTCATTACCAAAGACATTTTATCGGAGTTACTTCAAGGAAAATTGCAAAATGTTGCAATGAATCTTGGTTTAATCACTAGTAGCATTATATTTGACAAAATAAGTGATGAATTGTTTTTAAAAGGAAATTTATTAATTAATACGGGCTTAAATGAAAATAATTTAAACTTTAAAGGTAAATTATCCTCAGACATTCTTTTTGAGGATGGCATTGAGCCGATAAAAAAACAAATTTTTTTGAGTAATACACTGAGAGTCTCAAGTGCTTTTGTTAAAAACGGCTTACCTATTTCTACTTTATTCTATTATGTAACTAAACAAATTTATAAGCTTCCAAATTCTAATCACAGCAAATTATCGCTTGATTCCATAAGTAATAGCATGATATCAGGTTTAAGCCTAGTACAATCTAGTGTTAAAGCCGGTGAGTATTTAGAAATTATTAAAGATATTTCTGAGATCGTTGATCCAGAAATTGAAATAGCAAATCTAGGGATCTGGTTAATAAATAGTGTAGATCAATCTATCAATAGAATAAAAACTATCGAAAAATACGTTCATCTTTCCCCCGCAGAAATGGGCTGGGAAATGATCCGTTCATTTGCTAATTATCCGCCCTCAAGTTATTTACCCATTAAATCATTAAACGCGCATTTGGCGAAAAAAGGTATTGAATTTTTAAAAAAACACCCAGATTTTGAAGCTTATTTTTTTCCTTCTGCTTATTCCTCCAACGAATTGCACCAACATAATCATATTTTTTTAAAAAAAAAAATGTCAATAACTCCTTTTGCGACCATGCCAGATCCTCCTATAGATGGAAAAATAATAGGTTTATCGGGTTTTAATAATAGCGAAGCTGATATCGGAAATAATAATCAATATTATCTGTGTGATAATGCTATTGGTGTTGCGCTCAATCAAAAAAAGAACGATGGCCTATATGTTATTGATTTGGGCGAAGGTAATGATAAAGCTTTGGCGCCATTGGATAAATCCATTATTTTTTATGTTTATAATGGAAAAAAAATGTTTGTAGGGGGCGATCAAGATAATTTATTTATTATCGCCGATGTTAATATAACGGGTAGTATTACCGGGGGTAACAAAGATAATTTTTTAAAATTAGTCGAGCTGCCCATAGTTCCAACTTTAGGATCCTTTATTGATAAGACCGGCATGCTCTGCTTTCAAGCCTCACCAATCTTAGGTAAGCAATGTCAAACCGGCCTCAAACTTAATGGAATCCAAAAAATTTTTGGTAGACGCAATCAAAGTGACAACATCTATAGTAATGAAAATATTACCTTTATTGACGGCTTAGGTGGAAAAAATGTTTATGAATGTGATCATATCTATATCACGCATCGTACGCTTAATAAGCTTCAAATTATTTTACACCCAAACACCCTAATAAGTTATTTCGAATCTATACCGCTTCCAATTACTATTTTTTATAATTTAACCATTGATCAAGAAGGTGAAAGTTGGCTACATATAAATTTTCAAAAGCATTTTCTACATCATTTTTACTTAAATTTTCCTTTAGATTCATTCCAAAAAATGACAAAAGTATTTCTTTGTGTAATTTTTAAATTTTTGTACCAGAAAAAAATTTTTAATTTAACATTTTATTTCCCCATTTTATCTAATTATAATCAGATTAAATTAAATTTTTTTAAAAACACAGTTTTTGTATTTAGTGAAAATGTCCAAGTAAAATTTTTTAAAAAAAATTATCTCTATATTAAAGAAAATAACAATTTTACAATCAATAGACTCCTAAGTATTTACGTTCCATTAGCAAGGCGATGGGAAATCAATCTAAAGCTTTTTTTACAAAAGGAAGTATTAATTATAGGCAATGGAAATCAAGAAATTTTATCCAATGATCCTCGTTTTCCCAGCAGCTTAATGGGTCAAAGTGGTGAAACTATCTATCGAATTATGGGTCAATCGACACAATTTCCCATTAATTCAATTAACATTTACGATCGAAGTGCCTCTAGAAATAAAAAAAATATTTTAGACTTTAGCGAAATTTGGCAAAACGCCAAAGAATTATGTAATGATCAACAAATCTATGCTGCAATTCACGCATCAAATGAAGATTTAATCCTAAGTATCGAAATAGCTTACCAACTGGATTGTATTTCAGTAAAAAATAATTGGACAGTAGTTAATGTTAACTTAAAAGAAGCCGCTATTTCACATTGGCAACAACATCTTCACGTTATTTTTCATACAAGACCTTATATGATTGTTGCTCAGGAAAATGGGGAATGGTCATTCGAAAAATATCCTTTAATTTTTGATCATACTAAGGATATCATTACTCTAACCCAACGCGATCTAAGACAAAATCAAGAAATCATCCTATTGCAACAAGAAACAGAAATATCCACTTACTGTTATAACCAAACTAACTTGATCGTTATGAATGCAAAAAACATTGATGAGTCACCTACTTTAATTATTTATAGCCAATTTTACACAGACGTTCTCACTCGCGAAAACGCATTATCATCTAAATTAAAATTTTTTAATAACAGAGTAACTTTAAAATCCATTATTAATAATTCGGAACAGAATTGCACAAATTTTAATTCATTAATTAAAAAATTAGATCATCTATTTTTTAATCAATCTAAAACAGTAAATTCCAGTTTCGCTAAAATCTTCAATCGTTCTAAAAGAGAAATAAATTCAAACAATGAATCTATTAATTTTAAAAAATTTGATTTAGAAATCTATAGAAAAAAAATAAAAACCATTACCGTTCATTTTTCATTGAGTTCATTGATTTATGGCGCTATGGCAACTTGTCTGAAAGAAATTTCTTTGCGTCATCGACAACAATATCCATCACTTCCTAAACTGATTGATTATATAATAAAACCTACTTTATTTGCTGCGCATTCGCTTAATTTATCAAACAGTTTCCAAATTTTACCGTTTTTAGCCCTAAATTTTATTCTTACTCAACTTACAAAAACTATTGAACAAAGCTTAGTTAAACAAATTAAATCCAAAGTTTTAAATTTTTTATTATCAATTCTTCTTTTTACTATAGTATTTAATCCTTTGATTTTTACACAAAAAGATAGCGTTGAACGTTTTATTTCAGTTTTTTGTAGTAACTTAATGGACGGATTATTATTCAAAATGGGGGGATGCGGAACACAAAAACTGATTAGTCATTTTTTTAAACAACCCCAAGCTAATGAAAGCAATTTTTTAGGGATAAATCATCATTATTCTGCTAACAATTAACAAAACCCCAAAGCAAAAACCCGCGAAAAGCGGGTTTTTAAGTGTAAGTAGCCTGGCGATGCCCTACTTTCCCATGGGGG
>VBOA01000049.1 GCA_005877695.1 Gammaproteobacteria bacterium | reverse complement strand
CATTTCTGCCAGCAGTGTAATTTTGCACAAAGTGAAAGTTGTCGCAACGCGCGGAGAGAAAATGAACCTGGCCCAATCGCCGATGATCACTTTCCAGTCGCGATTGCGGAGGGCTCGTGCGAGTACTTTCTGACTCCATTGAGGCGCGCCGTGTTCAATAAACCACAGCCGGCGCCATACGTTCGCGTCAGGAAAATACTCTTTGACTGTCTTTTTGTAGTGTTTCTACCAGTTAGGCTTTCGAAATTTATATTTTCTCGAACACGTACAGTGGTTGGGGCGGAATGAGACCAGTTTTGATGTTTGGGTCTAAAATGTAATATAAATGTCAATGGTTATTGTAGACTGTGAAAGTATGATTGTCAATATCGTTTCATCACTATGGTTTGTGAAATTTACACTATACATTGCAGCGTGTTTGCATCAAATGAGTTTCACTTTACGTATTCAAATGTTGAACGTTTTTGTATTTAGTATTTCTTTCAACCTGCACCTATATTTTCACTGTTTTGATTCAATTCCGCTTGACCTTTTACCATATTTATTTTTCATAGTTGGCTATCGACTCCTTTTGTTTTCATCGTATTCGTTTTCGCTATCTGAACTGTCTACATCGTGAGTCCTCTTCCTACCGCGTAATCTCGCCACGGGAGTTGGACCCACAATGGCAATATTTTCGCCATCCTCTATGCCCACATTGCTAGTCGAGGTGTTTGGCCGAACAGATATTAGCCTTCGTCTTTTGGGCTCAGTTGGTGTGCTCGTCTCGCTAGGCTTTAAACTCTTTTCGAACGTTAATTCCGTGATGGTTTCACCATATTCTCTAACTTTGTTTTTCAATTCCTCGTTTTCCTTAATCAAGCGGTCTATTAAATCGTCTTTATTTTCAGACTTTTGTTTCTCTAAAATCTCTTCGCACTTTCCAAGGCGTTCTTTTACCGATTCAGATTCGATTTGCAGTGAGTCATATTCTTGTTGTAGGTTCATTAGACTGTCTACGCGTTTCAGTTTAGTAATTATGGCCTGAGTGGTTTGTTGGTTTAGTTCGTCGAAGGAATTCTCCACCAGATTTGTAAGAAAGGTAACAATGTCTTTGTACGTTAAATTTGGGGCTAAGGCATCTAAGGGTAATAATAAATTCTTGTGAACATAGCCCAGCTTCTCACTAACTGTGATACCAGGAATTGTGTTGTAATCGTCCGTGTTGTGGCCGCCTATGAGAGATTCTATAGCATTTGGAATTTGGACAAACGCGAAAGATTGCTCGGAAAAATGTTTGTTATACACCACTTTTATGCGTTGCACAATCTGTATTATGTTAATAACATTATCCGTGCCACACACATTAACAATATGTTCCAAAGTTTGGCGACATTCTTTTACTGTGGAAGCAGCACATATTTGTATTATATTTTGGATATCGACTACCGTCTGTGGTAAATTTATATCAACAACAATTTTCCTAATTTGGCGATCTATTTCGTCTAGACTGGTTACGCCAGTTGACGCGAACAGTTGTTCAATTTCACCTTGATCGCCGTTATTTATAGTATTAGCAATTTCAGTTCGAAAAGCAGCCTCGTCTTCGTTTGGTTGTGCATTGCTCAAGACAGACTTCACATATACTCGGGCAAACTCGTAAAAGACATTTTCGCCCTCCCTCCAAGCGTCCACTTTAATCGAATGACGACAAAATACCTTGTATGCAGTCTGGCCAAGGACAATGTCTCCTTGTAAAGCATTCCAAACTTCTTCTAAACTGTCCGTTGCCAACGGTGACGAATTAATATGACGTTTCATATTTTCGAAGAAATTTGTAATCGAGTCAAAAGAATCCACGCCCAAACGCCGCAAGAAGTCGTTTATTAGTTCGTCAACATCGTTTAGTGTGACACAGTCATGGTTGTGGTTAAAATACGAACAGACTTTTTCGATCATCTTGCTATTATTATCGTCAACGTCCATATCAGATTCTTCACCATATGAGGTGCATTTCTTCAAAAGCTTTACTATGATTTCAAGCAGGATGCGCTCGTTAGAATGTTTTGCCATTATCGGGCTATTGGCGTGGTACTCTGTTATTGTGGTGATTTTTGCAGTCAAGTACGCTGGGAACGTAGCATCGTTCAAAGACCTTACTAGAAAACGACTGTAGTCATGCCAACACTGATATTGGCCCCCATTTGCACGTACGCTAAGCAAATAAAATATCGCGTCCGTTGTGATTGTAAACTGCATCATGCTACATTTTTGTGAATTCCATAAAATGCTATAAATAGATCTTAAAAAAGACGCAAAAACGTGTTTACACTTTTGAAACTCTTTTGCGTGTATGCACTTGTAAACATCTACTTCATTTAACATTTTTATAATACGCAAATAACTTTAATTCCCGACACTGAGTATTAAATCGGTGATAATTCTAAAAGGTGAGAGGCTTGTCGGGCGGAAGATAAATGTCCGCAATAAGCTCAGAATTTATATGAGTTTTTTGTTGCCCAGAGCCACTTATCACCAGCGCGAAGGAGGCTGGGACGGGCGGGATTATTTACGATTCAAAATGGCCGACGTCGCTGCGAGCGGGGCCGCCTGGGTTTCTCCTCGTTTTACCGGTTGCGAGCGCCATGTAGGGGCATGTGCTCATTTGGCTAATCGCTGCAGCTGCCACCATCATCTCCGTTTAATGTAAACGTTTTAGATACGTATTTGCATTTCTTCGCGTTGCAAATTAAACATTTGGCTTTCAATTGGGTGCGATTATTTTCCACTACCAATTTTACATCTGTTGAATCGGTATCTGTTTTACACTTCAAGCAATAGATTTGCATTTTTATATATAAAAAAATGTTCAGCCTTACAATGATTAAATCTGTTGGTTTGGCTATTGTCGTGTTTTATATTGTAAGAACGGTTTTACACCTAAAATTCAAACTGTTTTTAAACAATTATTTGGAACACCTACCGTCTGGCGATCCACAAATTCTTGAATCGTTAGAGTTTAAATGGGGCAACGTTAGTACGGCGCATACTGCGAACGGTTTTGAGTATACGCCACCAATCTACGACAATATACAAACTGTCAAGTTTAGACCCGCTCATAATGCTGCCGACGAGTTTGAAATTTGCGCAAACGAGAATGTTGTAGTAAGACGAAAGTGCCTAATCGGATACACTCCTACAAGTTTTGGTTGTTCCAAAAACTCCTCTTGCGTTGGCAGGTCTTTGGATGACCACGTGGGTGATGTAATCAACCCAAATACGGTTCACAAATGTGACGGACACGGCGACGTGCTGAATACCATAACTTGCAAAGAAGATTGTGCCGAAAACCCATGCTTCAATAAAGACGATGGGTTTGTTGTAGCCAATAGTGCAAACACATACAGTTATATAATATGCAGCAACGGCCTGCCAGTGGTTAGGAAATGCAACAATAAAGAGGAATATTTCGATTTAAAGACGCAACATTGTAGGCCGGCCCCATTTCAGTGTAAAAACCTTATACCCGGGGACAGTATTTCCTTTCAACACATTGGCAAGTTTAACGTTTTTTGCGATAAGAACGAATCAGGATCGCTGACTGTTAGGATCAAAAAGATGAACAAATGTTCCCCCATTATTGGAAACTGTGAGGTTGGGTCACACGACGAGGCCCTGTTTATACCACCACTTTGGACCACGTCGCCCATATACAAAAAGTGTGTTGACAACTTTTGGACGTGCAATTCTTGCTTCTTTGACAATCCGCCCACTTTCGAAAATATAGACAATAACTACCAAAATATGTCACGCGTCCTTAGCACTTTGGACGATGGCATTCTGTTTTCAATGCCCAATCTAGACGCTATCCGCGTATTCGACAATAGGTCTCAGTCTTGCGTACAATTCGATTACGAAAGACACTTTAAAAACAAAAGAATACCGCTCACGTACGCCGATCCAATAATGGCATTAGATTCCGCGATATTGCCCAAGTTCGAATTTGACGTTTCTAGCAAACGCATAATAGAAACAAAACACGGTGATAATAAAGTGCTAAACTCACAAAGCAATGCCTACGAGAATACTCC
>VBOA01000048.1 GCA_005877695.1 Gammaproteobacteria bacterium | reverse complement strand
GGCAACTTTGTGGGTACTCTCAATCCCAAACCATTCATTCATGAATAGAATTCGAAATATATTAGCAGGGTAAAAATATGTTTTATAGTATTATATAGTAAATAGAGTGTGTTTTAAGTAAGCCAAATGTGTTTAATGTAGTGTTTAAGATGTGTTGGTTCTATAAATTAATGCCCTTTTAAAGAATATCTATGATACAGCTATAAATTACCCAAGGCAATAGAGTAAACTAGGACTACGTATTTCAGTAGACCAAAAATAAACTTTTATGTAATGTAACATAATGTGACGATAACACTCCATATATGTAAGACCCCCACCCCCTTTCACCACGAGTCATCACACGTCGACGTTATCAGCGGCAGGTGGGATGGTGCGAGAGCGAGAGCCGAGCGACGCACGGCGCGCAGCTCTTATCTGAAGAGATAAGATAAACCAATAGTGGTGGCGGGCTCAATTCACAATCAATTCAGGACTTCAATACTTGGAAGCCACGTGGATTGTGGCTGGTTTGAGTGATATATGTATTGTTTGTAATTAAATTTATTGAAAATGGACTTCAATTTGTGAAGATGATATTCTGTATACAAAATGTATGATTTTATTAATGTGTGTCAATAGACTGTACATATCTGTCAATGTAACTGTACACGAAATGTTACTCCTATTTTTTGGATTGTTTGAAAATTGATTTAGAATTTTAGTCAAATAAATTTTCTTTGAGGAGGGAGAATGTACCATGCCTCAGGATAACACAGTACATAATTTAATACTGGTGATTATTTCGATTTTGATGGTACATGGCTGATGTACTTAGAAGTATGACAAATTATATTTTCCAAAAAACAAATTTAGAACAACAAGATAGGTTTGTTTGTAGCCAAATAGCTCTGATAACAAAGTCTGGGCAGAATTGATAAAATTAATTTCACAAATTATTGTAGCTGATAAGCCATAACAAAAATTGTTTCTGCAATAACCAAAACATGTTTTCGAAATAGTTTAAGGATTAGATTGAGCTAAGTTATTGGTTGACCGCCCCCAGAGGAGGCGGAGACTAGAGACGAATCAAAGTCCAGGGAAAGAGGTTAAGTGTTAAATAGGAGGGGTCTCCCCTCCTGGAAGGGTTTAGGCGGGGATGATAAGAGACTTGGAGTTTGTCCGGCATTCGAACGCCGGACTTCAGCCCAAGAGGTCTTCCTAGCTTCCAGGGGACGTGTCTGCTGCCCTCAGTCATGAGGTAACCAAGTTAGAAAAACTTACTCCCAAAGTCAACTAATTGCTAAGCTTAATAAATTTAAAATTTATTGAAATGTAATGTCTCACACTCAATTTTGCTATTACAAGTAAAGTAATTATTTTTGACTTCATAGTTCTTGAATTTTCTTCTAAGTTAAAATAACGCCCAGTATAACGTAATAGGTATTTTGAATTGATACCAAAGAAGATTGGAGGAATTGAATTGCCTCAAAGAAAACTGGGAAAAGATTCAGGCATCAGCGCCAAAATATTAAAAGGGCTACTTTGGCCGTACAACGACTTAAGCACATTTAAAAGTAACTAATCATCTTGTTTTAACTGATTACAGGGCCCACGAGTTCCCCCAATAAAACCCCTTTTTGTTTTTATGTAAACTATCTGTATATATTTGTTCTATATCAAATCCAAATGGTCTAACTGAATCAACAATACAAAACTTTAGGATATGCCTTTTGGGTACAAGGTTTTAAAGAGGGCAAAACAATTCTAAATTTTAAAAGGCCGGACAAATTTCCAAAAAAAAGGTAAAAAGTGTAGAACCATAATAAAATAGATAAGTTGTATTAGGGTGTATTAAAATGTGTATTAGTTTAAGATAGTTAAGAATTCTAAGGGTATTTCATGTATTGTTTGTCAATGCCAATTCAGAGCATTTTTAATATATGGTATTGTTATTGTGTGGTTATTGGTGTTTTTATTTAAGAAGTGTCACCTTAATTTCCAAACAAAAAGGGAAAATCTCTAAAATAATTCTAATCACTATTAAACGAAACAATGCCAAACACAAAAATAAAATAAAAGTTGTTTCGGAGCCGACGTTCAAGGTATAAGGGAATTTTTATGCACAGGGCTTACATTAAAGTCTAGATATCCAACCTAGAGCGAAGGTAACGTTACATAGGTGCGCCACTCTGCTGTTTTGAGCAGTGTTCGTTTTAATAGGGTTAATTTGTTTTGCATAATTAGTAAAGATGGTTCTAAAAATAAATGTAGATTGTCTTGGAAAAGACGAATTGCAGTTTGAGTTACTTTTAAGGGGAATTTCTGTACCAGAAAAGATAGGTACTATCGAGTTACGTAAAAAGTTGAGGAAAGTAATTAGGGAAAAGGTGGAAGTTAAGGCAGAGAACTTAGTAGGGAAGCTTAACCTAGAACAACAGGCGCGTATATGTGAAAGTAAAATTCAGTCACTTGAAAGTAAGTTAAAGGAACTAACATCTCAGTCGAGCACCCTAGATATTGTACGTGTTAGTAATAAATGTTTTCACTTAGAAGGTAGGTTAGATGTGTTATTGAAGTTCAAAATGGGGGATGAACTGAGAAAAAGGTTCCAGGGCTTAAAAGATACGAGTAGTAGTAGTTTAAACCAACTAAAGGTTTTGTATGAGGGAATAGACGAAAATACGCGAGAAGGGGAGTTAAGAAAACTCAGTGAATCCAACGAAAAAGAGGAAGACAAGGTTGGGAACGGCGATAGTGATGGCGAGGTATTTGAGTCTAATACAGACAAGCAGGGCGTTAAAATAAATGAGGAGGGAGTCACTAGGACTGACCTGAAATCAGGTGAGGCCTTAGTCGGAGAACTACACACTGTCGAAGCAGGTAGCTTATACATGGGGAGTACACATACACATGACGCTAATGTAAATACAAATCTAGTAAATAAAAACTATGTAAATAGCGGACTTTTTGCTAAACTCAAAAATCCGATAGAGGTGTTGCTTGCGGAATTGCCGCATTGTAATGGACTTGAAGTTGAGCGTTTGTTACAATTTATTTCTATTGTGCTTAGATTAAGGTCAGAAACTCAACTTAGTGATGTAGAGATTTTTGATATAATTACAAGTTATTGTTCGGGACCGTTGCTAAGTCGAATTAAATGTAACCGTGTGGTAGGGCCAAATGTTAACCATCTACACAGGGATTTAATTCAATATTTTGTACCTAGGTCCTTAAGAGATAATCTTATTAGAGAAAGAGTAACTAGAAGCCAGAAGTTAGGCGAGCCTTTGCCCTT
>VBOA01000047.1 GCA_005877695.1 Gammaproteobacteria bacterium | reverse complement strand
AGCCGATCGCGAATTAAGTCGTGCCGATGCGCGGGTCATGCAAGCACGGCAACGTTTAAGTTCTACGGCCACTGCAAGTAGCCGGTTTTTTATGACTCATCGCTCAGCAGATTCCTGTTCTGCCAATGATGAAAATCAAGAAAAACCGATGGCGTTGACGTTTTTTAATTAAGTAAGTTTTTAGTTTATTAACTTTTTATTCGATCCATTTTTATGAACACATGATCAATCGGGTAAAAAAGGTATTATTAAATTTTATGAATTTTTGATAAAAAGAATATATTCTTTTAAGATAAAAACATTCGATAAAATATAAAAAATTCAACTTTGATATTTACGGAAGAATAATAATGAAAATAAAATCAGAGATTCAAACTTTTCGTTCTTACCCTAGACCATTAGTGCTTTCTGAAAATTCTCAACAAAATATCATAAAAGCCACATTAAACAATAATTCTGCAAAATTACGTGTCAAACGTGCGGATGATGAGCAACCGACACTTGTCAAAGCAACCGTAGAAGGGGATTACACCTATGTATTAACGCCAGTAGATATTGCCGATATTGTTCGTATAGAACACAAGCATTATCAAATAGTTGATTCTCTCGTTCAGTTTAAAAAAATAATAAATAAATTTTTAGTTAAAAATAAAACAAAAAATACTACAAAAAATTTCGAAACACGTTTTACCTTAATTATTTATCAACCTAATTTGGCACACTGGTTGACTTTAGTCATATATGGTGAAGAGAATAATTACTTTGGTTTCTATGCAGACCCAATGGGTCAAGTGCTTTCTGATGAATATCAACTATTTCTCGATGAGAAAGAAATAGAACTAATACCTTTAACAAAACACTTTATTCAACAACAAGATACGTATAATTCTGGCTTATGGGCCCTTGAAAATGCGGCTGATTTAAACAAAATGATTGAATATAAAGAAGACTTGTTTTGGTGTCGCAATCAATTAAAAATAGTGCGTAATAAGCACTATTTTGATTCACAAAGAAGGACGTTAACTCAAAAATTATTTTTGGATTTGCATTGGCGTGAGAAATATCCAGTTACGACAGCAAATATTCATCCAGAAACAATAGCTTTTTTTGTTAGTGAAGAAACTAATTTGTCTTCAGGAGATAGGGCTTCTAAACAATTGAACACTTATAAGCATAGTGTCAAGGCTTTATTAGAGATTTTTACGCAAAGCTTTTTTATTTCGTTTACCCAACGTTTAGCAACTTGTCGTGTTATTGCCAGAGAAAATCGTTTAACGATGCAAGCCTTAGAATCCGAGTTGCTAACCGGTACAGTCAGTTCCTTAGCAGGCATTGTTATTTCTCAAAGTCTTATGGGGAATAGTATGGGTGCTATTCCATCCATCGCGGCTTCAGCAAGAACTTTAAGTGCAAAGCTTTTCGTTAAAAAAAGAAAAGCCAAAAAAATCACTAAATACTTTGATAGTGTTGAAAAAGAGAGTTTAATTAAGATTTTATGTGAGGTCGCTGTTCATATTTTTTATAGTTACGAATGCCAATTCATGCATATTACCGATCAAGCCGGATCTAAAATGGCCATGGAAAAATTAGCCTATGATGCAGTGGATAGAGCTATTAACTATTTGAATACACTAAATCCTGATGACAATTTTGTGATGTCCAGCGAATTGCTTGAAAAAGCTATATTGCAGGGTCCGTCAGAAAAATTTTTTGATCCTAGTTTGAGGATGTTAAAGATACAAACCAAAGGAAAAATACTTGTAGATGATCAACTTGAAAATAAAAGACTGATTAGCACATCAAAGCTCTATGAAAAGGTAGGTCTAATTACTTTTGATAATCATCATCAACCCAATAAATTTTATAAATTCAGAAACCGGCAACTAAAGTACGGCTATCGACGTTTATTAAATTGGGAAAAAGATGAAAATGAAGATCTGAAACAAAGCTTGCAAGCTGAATATGTTGGAACGACATTTATTGAGCAAGAATACGACTATGTATTGACGGGAGAAAGCCAAACAGACGTTCAATCTATTTTAGATAAAATTAATAATCCTTTTTCTTCTCAGGTAATTAATATTCTTAAGCAAAAAGGAATTAAAAAAATAGCATCTATTATTTTTGATTTGCGAGAGCCAGTTTCAGATTTTACCGGAAGAGTTGAAATACGCGAAAAATTACACCGTACTTTAACTGAAGGAAATAATTTGGCAGTTATTTCTGGTTTATCTGCGGTATCCATTTCTTTACCTTCTACATCAAGCCAAACAACTCAAGAAGTATTCAGTGGTTCACAACTTACTATCAGTGGTTTGGGAGGAATTGGTAAAACCCAATTGGCTTTGCAGTATGCTAAAGAACATGCCGCAGATTATGATCATAATGTGTTATGGATCAATGCTGAAACAAAAGAAAATTTATTTCATTCTTTTACGAAATTAGCCAACAAATTGGAGCTTGAAACCAAGGATCGTTATGGACAAGATAAAAATTTAGAGGAGATTGTCGAAGCAGTTTACGAATATTTTTCTGATAGAAAAAGTTTATTTATTTTGGATAATGTGGAAAATTATCGCGCAATAGAGGCTTATCTCCCTAAAGCCATGCGAGATAATACACCTACTATCCTCATTACCTCACGTTTTGCTAATTGGAATAACGTGGCCACTATTTTTTCACTTGATGCTTTTACTGATTTGGAAGCGCTAGAGCTTTGTCAAAAATCTCTTGGAAATAATATGTCGGAAGGAGAGATAAAAAACCTGAATGTCATGCTACAAGGGTTACCTTTAGCCTTAAAACAAGCGATTGCTTATATCAACTTACAAAAAAAATTTAAGCCTAATTTTTCAGTTAATGATTATATAAATCTTTACAAAGAAAAAAGTCAAAAGTTATTAAATTTTAATTTTTCAAACTACGTGAATGACCCTTATTTAAAGACAGTGTTTACTACTTGGTTGGTTACTTTAGATAAAATTCAAACCGATCCCGAAGTAGGCCAGATGGCGCTAGAACTTTTAGCACTCATGTCCTATCTTGACCCAGTCAGTATTACATCAGGAAGTTTTTACGCTTTAAAAGATATTCGTGGTATTACAGGTGATTTAACTGACTATGTCGATCATGTAGACCAAGCGATTTTTTTACTGACAAGTTATTCTATGATTAATTTTAATTCGGATGGCACCTACGCTATTCATCGATTAGTTCAGGAAGTGCAGCGGATTAACATAGAAAATGATCCTAATAAATTTGAAATAATAGTTAAAGAAACACAATCACTTTTTAATTATCATGGAAAAAATCTAGACGATACCCATTATTTGCATTTTTTACTTTATATGTCTGAACGTGAAGAAATAAAATCGATATTGTATTTCGATAGCGTAAAAAGATTTTTAGACAAGCTGGCCGATAAAGAAATTAAGCATTGGCTTTATTTTCTTGATTTAGCTTATGAAAAGTTTTCTAAAAAAAGATATTTCGAATTTCTTGGCGACTCTTTAGCTTGTTGCTCAAAAGAGGGATTTGTTTTATTGATTACTGGAGTGCTTCGTTATATTCAGAATGGGTTAGTAACAGGGAAATTTTCCCAAGCTGATATTTATATGGTGTTTAAACGTTTTGATTTTTCTAAGGAAAATACTTATAAATTAACGTGCTATTCACAAAATCTTGAAAAAAAGCAACTACAGAGATCGGCAGCAGAAATTCTTTTTTATGAGAAACAAGCTATTTTTGGCAGCTTTGGAGATTATGTAATTTGTGGTTTAAATCTTAAAAGGAGAAAAAGAAGAAGCCTCTGTCGCGACATGGAGACGCCGAAGGAGTTTGATCAAATTAAATCTAAAGTTACACGATCGCACATGGAAAAAGTAAGTCTTATGACGCACTGGGTGAGTTCAGGATTAATGACTAAAAATATTTTATCTGCTATCATTCGAGGTGATTGGCAGGATGTCGCGGTTAATTTTGAAC
>VBOA01000046.1 GCA_005877695.1 Gammaproteobacteria bacterium | reverse complement strand
AAGTTGAGCATCCATCAGCAGTTGTCGGTGGAGTTATCAGCACGAAAGTTCTGCTGGCTTTGGACCTCTTCAGCGCCAGGTGGATTGGGAGATTATCTGGTTGTGTGCACGGTATCATCTAAGTTGTGAGAAGTGCCGTGTTCTGCCTTGTGCCATCGCGGCTGTGATCTCTGGTGCCGTGTTCCTGGTGAATAGTGATTAGTGATTGAGATCGGGAGTGTTCGGCTGAGGTGCTATGTGGCGTAGCCCTCACGTTTCAGCAAGTGGGGTGTCTCGTGCTCAGATGCTAAAAAAATGCTGTGATGGTAGGAGAGTTATCTTTGCAATAGTGAAAACAGTTGATGTTAGCGTTAAGTTAAATTAGCAGTAAGGTGCCGAAGTTTGACAGTGAAAGAAAAAATCAGTGCAAATTAGTATTAATTATATTATTACGTTACATTCTCTTTATTGCAATATTTGATAGGTCCATAACGTACTATGCTATGTTTTTCATCTCAGTTTTGACTTAACTAAGTTTCTTAAAATTAACTATGTTTTTCTATGCTACTTTTTTTGTGTTCTTATTCTAATTTTCTATTATTGTCTTAAGTTCTAATTTTGCAATACTACTGTTGTCTATAAACTAGTCTACTATTCTATTCCCATTTACTACTGTATGTCCCAGTTAAACTACTGTATTCTAAGTTTAAGTCTCATGAACCATTTTTCCATAAGTTTTTGTATTCAAAACATGTCATAGTATTTTGTTTGCTGTGTTGAAATAGCTATTTTCATTGACATTCCTATAGTTCATTATTATATTACAGTACGATTCTTTAATATTTATACAAGTTCAAATGTCATCATCATCAGTGTAGTGATACAGTTTTAATACACATTGTCTATGATTTTCATGTAGAAATAGCTATTTGTTTGTAGCTGTCATGAAAACTCGTCTATAAACATTTCCTGTACAAGTATCTGTTATTATTTGTTATTTGTCAATTAATTATTATAATCGATCTTAATGAATATTAATATTTGTCCTTATCATGTAGTTCTTATCATTTTTACGTTCTTAAGCCTATGTACTTATTTATTATGTTGCTTATTTACTATGCTAAACTTAATATTTAATTATGATTATCTAGCTTTATATACAAACAATAATAGTGTATGCGATTTATAGAAGAAAGAATACTATCAATGCTCAGCTTGATATCGTCATATTGTAATCTTCGTTATAGGTTTGTTATTTGTTCAAAGGACTAAGTTAGGTCAAGTTATCTTAACCAAGTTTGTCATATTTGGTAGATTTTATACTCGAGTATTTGTCAAGTCAGTATTATGTTAACATGTTAACGCCTTTAAGTTAGTAGGCTGTGCCTACTATTGATGTAAGTACTATAGTCTTATTCGAGATGTAATTTTACTACAGTATAGAGTAACAATACTAATATTTCATACTATAATTTCAGCTATTCGTGTAATGACAGTAAAAGTTGTTAGTCATAATACATTGTAATGTCGCATTTTACACCGCGCGTTATGTAAAATGCCACATTTAAGGCATTGTGCTAAGTTCTTTAGTTTACTGTATCTATTGTATAGAAATTGTAAAGATCAAAGGTGTGATGAGACTAAAATACTTTCTAATTTTTTTGTGACTAGAGGATATAATTGTTCAATCGAAGGTTTGTATTGGATAGAATGATGGTTCAAATAGGCTACTGAAATGTATGAT
>VBOA01000191.1:1866-2230 GCA_005877695.1 Gammaproteobacteria bacterium | reverse complement strand
AACAGGGTGATTACCATTAACAATACTCTGTTTACCAATTTATTAAAATGCAACAGGCACCGATATTGAAAAAGTAGCGTTGACTTCCACTAGAGTCATATCTTATTAAGGTAATGCTAAAATTTGAAAGTGATACTTTTATAAATAACGTCGTATTTCTGTCACAGGTGTAAGCATGATGTCACTAAATTAACATTGCTCTTGTGGAGCAAAAATCCAATATTTCCTGCTACCACTGATCAATACTCTGAAGGCTCAGCTGTAGTGGTTGTGAAATGCGGTTCCCACCCATTCGAGTAATGTTAATTTCAATTCCATATTTTACCGTTATTTATTGGAATAAAACGTTTTCCAATATCTCATT
>VBOA01000191.1:0-1736 GCA_005877695.1 Gammaproteobacteria bacterium | reverse complement strand
TGCGTATAGATTAGACCTTTAAAATGAGGCATTGGAAAACGTTTTATTCCAACAATAACGAGAAAATATGGAATTAAAACCAACATTAGTCTTATGGGTGGAAACCGCATTCCACAACAGATGCAGCTGAGCCTTAAGGGAAGCCAAACCATTAGAAAATCAAAATATAGTCTAGAGAAGAAATATGAATAATCCCACTAACAATGATATGGAAGAAAGTTTAGCGCCGTTTGCAGTGAACTGCTGCCCGCATCACAGCTGTGTACGGCGGGTGGTATCATCCTAGTCACGGCGCTGCTCGGCAACTACGATTGTTCTGAGGTCGGCCTACGGCCTCCCTGCATACAAATCTTCGACTTTTGGTTTTTACAAAATCTGATTTTTCAAACCTCCTCTTATGAAAGTTTTTTTATATGTATAGATTGAGAAATAGAATATCTATAACAATATCATACTGGTCACACAGACCGTAGTCAGGTTAATTTTTTTAAAGGATTTCTTTAGCAGAAAACAATCAATTAAGTCACTGCTGTCCCGTTTCCAGAATCTGCCATAACATTTTAATTTAGCGGAAAACTAATGTACTTTCACTATTAAAATATCCCTATGATCGGTTTCTAGCCGTGCAATGCTTATTATAACTGTCCTCAGGCAGGTAAATATTATGTATGCCATTTAAGTAGGAATAAATTTAAAAAATAAAAATGAACCACCAACACTTTGTGTTTACTGACTTATTACGGGTATAAAAGGTATAAGTAAATATTGTTTAGCTGTATTGTAATACTTAATGTTGTAATATGTTAATGTAATATGTTCAAAAAAATTGTAGTTCATTTATTACTACATTAAAAAAAATAAAACATTGTTCAGGGACAGCAGTGACACATGTGGGACAGCAGTGACAACATAAGGAATAATAAAGTGACTACTGTTCCTTAATGCTTGTTAAGATAGTTAGTTTGCAATATATAGCATTAAAACTGTGATACATGTATAGCTTTTATTTTAATACAGTTCTTTGGTCACTACTGTCCCTTATGTCACTGCTGTCCCTTAAAAATAATTCAATTTAGGGACAGCAGTGACAGGGACAGCAGTGACTGTTTTCATGTTTTCTTAGTGGTATGAAAGTAAGGTTATGTTTAAAGCTTTTTCGATCATGGCATTTTTCACAGAACAAACAGACAAAATACTTAGGTGTAAATTAAAATATGTTTACCCACAACTTCCCATACTGAAGGAGGGACAGTTGTGATGGTTTCTGTATGACACACAATAAAATCTGCCACATAAAAATCCTGCAAAACAACCTTAGCCCTCACAGTGCCAAATGCTTGTGCAATACCAAATAAAAATGGCTGCCCCTTGTTGGTGCTCTATAAGAGAATGACACTCAGTGCTCCTGGTGGCCAATTTTTGCGAATTAAAACACAAGGGACAGCAGTGACATAAACCCTTGGGACACATACAAACCTGTTATTTACAGCTACGCGAAAAGTAATTATTGAGTATCAATATTTGTAGACAACACCTATAGATATACGTAATAAAATAATATGTATACTGAATATAATAATAGTAGTTTACAGGTAAAAAAAATACCTTGAAGTTGTCAAAGTACACCGAGGGACCAGGGACAGCAGTGACATTTCGATGTTTTATCATGCCACTAAACACTATTTTTACACTTCTAATAAATGATTACTGCTTCCTAAGCAAGAAACATATGTTCT
>VBOA01000190.1:350-892 GCA_005877695.1 Gammaproteobacteria bacterium | reverse complement strand
AAATTTATGGTAGATGAAATTAGCAAAGAGCGCACTAATTGGAAAAGAAAATATGAGGTAGTTGATGCTCAAAATGAGTATCACAAACAACAAATTGTAGAAATCAATGAACAATTGACTCAATCACAACCACAGTCACAAGATCTTATTGCAGCTTGGGGAAAAATTAATCAATTAGTAGAAGAAAATAATCAATTAAGGTCGACAATTAAAACTCTTGAACCACAAGCAGAAAGCGCAGTAGAATCATTAGCCTTACAATTTGAAACAGTTGACTTAGAAATGACTGTAGATATTATGAAAAACGACTTAGAACGAAGTAAAGAAATTAATGATAGACATTTGGAGACTATCAATAGACAACAAAAAGCTATTCAAAATATTGTAGATGAAAATGCTGAGTTAGACTCACGCATCACCCAATTGAAGATAAACGTAGATAAAATCATTCAAGCGGGACTCATGGTTATAAATGAAAAGGAGACTCTCGAAAATAAGCTAGTCCGATATGACAAAGTCATGGAAAATTATCATAATATGCT
>VBOA01000190.1:0-217 GCA_005877695.1 Gammaproteobacteria bacterium | reverse complement strand
ATTAGTTAAAGAAAATGAAAAATTAATTAAGAAGAATCAAAAACGTAAATTGAAAGAATTGTTGAAGTTTGGTAGAAAAAAGAATAAGAATTGAACGAGACGTTCAATCTTAAAGGAGGGAGAGTGTTATGATCTTGATTTTTACCTTAGTTTTTATTAAACATTTACATAGTTTTATATTATTTTTATAACTTATCTTATATTTTATTACTTTTTA
>VBOA01000044.1 GCA_005877695.1 Gammaproteobacteria bacterium | reverse complement strand
TTTTTATTAGTTTTAGGCCATATTTTATTATAATTTTTTGTTTGCACTGATGAATCATTTGTACTTTGTACATAAGTTGATGTTCTGAATTGTTTATGTGGATGCTGGCTTTTATAGGAAGCATCAGTGCTTATGAGTTTAAAGTCTCTTCTGTTTTTTGTGAAGGATTATATTGTAATGAATTTGTAAAGACTCTAGTTTCTGTGTTTTCCACGAGTCTGTTTCCTTCTTCATGGCTCCTAACAAGTGCATTGCAGGTTTCTAGCTGTTCTGGACTTGGATAATGTCTTTTCCTATAATAATGGTTTTGATTTCTGCCTTCATTATCCCTGTTCCAATTATTGATTTGTGAGGTTTGATAATTGTTGAACTTATTGTTGCTGTATATTTGTCTATTATGTTGTTGGTCTATAGGGCTTGTTCTAGGGGGATGTTCTGAATGATATTGGTTATTTTCATGATTTCTGTATGCGAATCTTCTTTCTTCATTAGGCCTGTTGTTGTCTCTGTATTGTTGTGAGCTTCTAGGCTGGTATGCCCTAAAATTCTCCCTGCCATTGAATGGGTTATCTTGAAAGTCAGGTGGGACGTTTTGGTGGTTTCTGCGGGTTTCTGGTTTCACTTTATTTCGAGATTGTAAGGATTTTTGTATTTCTTGCATATCCTCTCTTTGTAGAAATGCTTCAAAAGATGTGATAGTGTTAAGATTTTGTACTCTTCTTGCGGTTTGTATAACTTCCTCATAATGTTGCGCTAATATGTCGATAATATCTGTTTCGCTTAAAGGTGGGGTCATGGCCTTCAGTATCAAAATCCTTTCCAGAAAATAATCAGTCCTATTGAGATATCCTCCTGGTCTAAATCGTTCAAGTTCAATTTTCTGTTTGAGATGATTTTGGATTTCTTTATTCCAATATTTTTCCAAAAATATTTGCTCAAAAGATAACCAATTTGTAACTTTCTCCTTGTTAAGTTGCCACCATTGTGATGCGCTCTTTTCCATACTGTCGCTTATCACTTCATGTAAGCATTCTTTATTCTTATCTTCTTGTCCTCCGTATCTGTATTTCTTGTAATTCTCATATGACCTTTTTATTTTTTCTAAGTACCCTTGTGGATTTGTTAGTTTGCCGTTAAATTTAGGTACATTTTGGCTGTAATTGTCACCTGCGCAGGATACTATAATATGGTTAGTTGGGGCATGGTTTTGATGTTGGTTTTGTGTAAATTGATTTTCTTCGAATTTATCTTCCACAGTATGTACCCGTTGTTCGATCTTTTCCATGTATTGATTTTGTTCCTTTATTTTTCTGTCTTGGTCATTTAATCTGTAACTGGTTTGGTCTTGTACAGATTTTATTTGAGTTGAAATGTCACTTAGGTTTTTGGTGACAGTAATATGGTCTTGTTCTCTGTCTTGCTTAATTTGTATATTTAAGTCATGAAATTGATTTTGGACTTTGTTGTCCATATTGTCAACTTTGTGGTCTAAATTGTCGAATTTCTGGTTAATGATTTTTTGGCTTAAAGTTAGAGAATTTATTTCCTCTTTGATTAAATGGTTTTCCTGTATTATCCTTTCTGTCAACTCCAATTTGATTTTTTCCATGTGTTTTTCCATCTTATTAATGCTATTCTTCATCTCACTCTTCAATTCAGACATTGCTTTATGTTGTATGTTAGAGATGTCTTCCCTCAGGTCTTTCCTCATGTTTTCCAGCATACTTGCAATCATTTTGAGATCAGTACTTTCTCCCTTAGGTTGTTCTTCCATCTTCGTGTCTTTTTCTGGTGTTGATATGTCTTCTATGTTGTCCCTTTCATCTCCTAGATTCTTCCCGGTAGAGTTGTCGGCTATTACTGAATCGTCTTCCTCTTCGCTTGAATTCTGATCAGTGTGGACAGTTGTTTCTAGTGAAGATGTTATAGGCTGGGTGTTTTCAGAATCATCTTCCATCTGGTCGCTTGTAAACATATTGTTCTCTTCCGCTTCTCTCTTTTTTAATGACTTTCTAGGGTTTTTTCTTAAATTATATTTTACTTGGGACATGGTTACACATTATACAAAAAATATTCAAATCACTTATGAAACATACAACTACATACTTAGTATATGTTACAAAACATAGACAAAATATTAATGAATTATTGGTCAACAAATTCCAAATTTACCATGCCGGTACGTTGAGCGCCATTTTACAATAATAATTCTAAAATTAAATTGAATTAAATATTTTCTATTTTATCAAAGAATAAATTTTACTTCAACACAGTTCTCTTTTAATAAAACAAAATTAATACAATTATAAAATATTTATTCTTGGGTCACCAAACAAAATCTTAAATCAAACAATTATTTTTATAGGCCTACAGCTAAATCTCAGTGGGTTAACATGAAAATCTATCTCAAGCTCGGGGCCAATCGAGCCGTCATGGTAAATTAAGGAATGCAATTAATCTTATTAAGCATGGACATGTCAATAAAACCAATAATGTTCATCAAGAAATTAACACAAGTTAAATATTGTTCTTCCTTCAGATTTTATTTCTTCTTTAGTCCACAGGCTGAAAGTTTAAATATCACACATGTTCATGGGAAAATTCAAATTATAAGCTATTCAATTTAAAATTCAAATGTTCTTGAATAACAATTTGATGTGATTAAAAAAATGTCTTATGAGATGATTGCCCTTTCAAATAAGGTCCATTTAAGAACTTCAAATATGGCTAACTTGGTAAGCCTATGTTACATGGAAATT
>VBOA01000043.1 GCA_005877695.1 Gammaproteobacteria bacterium | reverse complement strand
TGTCAACTCCTGGTTAGGTGATGATGGCCAGACACCGGTAGAGTGTTACAGCACTCTTATCGGTGTCCCCTTAACAGGGTCTGGCGGATTTAATGAAATAATTTATAAATAAATGCTTCTGCTCCGGTAAGAATTAAAATCAAACAAATTCCCCACTGGACTAATGAATTCTTTACTTTATATAGCCCTATTTCTATATCTGTTAGCTTCTTGATCAATCGAATTTCACTGTCTTGATTTAATGGGGTTAAGTTCATATTTTATTCCTCAGATTAATTGAATTAGAAATCAGGTCTGTAATCCTTTAACGATGGACCCTCCCCTTCACTAAGTGAATTAATCGTACTATGGTAGTTTTCAACAACATGCTCAAATTGGCGGGTTGCTAAATAAACCCTCGATAAAGTTCTATTAAATTTTTTTAGTCGATGTTGAATAAATTGATAAAACTTTGCACGATCATAAAGTGGTAGAAATTTTTTGGATTGTTTTCTTTCTTTTTCAACTTCTTTAGTGGTCCTATCAATCTGAGTTTTTGATCGTGTCTTTAAGAGACCCACTTGAATATTAAGTTGGTCAGCTTTACGAGTGAGTTCAACTAATGATTGCTGAACAGAGGTAGAATGATCTAGTATCACTTTAGCCATGATTTACTCTCCAATAGTAGGTTATGGTTAGCTGATAACTGGGACGAGCATCCCAGTTATCTAGCGCTCTCTAGTTATATCAGTAAACAATTATTTACTGATATAATGTTATAATACACTGAATAAATTATTTACGTCAATACTTTTTTAATGTTTTAATATATACTGTTACTTTAAAGCTTTTATTAAAATTTCTTTAATATTTATGGTAAAAATTTCTCAATCTAAAACTGCTACGGAAGATAAATTAGTAAGGATGACCTTTGACGCTCCTGCCTCCTTAAGAAAAGCTTTTAAGGTAAAGGCTGCTTCCGAAGACAAAGATATGAAGGATGTTTTATGTGAATTAATGAGAGAGTATATAAAAAAAACTTGATATTAATTTATATTAAATTCAAATTATTAATTTATTTGATAAATATATATCTTTTTAGATTCTTTATGGTTAAAATTGTAATCTAAGTCTTAGCTAGGAACAAAAACAATGTCTAAAAAAGAACTGTTAAAATCAAATCAAGATAGCGCATGGAAGGAAATTTTAGATTTCTATTTTAAAGAGTTTATGGAGTTTTTTTATCCTGACGTTGCTACAAAAATTGATTGGTTAGCGCCATATGAGCCTTTAGATAATGAATTACAATCCATAACAACGGATGCAATGGTTGGTAAAACTTTCGTTGATAAATTAATGAAAGTTAAATCATTAGAAGGAAAAGATGAAGTCGTATTAATCCATATTGAGGTTCAAGGACAGAAGGAAGAAGAGTTTTCAAAACGATTATTTCAGTATTATTGCAAACTTTTTACTAAATACGATCAATCTATTTTAACCTTAGCTATTCTAACGGATAGTAACCAAAGCTGGCATCCAAAGGATTATCAACGGGATGTTTTTGATTTTTCAGTATTAACTTTTAACTTCAAAACTCATAAATTAATTGATTATCGAACTAAAAAACAAACGCTTGAGGAGACTAGAAGCGATCTAGAAGCTCGATTTAGAATGAAATTTTGGCTAACCCGCCGATTATACGAAAAAGGCTATAATCGAGATTATGTAATAAATTTGTTCAAAGTGATAGACTGGGTGCTAGTATTACCTAAAGATCTAGCGCTAGAATATAAAGAAAAGATCCATAAATTAGAGGAGGCTAAAAAAGTGAGTTACATTACCAGTATAGAACAGTTAGGCCGTGAAGAAGGTCTACAGTTAGGCCGTGAAGAAGGTCTACAGTTAGGCCGTAAAGAAGGTCTACAGCAAGGCCGTGAAGAAGGGCGTCATGAAGAAGCTATAGCAATTGCCAAAAATCTGCTAAATGATGGTATGTCCCCAAAAGCTATTCAAAAGCTAACCGGTCTTTCTGAAAAAGAAATTATGGCTTTGGTTGATAAACATTAAACGTTACAAATGGAAATGAGCCTATGCGCTATTCTCTTAATCCTGAATTTGATGCTCAATTAAAAGAACAATGGGATAAGATAGGGCTTTCTAGAGAAATACAAGAAGCGCTCTTACAGTTCATGGATGCCGCTGCACTTAATATGTTGAATAAAGAATGTCGCCGTATTGCCCGCTGTCTAGTCGACGAAGGCTTATCTCTTGAGAAAATAAAAAGTTCACTGGCTGCTCTATAGAGGATCTTTACCCTTCTACTCTCTATCATTAGTTAATGCCCCCTCTAGTAAAAATCGATAATGCGGTTCTTTAAACCAATAACACTTATCAGCCTTAATTGGATTTCTTGCCTCCATTAAAATAATGGCCTTTTTATCTGATAGCTGCATCATTTCATCCGAAGTCATCAATGGACGAGATTGGAAGTTGGTGTTTTCACTTCGAGAGCCTGGATGATCCCCGTGACTCGTATTCACTGAACTAGAAGATACTTTGATAGTCCTATTTCCTAATGATTCTGAAAAAAATTTGGCATCTTCTCTATCATTTAAGGCAAAAGCAACTTTAACCTTACAATTTAAAAACCCTTTTGCGTCATAATGGCCATAGATTGAATAAATCTGCGCAAGATATTGCACGATGATGACACAACGCATCCGATAACTGCGTAGAAAAGACAAGCCCTCTTTTAATTTAGTAATACGGGCCATATTGCCAAATTCATCCATAAGTGCCAACACACCATATGGTTCATCTACTTGCGGTTCCCGCTCCGAAATTACATGAATAAGTTGGGCCCAAAATAAGGTTAAAATCGGTATAATGTGATATTATAGCTTTAAATTCATTGTGTCAATAGATTCATATTGAATATTTAAATTTTGGAAAAATATTTTATGTCAAAAAATATTTCTAACTCTAATAGTGAGATGGTTAGACTTTCGATTGTATTACCTGTTCATTTGCGTCAAAAACTAAAAGTCCAGTCAGCTCTAAATGGAATTAATATGAGAGATGCCGTCATTAAATTAATAGAAGGCTACGTAGACCAGAAAGGTAAGAAATCTTAAATAAACCTATTCTTATCATATATCGATATATGAGTTAATCTATACTTAATGATTAAGAGTTTTTCTAGTAAAAGGGTGAAAGATATTTATAATGGGATTAACAGTCGTTATTCCCGCTCTTTGCCTAAAGAACTTCATAATAAAGCTTATCGTCTACTCGACCAACTGAACGCCATTACTTTAATTGAAACCCTCCAAATACCTCCCAGTAATCATTTAGAAAAATTACGAGGAAATCTGAAAGAATTTTGGAGCATAAGAATCAATAAACAATGGATTATATTTAAATGGAATAATGGTAATGCAGAAGAAGTAGACATTATAGATTACCACTAGGAGAATTTTTTATGTTACCTACAAACAGAGAGCCAACTCACCCGGGCGAAATGCTTTTAAAGGAATTTTTAGAACCTTTAGGGTTGAGCCAAAAATCCTTTAGCGACCATATAGGATGGACTTACACGCGTCTAAATGAAATTATTAATAAGCGCAGAGGAATTACTGCTGATTCAGCCTTAACACTTGCGGAAGCTTTTCAAACTGAACCGGAGTTTTGGTTAAATTTACAATCAAATTGGGACTTATGGCATAGCCTAAAAAAACATCGTAAAGTTAAACCATTAAATTTAACTCGTAGAGCTGCTTGATTTAGTAAAATATATAAAGAAATAATCCCTTATTCAAAATATCGATTAATTATTACCATTTTGGACATGATATGATAAATTTCATTTACTAAATCACAAATAATAAGGATAATAAATAAAGTGACTATTACCATTCCCCAAGCTCACGATAAGCTCTTTAAACTTTCTCTCACTGAAAAACAAGTTGCAATTGACTACCTTAAATCCCACGTGCCGGCTGAAATTTATAAAAGTATCAACATAAATACATTAGAATTAACTGATAAAAGTTTTATTTTACCTAAATTTCGCGAAATTCATTCGGATATTGTTTACCGTTGTCAGTTTGACGGCAAAGATGGTTACATTTTCTTCATTTTAGAGGCTGAATCAACTGCTAATGAGGAGCTTATGGCCTTTAGGCAGTTGCAGTATAGCATCGCGGCTATGGATCAACATTTAAGGCAAGGACATAAAAAATTACCAATTGTCCTACCAATTTGCTTATATCATGGTATAGCGTCGCCTTACCCCCACCCTCTTGATGTCTACCAATGCTTTGACAACCCCGATTTGGCTAAAAAAATTGTTTTTAAGCCTTTTTTATTAATAGACTTAACAGTGTTATCGGATGAACAGCTACTTCAAGATGGCCTCGCTTTCCTTATGGAAATGCTCCTAAAACACTCGCGAGCTAAGAATTTTTTGACTATTCTTAACCAAAGACGAGAAGCTATAAAAGAAATACTGAAGCAGCTAAAAAGAGACTATCGTAGATTTGTGTTAAAATATGTGATAAATGAGACTCAGGATGAGGAAGTACCTAATGCGGTTGAACAGCTTGTATATATCCTGACCACTGATTTACCGGAGGATAAAGAAATCATTATGACTTTTGCACAACAATTAAAACAGCAAGGCCTAGAACAGGGCCTAAAAGAAGGCGAGCACCGTAAGGTTGTTGCTATCGCCGCTATTGCCAAAAAGCTTCTGGATGAAGGAAGATCGCCTGGAGCCGTTCAAAAACTAACTGGTCTTTCAGAAAAAGAAATTATGGCTTTGGTTGATAAACATTAAAAGCTAAGCTTTCATTAAGTATATGCTTAACATACTTCCCTCCCTTAGCTTTAAATAGCCCCTTTTCTTAATAAGATTTTCTGTACCTTAAACGCCTGTTTGTTGACAAGAATTGCCTGACCTAACATAAGCCGTTTAATTTCATCTGGATGAATAATAAACTCGCGAGTTTGTTTAACAGAACCAAGCCCTGTACCACCCTGATTAGCTGATAACTGAGAGGTAACCTCAAAGCCAGACTCCGTCCCGATCAGATTTGAAAGGACTTCCGCATCATTAGGATTATTTTGTCGCTGGATAATATAATTATTCGTGTTATTCAGTATCTGGCCTAATAACGCTTCATCTCCTTTACGCACAATATCGGATAGTGATTGCGTTGATAATACCGCATGAACCCCTGCCCCTCGCCCTTGGTTAATTAAATTAACAATTTGATCCCCCGCAAAAATTGAAAACTCATCAAAAATAGTAAAAAGCTTTATTTTTACCGACTGAGCTAACAGCGAGGCTACTAATGACTTAATATCATTAATAAAGCTATTTCACTGGTTTTTTTTCCATGTATTAGATTCAATAAACATTCTTTCTCACGATCGGTCAATTTGTTATTAAGTTTAAAAGTGCGTTTTAACCAATGTGAATCGATTAAAGATTGCATCATATCGATTTGATCAATATTGGGGCGCTTATTACCAAAATAGGCTAAATAATTTTTAGCGGCTGTTCTTTGATAATTAGTTTCATCTTCATTTAATTTGCTCTCAAAAGAAAAACTCTTTAAGCTTTGCTTAACCATTGTCAACTCCTGGTTAGGTGATGATGGCCAGACACCGGTAGAGTGTTACAGCACTCTTATCGGTGTCCCCTTAACAGGGTCTGGCGGATTTAATGAAATAATTTATAAATAAATGCTTCTGCTCCGGTAAGAATTAAAATCAAACAAA
>VBOA01000189.1:1220-2261 GCA_005877695.1 Gammaproteobacteria bacterium | reverse complement strand
ATTTTAGTTTAAAAATTTTTGGAAGGTGGGACGTTGTAGAAGACTGGGAGGATTTCATGTCATTTATCTGGGCTTCAAAGTCGAAGGAAAAATTATCCATATGCACGTTATTGTAATAAAAAGGTTATAAATCATATTATAACAGCTCGTTGTTCCTTGGAAATTGTCTACAACATGAAACAGCTGATTATCTAAAACCGGGAGATTAATCAAATACGGCTTATTTGTACATGTGGCAACTGATAATTTACAGCCAGATAGAGACCAATTTGGGCATTTAGAATACCGTGTACTCTCGGGCCCATACTATAAAGTTAAGAAGAATTCCAAGCCCAGCCTAAACTTCCATCAATTTTGAATCTAAAATATCGCTTTGATATTATTTTGGCCGCGAAAATATTTAATTTTGAGATTTCAATGACATTATCCGTTTTTAGTTCTCCCATTGAAAGGGTTTTTTAGAAAATTGGTGTATCTATGTCTGTCTTCGCGTCCGTATCTAGAGCCACGGCAAAAACTACTGGTGCTATTTTGATCAAATTTGGTATATTCATGACAATTGTTCTCTTGTAAATGTACGAAGAAGCATTTTGAAATATACTTTTAGTAACCGGTAAAGACATTTAGTACAAATAATGATTTTAAAGTTTGCCCCATAACAGGAATTACTAAAGGCAAATTTTTTGTTTACATGAATCTCTTACACATAACGTTCGTATATATTATTATTTGATAAAGTTTGCGCCAGTTACCCGCCACCGTTTATTTCCTTTGCAAAACGATTAGGAAAACTACGGGGTGTTATCTTTCTAACAGTTACTGACAAAGTAGATAATTTGATACGAAAAGCGGACGAAAATGCGCTACATCTGTTATGATATTATGTTATTTTAATAAGTTTCTGAAATAAATTATTTCAATATTTTGAAGATCACTTTGTTGGCTCAGTGAAGGAAATATTTGAACGATTTAGTTTTCGGCAAATAATCCAAAATAGTGGTGAGAAATTTCAAGATTTTGTTATCAGACTAAAGTTACTTA
>VBOA01000189.1:694-1150 GCA_005877695.1 Gammaproteobacteria bacterium | reverse complement strand
TAGTGCAGAATTTAACCCCGGAGTACTCACGTGGGGTACGGTTGTAGCCCAGCAGTTTTATTGTTTGTGTGGTTTTGTGGAGGCTGGTAAAAATAGGTCCCGCATCTCAGTACCTTCCAATTGGTTATCGGCCCACCCAGCCATTTGTGCTAACGCGTCTAGTGGGTACGGATGGGTTTATAGTTGACCAGACAAAATTGACTGGGCTACAACTGTAGCCAACGCGAGTATTCATGTAATAAAAGTGCGAGTGAAACAGATAACCTAACAGACCAGTTTTCAATATTGTCGGATAAATTAGAAAACCCCATTTTTATTATATTCGCATTTTAATGAAAACAAACCAACGTTGATTCGTATAGTCGTAAAATACTACAATCATCCATTTAACAAGAAGCGATTATAAGAGCTTGGGTCCCTACTATAACAGCTTCCACGGGTTATTAGAACGTATGG
>VBOA01000189.1:0-584 GCA_005877695.1 Gammaproteobacteria bacterium | reverse complement strand
ATATAAATACACGCAGAATTTCCAGAAAAGGGGGCCTGCAAAATGCCCTTCTCGTTGCTCCCATCATAACCCTAACGATTGGTTCCGAGCGATGAGAAAGTGCTCAGGCGCCTCCAGAACCGGTTTAGAAAGCGACCAAGTGTTGGTCGAAGCCAGCGCCCAGGTCGCCAGAATAAAAAAACTGCTTCCGGAATACTGTGTAACTAAGAGAGGAGTCGCCCAAGAAAATGACACCATACGTTATATGAATATACATAAGCATACAGAATAGTCAACAATGGGCGACAAAGTTAAAATTGTGTAATATGCTTTACCTAGCCCCCGACCAAATGTTCTACGTGGTCCTTCCAAGTCAAAGAGTTATCTATTTTCAAACCAAGAAAAGAGCATGTGGGTGAAAATTAAGTATTTGGGTTTTCTGTACATTAAGTTTTAACGCAAACCACTTTGCAACTTTAAATTAAGCTTAGTGGTGTCATCCAAAAAAATCAAAACTAAACACTTGGAAAATCATTTATATAGATGAGAAATAGTACGGGTGTCAAAATAGAGCCCCGAGGCACACCAGTGATTACCTCCATAAA
>VBOA01000011.1:382842-401967 GCA_005877695.1 Gammaproteobacteria bacterium | reverse complement strand
TCCCAATAGCCCTCATATCGGCTCTTGCCAAGCGCCCACACACTTTGCTTACTGCTTTAATTTGTTAATGAACTTCTTTAGACTACTTCGTAAGTCTCGACCGCTTTGCAGCCTCTCTCTTACTCTCTCTAATCCCTCAAGCCGAAAACTCAAGAGCTCGCGAATTCTACATCATACATCGTTTCTGTCAAGCACTAAAAAATATTTTTTAACAACTCTCTAGAAAAACTAAGTTACTTAAAATAAGTTAACACTTTAAGCTAATTTATTTACTGTATGACAAATCATTATACCATTTTTCAGTAAAAAAATTAAGCGTTATTAGCAAAATTTTTACTATTTTTTTAGGTTGATGTTTAAACAACAATTTTCTAAAACGGTTTGTTTAAAATTTATTTAGATGATTCTGCTAAACTAAAAACTCTAAAAAAATTATACACAATCCAAACACTATTTATGCCTGTTCAGATTCGCGAACGGGAGCAAATGAACGACGATGAATAGGACTAGGACCTAATTTTTTTAAGGCCTGTAAATGGTGTCGCGTAGTATAGCCTTTATGTTGTGCTAAACCATAACCTGGATATTCTATATCGAGTAACACCATACTAGCGTCACGATGTACTTTAGCCAAAATCGAAGCTGCACTAATGACCGAAATTTTTTCATCACCTTTAATAATCGCCTTAGTGGCATAATCTAATTTAGGGCTATGCTTCCCATCCACTAAAACTAAACTCGGTATTATTGCTAATGCATACACAGCACGTTGCATAGCAAGCAAACTTGCTTGAAAAATATTTAAGCGATCAATTTCTTCTACTTCGGCACGACCTATTGCCCATGCTTTGGCTTTTTCTTGAATTTTTTTAGCAAGATACTCACGCTTTTTTGCGGTTAATTGCTTAGAATCGGCTAAGCCTGCAATGGATTTCCTGTTATCCAAAATAACCGCTGCGGCAAATACCGGACCTGCTAAGGGACCGCGTCCTGCTTCGTCAACGCCGGCTATACTCTTATTAGTGCTTGAATTTCTATCGGTGTTGCCGCTCAATTTGCAATCCTTATGTATAACAATATATTCCGGATACACTCCAATTGCTCACTATGCGAACCCACTTTTAAAAAATCCAATGGCTGTGAGTATATTGACTGCTTTTCCATGTTGACAGCAACCTATGGAATAAAAAATTAAATCACATCTAAAAACTATTTTTATTAGACATGTACATTTAAAATTTTTAATATGGCATCCACTGCTTGCTTACTAGCTTGACAGCGAAGTTGTTGATGGAGCACTAAAAATTCTTTTTTTAGTTTACTCACAAAATCTGGATTGTTCAAATAATAAAATAATGCTTGCGATAAATTTGCAACGTTGGCTTTTTTTTGAATAAATTCCGGAACCAATTGTTTTTTCGCTAATAAATTAGGTAAAGCAATATAATCAATTTTGATGAGAAGTTTGGCCATCCAGTAAGAAAGCTTACTCATTTTATAAGCAACAACCATTGGTTTTTTTAATAACATGGCTTCTAGCGTTGCAGTACCTGAAGCTAACAAAACCACATCCGCTGCCATCATGACTTGACGGGAACGACCGCGAATAAGTTGCAAAGGCAAATTAGGTGCTATCTGTTTAGCCAGCTGAAGAAATTGCAACTCCCTTTCCTCATTGACCATAGCAACAACAAAAATTAATTTTGGATCTTGTTGATAACAATGCTGCGCGGTTTTAAGAAATACTTGCCCTAAGTAATTAATTTCATTACACCGACTACCTGGAAGTATGGCAATAATCGATGCGATTTCAGGCAAACCTAACGCATGACGGGCCGCTAGGGTATCGATAGTTAAAGGAATTTCATCTGCACTAGGATGTCCGACAAATTGTACGGGGATTTGATGTTCAGTATAAAAGCATTTTTCAAATGGAAAAAGACATAACATTAAATCGACGGCTTTCGCAATTTTTTTTAATCGCCAACGACGCCATGCCCAAACGCTAGGACTGACATAATGTACCGTACGTATACCGTGCTTTTTTAAAATTTTTTCTACATCGAGATTAAATTCGGGAGCGTCAACACCAATAAACACGTCAGGTGGATGCGCGATAAAATATTCAGCAACTTCTCGGCGACTTCGCAATAGTTGTGGCAATTGCTTAAGAATTTCACCCAAACCCATAACCGATAAGCCTTCCATGGGAAATAAGGACTGTGCGCCCTGTTGTAGAAGTTCAGGGCCAGCAACCCCAACTACAGTGAATGGAATCTGTCTACGTTTAAATTCCTTGCACAAATCAGCTGCCAGCAAATCGCCTGAAGCTTCGCCGACAACAATGCCAACACGAACCGGAAGTTTAGCGAATGATACCACGTTCAGAATTTTTAAGTGCTGCTGCCATGAGTTTCACATGCGTAGAATTGACTTCTAAAGGTTTTAATTCCTCTAAGGCTTGCTCAACCGTTAAGTTTTTACGAAAAATTAATTTATAAGCACAACGTAAAACGCTTATCGCTTCCTCCGTAAATCCACTTCTTCTTAAACCTTCTTTGTTAAGACCACAAGCACGCGCTTCATGGCCACCTTCTACCAAAATATAAGGTAAAACATTTTGACGGACCATACTGGATGCAGCAATAAAACTATGATCACCAATCTGACAAAATTGATGTACTGCACTATAAGCCCCTAAGATAGCATAGTTTCCGATAGTAACATGTCCCGCTAGGGCGACATTATTAACAAAAATAGCATGGTCACCAATGACGCAATCATGCGCAATATGTGAACCAACCATAAAAAGATTATGGTGGCCAATCTTTGTTAAACTCTTATCTTGGGCAGTACCGCGATTAATCGTGCAATACTCGCGAATAACATTATGATCACCTATTTCTAAATAGGTTTTTTCACCTTGATATTTTTTATCTTGTGGATCGTCACCAATGGAAGAAAAAGAATAAATTTTGTTTTGCGCACCCAAACGCGTGGGGCCTTTTATTACCACATGGGATCCAATGACAGTACTAGGACCTATCTCGACCTCAGGTCCAATAATACTCCAAGGTCCGATACTCACACCAGAGCTTAGCTTAGCAGCGGGATCAACAATAGCCTGCGCATCTATCATTTTAGCACTTTCTCCGCACCCAAGAGCGTTGCTTCACAAGCGAGATGCTCACCGTCCTTACCTACTTTTGCGGTCACGTCACATATCCACACATGTCCCTTCACCTTATGAACTTCCGCCTCTATCAATAGTTGGTCGCCGGGTACCACAGGTCGTTTAAAACGTGCTTTATCAACACCACCAAAAAGATATAAAAAATCCTCATCTTTACGATCTTTATTCGCATGCAAAGCAAGTATACCGGTTGCTTGTGCCATCGCTTCTAGAATAAGAACGCCTGGCATAATCGGATTACCTGGGAAATGACCTAGAAAATAAGGCTCATTAATAGTTACATTTTTTATCGCCGTTATCGATTTGCCTGGCACTATAGAAATGACTTTGTCGATCATTAAAATAGGATAACGCTGGGGTAAATAGGATAGTATTTCTTGAATATCCATAACATCGCTCATAATTCTTACCTAAGTTTGTTACTCTTTGCATTTGAATCCAAAAATCCGATTGCTGGGAGTATATTTTTTCTGTTTTTCAAAATAGCTTAATCAAGATCAATCGATTTATTATTAATTAACCTTTCAGTTTTTCGTAATCTTTTAGCCAATTGATCCAATTGACGAAACCTAATGCTGTTTTTTTGCCATTCACGTTGTGGTTGGGTCGAATGCGTAGAAGAATAAATTCCAGGGCTCCGAATTGAATGTACTACGCTGGACATCCCAGTAATATAAACATTATCGGCAATTTCTATATGTCCGTTGATACAGACGCCGCCACCTATCATACAGTTTTTACCAATATGCGTACTTCCAGCAATCCCTGTACAACCGGCAATCGCGGTATTTTCACCTATCCTAACGTTATGGCCTATCTGTATTTGATTATCTAACTTTACACCATCAGCGATGATCGTATCATCCAGCGCACCCCGATCGATACTAACATTCGCTCCAATCTCAACATCGTTACCCACTTGCACTTTGCCTAATTGGGGAATTTTAATCCACTTGTTATTATCTTTAGCTAAACCAAAACCATCACTGCCAATAACTGACCCATTGTGAATAAGCACTCGTTCACCTATTTGCGTATCCGCGCATACGCTGACATGCGATGTTAAGCGAGTATTGGCTCCAATAACGACATTGTCACCAATGACACAAGCAGCACCTATTACAACGCCCGCCCCTAAATGCGTATTAGCTCCGATGACCACATTAGGCGCAATACTCACGCTAGGATGAATGTGACAATTTTCACCAATAATAGCGGTAGCATGTATTCCAGGACTACATTCTGGATCTCGCTCAAATAACTTAGCCACCTTAGCAAAAGCAAGATAAGGATCAGCGACGATTAAGGCATTACTCGGAGCATGTTTTAAACACTCTCCACGAAGAATAACAGCTGATGCTTGAGTGATCGCAAGATATTTTAAATAGCGTTTATTATCTAAAAAAGAAATCTGCCCCTGCTGAGCATTTTGCAACGTCATTATGCCAGTGATTAAACAAGCCGAATCGCCTTTTAGATCAGCATCAATTAAGTGAGCAATTTCTTGTAGTGAATGTCGACGCTGCATGTCTAACTCTATTTTTTGTTTCGGTCTGTTTGTAAGTCTAAAAGGCAAGTTGTCGCGAGAGTAACAAACCGAAACCTATCCGTAGTAACAGGCGGGTTGCTTTGAGCGACAACTTAAGCAAAAACCAAGTATGAAGAGCACTAAGCCCTTTTTAACACATCTAAAATTTGTTGGGTTATATCAAGATTATTTTTAGCATACAAAGTGCTAGCTTTTTGAATGACTAAATCATAACCTGATTGCGCAGCAACTTTACTCACCACACTGTCTAATTGCTGACTAAAACTATGTAAAGATTCACTTTGTTGTTTTGATAAATCTTTTTGAAATGCAGCTATCATTGAGTTCACATTATTACGATCAATCATTAGCTTATTTTCTAAATTACTCCGTTTATCAGCTTGCATAACGGCTGCATTTTTTTGCAAATTTTCTGCTTCCTTCTGTAATTCGTTTTGTGCTTTTACAATGCTATCTTGTCGGCCTTTAAATTGGCGTGTTAAAGCATCATTGATTTTAGAAATCTGTGGAGCCTTTTGTAATATTACCTGCATATCAACAACAGCTAATTTTGCTTCGTCGGCGTGAACCGATAAGCTCAACAAACCTGTCATTAGTGTCACGATAGAGAGTAAGCAAACTTTGTTCATTATCAGCTCCTTAAAATAAGCTAAAATTAAAAACCTGTTCCAATATTAAACTGGAATACTTGGGTTTGATCACCAGGTTGAGGGTTCATTGCCTTCGCTAGGCTAAAGCTTAATGTTACATTAAAAACCGGAACTCGCCAATCTACATCTATTCCAGCAGAATAACGCAGCGGTCCTGAGCCGCTACCTCCCCTTACAATCGGCGGTGGAGGGGTCAGTCGAGTAATCCCTAAAGTAGAATAGGTATTACCTGCATCCACAAAAATACTGGTCCTTAATTTATCAGAGACTGGATTTGGCACAATTAAAGCCAAACTACCGACGGTCATGACATTACCCCCCAAAGGATAGCCATTAGTATCCCTAGGTCCTAGAGAACTGATTTCATACCCTCTAACCTGACCATCGGTACCAATCCCACCGGCATAATAATTAGCGAAAAACGGCAATCCACGCGTTGAAGCAAAACCATTACCATAACCTAAGCTTAGACGACTTTCGAGGATTAAATTGTGTTTGAACGGTAAATAACCGTGTGCTATATAAGTTCCCTTATAATAGTATAAGGGTCGACCACCTATCGGTAATGCCAGTTGGACATTGGCATTTTGAGCGACTCCACTTCTAGGAAATACCAACCGATCATAACTATTTCGTGACCAACCTAATGTGAATAAAAATTGATTAAATTGTACGCCGTGTTGACTAACAAAGTTTTGCACTTCCAGTGATTGTTGAGAAGTCGGTGGCAAATTAAGTTGTAATTTTTGTATTCCCCCTGAGATCTGTAAACTATCTCCACGCTCATCAAAGGGGATACTGTAATGGAGATCAGCACCATAAGTATTGGTATTATACGTGGTGGTATTTAAGTCACTTGGTGTAGAACGTTGGTAAAAAATATCGTATCCGCGTTGTATGCCATCCAATGTATAAAAAGGATTATTATAACTAATACTATAAACCGTTGCCGCTCGGGTATTATTGAAGTTTAAACCTAATTGATTACCGGTTCCGAAAACATTATTTTGATTCAAGGATGCACCGACAACTGGTCCGTTAGTACCATAACCTAAGCTAAATAAAGCTTGTGCAGCATGCGCCTCATTGAGATTAATATCGAGATCGACTTGATCGGTATAGCCCGCAATCGGGGTCGGTGTAAATTGAGGTTCCCCTTCAAGAAAACCGCTAAGATTAAGCTGTCTCAAAGACGACTTTATATCAGATTCAGAAACCACACTGGCTTCTTGTTGGCGTAATAAACGTCGAAAGACCAAATCTTGAGTTTTTAGATTACCGGAGATATTGATGTGTCGTACATAGACTCGATTACCTGGATCAACATAGAAGGTTAAAAAAACAGTTTTACTTTGATCATCTATTTGTGGCGCGGTATTTACGGTCGCAAATAGGTAACCAAAATCACCCAACGCTTTTTTAATACCCTGCTCGGCTGCGACAACTTTTTCTCGCGAAAAAACTTGACCACTTTGTAAAGGCGCTAAAAGTTTCTGTAATTTAGTTTGCGAAACAATCACATTTCCAGTGAGTTGATAACCGCTCAGTTTATATATCGGCCCTTCGCTAACATGAATGATAAGATATACTTGTTTTCGATCGGGCGTTAAGGTCGCCTGGGTAGAATCAACCTTAAATTTAAGATAACCCCGATCCATATAATAAGATTGTAGCGCATCTAAACTAGCAGATAATCGATCTTGACTATACTGATCACTATTAGTAAAAGATGACCAAAAATGGTGGGTGCCCATGGGTAAAGCGTTGCGCAATTTTCTTTCACTAAAAGCTTGATTACCGACGATAGAAATATCAGCAATTTCTACAGTAAGCCCCTCTGAAATAACAAGTCGCACCGATACGCGGTTATTAGGTAACGAGGTAACAATCGGCGTTACGCGCGCTGAATATTTGCCCATATTGTCGTATTGCATACGCAACTGCGCAACAAAACGATCGAGCGTGGCTTTATCGAACAAATGACCACGAACCAAACCGATTTTTTTTACAATTTGTTTTAATTTATCTTTAGGAATTTCTTTATTGCCGGTAATATCAACCTCACTAATGGTCGGCCTTTCAATTACTTTTATAATTAAAGCATTGGCTCGTTCTTCTAAAGTGACGTCACTGAAAAAACCAGTTGCATAGAGTGCATCGATGATAGCGGTTGATTGATAGGCTTGAAAAGACTGACCGGTTCTAAGGGGTAAATAACTGAGTACCGTATCCCGACTGATCCCTTGCAGACCTTCGATCTCGATCCGTTTGACCGTAAAAGCTTGCACGGGCAATGCTAGAAAAATGATCGATAACGATCCTACTAAAAAAATTCTCAATAAAAGTCGCAACATAGTCGTTATTTTTTAGCTAAAAAAGATCTTACTCTTTGCCTTAAATTTTTAATCTGAGCTGCCGCTCCATACAATCCTAAAGGTTAGTGTAAGCCCAGATTATCAAAGGACACGGCCTGCCCGAAAATCTCATTGTTGTAGTAATATAAAAAGTTTACCCATGAACTAATGGGGTTACGCGACATTTTTCGCGTAGTTCCGCTAAACAGTGTTTTTTATAATACATTCTAATGCAGGATGGATTTTTTTCGCACCCTTTTCATTTCTCTCGCGCTATAATGCTTTAAAATCATCTCTTTAGCAATCTCACGAGCTAAATTATCATCCTCCATGATAATATTGAGATTAGAAACAGGTCGTGAATGAATTTTTTCCAATACATCCTGATTGAGTTTGGCAATGTCAGTAAAATAAATTTTTCCATCTAAAAACGCTTGTACAGCAATTTCATTCGCGGCATTCAGTATCGTTGTTGCTGTTCCACCAATCCGCAATGCTTGATACGCTAAATTTAAACAGGGATAACGTTTTTCATCAATCTTTAAAAAATCCAAGCGTGCTACTTTTAGCAAATTTAAACGCGTGGCTGAATTATCAATGCGCTCGGGAAAAGCCAACGCATAAGAAATAGGGATACGCATATCAGGATTACCTAATTGCGCTAAAACTGATCCATCCGAATATTCTACTAGAGAATGCACAATACTCTGCGGATGTAACACCACTTCAATTTGACTCAGTGCTAGGCCAAACAAAAAATGAGCTTCTATGACTTCAAATCCCTTATTCATCAGCGTTGCTGAATCAACGCTAATTTTGCGCCCCATACGCCAATTTGGATGTTGGCAGGCCTGGGCCGGCGTTGTGTCTAGCAATTGCTCCAAAGATTTATGACGTAAAGCACCACCCGACGCCGTTAAAATAATTTTCTCGAGACTTTTACAGACAATACCCGGTGCAACTTGGCCCTGTAAACACTGAAAAATAGCATTATGTTCACTATCAACAGGTATTAACGTCGTTTGCGCTCGCTGGGCTTCTTCTATGAATAAAGGACCTGCCATAACTAAAGCTTCTTTATTCGCGAGTAGTACTTGCTTCTTGGCTTTTATAGCGGCTAAGGTAGGTAATAACCCTGCTGCACCAACAATAGCAGCCATTACAGTATCTACCTCGTCAAGATTTGCAACAAAAGCTAAAGCATCCTTACCGAATAATACTTTGGTTTTTGAAGATTCCGCATGCAAACGTTGCTGAAGATTTTCGCTAAGGTTTTCACTGCTAACCACGGCATAAGCAGGATTAAACCTTAGACATTGTTGAAAGAGTAAATCGATGTTGTAGTGCGCTGTTAAAGCGATTACTTGGAAACGTGTCGGATGTTTACTGATAACATCTAAAGTATTAACACCTATAGAGCCGGTTGCACCTAAAATAGTTAAAGATTTCATGTTATTAAACCTAGCAGTAGTAAAGATCCTGTAAACACAGGAGCAGCAGCTAATAAACTATCTAACCGATCCAAAATTCCACCATGCCCAGGTAATAATTGACCACTATCTTTTAAACCTCGCAATCGTTTTAATTGACTTTCAAATAAATCTCCAGCGACTGCTGCTAAATTTGTCAGTAACACCAATAACCAGAGTTGGCTCAGCGTTGGCTTCAGCTCTTGGAAAAAATGCTGTATGAACATTGCCGACAGCAAAGTAAACAAAAGTCCAATAATAAAACCTTCCCAGGTTTTTTTAGGGCTTAAGGTTGGCGCTAAGAGATGCCGACCCCATAGACGACCACTGATATACGCTGCGGTATCTGATAACCAAACAATCAATAACATAAACAATAAGTAAATCGGCGTCAGTTGCAATCTTTGTAATGACACCCAGCATAAACTAATAATTAACCAACCCAAAATAGTGATCAAAACCGGAGTAATCATTGGCAATTTAGGTTTACTGCGCGCCCAAATCAGATAAACACTTAAGAATAACCAAAAAAATAAACCACACTGCAAAATCCAGTCATTGTTAAAATAAGGTGAAATGAAGAATAAAATGGCTGCTTGCGCGCCTATATATAAAAATCGCAGTAGTAAATTTTTATAAGCACTCAAACGCGACCATTCCCATGCGGCCAGTAACATAATAGCAGCGGTGATTAATTTAAAATAAAATTCTGATGTATAAAAAATCCCAATTATCACTAAAGGAATTAATATCAGTGCTGTTAAAACTCTAAGTTTAAGCATTTATTTCCGCAAGTTGTTCGCTAATACATCCAAATCGCCGTTCTCGTTTCCTATAAAAATCTAGTGCTTTATTTAGCTCCTGTTCATCGAAATCCGGCCATAAAACATCGGTAAAATACAATTCGGTATAAGCCAATTGCCAAAGCAAAAAATTACTTATTCGGTATTCACCGCTGGTGCGAATCAAAAGATCGACAGCCGGCAAATCTGCTAAACTTAAATAATTAGCAAATATTTCTCGAGTTAATACCTCGACTTTCAGCTCGCCTGTTTTAACTTGATCCACCATTTTCTGAGCAGCCTGCACAATATCCCATTGACCACTATAATTTACCGCAATGACCAATTGTAGACCGGTATTTTCAGCCGTTAATGCTTGAGATTTATCGATCCATTCGCGTAGCGGCTGGTTAAAACTTTCCAAATGACCCACCATCCTTAACTTCACATTGTTTTTCGCTAATTTATCGATTTCGCTTTGCAAGGTATTTAGGAATAGCGTCATCAAATAATTGACTTCTTGTTCAGGCCGTTGCCAGTTTTCACTGCTAAAAGCAAATAAGGTCAGGGCTTCAATTCCCATTTCGCCACACAGTTTAATAACCTTACGAACTGCTTTCACACCTTCTTGATGACCTAGCACCCGTGGCAAATGCCGATGCTTCGCCCAGCGACCATTTCCATCCATAATGATAGCAATATGGCGTGGACGTTTTAGTGCCTGAACAGGGTCTGGAATTGACATAGAATGTGAGATTAAATTTGCATTAACTCTTCTTCTTTGGTCTTTGCTAGCTTTTCAACTTCTACAATATTTTGATCAGTCATTTTTTGGATCATATCCTTAGCACGACGCTCTTCATCTTCAGTGATAAGCTTTTTCTTAATCAATTCCTTAAGTTGTTGTTTGGCATCTTGACGATAGTTACGAATCGATACACGCGCATCCTCAGCTTCTTGTTTGACTAATTTACTCATATCCCGCCGACGTTCTTCGGTTAACATCGCTAATGGAACACGAATCACATTACCGGCTGTTAAAGGATTTAAACCTAAGTTAGACTGAATAATGGCTTTTTCGATAATGGGAATCGACGCTTTTTCCCAGGGTGTCACTAATAAGGTTCGTGCATCGGCAACGGTAATACTGGCGACATGATTCAAAGGCACTTCTTTACCGCCATATTGTGGGATACGTAATTGCTCTAATAAACTTGGATGTGCCCTGCCCGTTCTTAACTTAGCTAAGTTAACTTTCAACGCCTCCAATGCTTTTTTCATCCCTTGTTCGGTTGTTAATTTTATTGATCCTATCATACTCAATTCCTCTTACTCACTAATGTACCTTTACTTTTGCCTTGTAGAATATCAACGAGTGCATTTTTGCACTTAATGTTAAAAACAAGGATGGGTAAATCATGATCACGGCATTGTGTGAATGCCCCTAAATCCATGATACCAAGTTCTTGTTCTAAGGCCTTTTCATAGCTCACATGGGAATATAACATAGCTTTAGGATCTTTTTTGGGATCAACATTGTAGATACCATCAACATGTGTTGCCTTGAGCAATAATTCTGCACCGATCTCAATACCACGTAAGCTTGCTGCAGAATCGGTACTGACTAAGGGATTTCCTGTCCCCGCCGCGAAGATAACAATATAGCCTTTTTCGAGGTAGCGTATCGCTTTGTGGCGTTCAAACAGAGGTGCAAAACCACCCATCGGAATCGCTGACATAATTTTAGCAATTTTTTTGTGCTTCTCCAGTGCATCACGTAACGCCAATGCATTGATTACGGTGCCAAGCATACCCATTTGATCGCCTGTTATTCTATCAATACCGTTACGGGCTAATACTTCACCACGGAAAATATTACCACCACCAACGACAATACCCAGTTGCACACCTAAATCTACTGCGGCAACAATATCGGATACAATACGCTTGAGTTCTCCAGGATCCAGCATTTGTGAAGTTTCTCCGTGGAGCGCTTCCCCGCTCAGCTTAAGCAAAACACGTCGATACTTTAATGGATGTGCCATGGTAAATAACAAGTTCAAAGAGATGAGATAATAACCTATGCCGCGTACTGTTTCTAGCCCAATGCTTAATCTATAAATAGAAAAGATAGGATTTAGTTTAATTTTAAACTCCGAATTTCCTCAACCGATTCGATAGTATCGTTAACGGCTACCTGAGCTTTTAGTTGATGGGCTTGAATTTTAGCCTCTAAGATATTAAAAAATTGATTGATACAAACTTTTGCTAAACCCTCTATCTGGCCACTCAGATCGCTACAAATTTTATGTTCCTTGATTAATGCAGTATTTATTTCTTTTTTCCAAATTTCATCCCAGTTTTGCCTAAGTAAACAATTTAATACCTTTTTGATTCGTTCCAATTTAGTCATTAAAGTTTTATGATGGTTTGCTTTTAAAGGTAATTTCATAGCTATAGATTGCTCTAGTTTAATTTTTTCGATATCAGGCTCACCGATTATCCTCGCTAAATGACCCATCAATTTCACAGCAGTTATCTCATTAATTTTATCAACACGCCTATCCATTGGATCGAGCACCCAACCTTCTCTCCAAGCTTCTGGCTTTTCATTGGGTTTATCTTTACAAGCTAGAAACTGAAGGTTTCTATTTAAAACAAGAAAATTTTGTCCCCCTCGCTGATCTGGACTACTTGCCTGAAACCATTCTAAATTGATTTCTTCTTCGCAGAGCAAAAACTGATTAAAAGCCACTGCAACCTGTTCATCACAACGACCCACTTGAAAAGCCTCTGCTAAACTCGCATGAATAATCCGAAAAATAATATTAACTGCTTTTAAATTTTTTTCAAATTGATTAAGAATCTTTTCTGTTAAAAACATTATTTCCTGTAACACATCAATCCGATAAAAATTGGGATCATTGGCTTTCCATTCACTTGCGCAGGTAGGTTTTTGCTCCGGGAAATTTATTTGTTCCCAATTGGGCGCACCAAAAACTATTTTTTGTTTAATAATTGCATTGATCGTTTCTAGAAAGATTGTATTTCTTAGGATTGATTTTAAGTCAAAGTTTTTTATAAAATCTACCGATAAATTTTTTACCAATTCTAAAGGTTTATTACCCTCATTATTTTTTTTATGGATATCAATTTGATATTGTTCAAAAAGAAAGGTTAGTATTTCTTTTTTGCTCTTTTCACAGGCTAAATGTAAAGCGGTATTTCCTTTAGCATCCACCGAGTTTAATGTATACACATCACAATATCTTTGAACATTTTCAAGGTTTTCTTGTGCAACAGCAACCCGAAAATTAATGGCTTTTCTTTTTTGTTCCTGAGAAATAATATTATTGTTAGGCATAAATATTCTCCTTGCAAACTATACAATTCTTCATAAATTAAAGCATTTTTTTTTATTAACAATCAAGTAATTTTTTACAAGAAATAATAAAAAATAAAGATAAAATAGTCCTTTTTTTAATTTAAAGAAGATCAACACTAGCTTTTATTAAAAGATGCTATTGAACAAAGTGGCGAAGCCATTTTAATCATTAGCCAATTTAAATAGACAATATTTCTAGCGCGCATTTTAATTCGTTTGCGTTTGCTTATTTAAACAATGCGCTAATCTTTCGGCACAATTTACAATCTCTAGACGCTGTTCAAGTCTATCGATGCTATCTTGCACTTCATCAAGATGCAATTTATCTGCCAGCGCAGCATGAATATCGGCTTTTTTTGCTAAGCACTCCCAAAGCTTTTCTAGCCAAATTTTTACCCTTTTTTCTTTTATAAGTGGATAGTTTTTTTTCATCTCTGGCCAATAAAGATGCCAATTTAACTCAAAATAGCTTATTAATAAAGCGCTTAGCATTTCTAAGGTTTCCGCAATCATCGCATGCTGTTTTCCTTTTAAAGGCAAATCTGATTTTAACCTTTCCATAAATAATTGGATTTGTTTTCTATCAGGCTGCGCAATAATTCTCATTAAATTTCCCATTATTTGAGGTGCACATTCTGTTACAGACGCTACTTTATCGTCCATTGGATCGATCAATAAACCACTTTCTAAGGTTTCAAGTTCCACACTACCCGCTTTATCTAGAATTATAAAACTATGGCCTCTGGTATTTTTTAAATTTTCAGTAGGTTTCCATTGTGAATTTTCGGCCCGCACCGTAATTAACGAGGCTTTTTTACCCTTAATAAGCAATTGATCAAATACCATGGCCACTTGTTCATAACAACGGCCCATTTGCATCACTTCCGCTAAAGCACTATGTATGATATGAATAATCAGGAAACGATTAAACTTATCGAACGGAATTTCTGCAAACTCACGCTCTATGGTAAAAAAAAGATATTGTAGTGCTGCACAACGATAATAATCTTCTTCCTTTTTTTTCCATAAGGATGCACGGGTTGCTTGCTGATGAGGAAATTTTTCGGGTTTCCAATCCGGTGCACCATAAATTAGGGTTTGCTTCACATAGGCATTGATCTGAGATAAATCCTCAAGCGTAAATGATTCGTTAGCATTCTTTTTACTACTCAATATAAAATCATAGTTTTTGTTAAGTAAGTATTTTTGACGTAATACCGATGCTTGGACCAAATTCTTTTCTAGTTGCAATAATTCTTGCCAAAGTATGCCTGTCGATGCCTGATTAATCAAATCAACCGCTTTTTTATTATCCGCATTGAGTAGATGAAAATTTATTTTAGATTGTTGCAAAAGAAAGCTTAGGATTTCATCATAGCCCTTTTCAGAGACTAAGTGTAAAGCGGTATTACCTTTGGCATCCTGACTATTTAATGTATAAACATCACAATACTTTTGAACATTCAGTAGATCATTTCGTGCAACAGCCACTCGAAAACTAATGGCTTTTCTTTTTTGTTCTTGAGAAATAATATTATTGTTAGGCATAAATAATTCCTTTTTTTTGCAAATCCATGCAAAAATTAAAGCATTTTTTTTTAGTAGCAAGCAAGCGATTTTAATGATTAAGCATATTAAAAAGAAGGAAGGAATAGTTGAATTTTTTTTAATTTAACAGGGGTATCAACACTGATTTTTAAAAAATCAGTGTTGATCAGATACTTAAAAAGAATTTTTAACCTGTGCCATCACTGCTTCAGCGAAATCTTCAGTGGGTTTTTCTATCCCTTCACCCACCGCATAACGCACAAAACTGATGACTTCTGCTCCTGCATTCTTTAATAACTGTCCGACACGCAGAGTAGGATCTTTTACGAATGCTTGGCCTAATAAACTCATTTCATCACGGAATTTATTCAGACGTCCTTCGACCATCTTATCGACAACCGCTTGTGGCTTACCACTGCCCTGCGATTGCGCCATAATAATTTCTCGTTCTTTTGCGATAATTTGCTCGGCAATATCATCCGCTGAAATAACCACAGGGTTGTTAGCAATAATATGTAAAGCTAAATCTTTAGCGAGTTGTTCATCCCCACCTTTTAATTGCACAATAGCGCCAATACGACCCATATGGACATACGCCCCTAAAACAGCATCCGCTTTCGCAGCAACCCATTGTAGGCGTCTAAGCTGAATATTCTCACCTAATTTTGCGACTAAAGCTTCACGCATTTTTTCGACTGTTTCGCGGGTGTCAGCAAACGTAACGCTTAGTAATGTCTCGACATCACTAATCTGATGATCCAACGCGCATTGCGCAGTTTTTTCGGCAAATTGCTTGAAGTTTTCATCGCGAGCGACAAAGTCGGTTTCGCAATTTACTTCTAAAATAATAGCAGGACCTGTCACTGCTTTAGTTTTAATAACAATTAAACCTTCAGCAGCAATACGCCCTGATTTCTTTTCAGCTTGAATTTGACCGGATTTACGCATCGCGTCGCTCGCTGCATCCAGATTACCATCCGCTGCTTCTAAAGCCTTTTTACAATCCATCATGCCCGCACCTGTTCGAGCACGTAATGCCTGAACCATAGCGGCCGTTATTATTGTTGGTGTCATGTGCTTATTCCTTTTTTCCTTCTGTAGTTGATTCGACTACAGACTCTGGGATTTCAGCTTTTTCCTTTTCGGTGAGGGTTAAGTCAGCAGGTTTTTTAGCGGCCGCGCGCGCTTCTAAAATAGTATCCGCAACCATCTGCGTATACAGTGTAATTGCACGTGCAGCATCGTCATTACCTGGAATGATGTAATCAATCCCTTCGGGAGAATGATTGGTATCAATAATACTAACCACCGGTATTTTCAACTTTTGGGCTTCACAAATAGCAATATGCTCATAGCCTCTATCAATTACAAATAAGACATCCGGTAAACCACTCATATCTTTAATACCGCCTAAAGCACGTTCCAATTTATCCATTTGTCGCTGTAAATTTAGGGCTTCTTTTTTAGTCAATTGGTTAAAGCTACCATCTTGACTTTGTGCTTCTAATTCTTTAAGTCGTTTGATGGATTGACGGATAGTCCGATAATTCGTTAACAAACCGCCTAACCAACGGTGATTAACATACGGCATACCACAACGTATCGCTTGTTCTTTAACTAAGTCCTGTGCGGCGCGTTTTGTTCCGACAAATAAGATCTTACTACCGGGACGAGCCGCTACTTTCGCAATATAGTTCAGCGCTTGAGTAATATACTTCTGAGTTTTTTCTAGATCGATGATGCTAATTCCATTGCGCACACCGTAGATATAAGGCGCCATTTTGGGCTCGCGAAAACACGTACGATGGCCGAAATGCACACCTGCTTCAAATAACTGTCTTAATGTTGCTGTTGTTAACATCTTTATATAATCTCCTGGGTTAAACCTCCACCGCAGTATCGCCTCAAAAAAGCTAGCTTTTTTGAGGCCTACTATCTGAAGACTCTGTTTGACAGAGCCACCCTCAAATAATTTGGATACTCGGCGTGTGAAATAAACGCTTTTCAGCGCGGTGTTTTATACCATAGAATAGCGAGTTGCAGCAACAGTAAGTCCGGTCATCAGGAATAGATCAAGGAGCCAAACGATGCCCTATATTTTAGTCCTTTACTACAGTCGCTATGGCGCTGTGGCAAAAATGGCCCAGCAAATCGCCAGAGGTGTAGAGTCTATTGCCGATGTAGAAGTGAGAATCCGCACCGTGCCCAACATTTCTACGGTGTCTGAAGCCGTAGAAGAAAAGATTCCAGCCGCAGGCCCCCCTTACGCCACACTCGACGATGTCCGCGGTGCCATAGGTATCGCCTTAGGCAGCCCAACGCGCTTTGGGAATATGGCTGCCCCTTTAAAACATTTTATCGATAGTTTAAGTGGTCTATGGTTTTCAGGTGAACTCGTCGATAAACCCGTTGGCTTTTTTTCTTCCACTTCTAGTCTACATGGCGGACAAGAAACCACACTACTGAGTATGATGTTGCCGATGATTCATCTCGGTATGATCATTGTTGGCGTCCCTTATACGGAATCTGATTTAAGTACGACCCAAACCGGAGGCACACCTTACGGACCCACACATATGGCTGGGAAAGAGAGCAAAAATCCATTGAGTGACGAAGAAAAAAGGCTCTGCCAAGCCTTAGGTAAACGCTTAGCACGGATTGCGTTAAAACAATCCGTATAGTAATTAAACCGTCTACTCTGGTTATCGCTAAAGATTTAAAATCGTTTTTACTAAGGGAATCGTTAATTTACGTTTTAAACTTAAACTGGCTTTATCAAGCTGTGTCAACGCAGAAAAAAGTGCTTGTGAATCGCGCGGTAAACGCTGTAATAAAAACTGACCGACTTCCTCAGAAAGCTCTAAACCTCTTGAATCAGCGCGCTGTTGTAATGCCATGAGTCTTTCTGCATCATTTAATCCATGTACTTGAAATAACACGCCGCTAGCAAGCCGTGAGATTAAATCCGGTAATGATAAGTTTAATTGGTGAGGAACATTTTTGGCGGCGATAAGTAAATAGCGCGATTGCTCTTGTAAGCGATTATAGAAATGAAATAAGGCTTCTTGCCAACAAATATCTTCGCCAATACTCTCTAGTTCATCAATACAAACCATATCCACCGACTCTAAGCCATGCAATATCTCACTACTATTATTTTTTTTTAACGTTTTTAAAGGTAAATAAGCCATAGAAAACCCTTGTTGTTGCGCTGCATGACAACAAGCTTGCAGTAAATGCGTGCAACCCGCACCGGATTTACCCCAAATATAGAGATAAGGTTCACCTACTTTTCGAGAAAAATGCTGTAAGCAATTCAGTAAAATAGTATTCTGACCGATATAAAAATTTTCAAAACAGCAGGCATCAGGTGGCTGTAAGGGTAAAATTAATTGTGTCAACATGAGACTCCCAATCGATCCACACTTAATTATTTAAGACCAACCTTGCTTTTGATTCTTAGCGGTTATTTTTTTACTTGCTAATTTTAAATAATAAGCCGCTTGCCAAAACCACATCCATGTATATTGGATAAAGCTTAATAAGGTAGTCACAAACACCGCTTCTATAATCCGTGAAATTAATCCAACAGAAATATCAAAAAAAGCTAATTTAATAATCAATAAACTGACTAAAACTAATTGAAAAAAAGTATTTAATTTACTAATCCAAACCGGTTTATAATCTAACGGGCCTACCCAGTAACGATACAGTAATGCGCCACCCATAATCCAAATATCGCGACCTATCACCATCATCGTTAACCATAAAGGAATTTGTTGCAAATATGCCAAGACAACAAAACTACCCATCAATAACAGTTTATCGGCTAAAGGATCCAATAGCGCACCCAAAGGTGTCGTCCAATCAAAAAAACGCGCTAACAAACCATCAAGGCCATCACTCAAACCCGCTATCACAAACAAATAAAAAGCCAAGGGATAGCACTTTGTCAACAAGGCCCATAAAATAGGGCCTATGAGAATAAAACGAATACAGGTAATAAAATTAGGTAGATGACGTAGTTGTAATTGCATCATTTTTTTGGCTTAATCAAACTAATCATAGGTGATCCATGCTGAAACCAGAACTCATTAACCAACTCATACTCAAGTTCCCTCAACTTCAGGCTGCTACAGTTAAGAAAAGTGTGGAACACTTAATCCAACTACTGGAACAAACATTATATCAGGGT
>VBOA01000011.1:314968-382831 GCA_005877695.1 Gammaproteobacteria bacterium | reverse complement strand
TAGAAATACGTGGCTTTGGAAGTTTTTCACCTCATTATAATGCGGCACGTTCTGCTTTTAATCCAAAAACCGGCGAACACTTTTTAGCTCCTGAAAAGTATCGCATCCATTTTAAAATGGGTAAAACCCTCAAATACTGCATTAACAAACCTAGCCAGCATACTGAAACGATTGCTGTCGAATAAACCCATCCCTTACTGCAATCAGTAACGCAGCACAACCATCCAGATGGATGCTTGTTCGTGAGTTGCTATGATGATGCGATCCGATCATTGAGAGGTATTTTGTTCCAAAAAATCTCCAAGAGCATAACATAATGTTTGTGTCCCGACACGCTGTAAAGCCGAAATTTCAAATATCGGTACCTGCGTAGGAACTTGACTCTTGATAGCTTGCACAGTCTTTATTAACGCTTCAGTAGAAAGTAAATCTATTTTATTTAACACCAACCATCTAGGCTTTGCCGCTAATTCAGGACTATATTTTATCAATTCATTTTCAATCAACGCCATATTTTTTAATGGATCGCTGCCATCTATGGGTTGGATGTCCAATACATGAAGTAGTAAACGGGTCCGATCCAAATGCTTTAGAAAATTGATGCCCAAGCCTAAACCTTCAGCAGCACCGGTAATCAATCCCGGAACATCCGCCATCACAAAACTATGTCCGGCTTCTAATCGCACCACACCTAAATGGGGCTGCAAGGTAGTAAATGGATAATCCGCTACTTTAGGTGTGGCAGCGGATACCGCGCGTATTAAACTAGACTTTCCGGCGTTAGGTAACCCGACCAATCCAACATCAGCCAATAATTTTAAAGATAGTTTTAACCGGCGGGCTTCGCCAGGATGGCCGGGAGTAAACTGGCGTGGACTACGATTAGTGCTGCTTTTAAAGCGTGCATTACCTAAACCATGCCAACCGCCTTTCGCGACACATTGCGTTTGATCGCGACAGGTCAAATCACCAATCAATTCTTGGGTATCGGCATCAAAGATTTCGGTGCCGATCGGCACTTCTAAAATGAGATCAGTCCCTTTTTTTCCAGCGCAATCGCTACCTTTGCCATTTTCACCCCGCGCCGCTTTATAGAGGCGGTTATAATGAAAATCAATCAGTGTATTGAGATTGGTATTCGCTTTTAAATAAACACTACCGCCATCGCCACCATCGCCGCCATCAGGACCGCCTAAGGGAATAAATTTTTCACGACGAAAACTAACGCAGCCTGCCCCGCCCTTTCCTGCCTCTACGATTATCTCAACTTCATCTAAAAATTTCATAAAAAAACCCCGCTTAGCGGGGTAACCATTCTAAAAACGCGGCAATCTAACTCGCGTGTTCCGCAAATTCTGTTACTGCAGGAATCACATTGACATAACATCTCAGTTTAGCGCCTTTACGCGCAAACTTAACTACGCCTTGCACTAAGGCGTATAAGGTGTGATCCTTGCCGATCCCTACATTATTACCTGGATGGTAATGCGTACCTCGTTGACGGATGATAATATTTCCTGCTTTAACGGATTCACCACCGAAGTGTTTTACGCCTAAGCGTTTTGAATGCGAATCACGACCATTGCGCGTACTCCCGCCGGCTTTTTTGTGTGCCATGGTATACCCCTATAAAATCTCAGTAATCTTAACCATTGTATAATGCTGTCGATGACCCATTTGCTTGCGATGATGCTTACGGCGCCGACACTTAATAATGGTGATTTTATCACCACGGCCATGCTCTACAACACACGCTCTAACCAGTGAACCCGTTAAAGCAGAAGCGCCTACTTTGACGTCGGTTTTATCATCGGTTTTGTTAGCCACCAACATGACTGGAAATTCAACAATTTGGTTAATTTCTGCCGGTAACTTTTCGAGCTTAATAATTTCTCTTTCAGCGACTTTATACTGTTTTCCGCCGCTGCAAATAACTGCGTACATTTATACTCTCCAAATGGATACTAAGCTGACCTAATGACTATATCTTTAATCTTTTGATCTGGCTCCCCGAACAGGACTCGAACCTGTGACCCAATGATTAACAGTCATTTGCTCTACCAGCTGAGCTATCGGGGAATTTAAGCCGTTAAGGCCGCTTATAGTAATAGCAGCACCGGAATGGGTCAAGTACTGAAATAAATTTATTTATCCAATTTCATCATTTTATTTAAGCATCATTAGACTAATCAAATTCCCCTCTAACTGATCAATTCCCCTCTAAAAGCAACAAAAGCGGCCGAGTGCATGACTGTTAATCATCGACTCCTTTAGCTTTACTTAGAATAAAGTTCTAATAAAACAATAGCTTAGCCAAGCGAATACAAGCTTCCAAATACTTTCCGCGCGAATTTTGCGCGTCAACACGCTTTCGAGACATTTTCGCAGTCAATTTGGTAGGCAACATATTGGTAGGCAACATAAAAATTCTCCTAGTGATAATCAATAATGTCTATTGTTTCTGCATTACCATTCTCCCATTTGAATATAATCCTCCATTGTTTATGAATGCATAGACTCCAAAACGCTTTGAGTTTTCCTCGTAATTTATCTAAATGGTTACTAGGCGGTTAATTATACATGGATGAAAATAGAACAGTAAAAGGTCTTAACGCGAATTTTACCCGTCACCCGTATCCAGCCTCAAAAGCCGTTAAACTTTTTTCTCACACTCATCCAACTGATCTTTATACTCCTTCTTTTCCTGCTCAGACTTTTCTAATTGTTCTGCTAAGTCCTTGCCTTTCTTTTCACAATCATCTAACTTATCTTTAACCTTTTTGATCTCGTCTTCAAGTTTCTTATTGTCGAGTTCGTCTTGTAATTCCTTGCTTTTTTTTTCGCAGGCATCCAATTTTTCCTTATTTTGTTTTAATGAGCCTTCAGATTCTTTGAGCTTATCTTGTAATTCTTTTTTTTCTAAACTACATTCTTTTAAGCTTTCTTCGGAATTAATTTTATCTAATTCACATTGTGAAAGTTCATCCTTAACATTTGCGTCCAGATCCAGTTCAGCCTTAAAGGAAGTAAGTCCGACTAAAGGGATTTGTGACACAACGCTACCCCCTGGGATTTCAACATTACTTCCAGTAAAATCAAAGTCCTCATAAAGTACGAGTTTACAGATATTACCGGTTTTAACGGAACGCAAAATATCATTTAGAGAATCTATAGGCGCTTTTAAGTCTTTTCCAAAATCTACTTCATAACCCACATAAGCGATATAACCATCACCCTGATAACTGGTTTTAGTAAAGAAAATCGCTTCGGTAGGGCCTGGATCCTTTTTATCAGTTTTAGCTAAAGTATAAATCATACTCTTTCTCCTGTTAAATATTCTTAAAGGTTAGAAAGATTATTTATCAAAAAAGAGTAATTTAATTTAAATTTTTTCCATCCGAACTTAATCGACTTAGCCATTTATTAGATCGAGTAAATACAACACTTAATTCGCCACTGAATATAACCAATATAACCCATTCCGATATAGCGAGCTCCTTTCAAATTAAAAAGTCATAGCATAAGTGCTGCCCTCTTTTGTGCATTGGGATAGCCAAAATAAGCCAGCACTTCAATCGAGGTATAACGCTTATTGCATTTAGGACAATGCCTTCGGCGTAAGATTTTCTTACCTTCCTCGGTTTTTCGTGAATTGATTACCCGCGTTTTAGCGTATTCACAGAATGGGTTTAAACACTTCATGGTATGATTTCCTTGTATAATAATTAAGAAAAAATTAATGTATTAATCATTTATTTTTCTTTTAAACTTAGCTTTAAAAATTTTTAGTATTAAAATTTAAAATAGACTATAAGCGACGAATCGTTCCTGATTGCATAATATAGCGCCGTAGATGTTTCGGCTCATCTTTTATTAGCTTTTGCATTCTTATTCTTTTTTGACGGATTTTTCTACGTAAACGCAACTCCCTAACGAACGGAAAACCATTCACCAGTAACAATAAAAACCGGCGGATTTTGGAACATTTAGTGCATGAACTCATATTTTTCTCCTTTAAAATAAAAACCTATTAAAAATAAATATTTATAATCTAATCTTTTATTATTTTTCTTCCTCTTCGCTAATTAAATGATCTTCACGTTTATTCAATTGTTTGATATTTCTTGGTCTAGGTATATAGCTTGTAAAACCATTTAATGAATTTTGATGCTCAATTTGACCCGTTAAATACAGGGGGCCTTTAGTTAATTTTTTTAGTACGCAATTGTTTCGATAGCGACGTTCAAATTCTTTTTGTAAAAAAATTAATTCTCGTTCGGGTTGTTGACATAAAAAAATCCAGCCGCCCATATCCTGAATCACTTCATGAATCATGGGTTCAGTAAATTTCACACTCTCATACTGACCCACTTGTCGAATGGCAGTTATCACTTCTATCCACGCGGCTAAACTTTTGGTTTCGCTATCGCCTTCAATCGCTTTTACCCAATCGGCAGGACTAGGAAAGTTTCTTCTGGCATAATGGGGATTATTTAAAAAATCCCATAACGTCTTTTCAAATTCAACGTAGGAATATTTCTTTAAACAATTCCAATAGGTATGTAACAACAACGCAGAAAGTTTACGATTATAGACTTCTGCCAAAACCATTAACCCTTGTGTAAATTTCTCCTGATCATGAATCGTCATAAACATTTTTTCCTTTTACTACTAGCAAGTCATTGTTTTTATGAGCCTGCTGATCGGATAGTGCAGAAGGATCCAACCATTTTTTTGCAATTTGTAAATTATGATCAAACGTCATGGAAAATGCATGACGCGAAGCAGGCAACTGTAATTTTTGTTGTTGTGCCTTTGTCAACCAAGTATGAATATGGCGTAAAATATGTGGTCTTTGTTTACGTTTATTAGGATTAGCTAGATTCCAATTACGCAGTTTGTGTAATTCGCTTAACACATCAATTTCGCTGTAAACACCTTGCCACTCACAAAATTCTTTTGCTGTGACTTGATAAATGGCATTACCTTCCAGAGGAATCACCCCTACGCACTCTGACTTTGCCGCAAATCTTTGCTGAGTAACTAAATTAACAGGGTTTTCCTGATGAAAAGGCTTTTCTTCTTTTTCTTCCTGTTCTTGTTCCTGTTCTTGCTCTTGTTCCTGTTCTTGTTCCTGATTAAAACAAGCTTTGGTAGATACCTGTTTAGAATCTTTGATATCACATTGCCGTAAGGTTTCACTAAAGGCTAAGGCGAAGGCTTTGCCTAAACCTTTAATGAAAGATTCAAATCGATAATAAGCTTCATTTTTCAAGCCACATTCAGGAATCTCGTCCCAATGCACTGCCCAACTTCGCACAACGTTCGGTGATTGCGGTTTGTTATATTTGATCGCATTAGGAATAAAAATAACCCGCGCTTTGAGATCGGCTTTTACTAAACCCTGTGCTATCACCTCTTTTAATGCTCTTTGAAATCCCACCAATGACCAAGCTAATTCCTCGGCCATCGCTCCTGCACCGGCACGATACAAGCCCGGAATCGATGTAGTATGTGGGTTAGTTAAAAGATAAAGAAATAATGCTTGGCCACTCGGTTTCAGCGGTGTTAATGATCGAAATTTTTTATCACACCAAATTCTGACATCTAACATTCGATAACGCATAATTTACCTTAATAAATAAAACTTACTAAAACGTATCGTTATTTCATCCGCCTATGCGGTGAAAATATTATTTTATTTTTTTGGGTTAGCTAAAACTGAACATAATTTTTTAGCCATCGAAATACTGACAATGCATTGATCAACTTTCTCAATCAATTCAGGATTAGCAAACAATTTTACTTTCTTGGCACTTTGATAAGTAAAATGACTGCCAAAACCTAATCGATGTGCAATCAATTGTCGTAATGGCATGCTTTTTTGCGAGCGAACTTGTGCAGCTTCATTCACAAGTCGAATTTCTTTATAGTCTTTTTTACGAAGATCGACTGTTTTTTTTGGTTGAGCGAGGTCAGTTCGAAAACCCTGTCGACTTCCTAAAAATTTTTCTAAAGCCATGCCGATATCCACCCGTTCACTGATTAGAAAATTTTTAATAAATAACTCACTGGAATAATGACCATTGGCTAAATCTGATAAAGAAATTCGCCAAGCAGGTATGGTTTTTTTATGATGGTATTTATAGAGATAAAAAATTTTTTCTCCAAAGATCAATCTATTCTGCTGATCCACACAAATCGATCGATGTTTATGCAGCGGGATCAACTTATTTTGCTCAGAAATAAATTCTGACTTTTTCGTTGTAATGCGCTCTATACTCACATAAACCAACTCACAGGGAGGTAAATCAAACTTAGGTAATTGTAAATTTAAATGTTTTAAACGTTGTACGATATGGAACGGCACTAAATCTTTCCAAGGAATTTCTCCACCGGTTAAATATTCTATTTGCAAAGCATATTCTAAAGGTATTTTACTTACGCCTTTAATCCAGGCGTAAACATGTTCACGATGAATACCTAATTTCTTTGCCAAATGCTTGATTGAACCTAAACTACAAATAGCTTTATCTAACATTACTTCTTGCATGAACTCACATCCTTATTTTTCGTTCTACAAAAAGTCTAAACAATACAAATTAAATTTTTTTACTTCATCATTGCGTATCTTACCCAAACAAAATTAGTACTAAGACTAAGAAAGCATGAGGAGCTGTTATGCAACCCCGTTTAATTCGTTTACGCGATGCACCGAACTATTTAGGTATGGATAGAAATCGATTCAACAATGAAGTGAGACCTTTTTTAGTGACCATAAAAATTGGCCAACAAGGCGTTGCTTTTGATCGTTTGGATCTTGATCAATGGGCTGAGGGATACAAAAAACAGCAAGGAAAACCTGCACAATGGGCGTACCATTGGCAAGGAAATGCAACTCCGCGGTTAATAAACAACAAAAAATCTTCAAAAGCGATTAAGAGTATGGTTGATGAAGAATTTCAACAGTTGGTTGATCAATTACTCAAGAAATCCAATGTTAACTTATAAAAAGCTTATTAATTAAAATGAGATGGAATTAACGAATGGCGAAAACACGGATACCGGGTCTGATTAAACGAGGAAAAATCTGGCATATTAATAAAAAAATTGATGGTCAACGCATTTGTGAAAGCACGCGCAGTCCGTCATTAGCAGAAGCCGAACGTTATTTAATTCATCGACTTGAAGAGCGACGTGCAGCGCGCATCTATGGTATAAGACCCATGCGCTGTTTTCGGCAAGCGGCAATTAAATTCTTAAATGAAAATCAACATAAAGCCAGCTTGCATACTGACGCACGCTTACTCAAACAATTGGATCCGTTTATCGGTGATTTGCCACTGACCGCAATCCACGCAGGTAATCTACAAACGTACATTCAAACCCGTAAAACCGCGGGAGTAAAAAATCGCACTATCAATTACGGATTACAAGTCATCCGTCGTATCTTAAATCTTGCCGCACAAGAATGGTTAGACGAAAACGGTCTCAATTGGCTAGCAAGTGCGCCCAAGATTCGCTTGTTAACTGAAAAAAATAAACGTTTACCTTATCCTTTATCCAATGAAGAACAACAACGCTTGTTAATACACTTGCCGTTTCATTTAAAACAAATGGCAATATTTGCCATGAATACCGGCTGTCGTGATCAAGAGATTTGTCGTTTACAATGGCAATGGCAAGTTGAAGTGCCCGAACTTAATACCTACGTATTTATCATCCCTGCACGCTTCGTTAAAAATCGGCAACATCGATTGGTTATTTTAAATCAATCCGCCCAACAAGTGATTGAAACCCAGCGCGGTCAACACCCGGTGTTTGTTTTTACTTATCGGAATAAGCCGTTAACGCGAATGTTAAATTCTGCTTGGCTGAATGCCCGAAACAAAGCCAAGCTACCACAGCTGCGTGTTCATGATTTAAAACATACATTTGGCCGTCGGTTACGCGCCGCCAACGTTAGTTTCGAAGATAGACAAGATCTGTTGGGTCACAAAAGTCAACGTGTCACCACCGACTATTCGAATGCGGAACTTACCAATCTCATTTCAGCAGCAAATTCAATTGTAAATCAACATAGTAGTAGGAATATCTTCAGCTTATTGACGACTCCAATACACCAAACGTACTGATTTAGATGCTTATTAATTTGCAATATTACGCCTCCAGCTTCTCTCATTTTTGGCCATGCATGCTAAGAATATTTTTTTAAAAGTGCTTCTACTTTTTTCGTTTAAATTGCTTATATACCTGATTATCATTACGCTTTCCGATAAAAGCGATGAGCACTATTTTCTTTTCTGAATCTATCCTATAGATAACTCGGTATTCACCGATATCAACACGATGATAATCCGTTGTTCCTTTTAGCTTTTTTGCATCTTGTGGAAATGGATTTTCTCGCAATGACTCAACCGTCATTGCTAACTGCCTTCCATGTTTTATAGGTACTTGCTTCAAAAATTTTAAAACATTTTTAGTAAGACTAATCTTTAACATGACGCAGTGACTTTAAAAAATCTGCACTTTCTTTTTCACTCACTAAGCCGTCTATTTCTGAAGTCTTGGCTAACATTTCCCATAATTTATCTTGAGCCGCTTCTAATGATTGATAATCTTTTATTGATAACACCACAGCAACCGGCCGCCCTTTTTTTTCAATTAGTACAGTTTCGCTTTGCGCGGCATCAAGCATCCGACCAAATTCATTTTTTGCTTCTCTTGCACCCAGTGTCAGCATACATCACCTATAAAGTTTATTATGGATATAATAGCTCTAATAGGTTAATTAAGCAATCATCTTAATTGTACTTAAATGCAAAACCGATACGGGTATCCTAGCGATTGGCTTAATTAGCACAATAAATTCTATTTTTTTAAATTAATAATTAGTGATAAATTAAATCTATCATAAATAGAAATATTTAATAAAAAATCTATTGTTTTAATTTAGTTGGCTATTTATGCATGCAACAACAATAACAAAATAAAACGTTTCACAAATCATTGAACACTCAAGTATCAATGAAAAAATTAATTATCATAAACATAAAGGAACATAAAGGAAAAGTTATGTCAGTTATCTCTACATTACTCACTACTGTTTTAGGAACACTCAATACCGTACTTGCTTTGTTAAGCGCCGTTCCAGGTGCTGGTGCCGCTATTGCGCCTATTAAAGCAGCAATTACTTCAGTCACTAGTGCCTTAAGTATTATAAATTCTCTACCCGGCATCCCATAAATTATTTGTCATTTAAAAAATGCATTATCATAAACTCTAGAAAAGGATAAATTATGTCAGTTGTCTCTACCTTACTCACTACCATTTTAGGAACACTCAATACTGTGATTGCTTTGTTGAGCGCTGTTCCAGGTGCTGGTGCCGCTATTGCGCCTCTTCAAGCAGCAATTGGTTCAATCACAAGTGCATTAAGCCTATTAAACAATTTACCGGGTGTACCCTAAGCTAATGTTGAAAATGAGTGAAGAAACTTTGCTTCACTCATTTTCAAATTATTAATTGGTTAGTAATTATTAGATTAAAAAAACCTAGAAATTACTAGTCTATGAAGGACAAACATATGAATATCATTGTTATAACAGGGATGTTATCAAGTGTATTAAGTATACTTACTGCCGTATTAGCGCTTGTGCAAACCATAACCGGCGCCGAAGCAGCTGCTTTAGCGATAAAAGCCGCTATTCTTTCGATCACTCAAGCCATCGGCATTTTAAATTCATTACCGCCAATAACGATCCCCTAGAAACTTAGTTGCCGCGCAAAAACAATTTGCGTGGCTTATTCTTTCGATAATTCATATTTGCATACCTAAGTTAGACACCATAGCACTTGGTCATGCCTAGATAAATTATTTAAGTCCAAAAAAATAATCTAAATTCAAATAATTAGATCATCCAGTGCATGACTGTTAATCATCCACTCGCTAGCTCTATTTAGGAAAAAAGAAAAAATTCTATTCATCAAATTCCAGCATTTTTTGTCAGTTTAATAACTACTAAGCCGTGTCTACTTTTCATACAATTGTCCTATCATTTGCCGATCAAGCCTGATAGAATGCGCACTTTTCGAGCTAAAGATGTTACTTGGCTCAAGCAGCTAGGAACTTTTTTAGTGAACTTTACAGAATTTAACTTAAACGCCCAAATCCTATCCGGTATTCAAGCCGAGGGTTATCAAACCGCCACGCCGATCCAGGCTAAAGCCATACCGGCGATCTTGCAAGGCCAAGATGTCGTCGGCTTAGCGCAAACCGGAACCGGTAAAACCGCCGCTTTTGCTTTACCGCTACTACAACACTTGATGGGCGGGCCTAAAGGCCAATTACGTGCCCTGATCCTTGCCCCGACGCGCGAATTAGCCGATCAAATCTGTATGTCCATCAATAAACTCGGTGCTAAAACCGGTTTACGCTGCGCTACCATTTATGGGGGTAAAGTCAATTATCGTGAACAATATCGGACTTTACGGGGTGGCATCGATATCGTCGTTGCTTGCCCAGGTCGTTTATTGGATCTACTCCAAGGCGGTAAAAACAAACTTGAACAAGCCAATCTACAGCAGGTTGAAATGTTAATCTTAGATGAAGCCGATCATATGTTTGATTTAGGTTTCCGTGAACCTATCTATCAAATTTTAAAATATTTACCTAAGCAACGCCAAAATTTACTGTTTTCAGCCACAATGTCTTCTGACATCCGCTTATTAGCCGACAAAGTACTGAATAATCCGGTGTCGATAAAAATCGGTGAATCTGCTCCGGCCGCTAGTGTGACCCAAACCTTATTCCCGGTTTCAGAAGCCTTGAAAACCGATTTATTAGAAACCATTTTACAAAACAATGCTGTCCAGTCCGCCATCATTTTCACGCGCACCAAACATCGTGCCAAACGCTTAGCCGAACATCTCGGTCAACTCGGTTATAAAGCCACCTCTTTTCAAGGGAACCTTTCACAAAGCAAACGCAAGATTGCACTCGGTAAATTCCGACATGGCGAATTGAAATTTTTAGTAGCCACTGATATTGCAGCGCGCGGAATTGATATTGATCATATCTCGCATGTGATTAATTTCGATATGCCCAATACCGCCATCGATTATACGCACCGCATTGGCCGTACCGGACGCGCCTCTAAATTAGGTGCTGCCTTTAGTTTGATTACTAAAGGCGATCGACGACAAATCCGTTCTATTGAACATCTACAAAAGAAACGTTTGCAAGAGTGTATTATCCCTGAATTTGATTACACCGCGAAAACTAAGGCGCCGACAGAACTGACTACCGCCGATCGACCCAGACCGTTTTCTTACGCGCAGGACAACGCTGGCTACAGAAAACCAAAACCCCATTCACATCACAAAAATTTTGCTGGGAATCGAAGAAGAAAAACCATCAACTAAATTTCAGTAGCTTACATTCGTTGTGGCATAAGCTCGCCAAAGAAATCTTGCTACTAAATAACGCTTTGCTGAAATTTATTGTACAATAGCCGACGGTTTCTGACGATCAGAATAAAACTTTTAGGGTGGTGAAGCTATGAATTTTCTTGATGATTCTCAACGTGTCAAAACCGGACTTGCTGAAATGCTCAAAGGTGGCGTGATTATGGACGTCACTAATGTTGAACAAGCATCGATTGCCGAAGCAGCAGGCGCTTGTGCGGTTATGGCGTTAGAACGGGTACCTGCTGACATTCGCAAAATGGGCGGCATCGCTCGAATGACCTCACCTAAAATTATTCAAGATATTATGCAAGCGGTCTCGATCCCGGTGATGGCCAAAGTACGTATTGGCCATTTTGTCGAAGCGCAGATATTACAAGCATTACATGTCGATTTTATTGACGAAAGCGAGGTACTCAGCATCGCCGACGATGAATCGCATATTGATAAACATGCTTTTGAAGTCCCTTTTGTCTGTGGTTGTCGCAATCTTGGCGAAGCATTAAGACGCATTGGCGAAGGCGCCGCGATGATCCGGACTAAAGGTGAAGCCGGTTCCGGAAATATTCTTGAAGCCGTGCGTCACATGCGCGCTATCACCCGCGAAATCCAACAGCTAACTATTTTGAAGAAAGAAGAACTGTACGCTCAAGCAAAGATCTTAGATGCTCCTTTAGAATTAGTACTTAAGGTCGCTGAAGAAGGTAAATTGCCAGTCCCACACTTTTCTGCGGGTGGGGTTGCCACTCCTGCAGACGCTGCTTTATTACGTCAATTGGGCGCAGAAAGTGTATTCGTCGGTTCAGGAATTTTTAAATCAGCGGATCCTGAAAAGCGCGCCTGTGCTATCGTTCAAGCCACCACGCATTATGATAATCCAGAAATGTTGCTCAATGTTTCAAATGATTTAGCCGAAGGAATGAGTGGCTTTAATCTGCAATCCGAACAAGAAGCAATCAACAACCTGGTTTAACTATGAATATCGGTGTTTTAGCGCTACAGGGTGCTTATCAAGCACATATTGAGTGTTTAAATAAGCTCGACGTATTCTGTTCATTGGTATGCGATCGCCGTGCATTAATGGCCAGTGATGCCTTAATATTACCGGGTGGAGAAAGCTCAGTGTTAATCAAACTGCTTAAACAACAGCAGCTGTGGACCAGTCTTCTGGATTATGACAAACCTATTTTAGGTATCTGCGCTGGCGCTATCCTCCTGGCGAAAACCGTGTTATCACCGACGCAAGAGAGTTTGGGCCGCATCAACATTTGCGCAACGCGCAACGCCTACGGTAGACAACTTGCTTCTAAAGTCGTTCATGGACACTGTCTCGTCAGAGATCTTGAAATGGAAATGGTTTTCATCCGCGCGCCTAAGTTAACACTACTAGAAAGCGCTGATACTAAGGTATTAGCAAAATATCACGATCAAGTGGTTGCCGTACAAGAAAATAATATTATCGCGGCTAGTTTTCATCCTGAACTCAGTCAAGATAATTATTTGCATCGCTATTTTATCAAGCAAGTCGGATGCAGTACGGTTAACGTTTAACAACTTGTTTTTTCAAATACTCATTCTACGGCTACTGACATAGGTTAATTGACTTGTTCGGGCCGATCGTTGTCGGTAAGGCCCGATTTGTAAAAACTTTGACTTCTTCTAAAGCATTCATGCCGATTATATTCGATTGGTTTTCTTATTTTATTTTCGTCAATAGCCGCTGTTTGTAGCTGCGCTTTTCTAAGTTGATCTTCTTTAAGTAAGGACACATTGACTATGTAGCCCATACTTTCATCATTCTTAGCTAATATTTCAGTTATTTTTTTAATCGCTGTAATCAAGCTTTCTAAGGTTTTAGCTATTATTTTTCCATCTAGTTTAACGCTGTTGTTTAAACTAGATGGTTTGTTATTTTTGGGTACGGCTTTAAAAGCAATTTTTTTACTCGCTCGATAAGTTTTTAATTGTTCTAAATTTTCCAAGAAATTTTTATAAAGATCTTTATGTTCTTCTTTTCTAAAAGCGGCGGCTAAATTCCATAGTCTATAAAACTCTTTATTCTCTATTTTTTGTCTTAAACAAGCAATCATCTCAAAAAGGGTTAATAAACATTCACAATCATTACTCGTCAGCATTAAATTTTCTAATGCAGGCTCCATAAAACCTTTTATTTTTTGGTAAGTCTTATGATCGGCTTTAGCAAAATCACGTTGACCATGCCTATCTGTCATCATTTTTAAAGAAGGTGCATAATGTTTTTTATAGGCTTTTAACACTATCAGTGAATTTTCATCAATTTTTTCTATCGGAGCTATCTTTAAACATCTACAAATTTCTTCTCTAGAAATTTTTTCTTTAATATTAAATTTTTCGTCTGTTGAGACATTCTGTTCTAACAAAGCTACTTTTCGCTGTAATTCGCTTTGTGCGTGATCGAGGGCTGACATAGGCGTTTCAGCTAATCTTTCTTGCATTTTCATCGCAGAGATGGCTGATTCTTGAAGCTGTTTTTGTTTTTTCTCGGCCAACATTCTAGCCGCATTTTGATTGGCTTGATCTTGAATAGTCTGAGCCTTTGCTTGTTGTTGTTGCTGAAAATGTTCAATTAATACTACGATCATATTCAAAGGCGAAGGCAATATCGCGATAATATCGGCTTCTTCTAAAGAATAATTCTTAAACATAAACTCTTTTAATCGATGCGGTTTTTGTATGATTTATCCACATCATCGCAGCACAAAGCACATAAACCTGCACCTGCTTTAAGAAAAAAAACTCAGGATTTGTAGATTCAAGCTGTTTAGATAAAAGAATGGTTAAATTTTCAAAAAAAGCCGAACGAATTTTTTCAAATTTAACAAATAATTGTTCTAGATCAAAACAACAACGTATTTCGTTAGAATAATAGGGAAGTGCCTGATTGAACAATACAAAAATTCGCTTAGTCGTATCAAGCGCGGTTTTTTCATCGTCTAAATCGGAAAACGATGACTTGAGATTAACGTCTATCTCTGACTTTTTGCAGCCGAGCTTGATTCTCTTCTTTTGATCCACAGGCTTCCGTCGTACAGAATTCATGAACTTTGCTTAGAAAACTCTTGAGCTCTTTTGCAAGCTTTGGGTCACTTTCTATTGCAGGTAACGCTTCATTATAATAAATTTTTTCTAAATAATAACGATCGGTATATTCTTTTAAAATGGCAATTTGTAAGTATATATCGACGTTAGCCTTCTTCAAAAGATGAAAATGTTCTATAGCGATGCCGGTTATTAATTGGGGAATATCATCTCGTATTTCCAATTGTTTAGTTAATAATGAAGTTTTTTTATTTTTTTTGCCATGCTTCTTTATTTTAATATTTTTGTCGTTAAAGTTAAATACCGGCAACATGCAGCCATCCCTTCCAAATTTTTTGATACATTTAGGTTATTCTGATTTTTCTGGGTTTACAACCAGATTTCCGGTAATAATACTTTCTTGTAATTGTGCTGCGAGATCTTTTAAACCGCCGGGTGAATGGGGTAATAAGATAGTCGTACTTTTACTATTAGCACCAATCTCTTTGAGAGTATCAAAATATTGGGTAATCAACGCCAAATTCATGGTATCTGCCGCGGTCACGCCAGGAATGGCTTTTTGAAATTCGCCTACCGATCGTTGTAAGCCACAAATGATTGCCTTGCGCTGATTAGCAATACCCTCGCCTTGTAAACGCTTACTTTCAGCTTCGGCTTCCGCTTGTTTTACCTTTAAAATCTTTTCGGCTTCACCTTTGGCTTGTGCAGCGACTTGTAAACGTTGTTGTTCATTGATTTCATTCATAGCATGTTTGACTTTTTCGTCCGGATCAATGTTGGTTACCAAGGCTTTCACAATCTCATAACCAAATTCTTGCATGGTGCCGGTTAATTCATTTTTAACCGCATTGGCAATACTATCCTTCTTTTCAAAAACCGCATCTAAACTCATCGTTGGAACTTCGGCACGCACCAAATCCAGTACGTAAGCAGTAATTTGTTCTCGGGCATTCTCTAATTTATAAAAGGCATCATAAACCCGATCTTCCTTAATTCGGTATTGAACCGAAACCTGAATTTTCACAATGACATTGTCTTGAGTTTTGGTATCTAGCGTAACGTCCAAAGGATAAATTCGCAGTGAGATAGCGCCGGCGATACGCTCAATGAAGGGAATTTTGAAATTTAGACCGGCGTGCGCACAACGTGCATATTTGCCAAAGCGCTCAATCACATCCACCGATTGTTGGCTGACAGTGAACAAGCTTTTAAATAAAACGATGACTATCGGTATAATAACAATAATTAGCAAGCTTAGGGACATAAAGGTGTCTCTCTGTTTAAAATTTAACCTATACTAGCATGAATCTTACTCCCATAGCTAAGTGTGTGCCGGTATTTTCCAAAGCCAAATGAGTTTCATCAGCACGCGGCTCATTAGTTTTTTTCTGTAATTCGTTAAAAACCTGACAAGCATCGAGAATATCTCCACAATCTGCTTTTTTTCTAAAAAAAGACTGCTGAAACGCTTGAGTTTTTACGAAAGGTTTTTCACGGGATCTATCATTAAAAATGAGTTTCCAAAGCTGGTGATTGCTATCATTGAATGCTAATTTGACTGAATATTCATCGTCATTGTTTATAAACTGCAATTGGCTTTTTAAGCCTTGAAGATAGTCTTGCAAGAGAGATGCGGTTACGATTGGCTTGTTGCCGTTGTCTTTTACTTCCTGTAAATCTACTTGTAAAGAAATTAATAGTTGGATAATTGTTTCTATTTTGTCGAGTTTAGTGTCTAAAAGTTCTTGAGCGGTTTGGATTAAACCGGTAATTTTCCGTTGTATTTTTTGGTTTTCTGAAAAAAAACTGAATCGTGACACTGAATTGTTCGCTAATTTTGCTTGCAAAGCTATAATCTTGACTACAATTTCTTTTAATAGATAAATTCGATTGCTTTCAAGATCGTCTGCTTTGAGTCTTCCGTTACGGCATTTTCGGTAATAATAATCCTTAATGGAAACATCGATCAATGGATTCTGTTGTGGCAATTTTTCCAATTCAGGTTCAGGTATTTTGCAACTATTGATATGGTAGTAGATCGCTTTTGCCATATCAAACAACAGCAAAATACTCGCCGCAACAATCATAACCCAAAGCCAAGGCCCGCTCACTAACCCCAAACTCATTAGTGTTAATGTTAAGGTGATTAATCCTCCCACCAACAATATCTCGACATGTTTTTTGAAATTGGCTTTATATTGCGCTTTTAACCAATCATGCTCGGGATTATTATCGCAGGTTTTTAATTGATAAAAACTGAAACTTAACGTAATAAAATTAAGCGCAAATTTTGAAAAAGTGTATACCCGAAAAAGGATTTTAATATGCTCGTAAGCGATCATGCTTAAGGGTGCAAAACCATGGGCGATCATCACAACCAGAAAAGCCAACATCAAGATTGAGATCATTACCTTGGAACCTGCATATAAAAATTTATAGATTTCAACTAAATTTTTATTATCCTGATCAGTAAAAAAATCAACTAACGTCAAAAATGCCCTAAAAAAATGTAGCGCATATAAAAAAATATATAAGCCTTCGAATACGATGAGGAAGGATCCATGTAAAATAGCTTTAAACCAGTCCTCTATTCTCGTTTCTTTAAGCCAATTTTTAATAATACCGATAGTTCTTTTCAGTAATTGCAGAATAAGTCGAGCAAGAGCGATCGAGACGGTTAAGGCATTAAACATTCGCAACCGCAATTCGTTTAAAATAGCAATAGATAACTCAATTTTTAAAAGAAGCCATTCGCTAAACATAGTGAGGCATTATCTACTCTAAGATTGTGTTTCTTGTCCATACCCGATGGCACTGAAATGGCTCATTATAGTTAAGTTTCCTTTTACTATCCTTAAGCCTCCTAGGATTGCCTAGATATTAGTTTACATAGGCAATCTCCGGAGAATTCGAATTTAAATGGGCTTCTATCTCACGAGAAGCTTGTAGTGCTTGCGAGATCGCTGTACAGACTCCGACTTTTTTCCAAAAAGATTGATAAAATAGCTTAGGTTTTACAACTTCTGTGCGTTGATTGCATTTTTCCTGCTCCGCTAGAAAAATTAAATGGCTTAAGATTTTTTGCAATTCAAAATCGCCTACAATCCTGACTCTTTTCGTCGATAGTAAATCGCTACTATCTAGAATCAGTTCAATTAAATCGCCGAGATTATCGGTATTTAAGCTCCAGGCTAATTCCAGCAGTAAATAATCTTCTTTGATTTTAAGTTTTTCTGCTGATGAAAAAAAACGACTCATTCCATTCGATTTTGCAATTTTTGCTCTTTGAACCCTTAATTCAAGTATTTTTAGCAAAGTAATTTTTAAAATAAATTTTTTATTGGCTTTAATGACATCATTAACTTGCGGAAGATTTTCCGAAATATCGGTAGCTAAATAGTAGGCGGGTGAAAAATTTTGATAATAATCGTAGTTAGGTTGACTTGATAGATCGAATTGTTCCTGATTCAGATTAGCCGGTGCTGGATTGGGTAAATCCACACTATTAAAATAATAATAAATCGTCAAAATAACATCTTGTGCGCAGAGCAATATCAGCGCAGCAATAATCGCAGAAACCCCCATACTGGGTGCAATAACCGTTACTAACAAAGCGATCCAGCTTAAACCAAACAACAATAAAAATTTTTTTATTTTTTCAATTTGCTGCTTTTGTTTTTCAAGAGAAATTCGCGTACTTTTGTTGATTTTATAGAACACATAGATGGCTGCAGCGAGTAAAGCAACCGCCATAAGTCCATCCGTTAATAACAACAGCGGATTAGACCAGATGAGAATACCTGTTCCTACATTAAACAAGCTGTTTAATAGCACAAACAATAAACCTGCACTCAATAAACAAGTATGTTTAGTGATGTTATCCCGATATTGCGCGCGCCTCCATTGCTGTTCGATACAGTTTTTATCAATTTTTCGATAAGCAATGCAACTTACTAGCAATACGATCGAGCTATGGATCAGCTTCAGAATAGAGTAAGCAAAAAATGAAGTTAATAAAAGGGTGGGCAATGAAACCAGACCCCAACTCAGTAAAATTAATGCGAGAACCGCTATCGATACTTTAAATACCGAAAATAAAAACTTACAAGTATCACCTAAATTTTTATTTTTGGTTTTCTTAAAAAAATTGTATATTCTTAAAGCCGCTCTAAAGAAATGCAGAAAATATAAAGTAAAGGTAAAAAAGGGGGGAAGCTTAGTCAGGAACTTTGCTATCGTTTCAAGGCGCTTCAAGACGAACGACAAGGCCCGCCAAAATTCGGTAATAGTGATATGTTTCTGTAGGCTAGAAACAATCATGCGCATTAAGCTGATTTACCCCCTAATAGGAAGGCCGGCATTATACTAAACTTTTTTAAAAATTTCTTGTTAAATTTTGCATTTTTTATTTATTGGATATTTTTTCAAAAAAGCTTGTTAAACTAGCCAAAATCTTATTAAAATACCTAGTTATGTCAATTATTTCACCGACTCCATTATTTGATAGTTTAAAATTTATTGATCCCAAAAAAGGCTTGCAGATCCTTTCAGAGCTGACTCTCGATAAACCTTACGCCGACCAAGATTATTCCCAAGCCGTACATTTTCTTTATAGCTATCGTGGCAGTGAAGCTACGTTTAATGCCTATCGACGCGAAATTGAACGTTTACTGCAATGGAGCTGGTTTATTTTGGGGAAATCGATCAAAGAATTGCGCCGCGACGATTTTGAAAGCTTTATAGAATTTTGCCAACAACCTCCCAAATATTGGATAGGTGTTAAAACCGTAGCCCGTTATTTTACACAGCAAGGTGAAAGAAAACCGCATCCTAATTGGCGACCCTTTGTCGCTACGATTAATAAAATGGCCAGCCAACAAGGCATCATGCCCGATATAAAAAAATATGCCTTATCCCAAAAAGCCTTACAAGCCATTTTTGCAGTCTGCGGAAGTTTTTATAATTATCTAATCCAAGAGGACTATATTCATTTCAACCCTGTCGCACAGATACGCCAAAAAAGTAAATTTATCCGGCAACAAAAAACTAATCATCAAGTCCGTCGCCTCAGTGAATTACAATGGTCCTATGTCATCGAAACCGCTGAGATTCTCTTCGAGCAAAAACCAGATCTACATAATAGAACCTTATTTATTATGAAAGCCCTCTATGGCATGTACTTACGCATCTCTGAACTCGCCGCCAGTCCACGCTGGGAACCGCAGATGGGTCATTTTCAAAAAGATGCGGATGGGAATTGGTGGTTTTTAACCGTCGGAAAGGGAAATAAAGAACGATTAATTAGCGTCAGTGATGATATGTTAGCTGCATTAAAACGTTACCGCGAAAGTTTAGGCCTGATGAGCTTGCCGAGTCGTGGTGAAACCACCCCTTTAATCAGTAAAGCGAATGGACAAGCGGCCATCCAAAGCACTCGACAAATTCGTTGTATCGTCCAAGCGTGTTTTGATGCGGCTTTTAAGCGTATGGCCAAAGATGGACTTCAAGAGGAGGCAATTGAATTAAAAACCGCAACCGTACATTGGTTGCGTCACACAGGAATCTCCGAAGATGTCAAACATCGACCACGCGAACATGTCCGTGATGATGCCGGTCATAGCTCGAGCGCGATTACTGATCAATATATCGATGTCGAACTGCGTGCGCGTCATGCTTCAGCAAAAAAGAAAAAACTCGATCCTCTCGCTTAATCCACTTCACATTTGGCATTGTCTTTGCTACTCGCTAGTATCTAACAACGCCTTGCCAAAAATCCAAGTCTGTTAAACTTCAGCCAACCAATTTTTAGGAATCAAAAATTTTTCTGTTAATTCAGCTTCTTTAGAACCTACCTGCGGCAGCCAATTATATTGCCATTGTGCTTGCGGTGGTAGTGAAGTTAATATCGATTCAACTCGACCACCACTTTGCAAACCAAATAATGTACCGCGATCGTAAATCAAATTAAATTCTACATAACGACTACGTCGATAAGCTTGAAATTGCCGTTCACGTTCACCATAGGCATGGTTTTTTCGTCGTTGCAGTATCGGAAGATAGGCGAGTAAAAAATGATCGCCCACACTTTTAATAAACTCAAAGCATTGCTGAAAATCCCATTGATTCAAATCATCAAAAAACAATCCACCTATACCCCGAGGCTCTTGCCGATGCTTTAAATAAAAGTAGTCATCACAATTTTTTTTGTACTGGGGATAAAGTTCTAAACCAAAAGGATCACAGCTTTGTTTGGCGGTTAGATGCCAATGCCGACAATCTTCTAAAAAAGCATAATAGGGGGTTAAATCAAACCCGCCACCAAACCACCAACGGGCTGGGTGCGCGTCCGTTTCTGACACCACAATAAAACGCAAATTCATATGCACCGTAGGCACATAAGGATTACGAGGATGAATTATTAAAGAAATTCCGGTGGCTTGAAATGCAGTGCTAGCTAGAGAAGGATGACGTTGACTTGCACTCGCGGGTAACGTCTCACCAAAGATATGTGAAAAATTAACCGCGCCCCGTTCTATCAGCAAGCCATCACTCAAAACACAGGTTTTTCCACCCCCCCCTTCTGCGCGCACCCAATCATCAATTAAAAATTGTTGTTGTTGCTCTTCATTTTCTAAATCTAAACAAATCTTATTCTGTAAGTTAAGTAAATAATCTTTGATTGTCGGAATAATTACGTCATAATTCATAGTAAGCATTGTTACATTAAAATTAAATCATTAATAAAAAACAGGAGCAGGATATGTCCTGGATTAAAGCATTTCATATTATCGCCATGGTCGCTTGGTTTGCCGGTTTATTTTATTTACCTCGTTTATTTGTTTACCATGCCGATGCCAAGGATCAAATCAGTATTGAACGCTTTAAGATCATGGAGCATCGGCTTTATTATTACATTATGCTGCCATCCGCTATATTGACCTTACTTTTTGGCTTTATTTTATTTAGCTTTTCTGCCCACTATTATGCTCAAGCGACATGGATGCACTTAAAATTAGGCTTAGTGGCGGTATTAATCTTGTTTCACCTCTATTGTGGAAAATGTTTAGCTGATTTCAAATTTGATAAAAACCAACACACAAGTTTATTTTATCGTTGGCTGAATGAACTTCCGACTTTATTGCTCATCGCCATCGTCATTGTCGCTGAGGTACAGCCGTTTTAATTTAAATTTCTACCATCTCAAAATCTTCTTTCATCGCTCCACATTCAGGACAACGCCAGTTGATAGGCACATCTTCCCAAGGCGTTCCTGGCAAAATATTATCTTCTGGCCAACCTTTTTCCTCATCGTAGATATACCCACAAAGTAAACACATATATTTTCTAAACACTTTTACATCTGTTGTCATTTTTTCACTCTTAGTCAATTAACTTTTATGATCTTTATTGTTTGAATGATCTGGGTTTAAAATAGTTTAATGAAATAAACGCTAGCTAGTGTATTTTTATCTCGGTTATTTTTCAATCGTAAATAAAGCACGAACAAATTCTTGTGATGAAAAAACCTCAAGATCGTCAATTCCTTCACCTAAACCAACAAATCGTATCGGCAATGCTAATTTTTTAGCGATGGCAAAAATTATTCCGCCTTTAGCGGTACCATCTAATTTAGTCAGCATCAGACCGGTTAAGGACAGTGCTTCATTAAAGGCTTCGGCTTGCAATAAAGCATTCTGACCAGTGCCAGCATCCAGTATTAACATAATTTCATGCGGTGCCGTCGCATCCAATTTACTGATGACTTTTTTTACTTTTTGCAACTCCTGCATTAAATTATTCTTGGTATGCAAACGTCCGGCAGTATCAGCAATTAACACATCCATATTTCTCGCTTTCGCCGCTTGAAAAGCATCGTAAATAACTGAAGCACTGTCTGCGCCCTGATGTTGTGCAATGATCGAAATATGATTACGTTCGGCCCAAATGGTTAATTGTTCAGTCGCTGCGGCTCGAAAAGTATCACCTGCAGCTAACATCACTTGCTTCCCTTGTTTCTGCAAATAATGGGCTAGCTTGCCAATACTGGTGGTTTTACCAACACCATTCACACCGACGACTAAAATCACGGTGGGTTTATGCGCCGAATTAATCACTAAGGCAGATTCACAAGGTTGCAGCAATTCACCTAATTGCTGCTGTAATACTTCCCAGACTGCCTGACCATCTGCTAATTGATTACGTGTCAGCTTCAAGCTTAAAAGCTGAATAATGTCTTGGGTCACGCTGGGGCCGACATCTGCGCTTAAAAGCAAATCTTCCACTTCTTCAATTAAGGCAGCATCTACCTGTTTTTTGCCTAAAACTAAACTGGCAAGACTTTCGGTTAGCTGATGACGTGTTTTTTGTAAACTTTTTTTTATGCGATTAAAAAAATTATTTTTACCTTTACGTGACACTTCTTCATTTGGAATCTCGATTTCAAATTCTTTACGTTTTAAAAATTTAAACATAATCTAGGCAGAGTCAATTGAAAGCGCTTATAATAAATGACTTTTCTAATATTACGCAATCAATAAGGATCCATTTCATTGCAAGCGCATAGGATGCGCCAATATTGAATATTCTATGAAAAAAGGCGAAGTAAGGATCATCGGTGGACAATGGCGCGGCAGAAAACTGCATTTTCCTGCTACGCCAGGTCTACGTCCGACACCTAATCGCACCCGCGAAACCTTGTTTAATTGGTTAGCCCCCTATCTGGTCGGCGCTGATTGTTTAGATTTATTTGCCGGAAGTGGCGCTTTAGGCTTTGAAGCGCTTTCTCGTCATGCTAAATCAGTTATTTTTATTGAGCAATCGAAGCTATTAGTTTCCTATTTAAAAACCCAGCTTAAACAGCTGAACGCTGAAGACCAGGCTCAAGTTTATCAGGCCCAATTTCCTTTTAAAACAATCCCCTTATTTAAAACCAACAAACCTTTATTCAATATCGTCTTTTTAGACCCTCCTTTTCAACAGAATTGGCTGGGCTTGGCCTGCGCTTGGCTAGTCAAAGAACAGTTATTAGCACCTAACTGTCTGATTTATATAGAAGCTGAAGCTTCCCTTACCCACCTTCTATTGCCTGAAAATTGGGAAATTCAGCAGTTTAAAACCGCTGGCCAAGTGCATTATGGCTTAGTCAAAGCTAAACCCTAAAACCATATCTTGACTTTATATTACCTTCTTGTTTCAATGCATCTGTAGGTTACAGAATTTTATCTAAAATAAGATAAGCATGAAAAAAATAACAGTCGCGCTTTTTGTGAGTCTACTATCAGGGTGTGCTTCACAAAATTTACCTAACTCCATCACCCCTTCACTTAATGGTTCAGACGATGCCTCGGTTAAGCTCGCTGAAGCCGCACGTTCAGTGAGTCAATCATTAAATGAATTAAAAGAATTAGAAAAAGCTTCTAGCCCTCCGATTAGCAAGCCATTGCCCTATCCGAGTTCTTCCGGATTAGAAAAAACCATTGCTTCGGTAGATTGGTCAGGTCCTATAGAGCCGCTATTACAGCGTATCGCTAAACTGGTTCATTTCTATTTAGAAATTATTGGAAAACATCCAGCCGTTCCGGTTTTAGTGACTATTTCCTCACAAAATACGCCACTCAATTATATCATCCGCAACGCCAATCTACAGGCAGGAAAAAAAGCCAATATCATTGTTTATCCGGGTATTAAGACTATTGAATTACGTTATGCAAAATATTAAAAAATATTTCAATTCTTTTTTGCAAACTGCAACACTTAGCAATGCACAGAAGAAGCGTGTACATTTATTCGTTAATTTAAGTCTTTGTGCAATATTGAGCGCTTGCAGTACGACTCAACCCAATTACAGAACCGTTGGCAGTTTAGATAATTTACCCCAATTACAAGATTTACATGCCCAGGTTACCAAAGATAAAAAACAGATGACGGCTTTGCGTTCACAAGCCCTACAAGATATTGCGATGAGTATCGGTGCCCAAGCCGGTTTAGCTTGGCGCTCTGAACATATTAATCAAGTATTAACAAAAAATTCATCACAGTTAGATCGTATTTTTAATTTTAATTTAATTTTACTTGATCACAATGTCATCCCTCCCGTATTAGTCCAAGGAAATAACTCACTCAAACTCGCCGATGGACAAACCCTACGTATCGACGATCGTACTTACCAAATTATTAGTCAAGCCCGTTTTACGACCGCGCCACCGCAATGGCGTAATTATATTTGGATGAATTATCAACGTCCAGAATTACCTTTACCCGCTTTTTTACCGAAAACACCCGAAGAACGTATCGTTTGGAAAAAATATGCGGCATTGGGCTGGCAGGATGGTATTAATCAAGCCAATGCTATTTTTAGTGATAATCTAGCGCGTTTAACCCGTGATTATACCGGAATGGCTCTCTATCGAAATTTATTGTTGAAAGGGATGGTTAGCAAACCTTTTGTTGCACATACCGATCTCGGCGTTACCGGTGATAGTTCCGATTTACATATTAATGATCAAATACTGCGTATTACTTCATTACCAAAATTACAAGTTAATCCGGGTCGATGGAAATCCATCGTGACGCATGACGATGATAACAACACATCTACNNNNTCACTTCGGCTTGTCTAGCACGACTGCTCATTCACTGCCAAAAATTAGGCGCATCGGATATCACACTACAGACGAGCGAGCCGGTCTTTGCTGAAAGTTATGGCCGCTTGTACCGTATCACCCAGCGCAAATTATCGAATACCGAAGTCGCGGAAACACTCAATCTTATCTATGGACCTAATGGCAGTGCTCAAATTTTAAGTGGTGTCGATATCGATACGCACTATGAATTCCGACCTAATCGCAATGAGCGTTACCGATTCAGAGTCAATGCCACCGGTTGTTTAGTAGAAGGTCATGATGCAATCCAAATAAGTTTTCGTACTATTCCGAGTACGCCACCGAGAATGTCGGATCTGAATTTAGAAAACCAATTAATCGACGCCTTGGCCCCTACGCAAGGCATTGTCTATGTTACTGGGGCAACAGGTTCAGGTAAAACCACGTTGCTAGCCGCTATCATCCGCGATCTTGCTGAACAAGAAGACTCAAATCGTAAAATCCTCACTTATGAAGCACCCATAGAATTTGTTTACGATTCGATAGCCATGCCGACTGCTATCATCAGCCAATCCGAGATACCTAGGCATTTACCCAGTTTCGCAGCTGGTGTACGTAATGCTTTGAGACGCAAGCCTCGGCTTATATTAGTCGGTGAATCGCGCGATCCTGAAACGATTGGTGCTTCTATTGAAGCGGCATTAACTGGACATCCTGTTTATACCACCTTACATAGCAATGGCGTAGCAGAAACCTTGAGGCGTTTAGTCAATTCTTTTCCGGCTGAAGAAGCTAAAGCCAGAATGATCGATATTATTGAAACCATACGTGTGGTTATTTGGCAACAATTGGTACCTAGTACCGATGGTAAACGTATCGCTTTACGCGAATTTTTAGTTTTTAACGAAAAATTAAGAGACATTTTATTAGATTCTAAGCTAGAAAATATCAGTGCGAATACTCGGCAGATGTTAAAAGAATATGGCCAACCGATGTCGGTTGATGCCAAACGCAAATTTGATGCGGGTCTCATTACTCAGCGAGTCTATAAACGCTTGATCCTTAGCACAGAAACCACTGAGCAACATGACCGACATTAAAACTACCTGGCAGCCAACGACCACGTTAGCCATGCTGCATCATCGTGCCAAACTTTTAAGTAACATTCGGGAGTTTTTTGCGGAACGCGGGATTTTAGAAGTAGAAACTCCGCTCCTTTCACAAGCAACGGTGACCGATCCGCATTTACATAGTTTTCAAACCCACTATTACTCTTCAGATAAGTCTGATGGCCAAACATTTTATTTACAAACTTCACCTGAATTTTCGATGAAACGGTTATTGGCCGCTGGATCAGGTCCCATTTATCAAATTTCTAAAGCGTTTCGTAATCAAGGTGAATCAGGGCGTTATCACAATCCCGAATTTAGTCTATTAGAATGGTATCGACCTGGTTATGATCATCATCAATTAATGGATGAAGTAGAGGATTTATTAAAACAGGCATTAGCTTGCAGTGCAGCTCAACGATTGAGTTATACCGAGGTTTTTCAGCGTTATCTTAATAGGGATGTTCACCAAATTTCAATTAGGGATTTAAAGCCTATTCTTGCTAGCATTGGGGTAAGTGCTGAGAATTTAGGTTTAAAAACACTTGCCGACCATTTAAATTTTTTAATGGCTCATGTCATTGAGCCAAAATTACCTAAACAATTGGTTTTTATTTATGATTATCCGGTTAGCTTAGCGGCCTTAGCTAAAGTAAGTCATAATACTCAACCGGTAGCGGAACGATTTGAGGTTTATTTTGATGGCATCGAGCTGGCCAATGGCTTTCATGAGTTAGGTGATGCCAAAGAACAACGACGACGTTTTGAAAATGATCTTAGCAGTCGCGCTCAACAGGGTTATCCATCCGTACCTATCGATGAACATTTGTTAACTGCTTTGGCACATGGATTTCCTGATTGCGCAGGCGTTGCTTTGGGAATTGACCGCCTACTCATGCTGATGTCAAAAACCAATAAGGTATCGGATGTTATTAGCTTTCCGATCCAACGTTCTTAATATAATCTGCGTCTTTTTCTTTATTCCTGCGTTAAATGCTAGAGTTTCCGCTACTCATGTACTTACCAGTACATTCCGTTGCTCAACTATCATTCGCCTTGAATTAAAAAAAAATACTTGATTATTTTTGGGCTGCGTCTTTTTCTTTATTCCTGCGTTAAATGCTAGTTTCCGCTACTCATGTAGAAAAAACTAATCAACTTCTTCTTCCACTTCATCACTTTGAATTATTTCTACGCCCACTGTTTTCATTTCAGAAATAGCTAAACGTCCATCTTCAGGATTAACGTTCAGTGCTCGACATCCATCTTCAATTAAATAGGTTTTAAACCCAAGTTTGCAGGCATCTAATACGGTGTATTTCACGCAATAATCGGTTGCAACACCCATAATGTACAGTTCGGTAATCTGCAATTCTTTGAGAAATTCAGCTAAGCCCGTTTCTTTTTGATGATCGTTTTCAAAAAAACCACTATAACTATCCATTTCCGGATGAGTCCCTTTGCGGAATACTTGAATAATGTGATCTAATTTAAGACTTTTTACAAATTCCGCGCCTTTAGTATTTTGTACGCAATGTACCGGCCAAAGCATTTGTGATAAACCTGCTTGATGAATAAATTCACCAGGAAAACTTCCTTTATGATTCTTTGCAAAACTACTGTGATCTTCGGGATGCCAATCTTGGGTTGCAATGACATATTTGAAATGTTGTTGAACTCGATTGGCTACCGGGATCACTTCGTCAGCATTATCCACCGCTAAAGATCCACCCGGCATAAAATCATTTTGTAAATCCACTAAGATCAAGGCTTTTTTCATAAAAGTAAGATTCCTGGAACGATTATATTTAATTCAACTTACAACTTAAAACCGACTGCTATGTATCGGTTTTATTTTAAACCCTTTTTGTTACTCAGGAAAGAGAAAAGTAAATACTGTGCCAACAAACTTAACTTTTAAAAGTAAGACTTTCTTAAATAAATAGGGTTGTTCTAATTGTTAAGATAAAATTTTTTCTATTTTTGTAGATTAAATTTTCTATCGTTATTTTTTTAGAAAAATAAAAAATTTTAGATTTATTAAGTCAATATACAAAAATAATTATAAGAAAAATTAAAAATTATAGATGCCATTTCTACTGGTTTTAGATAAAACAATTAGCTGTTTTGATAAGAATTTTAAAATTGAAAATTTATTTATTTACAGAGGCTTTGGCTTTTAAGATAAGTTTTAATTTTAAATGGTAGAGCTTTTCTTCTAAGCCTACCGGATAAGCATGTGGATTTAACAATCGGCGAATACTTTCATGAAATTGTAGTAATTCTTGCTGGGTTTTTTCTTGACTCGATTTTAAGAAAGGTCGTTTATAAACTAGATTTCCCTGACGAAATATTGGAATCAATAAATCACGGTGCGGAGATGTGGTAGAAATCGTGCGCCTTTTGGTCGGATCGATAGGATCAATAATCGTAATATTCTGTTCTGCAATTCCTAAAGTTTCATCATAAATTACATCAGCCATTGCTAAACCATCCACTTTATCGGTGTAATAGCGTCGTACTGATAAAATTCCTGGCGTGGAAATCTTAATGGTTTGTTCAGACAACTTAAGCTTATTTTCCCAGATACCCGCTACTGATTTAATGGCACTCAGTTTGTAGATACCTTCGAGTGCTGGCTGTTCGTAAGCAGTAATCAAATGCGTACCCACACCCCAAACATTAATACACGCGCCTTGTTCTTTCAAACTGGTAATGACAGAGGGATTCAGATCATTACTGCCAACAATCACTGCATCGGGATAACCTGCCACATCTAAAAGTTGACGTGCTTGTTGACTCAAATAAGCAAGATCTCCAGAATCCAAACGTATTCCCGCTAACTTAAAGCCATTTGGTTTTAATTCCTCGGCAATTTTAATCGCATTTTTTACGCCTTCCAGCGTGTTATAAGTATCCACTAAAAAAATACACCGATCGGGAAAAGTGTGTGCGTAAGCACGAAAGGCTTCTAGTTCATTATCAAAACTTAACACCCAACTATGAGCATGGGTTCCGCGTACCGGAATACCTAATAACTTTCCTGCCAGTACATTCGATGTAGCGCTGCAGCCGCCAATATAAGCGGCACGACTCGCCATTAAAGCACCATCAAAACCTTGTGCGCGACGCAATCCAAATTCTAATACCGGTTCACCGCGTGTCGCTTGCAATAAACGTGCGGCACTGGTCGCAATAAGACTTTGAAAATTAATAATATTGAGTAAAATGCTTTCTAATAACTGACATTGTAATAAAGGACCTTTAACACGAATTAAAGGTTCTTGCGGAAAAACCACGGTTCCTTCTGCAACCGCATCAATATCGCAATTAAATGTTATTTGCTGTAAATACTGCAAAAAATCGGTATGAAATAAGGCTTTGCCTTGCGTATCGGTTAATCCTTTTAAATAACTGATATCGTCTTTAGTAAATTGAAAATTGAGTAAATAATCAATTAGGGTACCTAACCCTGCACAAATAGCGTATCTCCCCTTAAAAGGGGCTTGTCGAAAACTATGATAAAAAACGGCTTCACGCTCGTGAATACCCGCTTTCCAATAACCATAAGCCATTGTCAATTGGTAAAAATCAGTCAATAAAACTAGAGAAGATTTATAAAGTTGTGTTAATGAATTTTGCATGAAAAATAAACCCCAACAAGGACCAAGAGTATAACGGTTTTTCTTTTCGTAGAGGGGATTTTCGAGGATAGTTTTGCTTTTTTCTTGAATGGCTGCGCGCAGACGCTGGGTTAGCTTCAGCCATGCAAGGATCTTTCATCATTATTTGAAAAATTCGCATTTTTTGACCAAAATCAACCGCCGGTTTGTTTTTCTCGAATTTCATCCAAAGTTTTACAATCGATACAAAGATTGGCAGTAGGACGTGCTTCTAAGCGACGAATACCAATTTCAACGCCACAAGAATTACAGAAGCCATAGTGACCTTCATCGAGTTGCTGTAAAGCATCCTCAATTTTTTTAATGAGTTTACGTTCACGGTCGCGTGCGCGGAGCTCTAGATTAAATTCCTCTTCCTGAGTGGCACGATCACTAATATCAGGTAAAGGAGCGCCCTCATCTTGCAGATGATGCACGGTTCGACCCATATCTTCCAACAAAACCCGTTTTCGCTGTAACAATAAACGCCGAAAATAGGCCTGCTGGCTCGAGCTCATATAGTCTTCCCCAGGACGTTCCTTATAAGGCGCTATATTTAAATCAATTTCTGAGTTAACAGAAGTTAATTCTAGCCTTGTTTCTGGTAAAGAACGTTGTTTTTTAGATTCTTTTTTAGGTTTTTTATGTTCTGCCATTTTAGTTTCTACTGATGGTTGTTGTTTTACCGCAGGTAGCGCCTGGGAATCAGACTTTGCTTGCTGTTGTTTTTTTTTAGAAGGAGCTCGGATAACTTGTGCCTTCGCTACTTTTGTTGATTTTTTTTTAGCTACAGGCTTTCTACTTCTGGTAACACGAGAGGACGTCGACGTTTTCTTCGAGGTTTTGCTTTTACTAGGCTTTTTTTTTACCCGACTAGCTACTTTTTTTTTAGCTTTTCTGCGCGCAGGTTTACGACGCGTCATTGACTTCTTACGTGCTGGTGCTTTTCTACGACGTCTACGTGTTGCTGTTGTCTTCTTTTTAACAGCAGTTTTTCTACGACGACGCTTTGGCGCAGCCATACCCACTTTTTTCTTTCTTCGTACTGTTTTTCTTTTACGTGCAGGTGTTGCAGCGGTTGAGCGTTTTTTACGGCGCTTTGGAGCTGCTGATTTTCTTTTTACTGGCATAAAAAGTTCTCCTCTTGAGAATTTAACATTTGCCGGAATTGGCACACACACATAAACCAAACACATCTATACCAAAAATAATTCGACATGGCAAACATTTCAAAGAACCGGCCATGTCTCTTCTTTTTATTAATGATTTATAGATCATATTTTCAATTAATTCCATTTTCCACTACTAACTCGTTGATGGCCTGCCAAATCTTTGTAATTTTTTATCTCCTGATAGCCATAGTTTAAAAAAAATTCCTTAACAAAATCTGCCTGTTGATAGCCATGTTCTAAAAATAAAAAACCATCCTGTTGCAGATGTTCGCGAGCTTGTCGAATAATAATTTCTAAATCATTTAAACCTTTTTTCCCTGAAATTAAAGCATTTTGCGGTTCATATGCCAAAGCACTTTCTGTTTGCAAATGTCGATCATCTGCTGCGAGATAAGGTGGATTACTAAGAATAACATCAAATTTTTCCCCTGCGGTTAACGCCTGGCACCAGTCGCCCTGACGTAATTCTATTGTTTGTAGGTGGTAACGGTGGATGTTGCGCTCAGCAACCTGTAAAGCGCCAGGAGAACAATCGGTTGCAACGAATTGCCAAGCGGGTCTAGCCAATGCTAATACGACAGAAATTGCTGCCGAGCCGGCTCCCAAATCCACTATGTTGCGCGGTTTATTACAAAAAGTATCAAGTACTTGTTGCACTAATAATTCTGTTTCTGGTCGAGGGATGAGTACTTCGGGCGTCACTTCAAACGACAACGACCAAAATTCCTGCCGTCCTAATAAATAGGCAATGGGTTCTCCTAATTTTCGACGCGCAATCAGTTGTTGTATGTTTTTTTGCTGGAAAGTTGTCAGTAATCTATCGGGATGTTGACTATGCAATTGGGCACGCGTCAATCCTAAAACATGAGCGAATAATAATTCCGTATCTAAATAAGCGCTGGGACTGGTTTGTTTTAATTCTTGTATCGCCCAACGCCATAAGAAAACTAACAACATAGAGGAAAAAATACTTAGAACTGCTGAGGATTTTGCTTACGTCTAATATAAGAGACAAAAAATAGGATAATTAATAAAGGTAGTAATATCGGTAACAAAATCGGAAATAAAATAATCGCAACAATCGTCCAAATAGCGGCAATAACCCCTATGACGATAGCCCCGGCCCACGTTAAAATAAACAGCAGTAAAATACTCAAGGAAAAAAAGAATACCGAAGCGACCAATATTCCCCAAACACCAAAACCAATCACGGCGGCACCAGTAAATAAAGCCAGTGCGATATGGCCGCCAATAATCAGCAATAAAAGAATAAACAATGCAATAGCCAGTGATCGAAACATGAATAGTTCCTCCGTTTTACTTAACTCGTCAATCGAACATTATGCCAGAATGGGTCATTGCGAACACCGTGGATTGCAAGCATATCCAAAAATTTATTCACCTAAGGCCGCTAATTCATCCGCCTGATTTTCACGGGTCAAGGATTGAATCACGGGTTCTAAATGGCCTTCCATAATATCAGTTAATTGATACAGCGTTAGATTTATCCTGTGATCCGTTAAACGGCCTTGAGGAAAATTATAGGTGCGAATACGCTCAGAACGATCCCCACTTCCTACTAAATCGCGACGTGTTTCTGCTTCTTCACGTTGTTGCTTGGCTTTCTGCGCAGCGAGTAGTTTAGCTTGTAATAAAGACATGGCACGAGCTCGATTTTTATGTTGCGAGCGTTCATCCTGACATTCCACGACTAAGCCAGAGGGTATGTGCGTAATTCGAATAGCAGAATCGGTTTTTTGTACGTGTTGTCCTCCAGCGCCTGAAGCTCGGAAGGTATCAATCTTTAAATCTGCAGAATTGATAGTAACATCTTCCACACTTTCAATTTCTGGTAATATCGCCACCGTACACGTTGAGGTATGAACGCGGCCTTGTGCTTCGGTTTCTGGTACGCGTTGCACACGATGTGCGCCCGATTCAAATTTTAAATGAGCATAAACCGCCGTTCCAACAATACGCGCAATAATTTCTTTATAACCACCTTGTTCGCTCGGATTCATATGAATGATTTCTACTGTCCAACCCTGATTTTCTGCATATCGTGAATACATTCGAAATAAATCGCCGGCAAAAATAGCTGCTTCATCACCTCCAGCAGCGGCACGAATTTCTAAAAAAACATTGCGTTGATCATTAGGATCTTGTGGCAATAGTAAACGTTCTAATTCTTTTTCTAATTCAACTTGCTTTTGTTGTGCAATTTTAATTTCTTCGCTGGCAAGCTCCCGCACTGCTGAATCGGTATCATGTAAACATTGTTCAGCTTGATTTAGGATGTCTAAGTTAGTCCGATATTGCTGAAAACATTGTACGACAGGACCTAACTGAACATACTCCTTAGATAAATCACGAAAATGATTTTGATCCTTAATTACGTCCATATCACCCAATAAAGCAGTTAATTCTTCGTAACGCTCGACGATTAAGGTCAATCTATTGAATAAAGAGGTCTTCATAGGACCACTTTATACCCTAAAGCTAACGACGAAGTCGAGTACTGAATAGCGAAGTTGTAAAACCCTTGGAAAATTGAATCTTAATGATTCATAAGCTATTCTGAAAAGGAGTAGACCGCTATAGCGGGCGCTATAAGGTTTTACACTAAACTCATAGCGTGGGTTTTTGTCAAGTACCGAGAAAATGAGCAACCGCAGTGTATTCAAGCTACACGAGGATTGCGAATCAGCGGCAACGCTGACAAAAACTCAAGTGCGAAGAGTAATATATAACCTAAGGGGATAGTATGAAAAAATTATTACTAATGGCTTCAGCTATTTGCATGGGTTTATTAAGTAGCATCAACGTGGCTAATGCCCACCCAGGCCAAAGTGCTTGTGCATTTAATGCTCACTTAGTAAAAAAGGCGGGTTTTGTTTCTGGAGCATACTATGACTGCGCTACCATACGTCAGTTGTTATCCAGAATCAACGTCACACCACGTGCTTGTACACAAATTGCATCATGTCAATACCGTTATGTTTGCAGCGAATATCATTATCTCGCTACCAATAAATTAATTCCTAACCGAGGCCCAACTATTTATTGGCATACTTCACAACCTTTTTAATAAAAAAGGAATGGGCAAATTCAGGTATCCCTTCCCTAGTGAAGGGATATTTTTTTGTGCAAAATAATCCTCGTACTGAATTTTTGGGTGTTCGCTGTTTAAAAAGTTTATTTATCTTTTTTTTGGTTATGTTGCATGTCGAAATCAGTTAATGCCTCTGTTGCTGTTTCAGCACAGCAAAAAAATCAGATTGATTGTTTCGGTGCATGGACCCTACAGGGGATTCATAAACAAAACCTAGATCGCGCTTTTAAAAAATGGGATCGCCGCACAGAACCGTCACTCATTTTAAACGCGGAATCGATCACGCGCATGGATAGTAGTGGTGCTTGGCAACTTTACCAATGGAAAAAACAGCTCGCTAAAAAAAGAGAAGTACAACTTATTGGTTTAAATAAAGAACACACGCTGCTGTTTGGCATGATCGAACAAGCCGCACAGCAATTAAAACCCTTACCTCAACCCATAAACTATAACGGTTTAGCCTTGCTAGGTAAAAAAGCCTTCGAAGCATGGCATGAACTTAAGTCATTTTTACGGTTTATCGGTAAAACCTTTACTACCGCTATCCAAACGCTAAGCCATCCCAAACAACTTCGCGGTCGTGCCATCATAAGTATCATTGAAAATACCGGTTTAGACGCCTTAGGTATTATTGCTTTATTATCTTTCATGATCGGCATTGTCTTAACCTACCAAATGGGTTTTCAATTAAAAAATTTTGGGGCGACATTGTTTATCATTGATTTATTAGGTCTTGCCATACTTCGTGAGTTTGCACCCTTGTTGACCGCCATTATGATAGCAGGTCGCAGTGGATCCGCATTTACGGCCCAATTAGGTATGATGAAAATTAAAGAAGAAATCGATGCGCTCAACACCATGGGCGTGTTACCGAGTCAATTATTAATTTTACCGCGTATCTGGGGACTACTGATTGCTTTACCTTTACTTACTGTTTGGGCAGATATTTTTGGTCTACTCGGTGGCATGGCAATGACCCATAATATGCTAAACATTAGTTATACTGATTTCTTACAGCGTTTTCCAAAAGTGGTTTCACTTTCTTCGCTGATTATTGGTGTCGGTAAAGCACCCGTATTCGCCTTGATTATCGCCAACACCGCGTGCCTTCAAGGTTTACGTGTCAGCGGAAGTGCAGACAGTGTCGGTCGACAAACCACACGGAGTGTCGTACAAGCAATATTTTTTATTATTGTTGCAGATGCCTTGTTTTCGATTTTATTTAGTAAACTAAATATCTAAAAAACTTTGTATTTTTTAACACCTAACAGCAGATAGACAAAATCGCGCTATACTCAAACTATGCAAATGGCTGACCCGGTTATAAAAATTGAGAATGTTAAATTATTTCTTGCTGGCCAATGGATCCATTGCGGCATTAATTTAGAAGTACAACGGGGAGAAATTATTGGCATAGTCGGTGGTAGTGGCTCAGGAAAATCAACCTTACTACGTGAAATTTTAGCTTTACTTACACCGACTTCTGGAAACATCGAGGTATTCGGTAAAGATTTAAACAAGATTTCATCAACCGAGTTACTTAAATTGCAATGTCGATGGGGTGTATTATTTCAACAATCTGCATTGTTTACCTCGCTTAATGTCATAGAAAATATTTCCTTCCCTTTACAAGAACATACGAAATTGGACAAAACCACTATCAAAGAACTCGCTTTAATTAAGTTACTAGCGGTAGGCTTACCCATGGATGCAGCCACAAAATACCCCGCTGAACTCAGTGGCGGCATGCTCAAACGGGCTGCTTTAGCGCGTGCTTTGGTCATGGACCCTGAATTGCTGTTACTCGATGAACCCACTGCGGGCCTCGACCCACAAGGTGCAGAAGAATTCGATGCTTTGGTTTTAAATCTACGCAAAGTTTTAGGGTTAACCATTGTTATGGTCACGCATGATTTGGATACCTTATGGCAAATTACCGATAAAGTTGCTTTTTTAAGCGAAGGACGCGTTTTAGAATTTGCACCCATGACAAAACTGACCCTATCCAAACAAGCCGCTATCGCGACTTATTTCCAGGGTCCCCGTGGGCGCATGACGCAACATCTTTATGAGGGAAATCATGGAATCTAAAGTCAATTATACCTTAGTCGGTGCTTTTGTGCTTATTTTAACCATCGCCCTCATTATTTTTATTACTTGGCTATCGGCTGGGTTATCAACAAAACATTATAAAACCTACCTCGTCATCATGCACGAATCCGTAGCCGGCTTAGGTGTTAATTCTGCTGTTAAATACAATGGTGTGAATGTGGGTAGCATTAAGCAAATTTCTTTAAACAATCGTAATCCCGAACAAGTCCGTTTGCTTTTACAAATAGAAGAACATACTCCCATTACCGAAGGCACAACCGCTACGTTAAATAGTCAAGGCCTAACCGGTATCACCTATGTAGCGTTACAAGGGAGTGACTCTAATTTAAACCCTATTCCAATACTTCGAGGTGAAAAATATCCTATTATTAAAAGTACTCCTTCTTTATTCTTACGTTTAGATACTACCTTACGTGCTCTAAATAGTAATATGAATCAGATTACACAAGATATTAATGGTGTATTAGGAGGGGAAAACCCAGCGTTATTTAGAAAGATTTTAGATAATTTATCGATTACCAGTAATCATTTAGCTGCGCAAAGTAAACGTCTTGATATTATTTTGATTAATACCGCACGTTCAACACAAGCGTTTCCCTCTTTGATGAATACCTTAACACAGCAAACGCTGCCTTCTACCAATCAAGTATTAAATAATTTGACTATCATGACCGATAACTTACTTGAACTATCTGATAATCTAAGACAAAACCCCAGCATCTTAATCCGCGGACAGAAACCACTGCCTTTAGGACCAGGAGAATAAAACGTGCTGAACGTCGTTGGTCTTTTGTCAAAAATAAAAAATAGTAGTTTCCCCAAAGCATTCATTGGTTTGGGGTGCTTTTTATTATTATCAGCTTGTTCGATATTTGAGCCTATAAAAATCCCACCGATGCATTACTTTACTTTAGCGCTGCCCGATCCAAATTGGGATAGTTGTGATCAACAAGGTCGTTGCACCATACTGGTTAATCAACCACGTGCAAATGCGATTTATAATAACCCACGCATGATTTATATCCCAGCCTGTTATCAAATCCAATATTTTGCCCAAAATCGCTGGGCAGACACGCCCACACAAATGTTACAGTCTCTAATCATCAATTCTTTACAGCATACCGGTTATTTCCAAGCCATTATTAACACCCCCTCCACCACTTATTATGATTGGGTGCTAAATACGCAATTACTCAGTTTTCAACAAGAATTTATTAGCGTTCCTAGTCGTTTCCGCATTGCGATGCGTGCGCAACTCATCGATGCTCGCTCCAGACATGTCATCGCCACACAAGATTTTGTAGTCATACAAGCCGCCGCACACGATGATCCTTATGGCGGAGCACTGGCTGCTAACCTCGCTGCACAAAAAATACTCAATGAAATTAATTGTTTTTGTTTAAGAAATCTAGACTAAGCGATAGTTTTTAAGCTTTGTTAGGGAACATAATAATATTTAAAAAATCTTTTTTTTGTTTTGTATCCTCACAGCAAACATACATTTTTTTGCCATTACTCGTCTTTTTCAAACCATTTACCTTTTTTCTCAGTGAATAATGGCGCTTCGTTTTCTTAATTCTTTTTCGGATTAACAACATAATGATACTTAACCTCAATAAATGTAAAAATTATCAATAAATTTTTAATGGCAATAAAAAATAGATTCGCAGTATAAATAAATTATATTAAGTTTATCTTAAATAAAAATTAAATTTTTAGACGATAATCTCGCTTTATTAAAATTCACATTGAGCAAATGATCCTCAATAAACGTTTTCATAACTATTTCCTTCCATCACCCTCTTTTTCTTGATATTTATTTTCTAAGTTAATCTTTTAGCATTAAATTGATCTAAAAATTTTTCTAAAGACTAAATATAATTTGTTATACTGATGGAAATTTAAAAATAGAATTTTTTAAAAACGCTAATGATCTCATTTTTTCCATTGCTATTAGTTTGCTACGAAATAATTAATTATTTAGCCAATGATATGTATTTGCCGGCTTTACCGAGCATGATTCAAGATCTCGGAATCAATACCCACTTGGCACAACAAACAGTAAGCCTTTGGTTTTTCGGTTCAGGCTCGTTTCATCTATTAACAGGTCCGATTTCAGAACGCTTTGGGAGAAAACCGGTATTATTGATAGGAGGAGTATTGTTTGTAATTGCCACTTGGGTTTGTGCATTCACATCAAACATCCATATTTTATTATTCGCTCGTTTTATGCAAGGCGCAGTCGTCTCAACGTTAAGCACCGCCGGTTATGCAAGTATTCATGAAGCCTATGATCGTAAACAAGCCATACAAATTTTAGCATTGATGAGCAGTATGGTGATGTTAGCTCCGGCCGTTGGTCCCTTCATAGGCGGCATTTTTTTACAATGGCTGAGTTGGCGTTGGATATTTATAGTGTTAGCGCTAAGTGCCAGTATTATTTGGTTAGGCTTATTTTTTGTCATGATAGAAACACGTTGCAGAATGCAAACCCATATGTTCCGTAGCTCACATGTCTTGATCTATTATCGACAGATACTAAAGAACAAAGCATTTATGCTAAACCTATGTATTATTAGTTTTAATATTTTAGCTAAAGTAGCATGGATCGTGGGCGGTCCGTTTTTAATCATCAGTCAATTTAAATTGAATACTCTCTATTTTGGACTAACCCAAATTTTGGTATTTGGAAGTCAAATTTTCGGCGCACACTTCGTCAAACGGGTTATTCATCGCATTGACATTAACCATTTAATTAACCAAGGCTTAATTATTTCTTTGTTTGCTAGCCTATTAGCCGTTGCTTTGAGTGTTATGTTTCCAAATAAACTGATAGGTTTGGTTATTTGCTTAATGATTTTTTGTTTCGGTACTGCACTGTCGAGTCCCTTACAACGACTTTGCATAGAAGCCTGTCCTGAACCCATGGGTGCGCGTATGGCCATCTATGCCACTTCGATCAGTTTATTTTGTGGTTTGGCTAGCTTTTTATTTAGTTTTACTTATACCGGCAACTTACTTTGGTTTGCGAGCTTACTGTTGATACTCGCCAGTCTCGCTAGCCTAGTACGTTGGTTTAGCTTGAAGTATTTTTTTAGTATCTAATTTTTAGTTTTATTCCAGAGCCATTTCTAGCAACTCCGTGCCAAATATAAACTAAACTCGTTCTTAATCTAAGTTTATCTTAAGCTTAGACCAGTACTATAGAATAAAGTCCATATTCTACAAGCTGAGCGCTTTATGCTGATAGTGACTGAACAAGGGATTTACACCGCTGAACTCTGTGAAAACAGTAAAAAATATTTAAGTCGTTTATTGATCGGCAAAACCGGAATCAATCCTGATTTGCTCACCTGGGATCTGCTTTTAACAGAAAAAATAAGATTAGATCATTTTATTGAAACAGGGGATGAAGATTTAACCCAACTCCAGGAAGCAAGAATTGAATGGAATCAAGCATTAAAAGAAAATAGATTACAAGCTTATATCCAAAACAAATTAGTTGAAATCGAAACTTTACAGGCTCAACAATATCTAAAAGCTTATGATCCTAAAGTCAAAAAACAGCAAGCCGATTTACGTTCTAAACAACTTGCTTGGATTTCTATCACCCTTATTGTTGGCCTAACAACAGCTTTTACTGTCCCTTTTGCTTTCGGTTTACTCGGAAGCTTTGCCACCTTAATGGGCGTATCATGCTTAGCCATCGGAGCAACCTTAATCTGTTGTTCCATCATACCCGCTTTTTTCGGCGAAACACTGATTGATCCCGAGTGGGTAAAAGAATTTTGTATCGAAAAAGAGAAATGGCAACAAAAGCGAACGGCCCTAACAGCAACTTCTGAAACAACCGTTATAAACGAAGCAATGACAGAATCCATCAATAACCCAGCGGCGGTACCGACCACTCAACAAACCCAAGCAACGATAAATAAAGAAGTAACAAAGCCATTAATGATGGTCGATGCAACAACCCAAACAACTGCCATCGAGGATATTATCACTAAATCCTATCGAGGCTGCTATAATTTTGCTTTTTTTAAGGTCAACAACTCATCCGCAACGTCTACAGAAATTCATTTTATTAATCTATCGCCCACTCAATAATTTTATTTAAACAACTATTTTTCAAAGTCATTCAAGACGCTTGCTAATAAATTGGGTTGATTGAGTTTAGCCGCTTTGGTTAACGCAACACTCGGCGCATGTGTCAGCTTATTAGTTAAACGATAGGCTAACTGATGGATGACTTCTTCTTGTTTATACCCTTTTTTTAGTAACGCTAAAGCTTTTTTAACTTCATCATCACGGAATTGCTCAGCCTGCTGGCGATAAGCACAAATTATAGGCGCAGCAGCGGTTAGGTTTAATTTCTGCAGATACTGTTGTACTTTTTCTTCGATGAGACTTTCTGCTTTTAGCGCTGCGGCTTTTCGACCCTGCTGATTTTTTTGAATCAAGCGATGCAGATCATCGAGTGTGTAAAGATACACATCTTCCAATTCATTCACGCTAGATTCTATATCTCTCGGCATCCCCAAATCAGCAATAAATAAGGGTCGACGTTTACGTTTTTTTAAAGCCTGCTCCAACATAAGCTTGTTAACCAATGGCTTTTCACTATGCGTCGCCGCAATAATGATATCGGCTTTAGCTAAAAAATAAGGAATGGCATTTAAACAAATCGCTTGTCCGGCAAGCCTATGCCCCAGTTTTTCTGCTGATTGGGGAGTACGATTAGCAATCCAAAAATGGCGGACACCTTGAGAAGACAAATGTTTAGCGACTAAAGAAATCGTCTCCCCGGCACCTACCAACAAAATCTGGGTATCTGCTAATTGAGCAAAGATTTGTTTTGCGCAAGTGACTACCGCAAATGCTAGAGAAACCGGATGCGCTGTAATGTCGGTAGCACTACGCACCTGTTTGCTGACAAAAAAAACGTATTGAAACAACCGATTAAAATGTGCACCGACACTCCCTAAGGAATAAGCGAGCGAATAGGCATTTTTAATTTGGCCAAGGATTTGCGGTTCACCTAAAATTTTAGAATCTAAACCACTCGCTAAACGCAATAAATGACGTAAAGCTTGTTCCTGCTGATAAACATACCAATGTGATTTTAAACTTTCTTGTGGAATTTTTTTATGTCGATAGAGCCAGTTCAGCGTATTTTGCGGATCGCCATTGATGCAATAAAACTCAGTGCGATGACACGTGGATAAAATCACCACCTCTTCGCTTTTTGTATCCTGCAACATTGCACGCAAGGAACTTGCCAAATAATCTTTATCGAAACTCAAGCTTTCCATAATGGCAAGATCAGCGGTTTCATGATTAATTCCACAGGCAAGCAGTTTCATAACATTTTACATTGCACTCCCCACCACACTCACCCATTCTTTTTTATGATGAATGCCTATTATTTTAAATCCTGCTGCGTTATAGGTTTGACACACACTGTCAGTTTGTTCACTTAAAATTCCAGCTAATACGCAATAACCATTCGTTTTAACTAAGGATCTAAAATAAATGGCTAACTCAATTAAAGGTTGCGCCAAGATATTAGCGAGTAAAATATCAACAGGTTCTTGTAACTGAACATTTGTTGGCAAAACAATCTTTAATTTTTCTGTAGGTATATTATTTTGTTCCGCATTCATCAAAGTTGCGGTTAAAGCTTGTGGGTCATGATCGATAGCCATTACCTGTTTTGCACCACACTTGAGTGCTGCTATGGCTAAAATACCTGAACCACAACCATAATCAATCATGGTTTTTTCTTGAAGTAAATGGCCGTCTAACCATTCCAAACATAAGGCAGTACTTGGATGTGTTCCGGTACCAAAGGCTAAACCCGGATCTAAACGGATATTCACAGCGGTTTTCACCGGCGGCTCATAAGCACTCGGACAAACCCAGATCCTTTTCCCAAAACACATTGGCTTAAAATCTTCTAACCACGCTCGTTCCCAAGCTTGATCAATTAATATTTCGCTATGACTCGCTAAAATAATTTTTTCATCAAAGGTTTGGTATAGTGTTTCCATTAATGCTGATACTGCAGTCTGTTCTGTAAACACCGCACTGATTTTTACTTGTTGCCAAAGGGGGGTGCTATCTAATGGAGGTTCATAGATACTCTGCCTATTTGAGTAGTCACTGCGTTCAACCAATTCCTGCCAAGTAATTGATAAGCCGCCTGCATTTTCTAAAAAATCACTCAGCGCTTCAGTATGCTCACGCAACGTATTTAAATGTAATTGTAAATAAGACATCGAATTATAGCGCTAAACGTTGCTCAAGATAATGGATATTGGTTCCACCTTTAATAAAATTAGCATCGCTCACTAAAGCTTGATGCATTGGAATGTTGGTCTGTATGCCTTCAATAACAATTTCATCCAACGCATTACGTAAACGTGCAATGGCAATTTCGCGAGTCTCACCATAGGCAATTAATTTACCAATCAAGGAATCATAATAAGGCGGTACCCGATACCCGGTATAAATAGGTGTATCCACACGGATTCCTGGACCACCGGGAGCATGGTATAAAGTAATGGTTCCAGGAGATGGCATAAACGTTTTCGGATCTTCTGCGTTAATACGACATTCGATCGCATGTCCACGAATCGCTATTTGCTTTTGTTTATAATTTAATTTTTCACCCGAAGCAATGTGTAGTTGCTCAGCCACTAAATCAACACCCGTAACCATTTCAGTAATGGGGTGTTCCACTTGAATACGCGTATTCATTTCGATGAAATAGAAATGGCCATTTTCATACAGAAATTCAAACGTACCAGCACCTCGATATTTCATATCGCGGCAAGCTTTTACGCATAGCTCACCCATATGTTGGCGTTGTTTTTCGGTAATTCCTACTGCCGGTGCTTCTTCAATGACTTTTTGATGACGGCGCTGCATAGAGCAATCACGTTCACCTAAATGAATCGCATGACCTTGACCATCACCTAATACTTGTATCTCGATATGTCTAGGATTGGTTAAAAACTTTTCTAAATAAACATTCGCATTTTTAAAATTGGCTTGTGCTTCGGAGCGGGTAATTGCAATCGCATTTAAAAGTGCCGCTTCACTATGCACCACACGGATTCCGCGACCACCACCACCACCCGCGGCTTTGATCAACACCGGATAGCCAATTTTTTGGGCAATTTTTAGATTTTTTTGATCGTCATTATCTAATTCACCTTCAGAACCCGGAACACAGGGAATTTTAGCTTTACGCATCGCTGCAATCGCCGATACTTTATCACCCATCATCCGAATAGTTTCAGGTTCAGGTCCAATAAACACAAAACCACTTTGTTGTACGCGTTCAGCAAAGTCTGCATTTTCAGACAGAAAACCATAGCCGGGATGTATACCAACGGCATCCGTAATTTCAGCGGCACTAATAATAGCGGGAATATTTAAATAACTGGCCGTCGCAGGTGGGGGACCGATACAAACGGTTTCATCGGCTAATTTCACATGCTTTAAATTATCATCGGCAGTGGAATGTAAAGCAACCGTTTGAATTCCTAATTCTTTACAGGCCCGTAAAATACGTAAAGCAATTTCTCCGCGATTTGCAATAACGACTTTATTTAGCATTATTTTTACCTACTTAGCACTTTTACAGCCTATCACTATTCAATCACGAACAGGGGCTGATTAAATTCAACGGGCATACCATTTTCTACCAGTCTCGCCTTAATAATCCCTGCTTTATCTGCTTCAATCTGATTCATCATTTTCATTGCTTCAACAATGCACAACACTTCACCTTTGTTAACTGTCTGGCCTAAGCTTACAAAAGGTGCTGCATCGGGATTAGGTGCCAAATAAACAGTACCTACCATTGGTGAGCGCACTTTATGGCCGCTTATTTCAGCTTCTGCTAAGGCTGATGAACGTGGCATAATTTCACTCGAAGAAGAGCTAGGCTGTAAATGGGTTGTTGCCCGAGCAGGCTCAGATTGACGCTTGATGCATATCGTCTGATCTCCTTCAGAATATTCAATTTCAGACAAACCATGTTCATTTAAAAGCTTAATAAGCTGATTAATTTTTTCCGAATCCATAAAAAACGGCCTCTTTTTTCAAACAAGATTATGCGGCTTATTGGAGCATATCCAGACTGACTTTGCTAGTCTTTCTATACTCTTCGCATTGCTTGAGTACTTACAAATAACTTAAAAATTTTTGCTTGTTCATTTTTGCACCACCTTGCTAAAAAATCCAATTGCTGTGAGTATATAATTAAAGTTTCAAGCGGGGTCTACTGCATTTTTATTGGTTGTTTTCACGAGTAGCGACTATAGAGAGTGATTATGCAAAACCGAGGTTTAAAAAAACCAAATGTTCGCCAATTAACGTTGGCTGAAATTAGCTGCACACAACTACTCGGTGTGGGTCCAAAAACGACCCGTTATTTAAGCAAATGTGGCATCGTTAATTTACAGGACTTACTGCTTCATTTACCTTTACGTTATGAAAACCGCACACAACTCACCGCTATCAAAGATCTTTGTTGTGAGAAGCCTGCATTGATTAGTGGTGTCATTCATCCAGATACACAGACAAAAACTAAAAAAGGCTATTCATGTAAGCTGAGTGATGAAACCGGTAGTATCAACCTACGTTTTTTTCATTTCAAACCTAAACACATTCAACAATTTAAAAAAGGTTTGCGTTTACTCTGCTTTGGCGAAGTACGTGCAAAAAAAAATAGCTTTTTTGAATTAGAAATGATCCATCCGGATTATAAATTTTTACGCAATAATAATCGACTCATTTTACCAAACTACCTGACGAGTATTTATCCCAGCACACCCGGCATGTCACAACGATTATGGCACAAACTTATCGCCCAAGTATTTCATTTATTATTCACACCTCATAAAACTCAGTTAATAAAAAAACCACAACGTTATTTTCCTGAATATTTGCCTGAAGCTTTACTCAACCAGATAAAATTCCCTTCCCTTTTAGAAGCGTTATATTATATTCACCGCCCACCTATCGATGCCCCATTAGATGAATTAGCCACTGGCAAACATATTTCACAACAACGTTTAGCTTTAGAGGAATTACTTGCCCATTCACTGAGCGTGCAACAAATGAAAAAAAAGCGTGCCACCGAAACCGCGCCTCGTTTAAAAACCGATACTGCTTTAATTAAACGTTTTCTTACAGCCCTGCCTTTTCAATTAACACAAGCCCAAAAACGCGTTATCAAAGAAATTAGTCGCGATATGCAAGCCGTGATTCCTATGCAGCGCTTATTACAAGGCGATGTCGGCTCAGGTAAAACAGTCGTGGCGGCTTTTGCTTCGCTACTGGCGATGGCTCATCATTATCAGGTCGCCCTCATGGCACCCACTGAATTGTTGAGTGAACAACATTATCAACATTTTCATCGTTGGTTAACGCCTTTAGGCTTTCATGTCGTTTGTTTAAACGCAAGCTTGCAAGGTAAAGCAAAAAAACAAACACTCGCTCAAATAAGTAACGGTAAAGCCCATATTGCTATCGGCACCCATGCGCTTTTTCAAGAAGGCGTCCATTTTGCGAATCTGGGTTTCATCATTGTTGATGAACAACATCGCTTTGGCGTACAGCAACGTTTAGCCTTATGGAAGAAAGGTCAGCAAGAAAATTTTCAAGCCCATCAATTGTTCATGACGGCAACACCGATTCCTCGAACCCTAGCCATGACCAGTTTCACTGATCTAGATATCTCATTTCTGGATGAATTACCACCCGGTCGTCTGCCTGTACAAACCATCGTTCTTTCAGATTACCGCCGCTCTGCCGTCATCGAAAGAGTACGCGCTACATGTACCCAACAAAAACAAGTCTATTGGGTATGTCCATTGATAGAAGAATCGGACCTACAACATTATCAAGCAGCTGAAACAACATTTAAGACCTTAAAAAACGATTTAACTGATCTGCGCTTAGGCCTAATACATGGAAGACTGCCAAGCACTGAAAAAGATCAAATTATGCGTGATTTTAAAAATGGTCAGATCGATCTATTAGTAGCCACCTCGGTTATCGAAGTCGGTGTCGATGTCAGTAGCGCTAATTTAATTGTGATAGAAAATGCTGAACGCTTAGGTTTAGCGCAATTACATCAATTACGCGGTCGTGTCGGTCGTAGTGATAGCAAAAGTTTTTGTATCTTGCTCTATCAAACCTTATCACCTTTAGCCAAACAACGTTTAAGTATTATGCGTAGTAGTAATGATGGCTTTATGATTGCCCAACGCGACTTAGAACTGCGCGGTCCCGGTGAAATATGGGGTTTGCGCCAAACCGGCTGGCAACAATTACGCATCGCCGATCTGAAGCGCGATCATGATTTAATTCCACATGTCCTTAAGCTTAGCACCACATTAAATTCCGATTATCCACATTTAATCGAACCTATCATACAACGCTGGGCACAAAACAATGATGGCAGCTATAGCAAGGTTTAATTTATTGCGTTAACGACAATAATGATAAGGGGGCGGTGAATTTTCATTTACCCTATTGTCGCTGGCATCATACGAACAATAAAAATGAGGCGTATACTCCGATGAAAAAGCCTGTTGTAAAGGAATATTGCTCGAAGCTTTCCCAATACACGGCCTAACCGCTTGCTCGTGATAGCTAGCTAATGAACCCGACTGCAAGCTGCGATACAATGCCGCTTCTAGCATCTGTAACTGTTCAGCATTATTGTCAGCCGCTTTTGGCCGACAACAACAGGAAAAGATTCCAAGTCCGCACTGAAAAACGCCTATCAGTGAATTTATAATGCCATAGGCTGCAACAGCAATAATTGGAATAACAAGTAATGATATCCAAGGAGTATAAACAGGAAATAAGCCCATCAATAATGTCATTAGCAAAAATCCGCCCCCCGCGCTCATGACGTATAATAAACCGAAAAAAAATTTTTCTATCCCTTTTACAAAAGTAGACTTTCCTTCCCTATCTTTTTTTTCAGCGCACTGCAAATATCTTTGCAATTGTTGTATCGATTCAAAACTTGCTTGACCCAGTTGCATTTTTTTTAAAATGCTACAAACTAAACGAGGATCACAACTTTTAGGTAAACTCGTTAACCGTCCAGCTAATTTGTTTAAATCATAAGCATCATCATTTACCAAGATCGGCGTATAATTATTATTATTCGGGCCCCTATGCAAACCACTCAAACCATTTAAAAGTAATGCATCGCTACTTTTTATTAAATATACTTTCATGTTTTCCTCCTTGTGCATGTGATGACGAATGCATAAATTTATTTTTCGCCTTACAAAGCATGTTACAAAAATTTAAATCTTTTTTACGAAATTTAAGCTAAATAGAATAACATCTTTCTATTCGTAGATCTGCTTCATTTTCATTCTCATGACTATCACTACATTCATCAAGCCTAGAAAGATAAAAAAAATGCGAAGTATTGGCTGAGACTGTAATTGTCGGTATTCTAGCAGCTTCTAATAGCACTTCTTGGTAGGTAGGAAGCCTGGAAGCAGAAGATGATAGAGAAGATTCCAAATAAAACTCATCAGCTTGCGGAGGAGTAGAAAGTAATTGAAGAAACTTTATTTTTTCCATAAGTCGCGTTTCTAATCCAAATAAATCTTGCTCATTTTTAGTCCACGACCATACTGAAAATAACCAAAAGCCTAAACTATAAAAATCAGCAATTAAGCTAGCATAAACTAATTCTTTGTTATTCGGGAAAAATAATAAACAGCTATGTAAGGCGAAAAAAAGTCCTACCATCATACCCGGTGTTATCTTATAATAGGTTCGATCATGTTGTATGTGTTTCAGTAATAGCAAATAATTTTTAAATAATCTGCCTAAATCAAGCAATTCACCTGCCTCGATATAATCTTTTTCTAATTCTTGAAAGAGTTGCTCAATAAGATGTTGAGGGGTGCGATGCGATACCAGCGAATTGGCTCGAGAAAAATCATCTGCCTGAATAGTTACATTAACATAACCATCCCAGTCACTATGAACAACAATAAATTCTGGAAAACCCTTTAAAAAATTAGCAAATTCAAATTTAATGCGATAATAATTTTCATTGTTTGGCATTTTTTTCCTCTAGCAATTTATCTAAAAAATAATTGTTATTATGTTTCGCTATTACAACGTGTATCGTCGTTGTACTGTGCTATCAATAGCTTCATTACTATCGCTTGTCGATGAAGAGGAAGATGATGAAATATAAAACTTTACCGGAAGAGCTCCATAGGAAGAATTAGGTATATTATAAGGGGTCGGTGGTCCGAAAGCTAAAGTTGCTAATTTGTCATACAAATACGGATCGGTAAAGGCTTTAGTTTTGCTATGAGATGTTGCGGAATTAGTTTTATTGTTTAACATTTTTTTCCCTAAAAAATAAGCGCGACTCAATTATTTTATACTTAAAAGGAAAAAAATAATATATTATTTTTTTAATCCTGCGGCTAAAATTGATCTACTCGCCTGTAAGCGAGTAGATCTCACATTTACAAAATTCCTTTAGTGATTTTTTTTCTTCGGCATATACAAATCAGTGATGGTCCCTTCAAAGATTTCACTGGCAAGCATCACCGTTTCTGAAAGCGTTGGATGTGGATGTATTGTTAAAGCTATATCTTCTGCTTCGCATCCCATTTCTATTGCTAAAGTAATTTCAGCAATGAGTTCGCCGGCATTCGGGCCTACGATTCCTGCACCCAAAATGCGTTGGGTTTTAGGATCAAATAATAACTTAGTTAAACCTTCATCACGTCCTTGTCCTAAAGAACGGCCACTGGCTAACCAAGGAAAGACTGCTTTTTCATAAGCAATATTTTTCTCTTTAGCGAATGTTTCGGTTAAGCCCACCCAAGCAATTTCCGGATCGGTATACGCAACCGAAGGAATGCAACGTGGTTCAAAAAAGTGTTTCTTTCCAGCGATGACCTCTGCTGCAACCCGTCCTTCAGATGATGCTTTATGCGCTAACATTGGATTGCCAATGACATCACCAATCGCAAAGATATGCGGAATATTCGTCCTTAATTGATTATCCACTGGAATAAAACCTTGCTCAGTCACATTGAGACCTATCGCTTCAGCACCGATGAGTTTTCCATTCGGCTTACGACCTACTGCCGATAAAATTCGATCAAATCGTTGTGGTTTAGTGTTTTCTTCACCTTCAAAAGTCACCCACAAGCCATCTTTTTTCGCTTCTACTTTAGTTACTTTAGTTTTTAATAAAAATTTATAATGTTTTTGTAAGCGTTTATATAAAGGCATAACGATGTCTTTATCAGCGCCATTAATGATCATATCACCGGCTTCTACTACCGTAATTTCACTACCCAATGCATGATAAACCGTAGCCATTTCCATACCGATGATGCCGCCCCCTAACACTAAGAGACTCCCTTTCACTTCTTTTAATTCGAGTGCGCCAGTTGAATCAATAATTCGCGGGTCATCCGGTAAGAAGGGTAAATGTATGGGCTGTGAACCCACTGCAATGATGGCTTGTTCGAATACAATCTTTTGTTTTCCAACCGTTAACTCATTTTTTCCAGTAAATTGTCCTTCACCAAAAATACATTCAACTTTACGTTGCTTGGCTAATAACGATAATCCGCCCGTTAATTTTTTTACTATGCCATCTTTCCAACTGCGTAATTGCTTAATATCAATTTTGGCTTTGCCAAAACTGACACCAAATTCAGCCATAGCACTTGCATCTTCAATAACCTTTGCTGCATGTAATAATGCTTTAGAGGGAATACAGCCGATATTTAAACAAACCCCACCTAAAGTAGATTCTCTTTCGACTAATATGACTTTTTTACCTAANNCTATAACCTCCTGGCCCACTTCCCAACACAAGTACTTCGGTTTTTTTAATTTCTAGTTCAGCCATATTTTCCTCTGAAATAATTTAACAAAAAATATTTTGGATACTCACCGCAATTGAATTTTTGTCAAGACGTGCGAAATAAGCAACCGGAGTGTATTATCATACATGAGGATTGCGAATTGAGCGGCAACACAGACAAAAAATCAAGTGCGAAGAGTATCATAGTAGCCAACGGCGTATTTCCGATAGACATTCTGTCAAATGCATAATAAAACGCGCTCCTTCGGCACCATCAATGACGCGATGATCATAGGATAATGATAAAGGTAACATTAAGCGTGGCACAAACACGCCATGCTGATATTGGAGCTTAAACTGGGCTTTAGACACACCTAAAATAGCCACATCAGGTACATTCACTATCGGTGTAAATGCCGTACCACCGATACCACCTAAACTTGAAATAGTGAAAGAACTACCCTGCAAATCTGCACCCGTGAGTTGTTTCGCACGCGCTTTTTGACTTACCGTTCCTAATTCCTCCGCTAATTCCAAAAGACTTTTTTTATCGACATCACGGATCACCGGGACCACTAAACCTTCTGGAGTATCAACAGCGATCCCAATATGATAATATTTTTTTAGGATTAATTCCTCGCCATCAACCGACAAAGACGCATTAAAAGAAGGAAATGATTTCAAACTAGTTACTACCGCTTTCATAATAAACACTAACGGAGTTAATTTAATACGCTGTTTGGCAGCAAATCCTGCTTGGGCTTTACGAAATACTTCCAATTCAGTGATATCGGCATCATTAAATTGAGTTACATGCGGGACTAACAACCAATTACGATGTAAATATTGTGCCGTTAATTTTTTAATCCGTGATAAAGCTTGTTTTTCTGTTTTACCAAACTGAGTAAAGTCTATCTCGGGGGCACTGGGCAAGCCTATCTGACTATGAGAAGTTTGATTCAAATGGGCTTTAACAAATTTCTGTAAGTCTTCTTTGATGATACGCCCTTTTTGCCCAGTCCCATTAATTTTATTCAGATCAATACCAAATTCACGTGCCCATCGTCGAACACCCGGTCCGGCATGGATATCTCCCTGATCTTCATCATCGTCTTCGATTACTTGGTCCTGCATATCGCCCGAACGCGTCGATATTTCTATTTTTTGGGTAGGTTCCGGTTCAGAAGCTTGCGCACTATCTGCGCTGGATTTTTTTTCTAGATTCGTTGCAGCAGCTGTAGCGGTTGGTTTATCAGCCAACGCACTCGACTCTTCTGTTTCTAGAATAGCAATTAAATCTCCTTTAGAAACTTTATCACCGATTTTGACTTTTAATTCTTTTAATTTTCCAGCACTTGGTGATGGAATATCCATGGATGCTTTATCGCTTTCTAAAGTAATTAAGGCATCTTCAACAGCAATATCTTGACCTATTTTTACCGGTATTTCGATAATAGCTGCAGCAGCAACATTACCTAAATCAGGAACATGTATTTCTTTTAAACTTGACAAACTTTTTCTCCTCAAAACTCTTCGCACTGGAATTTTTGCTGAAATGAGGACTCATTATATGGTAAAAGGATTCGGTTTTTCAGAATCAATTCCATATTTTTTTAAAGCCTGTTCAACTTCAGTCTTACTTACTAAACCTTCTGTCATTAAGCCATGTAAACTAGCAATGACAATATAATAACGATTTACTTCAAAAAATTGACGTAATTGCTCGCGCGTATCACTTCGTCCATAACCATCCGTTCCTAGCACAATATAAGGGGCTTTCACGAATCCACGAATTTGATCAGCATTTAAGCGAATGTAATCGCTTGCCGCTATCACTGGACCTGGCCGATCCTGTAAGCATTGCGTGACATAACTTTGTTGCGGGTCATCAGGATGTAATAAGTTATGTCGTTCAACACTTAATCCTTCTTTACGTAATTCTGAAAAACTGGTCACACTCCAAATATCCGCCGTCACTGCAAAATCTTTTTTTAATAATTCCGCCGCCGCTATCACTTCATTCAATATCGTACCAGAACCTAATAATTGTACATGACGTTGACTGGGTTTACTTTCCGATAATAAATACATTCCTTTGAGAATACCGTCCTTATTGGCCGCGCCTAAAGCAGGATGGACATAGTTTTCATTCATTAACGTCAGATAATAAAATACATTTTCTTGATCTTGCAGCATACGCCGCAAACCATCTTGAATAATGACGGCTAATTCATAACCGAAGCAAGGATCATAAGCCACACAATTCGGTACCACTGAAAAAAACAACAAATTATGTCCATCTTGATGTTGCAAACCTTCTCCAGCTAAGGTGGTTCTGCCTGCAGTGGCACCTAAAATAAATCCTCGTGCTTGCATATCACCCGCAGCCCAAACAAAATCACCAACGCGTTGATAACCAAACATAGAGTAGTAAATATAAAAAGGCATCATGCTTAAATTATTCGTACTATAAGAAGTCGCCGCAGCCATCCAAGAACAAAATGCGCCTCCTTCATTAATCCCTTCTTCTAATAATTGACCTTTTTTATCTTCACGATAATACATTAATTGGCCGGCATCCACGGGATCATAAAGTTGCCCTACCGGAGAATAAATCCCAATCTGACGAAATAAACCTTCCATACCAAACGTCCGTGATTCATCGGGAACTATCGGAACGATACGCGGACCTAAAATTTTATCTTTTAACAAATGACGAAGAATTTCCACAAATACCATCGTCGTAGAAATTTCCCGTTGTTTTGAACCGAGTAAAATATTTTCAAAATGACTCAATGGTGGCGCCGCTAAACTTTCGTCTGCATGCGTACGACGTGCAGGTAAATAGCCACCCAGCTTTTTACGTTGTTGTTTTAAATAATTAATTTCCGGACTTTTTTCATCGGGACGATAAAAACTTAAATTTTCAATCTCTGCATCATTCATCGAGAGTTTAAAACGATCCCGAAATGCCATTAATTGCTCTTGAGTCATCTTTTTTTGTTGATGCGTAATATTCTGACCTTCACCCGCTGTGCCCATGCCATACCCTTTAATGGTTTTCGCTAAGATAACCGTAGGTTGACCTTTATGCTCCACAGCGGCTTTATAAGCAGCATAAACCTTTTTAATATCATGACCACCGCGTTTTAAAAGCCAGAGTTGCTCATCACTCATATCCGCAACCAACGTTTTTAATTCTGGATATTTCGCAAAAAAATGTTCGCGGATGTAAGCGCCATCTTTGGCGCGAAAATTTTGATATTCACCATCTATGGTTTCCATCATTAATTGAGGTAACAAGCCTTGTTTATCCTTTTTAAATAAAGGATCCCAAGCACTACCCCATAAAACTTTATTGACATTCCAACCTGAACCGCGAAACACTCCCTCTAATTCTTGAACTATCTTGCCATTGCCGCGTACCGGTCCATCAAGTCGTTGTAAATTACAATTGATCACAAAAATAAGATTGTCTAATTTTTCTCGTGCCGCGATACAGAGTGCGCCAAGTGATTCAGGCTCATCCATTTCTCCGTCACCACAAAACATCCATACTTTTCTGTCTTTGCTATCCAAAAGACCACGATTTTGTAAATATTTTAAAAACCGCGCTTGATAAATGGCCTGCATGGGGCCTAAACCCATAGAAACCGTAGGAAACTGCCAAAATTCTGGCATTAACCATGGATGAGGGTAAGAAGAAAGACCTTTCCCAGCAATCTCTTGACGAAAATGAGCTAATTGTTCTGTTGTTAAACGGCCTTCTAAAAATGCCCGTGCATAAATACCGGGTGAAGAATGGCCTTGGATATATAATAAATCTCCACCGTGTTCAGCATTAGCTGCATGAAAAAAATGGTTAAAACCGACTTCATACAAGGTTGCCGCTGAGGCATAGGTCGCTATATGCCCACCCAGTTCCGTAGAAACCTTCCCAGCTTGTAATACCATCATCACTGCGTTCCAACGAATTAAAGCAGCAATCCGTTTCTCTAGCTTTTCATCACCTGGAAAAGGGGGCTCAAGTTCGACAGGAATCGAGTTGACATAGGGAGTATGCAGGCAGGCATTAAGGTCGAGACCACGTTGCCGTGCCTTATTAATGAGTTGTTGGATAAGAAATTCTGCTCTATCTGTACCTTCAAACTTTAAGACAGATAAAAGTGCATCTATCCACTCTTTAGTTTCAAGCGGATCCTTATCTAAGTAAGGAGTTTGCTGAGTCATAATATAGGCTTACCCTTTAGAAAAATATTCTTATAGTCTTTGCTTATTTTTTGCGCAACTGCTTAACGACCCAATTATAACAGCACACCTAACGAAACGGCGAATACGATAATTAAAAAGAGAATCAAATCACGGTCGATTAGTTTTAAAGCAGAACCATAACTTTCATCATTTAATTCAGCCGTTTCGTCGAGGCCTAAGGCAATACGACCACTTTTCTCAATCAATTCACGATTAAAAGAAACATCTCTAAATAAATAATCTAAACAAAAATGACTGGTTTGAACAAAATTTCCTGCTAATGCGAAGAGCATTGAAAACAAACGGATAGGCAACCAATCCAATAAGGCTCGTATCTGTTGTGCTGATTTTCCTAAAGCAGGATAACTGGCATGAATGTGTGCAGAACGTTCAACCAAACGATAAATTAATGCGGCAATAGGACCTAACAAAGCCATCCAGAAAATAACCGCAAATAATGATTCATTGGCTTGCCAAAAAATCGGTTGGTGGACTTGCTTAGTATCAAAAATATTGATAGGACCTAAACAATAAAAAAGTACCGCTGCACCGATTATAAAGGCTAACAAACCTTGTACAAAAGCAGCACTTAAAAAATAAATAATCGCCACAGGGATAACGATGGGTAATACCACAAACAATAAGGGAATAAAATATTGCTGTGTCCAACTCATATTTTTAGTGAGGTCATTAATTTTACTGACATACTGCTCAAACCAATTAAATCGGGCGAGAAAGTTCCCTCGATGTAAAAAACGCTCTAAACCCAAACACAATAACAATGTAATAAATGTCATAACCTTCCTCCGGGCATCCAGCCCCTTTAGTTTAAAAATTATTATTCGACTTTTTACTCTTTGCACTTAAATTTTTCTGTAGTGCCGTGGCGTTTTGATGCCTATCTCGACATTGTTAAAAAACTTATGGCTATGAGTAACTAATCTTTGCGATTAAAAATGTAAAAAGTATATCTTAAAAAGACCTAGTTTAGTCTACTCGCATCTTTTCATTCAAGGCCAAAGGGGTAGGATAACGTAAAACTACCCAATAAGATGAACCTATAAATGTCAAAATAGTAACCGCTTGGATCAAATAGTTTGCTTTACTGCCGATTAATGCTGGCGTTGTCTCAGCCGCTAAATAAGCAATCAATAAAGAAAATTCACTAGCTTGTCCTAAACGTACACCCACTTCTCGCGCAACGTATTTTTTTTCGCCAGACATTTGCAACAATACCTGAAACAGCCAAGGTTTAATTAATAATACCAGTGCTGCCAATATACAAGCCGGCAAAAATACCATGGGTAAATAATGTAAATCAAAACTTGCACCAATAGCAAAGAAAAACATAATTAAACAAAAATCACGCAATGGTTTCAAATTATCAGCAATGAATACAGCGATCGGTCCTTCAGCGATCGACACACCAGCTAAAAAAGCACCTATTTCAGCCGATAAACCTAAGATGCGTGCCAATTCTGCTAATCCTAANNNCCAACCTAGCGCAACTAAAAAAAGATATTCTTGCACACGATCAAAACGAACAAACAATTTACTGATGAAGTAACGTTGGACAACAAAAGCGAAAGCAAGCAAGGAAGGGAAAGTAATTAAAGTCAAACCTAAATCGGCTAATTTAGAGCCCGTCAGGTGTGCGCCATGCACAAATAACAACATACCTATCGCTAATAAGTCTTGAAGTAATAAAACACTGATCATCGTTTCACCAATCGGCTTATGGTGTAACGCTAAGCTAGGCAATAACTTAAGACCGATAATGGTACTCGAAAAGATTAAACTTGCTCCGATTAGTACACTTTCTAGCAATGTAAAACTAAATAGATAGCCGACCGCAAAACCGATGGTGGTAAATAACGCACTGAAGACTAAGGTAACTATCGCCGTTTTACGTAAACTTCGATAAAACTCTTGCGGTGTTAAATCTAAACCCACCAAAAATAACAAAAAGATAATCCCTTCATCACCAATATCTCGCGCTAAACTCAAATTGGGGACTATCTTCAAGCAGCTAGGACCCAACAGTATGCCTAATAAGATATAAGCGACTAATAAAGATTGGCGAGTATACAGGGCTATCGTTGCTAATATCGCAGCGCCCGTAAAAATAATAAAAATAGAAAAGACAAAACTATGATCCATTATTCCTCCAAGCAAAGCAAAGAGGCATTACCTCCCGCTGCCGTCGTATTGATGGACAAAGAGCGTTCCAAACACAAACGAGGTAGATAATGCGGGCCTCCCGCTTTAGGGCCAGTTCCAGAAAGACCTTCGCCGCCAAAAGGCTGTACACCCACTACCGCACCGATCATAGAACGATTAACATATTGATTACCGACGTGCACCTGACGGGAAATACTTTCCACAGTATGTTGTATGCGACTTTGTATACCTAAGGTCAAACCATATCCCGTGTGATTGATCGCATGGATCACCTGCTCACGATCCTTCGCCGCATAACGAATAACATGCAAGATCGGACCAAACACTTCTCGTTTCAAAAGATCCAAACTCGTTAATTCAAATAGACAAGGTGCAAAGAAATTAGTTTGATCCAATTCACTTGGCAGCTCGCACTGATAAAGCAATTTAGCTTCTTGAGACATGCGATCAAAATGTTCTTGTAAGGTTTTTTTAGCGGCACTATCAATCACCGGACCGACATCAGTCGCCAACTCACTCGGATCACCTATTTTGAGCTCCGCCATCGCGCCGCAAAGCATTTCAATTAACGAATCAGCCATTTCATCTTGCACAAACAGCACACGTAATGCCGAGCAACGTTGGCCGGCACTACCAAAAGCTGAATTTAATACATCAACAACCACTTGTTCTTTAAGTGCAGATGAATCAACGATCATAGCGTTTTGTCCACCGGTTTCAGCAATGAAAGGTAAAATCCCTCCTTCACGACTCGCTAAACCTTGATTAATTTCACGTGCGGTTTCAGTGGAACCGGTAAATACTATCCCTTTAATCCGTGGATCAAACGTTATTTTTGGTCCAATGACTGCACCGCTTGCAGGTAGTAGTTGTAAAACCTCTCCCGGAATTCCCGCATCATACAAAAGTTGTACCGCAGCCGTTGCAATTAAGGGTGTTTGACTGGCTGGTTTAGCGATGACAGTATTTCCTGTTACTAAGGCGGCCGTGACTTGACCAATAAAAATAGCTAAAGGAAAATTCCAGGGACTAATACAAGCAATAATTCCCCTGCCTTGGACACTTAACCAATTTTCTTCACCGGTAGGTCCTGGCAATAATTGCGGTACTAAATCTAAACGGGCACGCATGGCGTAGTAACGGCAAAAGTCTACCGCTTCACGTACCTCAGCTAAGGCATCATTCAGGGTTTTACCTCCCTCTTTGACCGCTAATGCCATAAATTCACTTAAACGTTGTTCAAAAAGATCCGCGGTGCGTTCCAAACAAACGGCCCGTTGCTCCACGGGCGTATTGGCCCAAGTAAAATTCATTTGATGAGCATAACTTATTGCCTGCTCTAATTGTTCGGCACTCGCTAAACTAACATGCCCAACAATTTCTTGTGGATTAGCGGGATTACGAATCGCGCGCATTTTCCCCACTTCGACTAACTCACCTTTAATTAAAGGGGCGGCAGTATAGGATTTTTTAGACGCTGCTGCTATTTGGCTTGCCAATGGCTCCCAGGTTTCACTATCTGCAAAATCAACGCCTCGAGAATTTTTTCGGCCCGGTTCATAAATATCCCTCGGTAATGGAATTCTAGGATGAGGAATCGTTTCCAATTGCATTAATTTTTGTACTGGATCTTCTAACATCTCTTCAATAGGAATGTTTGGATCAATAATGCGGTTAACAAATGAGGTATTTGCTCCATTTTCTAATAAACGTCTCACCAAATAAGCCAGTAAATCTTCATGCCCACCAACCGGTGCATAAACACGACATGGAATATTAAGATGCTGAGGACCGACAATATGATCATACAAGGTATAGCCCATGCCATGTAAACATTGCATTTCAAAATCGCGATTCTTTCCAGCCAATTCGAGTATCGTCGCTAAAGTATAGGCATTATGTGTAGCAAACTGTGGATAGATTTCTGCAGTGTGAGCCAATAATTTTTTGGCACAGGCCACAAAGCAAACATCGGTCGCTGCTTTGCGCGTAAATACCGGATAAGCTTGTAACCCTTTTAATTGTGCATTTTTGATTTCCGTGTCCCAATAGGCCCCTTTAATTAATCGGACCATCCAACGTTTATTTTGCTTTTTAGCGAGATCAATCAACCAGTCAATCACAAAAGGCGCGCGCTTTTGGTAAGACTGCACGGCTAAACCAAATCCTTCCCAATGCGCTAAGTCAGGATCACAAAATACTGCGCCGATAATATCCAAGGAAATATCTAAACGATCCGCCTCTTCGGCATCGACTGTCAGTGTAATATGATGATCTTTTGCGGCTAAAGCGAGTGTCTTTAATTGTTTAGTTAAAAAAGGAACAACCACTTCTTTTTTAGCAAATTCATAACGTGGGTGTAAGGCAGATAATTTAATTGAAATACCCGGCGCATCATTCAATGCTTTGCCTGAAGCCGCTTTACCAATGGCAATGATAGCATTGTAATACGCTTGAAAATAACGTTCCGCATCTTTTTCAGTTCGCGCCGCTTCACCCAACATATCATAAGAAAAGCGATAGCCCTTCGCTTCATAGGATTTCGCACGCTTTAATGCCCCCTCAATTCCTTGACCCATCACAAATTGACGACCTAACACCTGCATGGCTTGTTTAACCACTTTACGAATGATGGGTGCACTGCTACGACCAACAAAGCGGCGTAAAGCATTTCCTAAACCACTGGTTTGATCTGACTGTAATAATTTCCCCGTTAATACTAATCCCCAGGTACTGGCATTAACAAAAAAAGAGGCGCTTTGGCCAAGATGAGCAGCCCAATCGGCATTGGTAATTTTATCTTTTAATAGCGCGTCAATGGTATCACTATCAGGTATACGTAATAGGGCTTCCGCCAAACACATCAATGCAATACCTTCTTCACTCGATAGATCATATTCATATAAAAACGCGTCTAACCCCCCTTTGGATAAACGCTGTGCACGAATTTGCTGAATTAATCGAGCAGCACGTTGCGCAATTTTTTCGGTCACCTGACGAGGTAAAGCCGCTTGCTGCAATAACTGTTTAACACAGGAAGTTTCATCGGCATAGTAAGCTTGCTCTATAGCCAATCTTAGCGGATTTTTTTTAACTGATATTAAGGGAAACGACATTCGAGCCTCTATAAAAATTCAAAAATTATTTTTTTAAATACTCTTTGCACCTGAGTTTTTGTCTACATGACTGCTCAATGTGCAATCCTATTCGTAGCACTTTCCAAAAATCCCATTGCGATGAGTCTATTTTAAAAGCATAAACACTATGCTAATAATTCATGGTGGTTTTCTTTTTAAATTTACTAATCGTACATGAGTTCATCAAGCGGGGTTTGAGTCGTTGAGCCTCCATTTTGCATCAACTCACATAGTACATCGGTAATACAAAGATAGCGTAAAATATTAGGCGTCACTTCATCAAAATTTGCTTTCACACCTAGCAAGGAGTGCTCTATCTCATCAAAAGTGACACCAATTCCATAGCCCAAACATAGTGAGCATAATTGGTCTGCGCGACGGGCAATCGCTGGCAACAACCCTACTTCAGAAAAAACCTCATCATAGGTAATCGGTCTAGCTTTTAAAGTAAAATTAGCGTGTAAGGACTTGGCAATGGAATGTAAGGCTTTTTTTAATTCCATAGCTTTCTATTCCTTCCACCACGGTACAGCTATCTTACGTGGACCGGCCAACACCGACCGTAACCAACGTAAAAAAACCGTAACAGAAAAACCATAGCGCTCTAATAAGCCAAAAAAAGCCATAGCCACTATCGCCAACACAAAGCTCCAAACCCGAATATGGAGTAAAAATAAAAGTAACGGAAAAGCCGCCCGCGCATCGATTAAAAAAAATCGTGGTATACGTGCTGAATCACGCCAATGTGCTGCTGTAGGAACCCGTGACACAATATAGCCCTCAGACCCTGATTTGGTTAATATTCTATCATTAATGGCGGGAATCATACAGCAACTGACAGCAAATTTAAAGTTAAGAAATAACCTATCGCCATCGAGTTGAAAGCTGACCGACTGAGGATTTAACGCAGATATTTTAAATTAACTTATCTTATTAATCAGAATGAATAAATTTCAAGATTCGCTTGACTCAACTTTAACTAAACGCTTTAATACGCAACTTAACTGCAGTTAAAAAAGACAGTTGTGACATAAAATTTTTAAACTGAATCTTGTTTATAACCAGATTTAGTTAAAAAAAATAATCTAGATAAAAGGAATGTCATCTTACAGGCCGAATAGCTCAGTCGGTAGAGCAGAAGACTGAAAATCTTTGTGTCGGTGGTTCGATTCCACCTTCGGCCACCAGAATCATCAAATACTTATATCACTTATAATTTAATACCAAAATCCGTTGTGCGGTTTTTACGCGACACCAAATTTTACATCGTCCTTTTAAGCACTGTTGGATTGGCTATGCAATTATGATTATGCTTGGAATAAAAGTGGGTGATGGCGCCATAATTGCATCGCACACAGTCTCCCTGCAGCATCTTCTGCAAGTTTTTCCATTGCTATTTTGTCACCGGCTTTATCTGTGACGTGCATAAATTTCATTTCAAAACTTTGAAAAATTTCTACTGCAGTTACGCCTAATAATTGACTTAATGCACCAGGAGCAACAATTTCAAAAGCTTTAGTAACTCTTTGGGCTTTATCTCTAGATAGATAATACTCACTACTGAGCGTTCTAATAGAATTTGCTATCGAAGGCAGTGATCCTAAACCTATTAAAAAAATACGGCTACAAGAAAATATAACATATATAAAACATGTTCTGGAACATTTATTTAATAAAATATTTAATAGAAATATATTTAAGAAAAAAAATTTATAATTATCATTTTTAAAAATTAAATATGCTTCCGAAAATAGAACAATAAATCATACCATTCTGATTCTCATATTTATTTTACCGATGCACAAAATCGAATTTTACATGACTTTTTACGGATTAAGTTTAACCTTATGACCACAAATCTCGTGTTGTTTACAGGTAATGGGTGTAAAATAGACCTTAATTCATTATGGGAGGATTTTTCTATGTCAGCCCTAAACTCAAAAAATACTCATCGCCCGCTCCAGTCCCAGCAATATACCTGCCCGATGCATCCCGAGATTATCCGTGATCACCCTGGTAGCTGCCCGATTTGTGGGATGTCTTTGGAACTTAAAACGCTTGCTATGTCTGGAAGTTTTGTGATGCGTGCCGTGCCCAACAGGTAGGAAAAGCCACCTTATTGGCACAGATTGTCCAACTGGTTTCCGAAGCACAACGATCTAAAGCGCCTATTCAGAAACTTGCCGATCAAATTTCCAGCTATTTTGTACCGATTGTATTGCTGATCGCTTGCATCACTTTTATTGTTTGGTCAATCTGGGGACCGCCGCCTGCGATGACTTACGGTTTAATTGCAGCCATTTCGGTATTAATTATTGCCTGTCCTTGTGCCTTAGGTTTAGCCACTCCGATGTCGATTACCGTCGGAATGGGTAGAGACGCCCAAGCCGAATTTTAATAAAGAATGCTGAAAGCTGGTCGTTGATAAAACCGGAACACTCACCTTAGGAAAGCCGGTAGTCAGTCATATTATTGCGGCACCGGGTTTTAACGAAACTGAAGTTTTATCACTAGCAGCAAGTTTAGAAAATCATAGTGAACATCCTTTAGCGGGTGCTATAGTCAATGCTGCTAAAAAAAAGCAACTTCATTTAGAGCCAATTGAACATTTTTCTGCTGAAGTAGGTAGTGGAATTTCCGGGGTTTGGCAAAATAAATCTATCGCTTTAGGCAATCAAAAACTCTGTAAAAATCTAAAAATTTCCACTGCGATTATAGAAAAACAAGCCATAAAATTGCGCCAAGCCGGTGAAACTATTATGTATTTAATCATCGCAAAGCAATTGGCTGGATTGATCAGTGTCAATGATCCTATCAAAGATTCGACGCAAGCCGCCCTAGACAGTTTAAGAAAGCAAGGCTTAACCATTGTCATGGTAACAGGAGATAACCGAATAACGGCTGAAGCAATTGCTAAAAAATTAGCAATCAATCAAGTCGAAGCAGAAATATTACCTTCGCAAAAAAATAAAATTGTTAAACGACTCCAGAAACAAGGTTATATTGTTGCGATGGCAGGTGATGGAATTAATGACGCGCCGGCTTTAGCTCAAGCAGACGTTGGTATTGCTATGGGAACGGGAACGGATGTGGCTATCCAAAATGCAGGCATTACTTTAATAAAAGGTAATTTAATGGGGATAGTCCATGCGCAACGACTGAGTCAACACGTCATGAGAAATATTCGTGAGAACTTATTTCTAGCCTTTATTTATAATATTCTTTGTATTCCTATCGCCGCAGGGGTTTTATATGCTTGGAATGGACGCTTATTGGATCCCATATTTGCCGCTCTTGCAATGAGTTTAAGCTCAGTTTCAGTGATCGGGAATTCTTTACGATTACGTACATTAAAATTAATCGGTAAAAATTAATTTTTTATAGATTTATAACAAAAAACTTGCGATAATTTCGACCCACTTAAGCAAAGCAAGGAAGCACTATGGTTTTAACCAAAAAACAACAAGACTATCTAAGCCTTCTCAACTTTATCAATACTTTAACTCTCCGCACCAAAAATTCCGAGATATTTTTCAAACCATACTCAGAGAATTAAGTTCCAAATCCTTCGAAATAGGGATTACCTTATGCAGAATTCGCGATGAGGGCCTTCTCAATCTAGAAAATTTTTCTCTTATACTATTTCACTCCTCGCCTTTTGAAATAGCCTCTGGCTTAATTCAATTGCATCATTCAAATCTTTTAACCGTTGAAAATAAAAAGGTCCTTGAGGGACATATCAATCCATCAGGAATTGCGTTGGTGTTACGCTTACTTAACAGTGTCAATTTATTATCCCCAACTAATCGAATAGCCATTCAAGAAAAAAATGACCCGCATTTGGCCAGCGTGCTTTTTAAACTTTTTATGCACATCTTTTTTCACAGAAAAATTTTGATAGTGTTTTAGCTCATCCTAATTTACAGGATTTATCGCATAAACTGCATAGATTTAACCGACACAATAACTTGACACAAACGCTGCTAGAACCATTATTACAGTCTCAACAAGAAAATAGTTCGTTATCTCATGATCTAAATAAACTAAAAAGAATAAACTTTCCATCCAAGCCCATTTCAAATAAATTAATTTATCGTTGTGGGACCAGCTTTTTTCACATTCAAAAACAGCAACCAGATTCTGAATCGCTTTCCCAAAAGATCGAAGGCTTACAGAGTCTCAAATTTTTTTACTGACTTCTGAAAATATATGCACATCTAACTTCTTTAATTCGGACATATAATTTTCTAATGACATTAGCCGCATAGCAGATATTGCTCCTATTTCAGAAATTTCTTCTTGTAATATTTTTTTGGTTAGCCAGATAGCCGGAATAGTTGGAATATAAGAACCATCACCCGCTTTAGCGACTAAAAACCATTTAATATTTTTATGATTTCCTTGATAATCCGTACCTGACATCAGCATATGCATCGCTCCGGCATCAGTGCCAAATCGATCGAAATAATGACTCCATTTTAACAAGGTTTCTGCATAGTTTTGTAATTTAATGGGAAGCTTCAATCGAACTAACCAAGCTAAGAAAGCTAAGCCAAGATGCGCCACAGTATTTTCAATGCCTGCAGAAAATCGAATTGATTTAATCGGAAAAAAGGAAGGTAACAAATCAAGATCGGGAACATCACAGTTAGCCATCCAACGTTTTCCTAATAATGGATATTCTTGTCGATATAAATCTTGCCAACCATACACTTTCTTAGTAATACCAGGAAAGTCTTCCAAGCGTTGGCCCGTATAACTCAGTATAGATTTGAATGTCGCTAATCCTCTTTCGGCTTTTTGACCTAACGAAATTCCATACACTAAAGAATCTATCGTTTTAAACTCATCTTTATAATGATCTAACACTGCCGATGACAAACAAGGTAAGGTACTTGCCCCAGTAATAGCAATACAATTTTTTTTGATCGCTTCCTCTTCTAGAATTGCAAAATCATTCACATATTCGCGCGCATCTGCTAAATCAATATAACTTACGCCTAACAGGATACAATTGATGGCTGTGGTAAAATCAGCGGTTTGATAAGGACCTACCGCATTAATAACAATCAGTGGTCTAATCCGTAATAATTCTTGTGATAACCTCGTTTTAAAATCAAAACAAAGTATATCAATGCAAGTATCAATGGCTGCTTTAGAAAGTTGTTTCTTTAACGCTAATAAGGGTTCTTCGTGCCGACCGCTAATAATAATAGCAATGTTTCTTTCGACTAAACCCTTTGCGATTTTCCTCCCAAAAGTTCCTGTAGCACCTAAGATTAAAACTTTATTATCTTCATCAGGTTTCATAAATCATCCCTCTTAATGGAAGTTCAAGTTATTATTTTTCAGCTAAATTAATACCATTTTTTACGAATTTTTTTGAATAGATAGAAAGCGTAAATTTCAAACTTTTTTATTTAAACAAAGTTGCGCCTTATCAGAATAATAATCATTAAAGAAATTAATAAAAGACTTCAGATTCATTTTTATTATTCTCCTGTTGTTCATTGTTAAAATTGTAACATTATTTTTAAAAATTTTTTGCAGTAATGAATATTTTCTGAAGATTATCAATTAATAAAATAGGAAGCCAATAAATTTAAATCTATAATACAGAATAAACTCGTTGGGAAGTCAATCAGAAATGATTGAGAATGTTTTTCAAAAATGCTTTAACCGCCACTCTTATTAAGACTAGCCAATAATTTTTTACCCACACCTATTAATGTAGAACGCATGAGAAAAAGCTGCCAACGCGAACCACCTAATTGCCGCCATAAAACCACAGAGCGCACTCCAGCTAATAATGCAGCCCGTATTTTACTGACGGTTTCGGCATGTGCTAAATATTTACATTGTCCCACAACATGCAAACGAAAGGGTAAAGTACCCAGCGTGGTCACATAAATATCCGCTAAACTATTGATAATAAGTTGTGGTGAAGATGAAAAATAATTAGCTTGTGAAATCGCATGTTTAATCCGCCGACTTAAATTTTTTTTGGTTTCCGGGCAACTAATAAGTTTACGCTCCAAATGCATTAAACCGATTAAATAACGCGTTAACTCGCGATCCGGTTTAAGTTTCGTATAAGCGAGCAAATTCACTAATTCTTGCAAACCTAAACGTAAACCATTTATTGTACCACCATAAACTTGCTCTACAGTGCTAACATCCAGTGTGTAAATACTTTGAATACTGGTATCAAACGCTAATTTTTCGGTTTTTCCAGTTCTAGCAAGATCCCGTACTAAGGCGGCAGATTGGAAAACACCTGCTAAAGCTAAACTACGTTCAACATTTTTTTTTTCGTTTTTTTGCATAATACATTAAAAATAAATGGAATACTTGCTCATAGCAATGAGGCTTTTGGCAAGGCATGTAAAAATAAGCAAATTGAGCGGCAACGCAGAAATAAGTTCAATTGCGAAAAGCGCCTTAACGTAATTTCAAGGTCGCTAAACCAAATAATACTAATATAAAGGTAATAATCCAAAACCTTACAATAATTCTCGGTTCAGGCCAACCCTTTAACTCAAAATGATGATGAATCGGTGCCATACGGAAAATTCTTTTCCCAGTTAACTTAAAAGAAGCAACTTGCAATATCACTGAAACAGTTTCTAAAACAAATACACCACCCATGATGAGTAAAACAAATTCTTGTCTTACCACAACCGCAATGCAACCTAATGTCGCGCCCAAACCTAAAGCCCCCACATCACCCATAAAGACTTGAGCTGGATAGGTGTTAAACCATAAGAAACCTAAACCCGCTCCGACGATGGCACCGCAAATCACCACCATTTCACCGGCGCCAGGAACAAAAGGAATGGCCAAATATTTGGCGTAAGTAATATTACCGGTAAGATAAGCAAAAATACCTAAACCACTTCCCACTAAAACCGTCGGCATAATCGCTAAGCCATCCAAACCATCCGTTAAATTGACCGCATTACTACTTCCCACAATGACTAAATAAACCCAGGGAATATAAAATATTCCTAAGGGAATCAAGAAATTTTTAAAGAAAGGCACCACCAATTGGGTCTCAACAGGTAATTCTGCATTAATATAAAGCAATACACCTATCGTTAAACCTAATAACGATTGCCATAAATATTTCCAACGTGGAATAAGCCCACGACTATTTTTTAGGATTAATTTTAGATAATCATCAGCAAATCCGATCAAACCAAATCCAACGATAGCCAAGAGAACTATCCAAATCAGATGATTATTTAAATTAGCCCAAAGTAAAGTGGTCATCGCGATGGCAATTAAAATCAAAGCACCTCCCATTGTCGGTGTACCCGCTTTGCTTAGATGTGCTTGGGGTCCGTCAGTACGTATTGATTGGCCAATTTGCCGGTAACTTAACGTACGTATCATTTTAGGTGCTAATAAAAGTGAGATAAGAAACGCCGTTAAACTAGCTAAAATCGCTCTTAACGTTAAATATTGAAAAACATGAAAAGCGCGATAGTAATTTGATAGCAAGGCAGTTAACCATAACAACATAGTGTTCGTTTTCTCCGATTAAAATTATACTGGACTTAGCGAAAAACCCTTTTTTGCGGGCATTACTTTGTTGTCAACTTTAAATGATATTCACACAGCATGATCCAATAAAGCAGCGGCTACTTTTTCCATGTGTGCATTGCGTGAACCCTTAATTAAAATAGTAACCTTCTCTGGTAAATAGCGTTTCAGTGCTAAAATTAATTCACGATGGTTAGCATAATGTTTTGCATTCATGCCAAATGCTTTAGCGGTTTCTTTACTTAAATCGCCGCAAGTATAAACGAAATCAATATTTAAGTTTTTAGCTAATTGTCCGATTTGACGATGATAGTTTAGCGCATTTTGAGCCAACTCTCCCATATCACCCATCACGAAAATCCGCTGCCCCGGATAATGAGCCAATAAATTTAAGGCGACTGCGACCGAACTTGGATTCGCATTATAGCTATCATCTATCAGTGTCATACCGAGCTTGGTTTTGCTGATTACCATTCTTCCGGGTACCGCTTGGGTTTTTTCTAAACCGGATTTGATCTGTGATAATTCAATTCCCACTTG
>VBOA01000011.1:256001-314960 GCA_005877695.1 Gammaproteobacteria bacterium | reverse complement strand
GCAGCGGCTAAAGCATTCATCACATGATGCCGGCCAGGTAAATTTAAGCTCAGCATCATTTCTTTTCCGTTCGGTGCATACAATAAAAAGCTTGCTTTGCCGTCGGCATCCATTTGGATGTCAGTGGCAAAAAAATCGTAGGCCTCGGATAAACCAAAACTTACACGACGAAAAGCAGAGCTGGCTTTTTGCAAAACATCGGTAAACTTATCATCGGCATTAATGATAGCAATACCCTCTTTAGTCAAACTAGAAAAAATTTCTGACTTCGCATGCGCAACGCCGGTCATGGATCCAAACCCTTGCAAATGTGCTGGTCCAATATTGGTAACCAAACCAACATTTGGTTGCGTGATCTGGCTTAAGTACGCAATTTCTCCAGGATGATTCGCACCCATTTCGATCACGGCATAACGATGCTCCGCCGTTAACTTCAATAAGGTTAAAGGCACACCGATGTCATTATTATAATTTTTGAAATTAGTTAATACGGCTCCCGCTTCAGCCAAAATCGATCGAATCATTTCTTTAGTCGTGGTTTTACCAGAGCTACCGGTTAACGCGATAATAGGAATCGAAAATTGCTGGCGATGTTGTTTAGCTAATTCTCCTAAGGCTTTTCTTGTGTCCTGAACGAGTACTAAAGGAAAATCGATGTCTATCACATGATCAACAAGCGCCGCTGCAGCGCCGCGCTGTTTAGCAAGTTCGATAAAATCATGTCCATCAAACCTTTCGCCGCGAATAGCAATAAAAAGGTCGTTCAGTTTTATGCTGCGCGTATCCAAACTCACTTCAGTATAATTCGCATCTGGACCTAATAACTTTCCATTAAGTTTTTCAGCAAGTGTCGATAATTTCACAAAATAACCATAAAAAAGCTAATTCTATTAGTAATCTCGCCAATCAAAAGACTATAAAAACTAATAGCGACCAAGACCCATTCACGCAGGTCTAAGATTGATAACCCTTAGTTTAGAAAATTTTTTCCGCGAAACTTGTATATATTAAGTTAAAGGGATAGCATGGACAATAACAAATATCATTGAGTAAGTTTAATATTATTGACGGATAATTACACATTTAATAGTCGTTGTACTTCCAGCGCATCGTCAAAAGGATATTGGATACCTTTAACTAACTGATAGGCCTCGTGTCCTTTACCTGCAATTAATACGACATCGTTTGCCTGAGCGGTGGCTAAGGCATAAGCGATCGCCCGCTGTCTATCCGGCTCACAATACAACATTTTTTTATGTCTGAAGCCCTGTTGAATAGCTTGCAAAATTTGTAAGGGATCTTCATTGCGTGGATTATCACTGGTTAAAATGATTTGGTCGGCTTCTTGTTCAGCAATCTCTGCCATTAACGGCCGCTTTCCTTTATCTCGATCACCTCCACATCCAAATAAACAATATAATTCGCCATTTGGGCAATGGGGGCGTAAAGCACGCAAAACCTGCTGCAATGCATCGGGTGTATGTGCATAATCAACAACGACTAAGGGTTTTCCAGCGCTATGAAACGCTTGCATACGTCCTTTTATACCCTTTAGTTTTGATATCACCTGCGAAATTTCTGCTAAAGAAAAATGTAAACTTTTTAATAGTGTCAATACAAGCAACAAATTACTTAAATTAAACTGCCCCAGCAAAAAAGGATTTTCGATGAACACTTCACCCCAGGGCGTATCAATCTCGGCCTGTAAACCCTGCTGATTAAATTCAAATTTTTTTACACTCACATGGGGAATATGTGACCAGGCTGCTTGGGGCTTATGTAAAGAATAAGCATAGACGGGTAATTGCTCGGCAAGTTCAGTTAACCATTGTTGTGCGTAAGGATCGTCTGCATTTAATATCGCCTGCTGCACACCCGGTAAATCAAAAAAAGAACGCTTCGCCTGCGCGTAAGCAGACATCGTTCCATGATAATCAAGATGATCCCGCGTTAAATTGGTAAATGCCGCAACAGAAAATTCAGTTCCATTTAAACGTTGTTGTGCCAATCGATGCGAAGAAACTTCCATAACCACAGCCTGTGCTTGTTTATCCCGAAAATTGGCTAATAATTGTTGTAATTCGATGGCATCCGGTGTGGTTAACTGACCGGGTTTCAAATCGCCATAGAAACCATTACCTAAGGTCCCGATAACGCCACAGGGTTTTTGTAACTGTTGTAAACTATCCGCTAAAAAATGCGTACACGAAGTTTTACCATTAGTCCCAGTAATACCAATGACTGGTAAATAACGACTCGGGTAATCATAAAAACACGCGGCGATCGGTCCAAGTTGGCGCGTTAAATGACGAACAGGAAGTATTGGAATCGGCGCAGAATTCACATCAACCGCACTCTCCTCCTGTTCAAATAAAATAGCCGCTGCCCCTTTAGCAATTGCATCTGCTATAAAAAACCGTCCATCATTACCTAATCCTGGATAAGCAAAGAATAAATCCCCTGCTTGCAGTTGGCGACTATCTTGGCATAGCCCTTTAATGATTGGATCCTGCGTTATGGGAACGTCCATCCCCATTAATAACTGACTTAAATGCATAAAAAACGACTCATCCATCTAGGATCGATTAAACCTTGCTTCAGTGTAAAAAAACCTCTATTATAAATAGTAATGATTCTCATTTAAAATATTTATGCTTATTGAGTCTATCCCACTCACGCTACTCCAACCAGGACAATCTGCTAGAGTCGTGGGCTTCAGTCCTGATATCGCTCCACGCTGTCGCAAACTACTCCAACATCTAGGCATAACCCGACAAATTATCATTACCTTGATTCGACGTGCACCGCTGGGTGATCCTTTACAATTACAAATATTAGGGAGTCATTTTAGTTTACGCGCTACTGAAGCCTGTCATATTTATGTGGAATATTCAAACTAAATAAGCAACTTATGTCAAAAAATAAAATTATTGCCATAGCAGGTAATCCCAATTGCGGTAAAACCGTTATTTTTAATACGCTGACTGGCAGTCGACAAAAAGTAGGTAACTGGGCAGGCGTCACTGTTGAACAAAAAAGTGGTTATTTTAATGTTGGCAACGACACTTATGAAATGGTTGATCTCCCAGGGACTTATTCCTTAAGTGTCGTCGCTAATAATTGTGCGATGGATGAATGTATCGCCTGCAATTACCTAGTCAATAATCGTCCTGATCTGGTTATTAACGTAGTAGATGCCAGTAATCTCGAACGACAACTGTATTTAACTGCACAACTCTTAGAAATGCAGATACCGGTTATTATCGCACTCAATATGATGGATATAGCTAAACAACGCGGTATTCATATCAACATCCCACAGTTAAGTCGCTCTTTAAACTGCCCAATCATTCCTTTAACAGCCATTCGTGGCCTCGGCATTGAAGAATTACGTCATGCCGTATCGACAAACCTTATCCCGTCCACTCAGCTACCTTATTCGTTTGAACCTTTATTACAAAATGCGCTGCAAACACTTACCGAAAAATTGTCCACCACAACAGTGCCAAAATCTTGGTTAGCTTGCCGCCTATTAGAAGATGACGCCATCGCCTGCAACTATACCACTCCAGAAGAACGCGCATATACACAATCACTGTTACAACGACTTAAAACTCAATTGAATGAAGAAATTGATTTGTTGATAGCCGATGCACGTTATACTTGGATACAATCGCTATTAAAACAAAGCTTAATTACCGATATATCAAATACAACATTTACCTCGCGGCTTGATCGGATTATTTTGCATCGATGGTTAGGTATTCCGATTTTCTTGTTAGTCATGTACACACTCTTTTTATTTGCCATTAATGTCGGCGGAGCTTTTCAAGATTTTTTTGATATCGGTAGCACCGCGTTGTTCATCCATGGCAGCATCCAGCTACTCACGCCATTACATTTACCCGTTTGGCTGATTGCATTAATTGCCAATGGTTTAGGTAAAGGCATTAATACCACACTCAGTTTTATCCCGGTCATCGGTGCCATGTTCTTATTTTTATCGTTATTAGAAGATTCAGGTTACATGGCGCGCGCAGCATTTGTAGTCGATAAATTAATGGGCGCCATCGGTTTACCTGGAAAAGCCTTTGTTCCTTTAATTGTAGGTTTTGGTTGTAATGTCCCGACGGTGATGGCGACGCGTACCTTAGCTTCACCACGGGACCGTATTTTAACAGTGATGATGGCTCCTTTTATGTCTTGTGGCGCACGTCTTACTGTCTATACATTATTCGTTAGCGCTTTTTTTCCACAAGGCGGGGCGCTGATCATTTTCGCGTTATATAGCATCGGTATATTAACCGCCATTTTCACTGGTTTATTATTACGTTCTACCACCTTAAAAGCAGAACCTACGCCGATGATCTTAGAATTACCCACCTATCACTGGCCGCATTGGCGTTCTATTTTTAGAAGTACTTGGCAGCGTTTGAAACTATTTTTATTTAAAGCCGGTCGTTTTATTATTCCTATTTGTATATTGATAGGGTGTCTGAATACGATTAGCGCCCATGGCCGACTCATCAGCGGCGAAGCCAATCAGCATTCCTTATTATCCAGTATTGGAAAAACCATCACACCGCTGTTTGCACCTATGGGCATACAAAATAACAATTGGCCCGCTACAGTTGGTTTAGCCACGGGTTTATTAGCCAAAGAAGTCGTTGTGGGCACATTAAATACTTTATATTCACAAGTCGGTCAGTTAACTGAGCAAGCTGAACAGTCGACGATCAGCGATGAACTAAAAACCGCTGTGTTATCTATTCCTAAAAATCTACATGATTTAGGTAAGACCTTAACCAATCCAATGGCACTCAAAGCGGAAGCACCCGAAGTGACAAAAGGAGTGTATGGGGTAATGTCATATTATTTTTCTGGAAAACTCGCTGCGTTTTCTTATTTACTGTTTATTTTATTGTATTTTCCTTGTATTTCGACGATGGCAGTCATGAAACGCGAGATTGGTAGCGCTTGGGCTTATTTTTCTATGCTATGGAGTACTGGAATTGCCTATGCTGTGGCAACTTTATTTTATCAAACTGTCACCTTTCAACAACATCCTTTAACAACGCTGTTATGCTATCTCATCGTTGCGATCAGCCTTTTTGCTACCCGTATTTTCTTAGGTTTTAAAACCAATCCACAAAATGAATTACCACTACCACTCTCATCCAGTAGAGGCGCGCCATGATTAGTTTACTCACTTTAAAAAAATTTATTGCCGAAAAAAAATTAGTAAATCTATCGCTTATTCTACAAACCTTTGGAACTAAGCAAGAAGAAACCTTAGCGATTTTAGAACTACTCATACATAAAGGTTGCGTAAAAAAATGTTTTAAAAAACCAAATTGCGCAACAGCCTGTCTCAAATGTACATCTGAATCATTTGCGTTATATCAATGGGTAGAATCGGCTAAGCTCGCAGCAATTTCTTGCTAATTTAAGCATTCGGGACTATTTCACGTAATATCGATTGTATTCCTAGGATAGGATTATCCATCTGCTGCAACGTTTCACTTAATTTTTGTCGCCAACGCCGACCACCCGCGACACCATGAAATAAGCCAAATAGAGGTTGGATTAAATGAGTCAGATTTTCGCCGGACATTAAAGCCTGTTCAAGATAGGGTAAATAAGCTAACACTATCGACAATCGACTAGGAACAGCCACACTATCCTGTGGACTTAACTGTTGATCGAGTTCAGAAAATAGATAGGGATTATACCAAGCGGCACGACCTATCATAACACCATCAACCTGTTGTAAATGTTTCTGGGCAATGCTGATACCAGCGATACCTCCATTCAAAACAATCGTCAAATAAGGAAAATCCTGTTTAATGCGATATACCCAATCATAATTTAATGGGGGGATAACACGATTTTCCTTGGGACTTAATCCGGATAGCCAAGCTTTACGCGCATGAATAATAAAGGTTTGGCAACCGGCCAAATGCACTTGTTGAATAAATTGTGCAAGATAATCATAACTTTCATAATCATCGACACCAATTCGGGTTTTAACGCTAATCGGTAATTTAACGACTGCAGACATTTCTGCAATACAATCCGCCACACGTCTGGGATCCTTAAATAATACCGCACCGAAACAACCGGATTGCACTCTATCACTCGGACAACCCACATTCAGATTAATCTCAGAATAACCGTAAGCTTCAACGATTCTCGCAGCTTGAGACAGATCCGAAGCGCTACTGCCGCCCAATTGAATCGCCAAGGTTTTTTCACTGACGTCAAAACCTAATAAACGATCTCGCTGCGGACTATTTAGAATAGCGCCTGTGGTTAACATTTCAGTATATAACAGTGCTTTTTTACAAATTAATCGGAAAAAATACCGGTAATGGCGAGTAGTCCAACCCAGCATCGGCGCTATTCTATAGGAATTTATTGGCTGTTTCTGCTGTTCTAGCATGCTTTATTTCTATTAAGGGCTTCCATGCTGGTTTTTTACTGGTATGATAGCTTCACTTGCTTTGTTACACAAAGCCTGTTTTTACAATAATAACAATTTGGAGTCCTCCTCATGAAATTGAAACAAGCTCTCATCATCGGTTTAAGCAGCGCGGTTTTAGCTATTCCAGCTATCGCGGCTGAATCGGCAACTGATCTTAATAGCTTACCCGCTGCTAATGCAAACCAGCCTGCGGCCGTAGTCACTCCTGCTAAGAAAGAAGCTATTCATCATAGAAAAGGCCACAAAAAAGTTTCTATGGAAAAAAAGGTAGACCCTAAACAAGAAAAAGGAAACGCAAAATTGGATGAGTTGAATACGCTTAACTCCGATAGCAGCACAACGGATCCTGAAAAAGATCAAACAGAAAAAGACTCTATTGCGTCTTAATTTTGTTAAAAATAAAAAGGCCGCTATCGTCGGCCTTTTTATTCACTTAAACCTCTAAGCTATCAATTATTAACTCCAGGCTCTTACGGCCTTGATAATAATTCACCGCTAAACGATAACGAACCTTGATATATTCTGCACGATGATTCGGCCAATGTTTTAGATTAACATTAAATGCAATCGCATCGATTTGTCTATTATCTTCTGGACTTGCTAAAGTCATCTTTAAATGTTTATCACCTACCAAACGTTGCGCAAGTAAGCGAAAACGACCTTCAAAAAGTGGTTCTGGAAAATCTTGTCCCCAAGGACCTGCGTTATAACGTAACAATTCGGCCAGTTCTAAATTAAGTTCGTCTGCTGCTAATTCACCATCAGTATAACAGGTAGCCTGTAAAATATCGGATCGTAATTGTTGCTGACATTCCAGCTGAAAAACCTTAGCAAATTCGCCAAACAAATCTTTTTGCAAACTCAATCCTGCTGCCATGGCATGTCCACCAAATTTAGTAATCAAATGTGGATATCGCGTAGCTATACTGGCTAATAGATCACGAATATGTAAACCCGCAATAGAACGTGCTGAACCTTTTAATTCACCGACTTGATGGCTCTCTGCAAAAATGATCGTCGGCCTATGGAAACGTTCGGTTAATCGCGACGCCAATAAACCAATGACACCTTGATGCCAACGGGCATCGAATAAACAAATGGCTTTTTCCAAAGGTTTTTTTTCAAGTAATTTTTCTAAAATAATAAAAGCTTCTTGCTTCATCGTATCTTCTATGGAGCGACGTTCTTCATTTAATTGACTGAGTTGTAATGCCAGTTCATGTGACCGATTCCGATCGGTTTCTAGCAGACAGGCAATCCCTAGAGACATATCCGCCAAACGGCCTGCCGCATTTAAACGTGGCGCGATACTAAACGATAAATCACTAGCTACTAGATACTCGACTTCGCGCTTAGCTAATTTAAGCAAAGCATAAATCCCTGGTCGTGCTTTACCGGCTTTAATCCATTGCAAACCTTGAGTGACGAGTAAGCGATTATTATGATCCAAACTCACTAAATCGGCTATCGTTCCTAATGCTACTAAATCCAGAAACTGCACCATATTCGGGACAGCACTATGATTTTTTTCAAACCAATTTTGACGCCGTAAATAATGCCTGAGCGCCAACATCACATAAAAAATAACACCCACACCCGCTAAGTTTTTACTGGGAAAGCGATCACCGTTTTGTTGAGGGTTTACTATAGCATCCGCAATCGGCAAAGTCGCTGCGGGTAAGTGATGATCGGTAATCACTACTTTTAATCCAGCTGCTTTTGCGGCAATAACTCCCTCATGGCTCGAAATACCATTATCAACCGTAATAATCACATCCGGTTTTTTAGTGTGTAAAGCCAGCTCAACGATCTCGGGCGTTAAACCATATCCATATTCAAAACGATTTGGCACTAAAAAACCGACTTGCTGCGCACCAAAACAACGTAAAGCACTCACTGCTAAAGCACTACTGGTTGCGCCATCACTATCAAAATCACCAACGATAAGTAAACGCTGTTGCTGCATCAACGCTTGACCCAAACACTCTGCTGCCGTATCGATGCCATTCAATGATTGGAAATGCAATAAATTTTGCAACCCATAATCTAACTCTTTAGCAGACTGAATACCGCGTGCGGCATACACCCGTTGTAAAACCGGATGCAAATGATTTAAGTTTTCAATCAAATTGAATTCGCGACGTAGGATAGTTTTCAGCATTAAATAGAAATCCCTATTACCGCTAAAAGCGGTATTCTATCTATAAAATAAATTATTGAGTTTTTTCATTGGCTGTTGCTTGGATTATTTTCATTACTTTTTCTATCGAGTCAAAACGACAATCTGGACGTAAGCGATCAAAATAAAGTTCTGCATTTAAATGACCCACTTCATGTTGAATCAATCTCGCCAAAAACCCACGTGCTATGGCATTAATCTGCTTACCATCGACGGTGTAAGCGGTATAATGAATTTCATTATACCGATATACCTCACCCATGCTATCGGGCACGGAAAAACAACCTTCCCAATCTTTACTTTCACCCGCCGCTTCCACCGGCGTATACGCTGGATTAATTAACACCGTGGGTGGAACGACATCATAAACATCTTTACGTTTCGTTTTAGCCGTTTCCGGTACCTGAATAATGATAATTCGGAGTCCACGTCCCACTTGCGGCGCAGCTAATCCCGCTGGATTACCTAAAGGACTCTTCAGATCCCGAAAAATCTGCAGATCCTGAATAAATTGTTGGGTCTCGCTATCGAGTGGAAACTGAATAGTTTTTGCTGGCGTTCTCAAAACGCTATGCTCAGGGCTATCCAATGTGACTAACTGTAAGGATCGATGAGCTTGTACTGAATGGTTTAGGTTATTGTTTAGATTATTTGACATTATGCTTGCACTCACATTATTTGGAAGTAAGAAATAACTGATGCTTAAATAGGCAATAAGTACCCATATTTTTATCATAGTGTATAATTTAACGTAAATATTTTTAACTTGATAGTCTGTTATGGAATTAAACCTTGATACCAGCGAAGGGCATTATCAGATCCGTGCCTATACTAAAGATTTTATCCAAATTAATGAGCAAAAAATCCGACATAGTCTCATCGTCATGCCGGATAAACTGATCGACCCATGGTCACCGCACAGTATAGCCGACTTAACGGCTAAGGATTTACAAAAAATTATTGATTTACAACCCAGTATTGTTTTACTCGGCAGCGGCGAAAAACTCGCATTCCCCCCTCCACAGTTATTAAATGCTTTTTATCAGCAAAAAATTGGCATTGAAGTGATGAATAATGGCGCTGCCTGCCGTACTTATACAGTACTCATGTCAGAAGGACGTAAGGTAGCGGCTGCCTTATTGATTGCTTAATTCCCGCTTATTTGATTCCGCCATTAACTTAATTATTCATCTAATCCGTTAAACTTGGAATCGCGGATAAGGAACTATCAACCGTCTGATTAGCTGGGACTTCTTGAAACAGAGGTCCATATTTAACGTTCTTCTCAAAATTATCATTTTTTAAATCTTTAGCAATACTTTGTTCTTTTTCAGGCGCTACGTCATTCTGCGCTGCGTTATCCACGCTTCCAAGCTGGTTAAAAATCGTTTTAGCGAGATGCTGTAATTGTTTTTCTAAATCAAATAATTTGTCAATTGTTTTTTCGATCTGAGTTAATTGTTCATTTTCAGCTTTAATCTCTGGCGAGCTAAACACATCACGCATCAATAAGTAAGTCATACGCATGATATTACTTGCTATGATAGGTCCAAATGCAAGCGCAATAGCTATTGGAATAAACAAAAGCACCATAGTAGAAGGTACTAATAAGACTAAGGGAGGATACACTAATAGAACCAGAATTAATATTACATTTCCAAAAACCGCCCCCAGCAAATAAAATTTCCAATGTTCATTAATTTCATTGGAAACTCGCCGGTCTTTTTCTCTTCGCATATAAGCAGGAAGCGTTTGTCTTTTTTGTTCTAAGCTTTGAATTTGTTCTTTTAAAGGGAGCTGTTCTAATTCAATCTTTTCTTCAGAAAAAAGCTTAGAGGGAAGCCATTGCAAGGCTTTATTAAGTTGATAATTAATTCTCGCAATCAAAACAGATTTTTTTGCGGCTAATGCTTCCAATTCCAACAACTGTTTATAAATTTGATCAAAATCTTTATTTTGATTTTTAATCTTTTCAGTACTCAATAAATCACGTATCCATAAATAAGCGTTATATAAAGGTTTTCCATTAAAACCAATAGCCATAGATGAAAATAATCCAGTCACAACGATGATTAAGCTTAAGAGTGTCCCTGATAGTGCAACGACTAGCCATCCTGCTCCAAAAATAGTAATACCCATTAAACCGGCGAGTAAAAAAACCATGGAAAAATCTTCCTGATTTATTTCATCTTGTTTTTTTCGTCCAGCCGCAGGATGTTTGTTAATTTCATCGGTTAATCGTTTAATTTTTTTAGCGAGTCTTTTTTCAAGTTCGATTATTTTTTCCCAATTAAATTGCAGCATAAATCCCCTATAATAAAAGAAAAATTTTTCGGGAAATATTAACATAAATTATTTCATTATGTTTAAGCGTTTTTCAGAATTTTTATTTAGTTTTCACTACTAAAAATTCTTACACATCCCACCGTTTTGAACAAACTTGGATTCATTCAAACACCTTTCTTACCTAACTAGAAAAAAACTAAACAACAATCCTTCGTTCAGCTTTATTTAAGTTTGTCTCTATATATTAGTCGCTTTTTTTTAATAAAAGTGATAATAAAAATGCTTTACTCAACCATCCGCAGTTGGTCTCTCACTAATCTTACTAGAAGCCCTACTTTTCCCCTCGATTTTTATCTTGATTTGAGTGATAGCGCGAAACGATCACCTGCATTAGAACAAGCCATTCGTCAAGCAGCGAATATTTTAAATCGACTGCTTTTTCCACTGTTCCAATTTAAAGTGGATACACTCCCAGTGCATGAAAAAAACCGGCATATTATCATTGATGGTTATGGATGCAATGCTCAATTAGGGGCTCGAGAGGATACTTATGGAAATAAATGGGGTTACATGTCGTGCTTTATTGGTGGGGGATGGAGGGGCAATTGGAAAACGCATAATGTAGATTCCATCATTCATGAACTCTTGCATACCATCGGAAGAGAGCACGAGCATTTGCAAGCTGAATCACAGGATCTTATTCATTATCTTAATAGTAACCATCAATTACGTTCCAGGAATTTTTTAGAATATTATGATGCCTGGAGTCCTATGCATTATTCACTTAGTTTAATCCGAGTCGTCATCGGAGGAGGAAGCATTCCTTCCAAAACTAGCGTTATCCAAAGTCTAATGAAGCAAGCCTATCCACCAAAATTAGCCGAAGATTATTATCAAGCCTTGTTGGGTTTAGATGAAAATAGTTTTAGCTTTGACGCCTTCAATCTTGGTTTTGGTTTATTAACCCAACGTGACTTCAATACATTACGAAAAACCGCTTGCATCATTGATGCTAGCCTGTGTGAGTTTAAAAAAAAACCTCCTCTTTTTGCATTTATCTCTCCACATAAGATTTCCTATCGCTACCTTCTGCAGTTAACTAAAATTTTTACTGATCCTTGGTATCAAACACAAAAATTGATTGTTAGGGCTGAAACTAAGGAATTAGAAATTCAATCTGATCATTGTTATATCGTAAAACTTAAGGATCTTTTTCAAGTTTATCCTAAAGAGGATATCCATTGTGCTGTGATAACAACGGTTTTAAAAGGATCGCAAGCAAACCTACAATTTTTAGATTCAGATTTTCCTAGAAAAGGAAACGACAGTTGCACTTTGATGATAGAGAAAGGCTTTCTGAATTTTTGGAATTCATCGCTTCAAAGCCAAGTTACTTTTTATTCCACCCACCCTCATTCAACTAACGCATCAAATACATTGCAATTAAGCTATAATAATACGCAAACCAATACCCCATTGAATTTATCTCCGTTTTGTATTTCTATTCCAGACCAAGGATTTTTTAATAAAACCATTAATGTTTTATTCAATGGAACCTGGACGCCTTTCTTTAATTCGGAAGATGTACCCGGCGCTGACTATTTTTATGAAAGAAACAAATACTTCTCAAGACTAGCCTGGAGTGCAGCCCCCTTCTTTTTTGCAGGCCTGGGTACTGGAATTACGCGTCGTGCTGAATTGACTATTTTCAATAAAAATATTTTTAAATCATCAATCTATTTCAAACACTTAATTCACGGAATTAAATCCTTAGTTCAGATTAGTTTAACCAGTTATGCAATTTACCTGCATATTATTGAAGAAAAAGCGAGACAGTTATTGATCCCCCTCTTAGATGAAAATAAACAATTGTTTCAAACAGCCGATCTTATGGACAAACTAAATAATGATGCACCGCTTCTAAGCTTAATACTACCCTATACCGTCAATGCAACGATGTTACTCGCCTCACTATTCATAACTTCCATTAAACAGCACTGGACTTCCCGACTAGGCTTTACCAATGCCTTAGCTATTCTGATCGCTTGTATCGCCAATCAGGGCAATCCTTATAGTTATATCGAATTAGGTATCGGTGTCAGTGTATATACCACAGCAGCATTATTTGGCTATGGTTTAACTGCTACGAACCTATCAATTTTGTCAAAACTGAAAATTCGTTTGGCATTGAGTCGACTCAACTTCAGTGATATTACAATTAATAATAAAGAGAATATGACAAACTTAATGTTTGAGGAAAAAGAAGTAAATATTCGCAGTCAAAAAGAATCTCAATCGTTAACAAAAGCGCTGCGTAAAGCTTGGAATATCGTCTCTGTTTCGAAGTTTGTGACTGCTTTATCGCATACCTCCTTTTTCACCCAGCCTAAATCGTTAGAAGAACCCAATAACACGAACTGTTCCGAGCGCCTTCAGCTTGAAGTATAAATTAATGTAAATCAGCATAGACAACTCTGCCTACGAACCTATCATCAAATAGGTTCTGGCAGATCATTGGCTAATTGCTCTTTATTGGCGGGAAGCACTGGATCGCGACCATATACATCATCCCAAAAATGTAATACATCATTTTTATCTACCCAGGCGGTAATATAAGTCAGATGGATGGGGATTGGCTTTTTCAAATTAATCACTGTGGTACGTCCTGATTCTAAAGCGGCTTCAATACGCGGTGCGGCTTCCTGCAATGTCGGATCAATCGCTTCTAATGCTTCAAGAAATTCAAACGGGTCTTCTAAACGCACACAACCGGAACTAAACAAACGTCGGTCTGCATCAAATAAAGCCTTTGAGGGCGTATCATGTAGATAAACAAGATGTCGATTAGCAAATTCAAATTTAATTTGTCCTAAGGAATTATGCGGTCCGGGATCCTGACGTAAAATATAAGCACCCGGATTTTTTTTCACGGCTAACCAATCCACAGCCTGTGGATCTAATTCTTTATTGACTTGATTCCTCGCATAGATTCGAATATGACTGCGCTGCAAATAATTGGGATCCCGCATAGCTTTAGGAATAACATCTCTACGGGCGATCCCCGGGGGAACGGTCCAATAAGGATTTAATACAATGCGCGTCACATGAGAATTAATTTCTGGTGTGGGCCTTGAGGGTTTACCCACAATCACTCGAGCCGTCAGAATCGCATGATGATCCTTAATTAAACGTAAACGGTGATCGGGCACGTTAATCCAAATATAAGCAGGATTGGCCAAGCTAATCAATCGCGACCAGCGCTGCAAATTGAATTGAATTTGATGTAAACGTTCCGCTGCTGAAACATTTAATGCTTGCCGTGTTGCTGCACCGACGACACCATCATCGTTTAACCCATGTCGTTCTTGAAACAAAGCAACCGCATCTTCAACTTGTTCATCAAAATCATTTGGGTTAGTAGGCCGTGTACAAGCATTTTCATCTAAATCTTCACTCGCACATAAACGCTGACGCAATACAGCCACCGCCGGGTCTTGCATACCCACGGACAATACCTGGTTAGTTTCTAAACGCGACCAAGGGGCTTGTGCGGCCTGTTGATACAAGGCTAATTTTTTTTGCAAACGTTGATAAGCCGGGATAGATGACGGGGAATCCGCTTCTGCCTGCGCTAAGGTTGTAAAGGAAAAGAGACTCAACAACAAACCGATTTTAATTTTTTTTAACTGCAAGTTATGCATTTTATTATCTTTTTGCATCATAATGACTCACTACATATTCCTCTACAATATGTTGAAACTGTTGGACAATATTATCACCACGTAACGTAGCCACTTTACGACCATCGGCAAATACCGGTGCAATCGGGTGCTCACCGGTACCCGGTAAACTAATACCAAGGTTGGCATGCTTACTTTCTCCCGGACCATTCACAATACATCCCATAACGGCTAACGATAAATTTTCTACACCATGATAGTGTTGTGACCAAGTCGGCATACGCTGGGCAATATACGCTTCAACTTGTTTGGCTAATTCTTGGAAATAACTACTGGTGGTACGACCGCAGCCGGGACAGGCTGACACCGAAGGCATAAAAGCACGCAAGCCCAATGCTTGTAAAATCTGTTGGCAAACGATCACTTCCCGATTCCTGTCTCCACCAGGTTCAGGTGTTAATGAAGCCCGAATGGTATCGCCTATACCCTCTTGTAATAAAACCGCTAAAGCCGCGGTAGTGGCCACTATCCCCTTCGTACCCATACCGGCTTCGGTTAAACCGAGATGAATCGCATAGGAACACCGCGATGCTAAACTTCGGTGAATGGCAATTAAATCTTGCACACGACTGACCTTACACGATAAGACGATCTTACTGGCCGGCAAGCCAATTTTTTCAGCTAACTCGGCACTCAATAAAGCCGATAAAACTAAGGTCTCCTGCAATACCTCTGCGGCAGAACGAGGATGCGCTGATTGCGCATTTTTATCCATCTCACGTGAACTCAGATCTTGATCCAAACTACCCCAATTGACGCCTATCCGTACCGGTTTATCATACTTCAATGCCACTTCTATCATTTGCGTAAATTGGATATCGCGCTTTTCGCCATACCCGACATTACCGGGATTAATACGGTATTTATCTAAGGACTTGGCACATTCTGGATAGACCTGCAATAGGCGATGGCCATTGTAATGAAAATCCCCAACTATCGGTACCGAATAACCCGCCTCACGGACTTTATCGCGAATAAAAGCGACCTGTTGGGCCGCTTGCTCAGTGTTTACTGTGATTCGAACCAGTTCTGAACCGGATTGGGCTAATTCAATGATTTGCTGGGCAGTGGCTGAAGCATCTTCGGTATCAGTATTGGTCATGGATTGCACAACGATAGGCGCCCCACCGCCGAGCATGACCGAACCGACTTGAACAGGGGTACTAATACGGCGTACGATTGGAGGAGAAAGTGAATCCGATTCAGCCATAGGGATTATCTCTTTATTTTTAAGCACAGATGAAAATAGCCATCTATTGCGGTATACTCTAGCACATTATGAAGTCAAGTGAACATACTAAAACAAGTCTAAAGACAAGGGAGATGGTTATGAATACTCACTTACAAACCCTTTATCAATCACTACCGATCACCAGCACCGATGCTTATATTGCGCGCTTAAAACAAATCCAGGTATTAAGTGCTGAAGAAGAAATGGAACTTGCCGAACGCTATTATCACGACCAAGACCTCATCGCCGCCAAAAAGCTTATTATTGCCAACCTTCGTTTTGTCGTCCATATTGCACAAACCTACATGGGTTACGGTCTTGCACTCGCAGACCTAATCCAAGAAGGAAATATTGGTTTAATGAAGGCAGTTAAACGTTTTGACCCCAAAGTAGGTGTACGTCTCATCTCATTCGCTGTACATTGGATCAAAGCAGAAATTCAAGAATTTATCCTCCGTAATTGGCGCATTGTCAAAATCGCCACTACCAAAGCGCAACGTAAATTATTTTTTAATTTACGTAAAATGAAAACTCATTTAGGTTGGTTTAATCAAAAGGAGATCGAAGCCGTTGCTCATGATCTCGGTGTTAAACCAGAAACCGTACGCGAAATGGAATCTCGTTTGGCCTCTAACGATATGAGTTTAGATATCAGTAGTGATGAAAATAATGAGTCCAAATCCACGCACTATCCATTACTCGATCTGTATTTCGAAGATAATCGTTATGATCCAGCCCGTTTACTTGAAGCCAGTGACACGACTGAATCCAGTCAAGATCATTTACACAAAGCATTGACGCAATTAGATGAGCGAGAACAAACTATTATCAGAGATCGTTGGCTCACCGAACCGAAAATCACCTTGCAAGAACTAGCGGATCGTTACCAAGTATCAGCTGAGCGCGTGCGTCAACTCGAACAAAAAGCAATTAAAGCATTACGCCATGCGATCGAGGAACAAGCAACATGAGATCTTTAAAAAAAAAATTCAACCCTGATAAAAATTTTGTCAGCGCTATTGATAGATTTCTGGCTGATTTTGATAAACATCATCCTCAAAAATCAGCTTCACAACAGCAAGAAATAGAACAATACCAAGCGCTGATGGCAAAACGTGATATAAAAACTGATCGTCCACTCATGAATATACTCACAGCCACACAGCCACTATGAAGAGTATCCTATGTTTCTCGAAATTGAACTAAAACTTAGCATTGCCTCAGAAGATGTTAACCTATTACATCAACACCCTTTATTACAACGCACCAGCACTCAAGCGATAGCCGTCGAACAACTTGTAAGTCGCTATTTTGATACCTCTGATCTGGCCTTGTGGCAACAAGGCTTTTCGATGCGCGTTCGCGAAGCGGCTGGTCGCACCATCCAAACCTTAAAAACTGCAGGAAAACAAATCGGCGATCTACACCATCGACATGAATGGGATCAACCGGTAACCCAAAACATACCGAATATTGACCAATTCACCGACCCTAAGTTAATAGCCAAACTACAAGCGATCATCGGCAGCAAACCCTTATTAGAATTATTTCACACCGACTTTCAACGCAGCTCATGGAACCTAAACACAAAAAATGGCACCCAAATCGAATTAGTTTTAGACCAAGGTCTGGTCAAAACCGCAGATAAGCAAGCGGTTTTACATGAAATTGAGCTGGAAATAAAACAGGGTGATAGCCAAGAACTGTATAAAATAGCCGAACTTCTGAAGCAAACCATTCCTCTCAGCGTAGAAACACGTAGTAAGGCAGAACGGGGCTACTTGCTCTATAATGACAATAAAATGTCATCTAATTATGTATAGTTAATCACTCCTAATTAGAGTAATATCATCGCAACTTAACAAAAATGTAATTGTATGTTAGAAAACCCAACTACACATAAAAGCCAAAGAGAAAAACTCATTCTAATTGAAGGGGTTACCGAAACTGGTGAGAAATTCAGGCCCAGTGATTGGGCTGAACGTATGTGCGGTTGTTTAGCGAGTTTTAACAATCGACGCATGGTTTATTCCCCACAACTACGACCGATGATCAATCAGGAAAGCCGTAACAAGTGTCTGGTTCTCGACCCCAAACTCAAAGAAACCAATCCCGATATTTTTGACTGTATCATGAAATTTGCCGGTGAAAACCGCTTAAAAATCCACGAATCCTATACTGAAACTGAAGAATAAAACTTAATTTATTGAAGAATTTTTAATCTGCAAAATAAACAAGTTAGTTTCTTAAGTTTATATTACATAGTGGTTGAAATTGACACGCATGACAAATCGGTTTGCTTTTTCGACACCGCTGTTTGGCATGGATAACAATTAAGGCATGATATTGTTGATACCGTTCAACACTTTTCGGTAACTGAGTTTCAAATAACTGTCGGCAAAATTCATAGTTTTCCTGACCTTGAATTAAATCTAAGCGCTGCAACAAGCGACGCGTATACGCATCGATCACAAACACCGGTCGATGAAAAGCATATAACACCATATCATCGGCAGTTTCAGGACCTATGCCCTGCACGTTAAGTAAACGTTCACGTAATTCAAACGTAGGCAATTGTTCTAGACCAGAATAACCACCTTGCGCTAAATACCAACGACAAAAATTTTGCAAACGCTGAGTTTTAATCCGAAAATAACCACTTGGCTTTAAACAGCTTTGTAAATCAGCACTCGATAAGCTAAGCAGCGCTTCCGGATTTAAACGGATGCATTGCTTTAAAAGCACTATAGCTTTTTCAACATTCGACCAGTTGGTGTTTTGGGTAAGTATCGCACCGAGCATCACTTCAAAAGGACTGGCTGCCGGCCACCATTGCTGGCGGCCGTACATGGTTAACAGGCTCTCATAAATACTAAGTAGTTTTTGTGTATCAATCGACATCATTGAAGGATACACTATTTTACGGTTAAGTCCTTAAATGAGCGATAGATAGGATAGTTAAGCCCCGCTCTGGTTAAGTTTTCTAGTATTTTCTTTGGTAAATACCCCCATTTCTAGTAATTGCTGCTGTGTAGGAGGATCAGGAAATTCTGATTCTGGTTCTACTGGCTTAACAAAAAAGCTATACATTTTGCCTAACATCGTAGGAGGTCGTGTATAACGTAACGTATTACTAGCAGTGAAATGATTAGCTTTCCCATTAACAGAATTTTTTATTAATGCCACTGTTTGCTCTTCTTCTATGCTCGTGCGAGTTGCATAATTCGCAACGAGATCAGGGGCATTTTTTACTAAAGGAAGCGGTTGAATTTGAGAAACCAGCGGTAAGATTTTAGTAATTTCATTCCATAGTGACTTAATTTCCAATTTATCTTTTTTTGATTTTATTTTTTCAAGCAAACTATTTAGATCCTTTTGGATGTTGGTCAAATTTTCCTTAAAGGTTTTGAAACTATTTCGATACGATTCTTCATTCTCTTTGCATCCCTTCAGCAATATTAGAAGGTTATCATTAGCGGCCACAAAATTTTCATCAAAACTTAATATATAAGCTTGTTTCTCAATACGTTTTTTTAATACTTTTTGCAGATGTTCTAATTTTTCTTTTATTTCTTGTAAAGTTTTTTCTTCAACAGAAATTCTTTTTTCAGTTCCATCTAATGAATAGCGTAAAAAATAATCTTGATTAGAATTAACCACATCTGTCGCATTCGTTGGAAAAAATTTCTCATAAATTTTCTCAGCAGTATATTCACCGGCTTTAAAAAAAATTCCGCCACTTAACACACTCAACAATGGCTGCATAACAACTTGAAAGCCTGGCGCAGTGAAACCCTCACTTAAAAGCAAAATAAACAAACTCGGATTTAGGAAAAAAGTATAGAGCAAGATCGGCATAAGAATATTCAAAAATTTGTTTTGAATATTGTTTGTGATTCGCTCTCCGAATTGCGCAAGCATTAAACCTACATAATTCATTAACAAATAATATCCAAAACTCAGTCCAATATCATCTAAGCCTATTGCCGCTGCTGAACCTGCTAACAACACATTCATTGCCGAATTAGTCATCGCTAAAGTAAAAGGTTTTAAACCATAAAAAATAATATTCGGTATATAATGAGACTCACTATTTCGTTTTATAATTTCTTTAGACCAACCACTAATCACACCATTGATAAAAGATGTCGTTGGCATCATGAGCGTAAGCGGTAATCTTTGTTGTTGAGCGTGTCTGGTAAAGGTTTCATGAATCTTCAGCAATTCCGTTGCATCACATTTTTTTTCAGCCATTTGTAAAGGGAATTGACCCTGATGATTAGGTTTAACCTTAGCACCATATTTTAGAAGTAATTCTAAATATTGAACATCGCAGTTTCTATAAAAATAAAGAAAATGTAACGGCGTATTCCCGGTATTTTCATCACAAAAATTTGGATTTGCACCATTTTTCAATAAAGTTATAAATTCAGTTAATTCATTTCTAGAAATTTTAAAGATAAGTTCGCGGCCCATTTGATCGGGTGTAAGTTTGCTATCTGTCAATAACGCTGGACCGATATTGCTAGGTAGCGTAGAGGTAGGTAAAGGTATACTACGTGTGGTTCGAAATATATTTGGATTTAGCTTTTTTTCTAAATCACCGGCTAGTAAATCTGGGCAGTAATTATCGCCCTCGCCTAATTTTCCTAAAGTAAAGTTTCTACATTGATCTATATTTGCGGATACCCAAGAAAAAAAATAAGTGTCGAGACTCACTAATTGCTTTATTTTTTCTGAAGTAAATTCATCACGCATACGATAGTTTTTCAGTATTTCAGAAAAAATAGCTGGATTGGTATCCATCAAATACGACATATATAAAAAAGAAGGGTTATAGCCAATAAAATCCTGGCGCTGTAAATCATTTAAAGAAGTATAATTATTACGATTAGCTTCTAGCCAACATCGATAACTGCTATCCCCACAAGCACTTAAGATAACTCGGTAAGCCAATCCTTCATCAAAATTTCGCGGTATATTATTAAATGCGACAAAATTAAGATGATGAGCATATTCATGACCCGAAACCTCCCACCAACTGGTCAAATCAGATCGATATTGTACATAAGTCACACCCTTTGCTTCGGATTGATTTCGATAAGCACCCATATAAAACCCAGTACTAGAGGGTTCATAGCTTGTAAAAAAATTGAGATCGTCATCAAAACGAGTTTCATTAAAAACCCGATAAATATAACGACTCGTAGGTAATTGAGTTTGTTCAATTCCTAATCGTCGCAACCATTGTGCATGATTACGATCTGTACAAGCTTTAGCCTGACAAACGATGTCTAATTTATCCTGAGATAAGCCCGCATGTTCAATAATAAATTGATCGAAATTGCTCGTAGGGCATTCAGAGGTCAAAGGCAGCGGCGTAAAATGTTCATTCGCATAAACCGCAAAGTTATTTGCATAATGCTCTTTCAGCGGACTCGCTATTTCTGATTCTTGAATAAAGTATTTATGAAAATAATATTTTAAGCCTTCCTTGGTAACATCATTTCTTTTATGAAGATGTTCAAAAAAATTAGCTTGCAAATCCATTACATCTTTAATAATTTCTTCCTGCCAAACCTCACTTTTTGTAAGCTTAAACGAAGCTTTATAATAGGCTATTAATTTATATTCATAAGCAAGGCTTGAAAATAAATGTGGGATAATCCGATTCATTTTATTATCGGGCTTTAAAAACAAAATTTTGCCTATCAATACAATACTTTCCTGGGCTGTATCCTTTTTTTGATAATCCAACATAAATTTTTTAACATCAAAACTTAGTTTTAATGTGGATACATAGCTATAAATAAAATTAACCAGTGAAGCATTATTATTTTTAGCAACATGTATCGCCATTTCTGATAAATCATTCATTTTAAACTTTATTTGATCATCCACTAACCAATTACGAAAGTCTCCTTGAAAAAAGATATTAATAAAATTGACATATTGGGTAATGATATCGATTTGTTTTTGGTTTAGTTGATTTTGTTTAAGAATAGTCGTTTTACAATTTACTAAAACAAGATTTAAATTTTTTAAAACATCACTATCCAGCGTTTCTTTTTTGATTAAATGGTATTTCACAAACGCTTTTAAAAAATCAAAAATAATATTTATTGAATAATCATCTCTAAAAAAATTCCGACTTTGTATAGTATTGACTAGTTTTTCAAAAATTTCCTTAATAAAATTTGGACGCTCAAAGAAGTAACTCCACTCATTTGGCTCGGTATTTAAAACATCCTGTAGAATTTTATCGAGTGGCGTCCCAGCTGATTGTATTGTGGTTATGGCTGGCATGGATGGTTCTCACGAATTAAAACTTAAAACGCTGGGATGATAGGTAGAATATCTTAAGAATAGCTTAAACCAAGTAGATAAATTTAAAAAACTGATAACTACTTAATTTTTAATAAAAATTAATTATTTATGTATATTTAACTTTTGAAAAATTTAGCCTATTTATAAGAAGGATTTTTATTCAATTTAAACGGTTATCTTCTTAACTCTTAAATCAAAAAAATTTATTATAAATGGAAACATTAGATAATTTATAAATCGATTTTTTTATTAAGGATCTCTTAAGTTTTACATCCTACGATGAAGATCATTTTTTTAATTTTTTAGGTGTAGAATGCCAGATAAAAGACCAACACAAAGCATAAAAAGAAGACATGCTTTTTTTACATCCATTTCTAATGGCGACTTTTCTAATTTTTTAAATGGAATGTTAGATAATTTTTCAGAAAATAAACATAAAAATCAGTTTAATTTTACTGATGAAAATGGAAAAGTTAAGCCAGAGAACTTTCATAATCTTACAAATATTTTAAATTATCTTAACGAAGGTCTAAATACGATTAAAGATTTACCTTTCGATAAGTTAAAATTGGTTCGTGAACTTAATTCGGTAATAAGAAAAAAAGCTCAAAATACTTATAATCATATAAATCAACCTGGTTATGAGAGTATTAATGAAGAGAGTTATACTAATGAATTATTTGACTTGGTTTTTTCTTCAATAAATGTGACACATAATGCTATTAAATTTGCTCCTCCTGAAGATAAAAGAACCTTCGAAAATGATACTATTTTTGCTTATCTATCCCGTGAAGTTAAAGACTTTGGAAACCTAACACTAGATATACGAAATCAAGAGTATGACCCTCATAGCATTACAACAACTGTCGCCGCTTTAATAAAAAACACCCCAGCCAATTTAACTACTGATCAAGAAAAACAAATAAGATATGATTTTATTAGCCAATTCCATCGTGGAATGGAGGATATAGAAAATGCCTGTCAGGAGCTATTGAATACCACTGACTGCTACTATCCAAAATCAGCTACTGATCAATACTATGGTATCAAATGCGGAAGATTTCCTTTAAATACCAATAATACACTTGCAGTTTTAGATAAATTTTACAACGACACCTCTATCATGAAATCAAATTCTTTTTTTCATTCTGAAGATGAGATAAGTAATTTTTTAAGCTATTTTTCACAGTATGTAAATGATAAAAATACGCAACATAGTGGAATATCAGTTGATTTTGTAGATAATATGAGTGTATGGATTCATACATTTCACAATGATTTACAAAATATTAAACCTACACTAAAAATTTATAACCAATTATTTTTCTTAATAGAAAAGATCATCGCTGATCCACACTTTAGCAGTAAGAAATTTTTTTTACTAACTACTGCTATAAATAATTGTCTAGATTTTATGAAAGAATTACTAGAAACTGGCAATGATAATTATGATAATACTATTGATTCTTTTGCAAGTCTTTTCCATCAGATAAATAAGAAAGAACAAATCTCAATAGGGTATAAATCACACTATGCCACAGAATTAACTCAATTTGGCTTGATCTGTTTGCAAAACAAACCTTGTAATGCAAATTTGCTATTAAAGAAATTCACAGAAATATTCGGAAAACTGGCGAAGAATATAGGCGCAAGCGAAATAAACCCAAGCAAAATTGAAATAGAAAAAATAGAAGAAATGGTACAACAGCTTCTTAAAAATGCCACAGATAAAATCTCTGAATCTGAATTAAAGGAAATCGCAATAAGTTTTATCAAACAATATTCTAGTGAGGCGCAGATAGCAGAAAAATGTGCTAGTTTATTTAATTTAACTGGCTGCAATCCCATCATTTCTATGCCTACTTCATTGGCTAGTAATACTACTGAAATTAACTTAAGAAATGACAACGTCACCAATGAACTTGATGATGGTTTAACTAATAGCACGCATTCTGAAATTATTGAATCTAATAACCCACTTTCTTTAGCATCAAAAATAGGCACAGCGATGGGACTTGGTGCATTCGCAGGCGGCTTGAATGGTGCAAGTCAAATTATATTGCATATTGCTGAGCAAAAAAATTGCTCTCTCAATACACAACGTTTATTAGCAGTTACTTTAGCCATAGCTAATTCATTTGCTATCTCTACTTTACCTTTGATCTATTCAATTGTTGAAAATTTAGCGAATGAAGAGACAGATTCTTTAGTGAATTCTCAAAAATTACTCACCTGTACCTATGCTTTCATTACCAGTATGGCTTTACAAAGCATTCATGCCGTTACGCACTATGTTCTCCCGAAAAAATCGATATTAAAAAATCTTTTTAATATGTTACCACTATTCGCAGGTTTATGGATGCTAGCTAATGGCGAAGAAGACACTATTGAAAGTCTTGCGATTTTAGCAACACATATATTAACGTCAATGGCGGGCAGTTCACTGACTTATTTTTCACTAAATCGATTGGTTTCTGCCAAAAATCAACAACGGTTAGATATCGAAACACTCTATACAAAAGTGAATTATTATGTTAAAAACAATGATGTTGAACTTCTACAACCTTTACAAAAAGAGAAAACATCCGAAAGTGAAGCAATTAAAAAAACTTATCAATATATTTGTTTACCGGAATTAGATGAAGTGAAAAAACTTTCTAAAAATAATTTGGATCAATTAAAAAATATTATAAAGACTTTACAAAATAATATTGATAACCTAAAACAACAAAAGGAAGTTGCTAATACATCTGGTATTTTGAATGCACTTTCAAAAAGTATTAAAGATAATAGCCATATTTTAGATATTCTCATAACTCAATTTAAATCAGCAGAAATACTTTGTAATGAATTAGCGGATGATATGCATTTGAAAGCTTGTAAAATGTATACGCTAACTCGAAAAAAAGACTTTGTTAGTGCTATGGAAAAATTAGGGAATGTATTTAAATTAATGGAAGCTAATTTCAAAACTTTACAAGGAAAAATAGATAAAGTGATTGGGTATACTGAAGCTGCATCTGAAAATTTTTCAGATGAAGTTAAAACTCAATTAAGTTTATTAAATCAAACGATTATCTTTCCATTAAGCAAAGTAACACTTTATAAGGATCGCTATAGTAATGCAGATGCGATTGAAAAAACCGAAAAACGTTGTAAAGCAGAAGCTAATCAAGGTGTTTTTAATGTATTAATACAAGCTGATCCTTCTATTATAAAAAGAACTCATACTAATAAAGAGATTTTTAATGCTAATCGAAATACCTTTGCCTTTTCCAGAGGCAGTGATAGCGATCTTAGGATATCGACTGCTTCATCTTCTGGTGAATCGGAACTTTCAATGACATCAGGAAATAGTGTGCACAACCCTATCGCGCCACAACAAATCGCTCCGTTATTGAGAAGTTTTAGAACTTAAATGAAACTGAACAAAAAAAGCCTGCTCCTTACAGGCTTTTTTGTTTATGTTATCCCTGCAAAATATTGCGATAATCTATCGCCAATTTATTTAAATCCAGTTGATTAAAAAACAACGAATAACACATCCAACAACTTAACGCCGCTAAATCGCGAAACTGATGCGGCATATGATAAGGTTTGACCAATAATCCTTCTTCAAAAAGGTGAGAAAGTAAACGTTGATCCTCTAAACTGGTTTTACCAACGAATAATAAGTCGATTCTATCCACTAAGCCTTGTTCGACGGCTAAACGTAGATAATTGTAGATTAAAATAAAACCTTTGCTGTAAACCAAATCTTTAGTAAAAGGGCCTAAGCTCGGTAAGCTACCGCGAAAAATTCGCACACTACTTTTATAACTTTCTTCCGGCGTATGTGCTTGCTCCAGAAAAAAATGAAATACTTGTAAGAAATCTGCGCCCTCTTCGGCCATGGCAATGCCAGTGACACGATCGGTTAATTTTTTAATGCGCATCGGCGAAGAAACAAAATGAAATAATTCCATAATAATCGCTAAACCTTCTTGATTGGCAATCGCTGAAGGTGGCCCTTTCCCTAAAAAGGTACAGATCGGCTGATGCATGCCATTCAGTGTCGTACCCATATGCACCCAACCTTCATGCACTTCTAAAATACGCAAATCACGTTCACTAAATAAGGCATCTTGTCGAATCTTGATAGTTTCAGCACCGGCTGCTGCATCGGCTACGATCCCATCACTCACAATCACCCATTTTTTCATTTTAGGCTTTGGCATCTTGGTCTTAGCAGATTGATGTTGTTTAAAATAAATAGATAAACGTTGATTCAATATTTCTGCGGCTTGTTGACTATCATAGCGTTTCTCATCGAGTTTATTGAGCGTTTTATCCTTAATATTCATCAATGCTTTTGAAACACTCGGCACTAAATCTTTTAAACGTGGTGCATTCACATAAAAGGCATCATCGGCACTGCCATAAAGTTCTTGTGATAAAGCACTAAATTCTGGTTTACCACGCGCCGCTAATAAGTCCAAAACATCCTGATATTCTCGACACATACGCAACATAATGTTTCCAATGCTACTTATCTGACCGACTTCACGATTAATATCTCGTTCAAGGGCTTGAAACTCTTCACGTTTTTTATGAATGTCAAAGGATAGCTTATTTTTCTGATAATATTCCGCATCAATCTTAGGTAATTGTTTGCATTTCTTTTTGAAGAAATCAGCTTGTATTTCTGGACCCCATTTAATACTATCTAAAATCTTTATTGCATCTTGTGCCTGAACGATACGATCCGAGAGTTCACGTAAGCGTGCGCGATAGGCCTTTTCATAACTTTTCATCCATCCCTACTCCCTTTGTTGCTATATCGAATACAATCTAATGACATAGCAAAAACTTAGCTTAAATTCGCTAGATTATCCTGCTTTTATTGAGTCCGTGCAGTTATTTGTCTAATTCTTCTGATTTTTTTGACAAACCAAACTCGTTAACAAATTCACTTGTTCTACGGAATCATTCAAAGCTGAGACATAATTAAAATGTTCACCACCCGCCTTTAAAAACAGTTCTCGATAACGTTTAGAAATCTCCTCCAACGTTTCTAAACAGTCGACAGCAAAGCCTGGACACATTATTGTGACATCTTTGATGCCCTGTGCCGGCAGTTGTTGTAACACCACATCGCAATATGGCTGTAACCATTTCGCTTTTCCAAAACGCGATTGAAAGACAATTTGATAATCATCGTTTGTTAATTGCAAACGTTCAGCCATTAAACGCACCGTTGTCAAACATTGTTGTTGATAGGGATCACCTAATTCGACACAACGTTGTGGAAGACCATGAAAGGAAAACAGTAAATAATTGTTTTTTGTTGCTGCGGATCGATGTTTTGTTAGTTGTTTCAGCAACCCTTCGATATATAAAGGATGATCAAAATAGGCTGCGATAAGGCGTATATTCGGAATAACCCGTGATTGTTGGAATAATTCACTGATTTTATCGAAACAACTGGCCGTCGTAGCAGCGGAATACTGCGGATATAAGGGTAAAATTGTAATCGAAGTTACACCAGCCGTTAAGAGTGCGCTGACGCCGGCTTCAATACTGGGCTGGCCATAGCGCATCGCCAGCACCACTTTACATTCTTCGCCTAAATTAATTTGTAACTTGTCAGCTAAACGTCGACTATAGACCGCCAAGGGCGAACCTTCATCCATCCAAATACTTTGGTAAAGTGTTGCGGAACGTCGCGCACGCAGCGGCAAAATAACGCATTTTAATAACGGCTGCCAAAGCCATGCGGGTAATTCTACTACGCGTCTATCTGTTAAAAACTCAGCTAAATAATCACGTACCGCACGTGGGCTAGGTGCTTGTGGCGTACCTAGGTTAATGATTAATACACCGGATTTCACGTACGAATACCTTTACCGCGGTTTAACAAGTAAAGATTAACAAAAAATAAAATCACACAACTCATAAATATGATGAATAATGCCGAGACCACTGGAATATCACTGATACCTAATAAACCATAACGAAAACTATTGACTATATAGAGGATCGGATTAAATAAGGACAAATGACGCCAAAAGTTCGGCAGTAAATCGATGGAATAAAATATCCCACCCAGATAAGTCAATGGCGTTAGTATGAACGTCGGCACAATAGACACATCATCAAAGGTTTTAGCAAATAAACCATTGGTAAAACCCGCTAATGAAAACAAGATGGTGGTTAATGGCACGATAGCCAATAATACAAAAATATTATAGACATGTAATTGCGTAAAAAATAAGGCGAGGAGCGTCACCAATAAACCCACCAATAAACCGCGAGCAACACCCCCAGCCACAAATCCCGCTAAAAGTAAATAATTAGGCAATGGTGCCACAATCAATTCTTCGATGCTACGTTGAAAACGCATACCAAAAAAAGACGTCACAACATTAGTATACGCTGCGGTAATAACCGACATCATGATTAAACCCGGCGCAATATATTGCATATAGCTATAACCGCCGATACTGCCTAAACGTTGACCGATTAAATTACCAAAGATTAAAAAATACAAAGTCATTGTCACCAAAGGCGGCAATAAGGTTTGCACCCAAATACGCAAAAAACGTTTTATTTCTTTACGTAATAAACTAATAAATGCGATCCAATAGACTTTTGCTTGCATAGTAATTTAATCTTTTTTAATCTTCGGTCATTAACATTTTCAAGGTATTGGATTTCTCTTTAGCAATTTCAATAAAAGTTTCTAGTCTAACAACCCTTTTATCAATATCCCTCATTTCTTTTGCCAAAATTTTTACATCTTCAGAGACACGCGAAACTATAATCATTCATTTTTATCACGCCAGATAAGGCTTCAAATATTTTACTGCTAATGGCCATTAGTGATCCTTCATTGTAGAAAGATGAGATAAAGTATCTTGAACCGCTTTATGTGCTTCCTTTAAAGACTTCATTGCTTGTCTATTGGAATTAATAACTGCTTCCGCAAGTAACTCCAATTCTTGCTCTTCTTGAGAAGTCTTCAATTGAAATGAATCAATCGCTCTTCTAGCTATTTCGGCAATGGACACATGCGCTTCTTCAGCAAGGCTGCTTAATTTAGCCCGTTGATCAGGGCGAATAAATAATACTTGTCGTTCCATATCTTCACCTCTTTTGTATGTATAAGCTGACATCTATACTGTTAAATCATTTATTTTTATTGGCAGCAATTAAATTGAGAAAGAGTTCTTCTAAGCGATTGGCTTTGTTGCGTAAACTCGTCACTTCAATATTATGACCTTCTAAAAATCCAAATAAATTATTCAGCGATTGTTCTTTAGCCACATCAACTTCTAAGGTTACATTATCTAATAAGCGCATCGCAAACGGCGATTGTGGCAATTCCACCAAAGGTTTTTTCAAATCAAACACAAAGGTTTCCATGTTTAAAGTGGTTAAAAGTTGTTTCATGCTGGTATTTTCAATAATGCTGCCTTTGTCAATAATCGCGATGTTTTTACAAAGATATTCCGCTTCTTCTAAATAATGCGTCGTTAAAATAATGGTTATCCCTTGTTGATTAATAGTACGTAGAAATTCCCACATCGAACGCCGTATTTCGATATCCACACCGGCTGTAGGTTCATCTAATATCAGCAATCGCGGTTGATGCACTAAGGCACGTGCTATCATTAAGCGACGTTTCATACCACCGGATAGTTGCATGGAAATTTGATCACGCTTATCCCAAAGATCTAATTTTTTTAAATAGATTTCTGCACGTTGTTTAGCCAAACGTCTAGGGACACCATAATAACCCGCTTGATAAACAATAACGTCTATGACTTTTTCAAAGATGCTGAAATTAAGTTCTTGCGGTACGATACCAATACAAGATTTAGCGGCTTCTAAATCGTTATCAAGATTATGTCCAAAGACTTCCACCGAGCCAGCCGTTTTATTAACCAGTGAAGCAATAATCCCAATGGTTGTAGATTTTCCAGCACCATTCGGCCCCAATAAAGCAAAAAAATCGCCTTCATGCACATTAAGATCAATGTTTTTAAGGGCGATAACACCATTTTCGTAGATTTTGCTCAGACCTTGAATGCTCAATGCTTGCATAAGTTTAATGGCAGTTTAAAATGAAGCTTAATTTAAGAGTATAACATGACAATGACCATACCATTCCCTACCGATAAACTCGCCAAGCTATTATTACCGGGCCCCGCGGGACAGCTTGAAATCATGACCAGCTCAGCAGAAGAGCCAATACGCCATCCAACAGCTATTGCAGTCATGTGCCATCCACATCCTTTGTTTGATGGCACTATGCATAATAAGGTTATCTATACCCTAGCCCGTTGTTTCAATAGTATGGGTCTTGCGAGTGTACGATTCAATTTCCGAGGTGTCGGCCTCAGCCAGGGTGTTTATGATAATGGTATAGGTGAAACAGATGATTTATTAGCTGTTCTCACTTGGCTAAAACAAAGTTGTCCTGAATCCGTAATCTGGCTGGCAGGTTTTTCATTTGGTGCTTATGTCGCAGCACGTGCCGCAAAAGTCTGGCCGGCCAAACAATTAATTTGTGTTGCACCTCCGATTGAAAACTTTCCTTTTAAAGAACTTCCACCCTTTTCTTGCCCGTGGATCTTGATACAAGGAGACCAAGACGAAGTCGTATCCGCTGCAGCAGTATTTAACTGGGTGGATTCTTTAAAACAGCCACCTGAAGTCATTAAAATTCATGGGGCCAGCCATTTCTTTCACGGTAAGCTCATTGAACTGCGTGATCGCTTAATAACAACACTCAACAAAGTGGATTAAATGGGTCCCAACAAATAATGCATCAAGCTTTACAGATTGATGAACAACAAGCCTTAGCCGTACAACAACTGCAAAGCGTGTATGAGGAATTAATCAAACCCAAGAAATGGTTAGCCACCAAAAAAATCGTCAAAGGCTTGTATCTATGGGGTGATGTCGGTCGAGGTAAAACTTATTTAATGGACTTGTTTTACAATCATTTACCGGTCGCTAAATCGCGTTATCACTTTCACCAATTTATGCATCATATTCATGCAGAACTCTCCCAGCTACAAGGTCAATCGAATCCATTAGTGCGAATTGCTAAACGGCTACGTAAAGAAGCGGATGTGATTTGTTTAGATGAGTTTTTAGTTCATGAAATTGGCGATGCAATGATACTTGCACAATTATTAAAAGCTTTATTTTCAGAAGGAATCGTATTAGTAACCACTGCCAATACATCCCCCGAAGATTTATATGCTAACGGTTTGCAACGCGGGCTTTTCTTACCTGCCATAAGCTTAATTAAACAGCATCTACGCGTTTTTCATTTAGCGAGTCGCATTGATTACCGACGTCAGCATGTAATCAATACTGAAAATGCGTTAGTTTGGGTAATGAATCCCTTTCAAGGGCAAACTTTATTCGATGAATTAAGCAAGAATGCCAAAGTAGATTATCAAGCACTGATGATCAATGGCCGCAGGATTGCACATTTAGGTTGTAGCAAACAGCTAGTTTGGTTTGACTTTAGTTCAATTTGCGCAATACCGCGCAGTCAATTGGATTATTTAGAGATTGCTCAACGTTTTCAGACAATTTTAATCAGCGATGTCAAAGTCATCGGCGAATATGAAGATAATTTAGCCAGGCTGTTTATTCATTTAATTGACATTCTTTATGATGCAAACTGTCAAGTTATTCTCACTGCAGCACAAGCTATTGAAGATATTTATCCTAAAGGTCGATTAAATACTGAATTTGAACGCACCAAAAGTCGATTAACCGCTTTTAAAGAAAAGTGGTTATTGAATCGTTAATGGCAATTAACGTTTACTCGCAGCTTGAGTAGCAACACATTCAAAAAATTTGGGTCCGAAGAATAATTCAATGCGAAGAGTAAATCGCGTACGAGAATAAAAAAGGCGCATAATGCGCCTTTTTTATTGAAGAGATCTAAACAGCGGCTTTAAGTTTTTTCAATGGCTTTATTTTTACCACTTTTCGTGCAGGTTTTGCTTTGAAAGTGGTGGCCTCACCCGTAAACGGATTAATACCTTTACGCGCTTTAGTCGCTGGTTTTTTTACAACAGTAATTTTATACATGCCGGGATGAGCAAAAGCACAACCCGCTTTTATATGCGCATGCATAATCGCCTGTAGGGTTTCTAAAACCTCAGCAATTTTTTTCTTAGGTAATTCAGTACTTTCTACTAAACACTGCAACAACTCTGTTTTAGTAAAAGACTTTTTCACAGCAGCCATCTTTTTATTAGCTGAGGTTACTTTAGTTTTTTTACGTGCTTTAGTCATTGGAGACTTTTTTTTAGCTAACTTTTTAGCCATGGTTCATATTCCTCTAAATTATATAAGGAGTAAACAGAAGGTTAGGATTCTATAAAATAGCATATTTCTAGTTTTTTGCTAGAGGTCGTTATAAATTTTTTATGCTTATTTTTCATTGGTAAGAAAGTGTCTTTATACATGTTGTAGAATTTGCACGACTATCTCGATAAAAATTAATAAAATGATCACAAATTCTAAGATACTAGAATAACGATGTTGCAGCTGGCTATTTAACATTTCTAAAATTTCATGCGCCACATCCAGTTTATGGTTTAAAGCCGCGACTCTTTTTGGGATATCTAAAAATTTTTCAGTCATTTCATAATAAGATTCAAGGTTTGAATAACGCCAAAAATACTCAGGGACATCTAAATATTCACTACTCAGATTAACCGAACTACGTGTCAAGAAAATTTCACCAATACGTTTAGAAATTTCCGAACGCGATAGCGAAATCTTCCCAAAACGGGCTAATTCTTTAGGAAAATGACTATTCGCAAGTACTGTTTTATTCACAGACTCTTCATACGATTCAAGCTTTATAGATTGCGCTAAACCATAAGAGATAGCAAGTTTGATTTGGACATTATTGGATTCATCACTTTCTAGCGTAATCACATCAACGTTAAAGCGCTGATGAGGGAAAAGCCGAGTTTCTTTGCCCAGATAATAAATGAAACGATCCATTTCAATTTTTTCTAACGGATCGATAGAAAAAGGTTTAATTTCTTCAATTATTTTTTTCTCTTGTTGTTTACGCAGATTCCAGGTTACAAAACAACCATGATTAAAGAAAAAAAGATCGATCGGTTTATCTTGTTTGGTAACATACAGCACATTTCGGAATACTTTGGAAATATAGCGTTTACTACGAAAAAATTCCGCAAGTAGATTCAGTTTATAATTAGCTGCTGTACAAAAAGAAACGCAACGCATAGAGGTTCACTGTCGTATAAAAAGCCTAGTCAAACATCCAATGATGAGGTGTATATAAAAATCAAGTCGATTTCTTGTTTTTTCGATGAATAGGTGACGCCATTGGCGGTTTAGACGTCTCGAGATATCCAACCATTTGCGGTATACCATTTTCTCGTAAACTAATACGCTCAACAGATTGCCATTGAATTTTAGCAGCTTTTGCAGTATTTGCTCGAATAATTTTTTCCATCATTAAATGATTAAAAACTGGCTGCTTTTGTAATGGTACGTGCGCCTCTAAAAAAAGTCTATGCTTTTCCCAACCAAATTTATAAGGTAGGTCGATGATGGTGACTTTTTCTTTACGCGCCACTTCAGCAAATAAACTTTCAATATCTTCGGGAAATAATCGAATACATCCCGCACTACTGCGTCGACCAACACCTTGTGAATCATTGGTGCCATGGATCAAATAAGTCGCCTGTTTAAGTCGCATCGCATAACCACCCAATGGATTATCCGGACCTGGCGGAACTTTTACCGGTAAATATACGCCGTCTTTAGCACGATCTTTGCGAATTGATTCTGGCACTACCCAAGTAGGATTACGCATTTTTTCAGCGATCCATGAAGGTCCTAAAGGAGTATCCCAACCTTCTCGACCGATTCCTACTGGATAAGTTATCACCACATGACGATGGGGGAAGTAATAAATGCGTAATTCCGCTAAATTAATGATTAATCCATGTCGTTTAGGAGGTAAAATAAAACGGCTAGGAATAACGACAATGCTTCCTGCTTGCAAATGCTCCGGACTCAACATCGGATTGGCTTCTACTAATTCAAAATAACCCATGTCATAACGCCGACCAATTTTATTGAACGTATCACCGGGTAAGGCTTGTGTCCATTGCACCTGGCCAACGATATCATCTCCGTGTTCAGGTAACCTAAACGTTAATGCATAAACAGGAGAAATAATATTCCAATAGATAAAAATCCCCATTGCTAAACGGATTGTCTGTTTTTTAAAATGTCCAATCTTTGCAATAAAAGAGGATAGTTTAGGCATAATTATCAATGAAAAGCAGCTTTTCTTAAAATTGGGTATTGTACAGCGAATGCGTAATTACGCAACCACAGTGCCTTGCCAAAAATCTAGGCTACAAGTATATATAAAGAACTCAGCTTTTTATCAGTAGTTTAGCGTAAGTCAGAAGATTTTATTCTATACTACTGCTACTTACTTTTACTAGGTTGGGATTATGCTCGCGATTAGCAAACCGCATCGACGATTTTCATTACAAAAAATACCGCAATTTTTTCGAATAGATAAACCTTTATTAATCGGTTTGCTTAGCCTAGTCGGTATCGGTTTAATTATACTCTATAGTGCAAGCAATCAAAGCTTAGTCATCATTGGAAAACAAGCATTGCGAATGCTGATTGCTTTTAGTGTTATGTTAATACTTGCACAAATCTCACCTTCCACTTATCGCTCATGGACACCCTGGATATTTATTTTTAGTTTTACGTTACTCCTCGCCGTCTTAATTTTAGGAGTGGTTGGTAAAGGCGCGCAACGTTGGTTAAATCTGGGACTCTTAAAATTTCAACCTTCCGAACTAATGAAATTATCCGTTCCGATGATGTTAGCCTGGTATTTACATGACAAATCATTACCACCTTCATTGTTCAATTTATTTATTGCATTAATTATAGTAGCGGTACCAACGCTATTAGTTATAAAACAACCCGATTTAGGCACCGCTTTATTAATAGTTGCTTCTGGTTTTAGCGTTATTTTATTAGCCGGTGTAAGTGGACGTTGGTTACTACTCGGCGGCTTATTAATGTTGGTTATCGCGCCTTTGGGTTGGCATTTCATGCATGAATATCAAAAATTGCGAGTATTAACCTTTTTAAATCCAGAAAGAGATCCACTGGGCGCAGGTTATCATATTATTCAATCCAAAATTGCTATTGGTGCTGGCGGACTTATTGGTAAAGGTTGGTTACATGGCACACAATCCCATTTACAATTTCTACCCGAACATACCACCGATTTTATCTTTGCAGTCTGTGGTGAAGAATTTGGCCTTGTGGGTGGTTTGGTACTTTTAAGTCTTTATTTATGGATCGCTGCACGTGGCCTTTATATTAGTATGAAAGCACAAGACACTTATTCGCGTCTGTTGGGCGGAGGATTAAGTTTGAGTTTTTTTATCGCCGCTTTTGTGAATATCGGGATGGTGAGCGGATTATTACCCGTAGTAGGGATACCATTACCTTTGATCAGTTATGGTGGCACATCGTTAATTACTTTAATCGCAGGTTTTGGTATTCTAATGTCTATCCAAACGCATAGAAAATTAGTCGGTAACTAAGGAAAGCAACATGATGAAGAAAAAAACTTTAGCAGGTAGCTTCACCGCATTGTTATTGTTAATTTTACTGTGTCTGACTTCGTGTACTGCCTATGCTAATAAACCCGAAGTACGGGTATTTATTGATAAAATGGTAGAAAAATATCATTTTGATCGTAAACAACTCCAACAACTTTTCAATACTGTCAAATCTAACCGTTCGATTATTAGTTCCTTTATTACACCTAAAGAACGTTTAACTTGGTCAGAATATCGACCGATTTTTGTTACCACCAAAAGAGCACAAATGGGTGTAAAATTTTGGGATATGCATGCTAAAACATTAGCTGCTGCTGAAAAAAACTATGGCGTTCCCGCTTCAATTATCGTGGCTATTTTAGGTGTTGAAACCCGTTATGGAGAGATCACCGGTAAATATCGCGTCATTGATTCTTTAAGCACCTTAAGTTTCAATCATTCGCGACGATCAGATTTTTTTAAGCATGAATTAGAACAATTCTTACTACTCAGTCGTGAAAATCCCGCAATAAATCCGAAAGTCACTAAAGGTTCTTACGCCGGAGCTATCGGAAAAGTACAATTTATGCCTAGCAATTATCGTCATCTTTCAGTAGATGCAACCCATAAAGGCTACAGTGATCTGATTAATAATTCCGACGATGCGATTTTTAGTATTGCTAATTATCTAAAATCCTTTGGTTGGATCAAAACGAATCCTATCGCTGTCCCTGCACGTTTTTCAGCACAGGCTTTACTCAAGCTACCTAAATCACAAGAGAATTTCACTGTAAAAGATTTTGCCAAATACCACATTTATCCGAAAAAAAAGCTATCTTCACAACTGAAAACCTTTTTGATTGTACTCCCGCTTAAACACGGTAATGAGTACTGGTTAGGATTTAATGACTTCCAAACCATTAAACATTATAATTCCAGCTCACTTTATGCCATGGCTGTTTTTCAATTAAGTGAATTAATCCATCAACTCCATCAACAAGAGCATCAATCGCATGTCAATAAAAAATAATGCTGGGCAAGGAAGCTTATTTTTTAAAATTATTTCTGGATTTATTTTAGGTTTACTTATCCTGAATTTAGCCGCTTGCTCATCCCCGTCTGGTCCTAATTATCGTTATCATCTGCGACAAGATAAAGCACCTTGTTTTAGAATAAACGCGAATCGAATTCCTAATGCAGTACCTAAAGCAGAACCTTTAAGTAAACGCGGTAATCCAAAATCGTATGTGGTTTTTGGACGTCGTTATTATGTGATGAAAAGCGCTAGAGGCTATCATGACCGAGGTATCGCCTCCTGGTATGGAATGAAATTTCATGATTTTAAAACCTCAAATGGCGAAACCTATAATGTCACAGCAATGACTGCAGCACATAAAACATTACCCTTGCCTACCTATTTACAAGTAACCAATTTACGTAATGGAAAAAAAATTATTGTAAAAGTTAATGATCGAGGTCCTTTTGTTAAAAATCGTCTCATCGATCTTTCTTATGCCGCTGCAAAAAAACTGAATATGACCGGTACTGGTACCGCACCCGTCTCCATTGTTGCCATTACTCCAAACATTCGTTTAGCGAGCAATAAAACCTCCATCCATCGAAAAAGCTATGAGGGTTATCACAAAAAACCTGTTCCTTACATACAATTGGGATTGTTTAAACAACGCACATCTGCACAAAAACTTGCGTTAATGGTTAAACAATGGACTCGCTCGCCCGTCAATGTAAAAACGATGTCGATACATAAAAGAAATTATTATCAGGTCGTCATTGGCCCTTTACCCAATAACAAAAGCTCACAACAGCTCACCCATAAACTTAAACTGGCTGGATTAAGTCATTACAAGGAGTTTAACGCCTGACACTCTACTCCTTTAAAAAAATCTATCATTGTCTATTTTTAGTCAGTGGCGTCATTCTACTGGCAGTCATATTACTACTTAACTTTATTTATCCACTAACCTTAGGAAAAACTAATATTCTCTATAGTGATTATGGGAAATTTTATCATTCGCAACAGCTGTTTATTCAAGGAAAAAATATCTATACACCCATTTATTTTATAAAAAATAAACTGCGCACAGCCACTCATCCCCGTAACGTTCAATTGAAACACGCCAAAGTCCTTAAATTAGGTGGCAATCTGAATCCTCCTTTTTTTACACTGATTAGCTTTCCATTAGCCTATCTTAATTACGCACAGGCCTTATTATTATGGACCTTACTTTCGATGCTGGCGGGAGCATTCGGTATTTTATTATTACAACAAAAATTGGATGGACCCGCTTTTTCATTTGCCTATGCATTATTATTGTTAATTGGCTTATTCAGCTACTACCCTAGTTTCGTAAACCTACAGTTTGGCCAACTTAGTTTATTATTACTGCCCTTATTGGTGTACGGATGGCGGGCTGCTCGTCAGGAAAAAACCATTAGTGCAGCAATTTGTTTAGCGCTAGCCAGCAGCGTAAAACCTTTTATCGGTTTATTTCTATTTTACTTTCTGATGCGCAAAGAATGGCGCGGTCTGTGCGCATTTTTGCTGACACTTTTCAGCTGCGCCTTGATCGCAGGATTGTTTTTGGGATTCGATAGCTATGTTACGTATTATCATACCTGTCAACAAATAAAATGGGCCGCTTCTAATTGGAATGTTTCGATTTATGGTTTTTTATTACGCTTAGTGGGTGGCAATGAGAGTAATGTTGCATTGCTACCCATTCCCGGTCTAATTACCTACCTTTATCCCTTACTAGCAGGGATTTTTTTTGTTGCGATTATACAGTTTTTGCGACCAAGCCTAGATATCCCAGCGCAACAAAAAATAGATATTGATTTCTCAGTCATCATCACCGCTATGTTATTACTCTCTCCTTTAGGTTGGCTGTATTATTTTCCTTTATTGAGTATTCCATTCTTAATTTTATGGCAATGGTCAAAAACCGGGATTTATCCTATTGCTTTGCCGATAATATTAATGATCTGCATTTTTTTTAGTAACATCCCCATCAATTATTTTGATAGTATTCAAATTCAAGCAAGTAATGTTCTAGCGGTATTTCTTGGCTCCTCACTTTATTTTTTAGTCCTAATTGGTTTAACGAGCTTACTATTTTGGTTACGCTATCATTTAACCGCTAATACCAACAAAAATCCCAGTGCAAAGAGTCTACATTTTGAAAGAATACCTCCAGGCCTGTTATTATTAATCGGTATCGTGGTTTTTTTACCTTCTTACCAAGGAATGTGCAAAGCGACTATTGACTGGATACTACACAGCACACATTATAGTCAGCAGTACTCATTCGTTGCTCATCATCAGGAATAAACTATGTTGATCTACCCTTCGATGAACCCGATTGCATTTAACCTAGGACCCCTCAAGGTTCATTGGTATGGTCTTATGTACGCAGTTGGATTTATAGGTGCATGGTTACTGGCTATTTATCGCGTTAAAAAACCGAATAGCGGCTGGACCATCGATGAAGTCAGCGATCTACTCTTTTACACGGCACTCGGCGTTATTTTAGGTGGCCGCGTTGGTTACATGTTGTTCTATGATTTAGGCAACTTCTTAAGTCATCCTTGGATTATTTTTCAAGTTTGGCAGGGTGGTATGTCATTTCATGGCGGGCTATTAGGCGTTTTAATCGCGTTCTATTTATTTAGTCGAAAAACCGGAAAACACTTTTTTGATATTACCGATTTTGCTGCACCTTTCGTCCCGATTGGTTTAGGTGCCGGTCGGATTGGTAATTTTATTAATGGCGAATTATGGGGACGTATCACCGATGTTCCTTGGGCGATGGTGTTTCCACACGCCGGAAATTTACCAAGACATCCCTCACAACTTTATGAATTCTTTTTTGAAGGCGTTGTACTCTTCATTATCCTCTGGGTTTATTCGAGTAAAAAAAGACCACGTATGGCTGTTTCGGCTTGGTTTGCTATTCTGTATGGTATCTTCCGTTTTGGATTAGAATTTTTCCGCCAACCGGATCCGCAGTTAGGTTTCCTCGCTTGGAATTGGTTAACCATGGGTCAATTACTTTCTATTCCAATGATCTTTTTTGGACTATTTTTGTTGTACAAAATACATAACAACCAACTTAAGCATTAATGCTTTGGGTTTTGAATAAAGGAATACATCCAATAATAACATTATTGGATGTATTCATTGACGGGTTACTTAACAAGAGTAATAGTTTCGTTCTGCAGATCTGGGTTATTTGCTGCTGGTTTAAAGAAAGCAGAAGATGATGCTTGTAAGGATTGATCTGAGCCTGTCGATCCTGATGAAACACCGGAACTCGCTAAAGAAATAACATCCACATCATTTACAAGTTCCTGGATCCCCTTTAATAACTCAAAATTCTCATCCTCAATTTTCCTAATATAAATTTTTTCCGTCGATTTACTCTCTTTCAACTTGGAAATGGTCTCTTTTAACGCTTCGATTTCCTTTTCTAAATCTTTTTTTTGTTTTTCCATTTCCTGCCTATTTTGAATCAGGAGTTCCCTTCTTTCTAGAAAATTTTTTTCGCTGGTAGTTAATGCATTTACCCTTTCCTGAAGTAATTGTTCTTTTTCTAAAAGTTTCTCCTGCTGTTGAATCAATACTGCATTTCCCTGTAATTTTTTTTCAACAGTAGCTGTTATTATGCTTAATCTTTCCTCAAACGCTTGTTCTTTTTCTATAAATGTTTCTATATTCGCTTCTTTTTCAAGAAGTTGGCTTTCTAAAACTGAAATTTTTTCTTGTAACATTTCATTTTCAGTTTTAAAAGCTGCTCTTTCTTTTACTATCAATTCTTGTTGTTGACGTAATGATCCCAACTCTTCTTTAACGGCTGCTCTTTCTTCATGAAATAATTTTGAGATTTCTTCATTCTTATGTTCATTTTGAGCTACGAGTTCTTTTCGCGCTTCAATTTCTTCATCTAACCTTATAAGTATATCTTCTCTTTTTACGAATTCCTGTTCTTTTTCTTTGAATGTCTTTACCATAGACTCCAATTCTTTTTCTTGAGCCAGCAATTGCTGATGATAGGCTTGATCGGTACTGGAATTAACTCGACTTATTTTACTTCGCTTCGGAAAAATAGAGTTTTCTTGAATTTTTTCACGCAAGATAGCTAAATGGTTTTTAAACGTATTATCAACCGTATTAACAAGATAGGGGGTATTGGTTGTTAAAGAAGCTTTTATGTATTTAATTGGGTCAGCGAATTCATTATATTCTGTTTTTAACGCATAAATTGGTTTATTAAGTAGCTGACGTAACCAATAACCAATAAGCTGGAACCAATAATTGATTCTTGATGAAGAATGGGAAGATTCGGGTCGAGTTTCTTTTTGGGATAGATAGTCAGGCAAAAAGTAACGGAGCAAATCCGTTTCTGAGTATTTTTGAATAATCAAGGTAATTAAATAATTCAAGACTTCTTGATGTTTTTCGTTCTCTTGAATATCCATACTCGTAAAATTATACACAATAAAAATCTTTGCAAATTCTTCGATATCAAGTTTTTCTAGAGTATTAAAAAGTTTTTTTGTTTCTCGGTATAAATGAATACGCTCAAAATCATTATTTACTTTAATAGAAGCTATATCTTTGGTAAAACGATCTAAAATTTTATGGGTTCTATTTTGAATATTTGTAATAGTAGGCATATCATTTTCCTCGTTTATTGGTAGCTTATTGAGACATCCATTTGGTCATATCTTAACAAGGAAAACTTAAAGTAAAATTAATAACATCTTAGAATTCACACTAAAAGTCGCAAAAAAACTCTTTTTTTGCGACTTCCTAGACTTTAGGCCGAAATCTAGCCAAAATAATGGAACGTTTGTCCAACTATTATTTTCAAGTTATGCAGGTAGCTCATTCTTTCAAAAATTTTTTCTCTGAAAGCAAAGTTTTATTAATCTTATCTATTCCGCTGATTATGAGCGGTATTATTGATACCTCGGTGGGTTTTTTTTCGAATATATTTCTTGCTCATCTCGGGGCGACCAGTCTTGCTGCAGGCGCATTAGTAAACTGGGTATTTACCACCTTAATGGTGATTATTTGGGGAACGCTTTCGGCAATTACCACTTTAGTCGCCCGTTATTATGGTGCCCAAAAAAATGCTGAGATATCCTATGTGTTTTATGCGGGTTTATCACTGGCTATCGTTTTAATGTTACCGGCCATGCTGTTATTATGGAACCTGTCTCCAATATTTTTATTTTTTGGTCAAGCCCCGGCAACGGTTAAATTAGCACAGTTTTATCTACATGGACTGACTTGGGCGATTATTCCAGATTTTATTATTACGGTATTGTTACAATTTGTGGCGGGTTTAGGCCGAACCCGAATAAATTTAACCTTTAGTTTTTTATTTGTCCCACTCAGTATCTTTTTCAACTACAGTCTAATGTTTGGAAAATTTGGTTTTCATCAGTTAGGTATTGCTGGAATTGGCTGGGGTGCAGCACTTACTTTTTGGATCATCACCTTAGGATTTAGTTGTTATTTTTGTTTAAACAAAAGTTATCGAATTTATTTTAAATTTCCCTATTGGCGAAAAATAATTCCACAATTGTATGAAATTTTTCAAGTCGGCTTACCCTTAGGTTTAACCTATTTTTTTGAAGTCGGCTTCTTTCTCGCCATGAGTATACTCATGGGACGCATAAGTGCGGATATGCTCAGTGCCAATCAGATTGCATTACAATTTTTTTGGTTATTTTCAATTGTCACCTTTGCATTAGCTCAGGGTATCACCATACGTGTCGGTCATAGTATCGGTCAAAATAATAAAAAAGCGGTCAATAACGCAACGTATGTCGGCATGTTTTATGCAAGTACCTTTATGTTTTTGGTTGCGCTCATTTATTGGATTTTTCCAGAAAGATTGATTACTATCGACTTTAATGTGCAGGACATTAAAAATACGACGATAGTACATCTCGCAACAGAATTTTTAGCATTGGCAGCCCTAGTACAACTTTTTGAAGCACCGCGCTTTGCTTTATTTGGTTCATTGCGCGGTTTAAAAGATACCCGATTTACCTTATTTACTTCGGTTTTAGTATTTTGGATCATTGCTTTACCCTTAGGCGCTATCGCGTTATCTTATGGCTTTTCCGGCTATGGCATTTGGTGGGCTACCATTCTCGCTGAAATTATTGGTGTATTTTTATTGGTAAGACAATATCGTCGTAAAATAAAAGAATATCTTTTTGAGCCAGAAATCAATTCTCAAGCAACATTAAAAAGATAGGTATTAATATGTCACAACTTAATCCTCGCCCTATTTTATTGCTTATCTTGGATGGTTGGGGTTATCGGACAGAAAAAGATCATAACGCCATCGCTATGGCAAATACACCGCATTGGGATCATTTGCTTCAGACCTATCCACACACACTCCTTGAAGCATCCGGCTCTGCGGTAGGATTACCTGCGGGACAAATGGGTCCGTGTTCTTTATCAAGATTTAAGTCGTATTAATAAGGAGATAGAAACGGGTGCCTTTTTTAAAAATCCTTGTTTGCTAGCGGGGTTTGAAAAAATCAAAGCCACTCAAAAATCTGTGCACATTTTAGGACTATTATCACCGGGTGGAATCCATAGTCATGACCAACATTGGTATGCCTTACTTGAACTCATTGCACAACAAAACCTTGAGCATTGTTATTTGCATCCTTTTCTCGATGGCCGTGATACACCACCGAAAAGTGCTAGCGGCTATCTAAAAAATCTTGAAGCAAAATGCCAACAATTGGGTTTTGGCAAAATTGCGAGTCTAATCGGTCGCTATTATGCGATGGATCGAGATAAACGTTGGGAACGTACTGAAGCGGCTTATAATTGTTTAAGTTTAGGTAAAGCCGCTTATAGCGCCACCAGCGCTTTACACGCTTTGGAATTGGCTTATGCACGCGGTGAAAGCGATGAATTTGTTTCGCCCACTACCATACACGATGCCAATAAAGCACCCATAACCATTCAAGATGGCGATCTGGTTATCTTTATGAATTTTCGCGCTGATCGCGCACGGCAACTCAGTCATGCTTTTCTCGATAGAGATTTTTCAGGCTTCAGTCGACCCAGTCAACCTCATTTAGCCGGATTTATCTCTTTAACCAAATATGCGAGCGACATTCCCAGTCAAATTGCTTTTCCACAACAATCTTTAACGAATGGTTTAGGTGAATATCTTGCGCAACATCATTTAACCCAATTACGGATTGCAGAAACTGAAAAATATGCGCATGTCACGTTCTTTTTTAATGGCAGCGATGAAAAACCGGTCCTTAATGAAACGCGTGTGCTAATTCCCTCAAAGAAAGTGAGCACTTACGATCTTACTCCTGATATGAGTGCTATCGAAATTACTGAACACCTGTTAGAAGTCATTAAAGAAAAAAAATATGATGTCATCATCTGCAACTTTGCCAACCCCGATATGCTAGGCCATACTGGAAATTTAACCGCAACGCTGCAAGGTATTCACTGTATTGACGATTGCATTGGCAAGCTTGTTGCTGGTTTACAAGAATATGGTGGGGAAGCCATTATTACCGCAGACCATGGTAATGCTGAATGTATGTTCGATGAGGAAACCGGGCAAGCACATACCGCTCATACTAATGAGCCCGTGCCATTTGTTTATATTGGTCGACCCGCAAAAATAAATCCAGTCAAACACCCCAGTTTAGCGGATATCGCGCCTACTCTTTTAAATTTATTAAATTTACCTAAACCAACAGAAATGACCGGTCAAAATTTACTCACCTTAAAATAATTTAAATCTTAGCGCTGCAGGTATTGGTCAATAAAATTACCATTTTTATGCCTGCCGCCTCGCAAATTCATTAAAGTGAATTACACTATAATTAGAGTAGCCAAAAAGTGGTCCTTTACACAGCGCGATCATTGATTTCCGAAAGAGTAAACTTTGTACAATACTAAATAAAAGGATAAGCTCGTATGAAATTAAAAATGCTTTCTTTTCTCATTCTCACCTGTTCTTTATTAGGATTTAGTACCTCACCCTTTTCTGGCCAAACTAAAGCCCCCTCTTCCTCAGAAGACACGCTTTCTCAAGATGTACTGCGTTTTAATCGCGAACTCGAAATTATCAAAAATGAATACGTGCAAAAAACTTCCGAACATGAGTTGTTACAAAATGCCATGCAAGGAATGGCAAGTGGTCTCGATCCGCACTCAAGTTTTTTAAACTCCGATGATTTAAAAGATTTACAAACAGCAACAACCGGTGAATTCAGTGGTTTAGGTCTTGAAGTCGGTATGGAAGATGGTTTGTTACGAGTAGTAACACCGATTGATGATGGTCCCGCACAAAAAGCCGGAATTAAATCAGGGGATTGGATAGTGCGGATTAATAACACCCCTATTCAAGGCTTAAGCTTACGAGAAGCCGTCAAAAAAATGCGTGGTGAAAAAGGCAGCTCCATTCAATTAACCTTAGTGCGCCAAGGTCAACATATACCCCTGTTAGTGAATTTAAAACGCAGCATTATCCATATCCAAAGCATCAAAGGACATCTATTAGAACCTGATTATGCTTATGTACGTATTAATAGTTTTCAAGCCAGTACACGCCATGATTTAGATCAAATGATTGCAAAATTGCAACATCAACAAAAAACCCCGATTAAGGGTTTAGTACTTGATTTAAGAAATAATCCGGGAGGATTATTAACCTCGGCTGCAGACGTCACCAACGCTTTTCTTGATACCAAGAAAATGCTTTACAATCAAGTGATAGTTTATACACAAGGCCAATCATCCGAAGCGAATATGAAAATTACTGCCAAACCGAATAATCAAGTTTATGCTGGCCCATTAATTGTTTTGATTAATCAAGGAAGTGCATCGGGCGCCGAAATCGTTGCCGGTGCCTTACAAGATAACAAGCGTGGTATCATTATAGGAACCAAGAGTTTTGGTAAAGGATCGGTACAAACGGTTATCCCCTTAGATGAAATGACAGCACTTAAATTAACCACTGCATTGTATTACACCCCTTCAGGTCGATCGATTCAAGCATCTGGGATTGTCCCCGATATTACTTTGGAGGATTTAAAAATAAATTCCTTAAGCGAAAATCTGGCTGAATCTATCTATCCCCATGAAGCGGAATTAAAAGGCCATTTAAAAAATGGAAATACTCCGCAAAAAACGCTATTTTCAACGACTGCGGTGAACAATAATGACAATAATGATTTAGTGAAAAACGATTATCAATTATTTGTCGCACTAAACCTATTGAAAAGCCTGGTCGTTTTACAAAATAGCCATAATCCGGCATAAAAATGCTTTTAGAGTGTAGGTCGAAAATCCCCATTGTTTTCGTAACTATTCGCACGCGATCTTGATTCCGGCGTTTCTATATTAAATAGATTCAGTTCATTTAATTTAGGTGCAAAGGTAACTGATTTTTTTCGAGAGGGGAAATTTTCTGTTTGCTTATCAGCTAATGTAATATACACACTATCCACATTGGTCATTTTAATTTTATATTTTTCAGCGAAAAAATTTCTTAATTTATCCAAATTTTTTTTTAAGGTATTTAATTCAGATTTACACGCCTTATAGATTTCATCAAATTTCGGTATTATTATTTCAACAGGGCGGTTTTTAACACTGATTAAACAAGTGCATATCGCCAAACCAATACCAAACATTATTACTAAAGGGATAAATATAAATGTAGAATAAATACAGCCTATCCCCGTGACGAGCATCAAAGAACAAAATAATACCGATAAAAATAAATTTTTTTTACTATATTTATTATTAGCCGAATTATTACTGGATTCATTGCCTGCTTCAGACGCCATTTCAGCTTCAGAAAAAAACTTAAAACTCTCTTTAAAAATTAATTTCACCAGTAAAATATCTTCTGAATTAAATTTTTTATTATACGATAAGATATAGATAAGCTTTAGAGACTCCATGATTAACGGAGATTCATACATCAAAGGAAAATATTTCGACATGATTTTATATTCAGAAAAATGATTAACCATAGCCATTAATTCCCTATTGGTAATGTGCTCTGTTGGCATAATATTTTCTCCTAAAATAATATACTCACGCTAAAACTTATCTAAATTTTTGACTTTTGTCTATCAGATTTACAAAAAAACTAATTAAAAATTTTGGAAATATTTTTTATATGCTTCATGAAAAAATTTTATTTTAAAAAAATTAAATAAAAAAACACATCTTAGTTTTACGAAAAATTTTTTATAATTAAAATCTTGCATTTATTTTATTTTTCACCTATAATTTTTTAGTGTGATAAGCGCCGATTTGAGCTACAGCTTGCTGGCGCTATATTAAGTTTAGCTAAAGCGTCACGAAAACCACCACGCTTTAGCCAGGTGGTTTTTTTTCGCTACTTATTTCAAGTCGTTAGACCCATTAAGAGTGAATGTCATGGATGATTATTGTTGTTACTTTAAAGATTTCGTATCTATTCAACACTCCTCGCAAGTTCTGCTTTTATTTTGCTTATCCTTATCACCTAGCTAGCCTGTTTTAAGGCACTTGAGTTTCATCTCTCCTTAAAACAGGTATTTAATATAATTTTTGTTATTGTCATTTAAAAAAGGATTTTTTTAAATTTTTTTTAGGGAAAATGTTATGTCTATTCGCTTAAATCAATCACATGTCCTAGGTCTGCCCCGAATTGGCGCCAATCGCGAAATGAAAAAAGCAGTTGAAAACTATTGGCGTAAACAAATATCCGTGACGGAATTGCAGCAGATTGGTCAACAGATTGAAGATAAGAATTGGCAAATGCAAGCTGATGCCGGCTTAGATTTTGTCACTGTAGGTGATTTTTCTTGGTATGATCATGTGTTAGATCATAGTGCTTTGTTAGGTGTTATTCCAGAACGCTTTAGAGAGGATCAGAAAAAAATTGATCTCAATACCTTATTTTGTATGGCGCGCGGTCAAGCACCGGAAGTGCAAGAAACAACCGCCTGTGAAATGACGAAATGGTTTAATACCAATTATCACTACATTGTCCCTGAATTTACTGTACATCAACATTTTCAATTAAACAAAGATTATTTATTTACCGCGATTGATCGAGCCCTCGCCAAAGGTTATCGAGTAAAACCGGTATTACTCGGCCCGTTAAGTTATCTATGGTTAGGTAAAACTAAAGAAATTGAATTCGATAAATTAAATCTATTAGAGAATTTATTATCCATTTATAATCAAATCTTTACAGAATTCAAGGCGAGAAACATTGAATGGTTCCAATGTGATGAACCTATTTTAGTATTAGATTTACCCCCCCATTGGCAACAAGCTTTTCTCGCGACTTATCAGCAATTAAATTTTAATCATAGCAACTGCTTGTTAAGCACTTATTTTGGCTCTATCAGTGATCAATTACCGGTTATTAAACAATTACCGATCCAGGGTTTGCATATTGATTGCTGCACTGCACCTGAACAATTATCCATCTGCCTAGAACAGATATCAAAAGATAAAATTCTTTCGGTAGGATTTATTAATGGTCGGAATATCTGGCGAGCTGATTTAAATGAAATATTAACAATCTTGCGTCCTATCAGAGATGTTTATGAGGATAAATTATGGATAAGCAGTAGTTGTTCGTTATTGCATAGCCCCGTTGATTTAGATAACGAAACCAAATTAGATCCAGAAATAAAATCCTGGTTGGCTTTTGCTAAGCAAAAATTAACCGAAATTTCCTTATTATCGCGTGCTTTAAATTCTGATGAGTCCACTATCAAGGATTTATTGCAGGAAAATCTTAATGCGTTGCAAACCCGTAAAACATCGCAACGCATCCATAATAATTTAGTACAGAATCGCATTCAATCAGTCACTCAGAAACTGACCCAACGTAACTCAGAATATAGTTCTCGTGCTAAGCAACAAAAATCGGCTTTACAATTGCCGCTATTACCCACCACAACGATCGGATCCTTCCCGCAAACCGCTGATATCAGAAAAATTCGTCAAGAATATAAATCAGGAAAAATTACACATGAAATTTATCAACAAAAAATAAAACAACAGATCGCCGATGTGATCGTTCAGCAAGAAGCCTTAGATCTCGATGTTTTAGTCCATGGGGAAGCCGAACGCAATGATATGGTCGAGTATTTTGGTGAACTATTGAATGGCTTTGCTTTTACTAAAAACGGTTGGGTACAAAGCTATGGATCCCGTTGTGTCAAACCACCTATTATCTATGGCGATGTCAGTCGCTCCCAAGCAATGACCGTTGAATGGTCGGCTTATAGCCAAACCTTAAGTAAACGCCCAGTCAAAGGCATGTTAACCGGCCCGGTGACAATATTAGCTTGGTCTTTTGTCCGTGATGATCAATCACACCAATCGACCGCCTTACAAATTGCTTTAGCATTACGTGACGAAGTGATCGATCTCGAGAAAGCCGGTATCTCCATTATCCAAATTGATGAACCTGCGTTTCGCGAAACCTTACCCTTACGGCGCAAAGATTGGCAAAACTATTTAGATTGGGCAGTTTTTTCATTTCGTATTGCGTCTTGTGGTGTCAAAGATAGCACGCAGATTCATACGCATATGTGCTATTCCGAGTTCAATGATGTAATTACCGCCATCGCTGCACTCGATGCCGATGTCATTACGCTAGAAAGTTCACGTTCAAAAATGGAACTGTTAGCAGCCTTTGAGAATTTCTCCTATCCCAATGAAATCGGACCGGGCATTTATGACATCCATTCTCCACGTATTCCCTCACAAGATGAAATGATCAAACAACTCCAACAAGCACTGCGTTATATTCCTATTGAGCGTCTATGGGTTAATCCAGATTGTGGCTTAAAAACCCGTAACTGGCCGGAAGTCACGGCAGCATTACGGCATATGGTAGGCGCTGCTAAATTACTTCGTGAAGAAACTTCGCTTGTTACCCAACCCCTAGCTAGCCAGGAGCCTTCGCATGTCACTTTGTCAAAAATTTAAGGTGAGTTTTGAGGTTTACCCGCCGAAAACACAAAAGGGCTTAAATGATCTGAATCAAACCAGAGATGAATTATGTCGGCTTAAACCCAATTATTTTTCAGTGACTTTTGGTGCAGGGGGATCCTTGCAACAAAAGTCATTAGATGTGGTGCGACAATTTGTCGCTGCTGGGATTAGCGTTACACCCCATATTTCTTGTGTCAATATGACCCAGGCACGTTTAGAATCGTTACTCCGCGAATACCAGCAATTAGAGATTAGACAATTATTAGTCATTCAAGGGGATTTACCTACCGATAAATCATCATTAGACATTGACTTCCATTATGCCAGCGAATTAATTACCGCCATACGTAAAATAACCGGCAATTACTTTCATATTATTGTAGCCGCGTATCCAGAATTTCATCCTCTCGCTTTCAGCCCCACAACAGACATTGAAAATTTTAAACGCAAGATTGAAGCCGGTGCGAATAGTGCCATTACCCAATTTTTTTTTAATAGTGATGCGTATTTCCGCTTTTTAGAAGCCTGTGATAAATCAGCGATTCGTATCCCAATTATCCCGGGGATTACGCCGATTATGAATTATCAGAAGCTTATGCAATTTTCCAACGCCTGCGGTGCCGAAATCCCTTTATGGTTACATAAACATCTGAAAACGTATGTTGATGATCCTATTTCGTTACAAGAAGTAGGCATTGAATTTGTCACAAAACTTTGTCATAGCTTATTGCAAAATGGAATCAAAGAATTTCATTTTTATACCTTAAACCGTGCTGAACCGACACAGAGTATTATTCGAAACCTAAACACATCGCAAAGCCAGTTGAAGAATATCTTAAATTAATTCCTTAACAAGGCTATCGATCTTAACCAACACCCAATTGACAAGCAGTATTCAAAGGATGAGATTCATCATGGTTACTCGATAGTTCTCAATCCATCAATTGTCGAACATTATTTAATTTAATCACGGCTAGGTTGGTTAGTTTTAAATTTTAATAATTTATTTAAAAGTTTTTTTATAAATAAATATGGCTTTTTTTCTTTTTTTTGCGAATCTAAAATATCCGACAATCGTTTAATTTATAATTCTAACGTCGATATTGAATTTTTCATAAATTTCCATTTTAGAAGAGACGCCTCTATTCTAACAAAAATAATAGATTTTATTACGAAGAATAATAACATAAAAATTAATTTTTTATATTGACATAAGATAACTTATGCCAGATAAAAATTGACATGATTAACCTATAAAGTGGCCTATTATGTAAGTTATTTATGCTTAATATTTTAATATAATTAATTATATTAAAGTTTTTTAAATAGAGGTTAAACATGAAGTTTAGTAAATTTATAAAAAATTTTTTAGTAAGAAAATTTATACCCATACTTTTATTATTTTCTTGCTATCAGGCTTATGCGGTGATGGTCGGCGGAATTGTTTCCTATGATCATCTATGGCCAGACCATAAATTATTCTCCAATGTTACTTTTATCAGTCAAATTAATGACGATGGAGGTCTTAACTCCCACTATTACTGGGCAAACCAGTTTTATTTTTATCCTGGCGAAACAGGTTACATTGGACTGCAAAATAGAGGAAAAGGCGAAAAAGCTTATAATTTCTCAATATGGGGGGCAAATGATTGGATTCCTCCCCAAAATAATGAACATTACTACTGTCGACCCTTTTCGCATGAAGGCAAAGGCATTCAGTGTGATATAAAAATTTCTTGGAAAACCGGCCATCTGTACCAACTGGATATTAGCAAATCAAAAGATGTTGTGACCGGTGTTATTACCGATTTAATGTTTGGAACAAAAACCGTAGTGGGCCGAATTAAAATTTCTAAGCAGTGGGGAAATATATACTCAACCTCTTCTTTTGTGGAAGAATTTTCGCAAGGGAACGATGAGCTGGCTTCCTGTTATGTTATCGGATCAGAAAGTTCAATTTTCTATAATCCGATTGGCGAAGGGTCTATAACAGCTAAACAGAGAGGAACAAGCTATGGAAACTGTAATAATCAATATATCGCGCATACGGCTTGCACGCTCAATCAATGCATTAATTCTATTAGTAATTTGAATGGCAATAAGCCTCCCTTCGAAAGAAGAATTTAAATTAACGCGTTGTTGCATTTAAACTATTAGAAGCTTTTCAGACCCCGAATTTTTGAAAAGCTTCTATAGTTTTTTTACATCTTCAAAACATCATCCTCTCCTCACTAGAATTGAACTTCTTACCAGTAGTGATGTTGGAGATAAAAAGGACTGGCCACTTCGCCAAATGTTTACTAGCGCAACATTTATTTAGTCAATACTTGAAATTGGGGTTGATTAGATTTCTCTGCTTCAATACATTTCTTTGACTGAAAGAAATTTAGAATTTTTGGAAATATGTTAGTTTTTATTATTTTTTGAAGATTTACTTTGCGCTGCTAATTCTAAAATATTTTGATTATAAACATCATCGAGATAATCAAATAGTTTTTTTTTAGAAATTCCTTGTTCATTCACTTTTTCGAGCGGAACAAGGGAAATAACTATTGGCTTCCCTGTTAATTCTTGGCATTGTTTTTCTAAAGCCTGAATTTCTAATTTTTTAATATTGTTTAAATAGGTATTTTCAAGATAGGTAAATAAAGCTGTTTTATCATAAATTTTTTCTATAGAATCAACAGGCGTGATAATTTCATTTTTTATCCTTGCAAAAAGATTTGCAAATATTTTAGTGTGCTAAACATTTTATCCTACTTTGTAATAATTTTTTTACCTTAAGAGTCATCTGACATTAATAAAACTTTAAGAAAAAATCGATATGATAAGTTTAAGCTTTTTAATTGAATTTAAATATGTTTAGCCAAAATAACATTAAAAAATTAAAAAAAAATCATTACTTATTTAGGATTAGGCCACACCAAGGAAATAAGGAATTTTTTTGATACTTTGGAAAAACAACCTCCTTTAGGTGAGTTTACCATAAAACAAAATTTAAATCTGTTTGAAGCCTTAATTTATGATAAGGCATTTGATTTAATTAGCAGCGACGTTATTTGCATAGACAAATATGGCTTTGAATTCTTCAAGCTTATTGAAGAAATGGAATTTAAACATATACAATCATTATTATTAAAAAAAGGCTTCGAAAGCAGCTTTTCTAATAAATTACACAGAACTCAAAAATTTTTTAATATACCCGAGGAGCTAAAGCAATCTAAAATGGAACCTTGGTTAGAGGAACCTTTAGATTTAAGCAGAACAGGTCCATTAGGTTCTTTGAGCAAAATATAATATAGTTTAAACCTGCACAGTCCCATTTATTAGGTGAGATTTAAGCTTTAAGTCTCCCTTCTTTCAATCTATTTCTGCTTGCAGAAGGAATTTCATAAGCTGCTAGGAAAAAGGCTGATATAACCCATCAATTTAAGAATCTAAAAAGGAATTATAAAAAAAGCTTGCCATCAGCAGGTCATTATCGTAACCCAAAAAACTAAAGCAACAGACTTTATAAAGTAGGTTTTCAATTTAATAAAACTTTAATACTTAATAGTTATTATTAAAAATATTTATAAGACACGTAAATTTTATATGAAAAAAGTAATACTTAAACTTGATCAAGTGGTAAAATTGCTTTCATACGCTGATTTCTCAAATCGCAAAGAATTACTCAATGGATTTGAAACGCTTAAAAAACTATTTAATGCTTCCTTGTCACAAGAATTTTTGTTAGAAAATATTACTAAACTAAAGACTAATCCCTTCTATCGACAATTCAAACTTGACGGTGATCCCTGTTATATGAAGGAACTTGTTCGTAAAGTAAATGATATTGAAATAATTGAACGACTTTTGAAATCTATAGAAATAAAATATTCGCAACAAGAAGAGTGGGTTATAAAACAACATCTTAATAATCTTATTTCATTATCTATTCTAAAACAGGACTTAAATCGAGGTCGTAAAGATGAGTTTTTTGAAGTTTATTTGGAAGATTTTGAAAAATTAAAAAAAATAATCTCTTCAGAATTAATTTCTTTTAACGATATACAATGGTTTTTTGATTCGGATCTTTTTGAATTCATATCGAGTACTTCTGATTGTTGTGATAAAGAATTGATTGATTTATATAAAACATTTTTAGAAAATACTGAAATCAAAACCAGAAAAGATTTCACTAAACATGACCAATTATTAAAAACTACGCAGAACGAAAAACATATAAATTATAAAGAATATTATGATATCTTAAGCGCTACAAAAAAGCAACTCTCAGAAAAAATAAGAAATTCACCTATTATTTCTAAACCAACACCCTTACCAATAACCAACCAACATTGTATTTTCAAAAAATTTTCTACGTTAAAAAAACTCTCACCAACTGCTAAAAAAGCACTTTATAATAATCTGAAGAATTATGAAGATCCTTCTTCTATAGCTAGTTTAAAACGTTAATTCTTGAACCTCGCGATAAAAATTATACCTACATATGTGGATCTTGTAATAATTCTGACGCTTCAAACTAGAATAAACGCACCTGCAACACCAAGAGCGATATTCTTACCCATTTTGTTTTGCTGAGGAATAAGATTGGTAATCTTGGTTTGATTATGCATTAACTCAAGCTTCAACGCATTACATGTAAGACTTTCATCACCCGGTTGATGCAAAGGCACTGGATTTGGCGTTCTTCCTACGCAGGCAGAAAGTAATAAAGCACAAGTCAACAAACTGATTAATTTTTTCTTCATGATTAAGATCCTTTTTTATTGTTATTTAAAATAAATTAAACCATTGTTTTAAAAAATATATTCATTAACCAAAATTGCTTAACGATATTTTATTGCTGAAGTGTTAACTCTATATTGGTAGGATTTAGATTCAATAAAATGACATCATAAAAATGCCGTAATAAAAATAAAATAAACACCAATCCAAGCTAAAGAATTTTAGAGTCCATGGCATATTACCTAATATGCTTGCCACAATAGACACAAACATCAGTATAATCCCAATGAATTTGCTTATGAACATAAACGGTTTTCTTACAAATAGCATTGGGTAAAATATAATGGCTTTGAGTACAGTCATCTTGTCTCTCCTTTTTTAATTATAGTTTGGCAATAATGCTAGAAAATTTCTTTTTGCTTATCCTGAGTAATTGATTCCCCATCATCCCAATTTGAAAATGCATCTGATTTGTCGCATCACTTTCTAAAACTGGTGAGTTATTTGATCATCAAAATCATCAGCCAGTAAAAAGGGATCATCATCGGATTGAAAAGGCCGTCTTGTTATCATCCATTATTCCTTTTTATTTTTTTTAATGTTAAAAGTTTTTGACGTTATCAATTTTATAATAAGAAATAAATTTTACGTTAGCAAGAGCATTTAAAATATAAATTAAATAAATATCTATTAATGAGAAATTTTAGCGAATTCATTTTTTTAAAATGAAAACATCAGCGTTTATCACAAAAGCTTGATGCCTTGTGAATAACATCATTTTTTAATTAAAGTTTAAACAATAATCTGTTAGTATAGTACTAAAGAATTGCCATTATGAATCTAGAAGATAAATTTTTACATTTATATCATATAATAAAAGGTATGGAGCAGCCAAAAAAGCTTAAGCTTCTTCCAGCTTATACAGAATTAAAAGAAATATTTAATCAAACTTTTTTCTCCGAATCTTTATTAGAAACGCTTGATAAAATTAAAAATAATTTAGTTTATCAAGAATTTAAGCTTGAAAATGATTCAGAATTTTTTAAAGCCATTTTAAAGAAAATAGATGATCCTTTACTCTATAGTGAACTTCTAGAAATAATTTCTAAAATAAAATGTTCTGATACTGAAAAACAAGTTCTTGATCAACAACTTCCAAAGTTTAAATTATTTTTTGAGTTCGATGCTGCTCTAAAAGAAAAAATAGGATTTTTTTATGAAATATATGGTAATAATCTCTATCAATTACATGGCATATTATTTTCAAATAAAATAAAAAAACCAGATATAGAATGGTTTTTAAAATCGCCTTTTCTCTATCTTATTCCCGGGAGTTCTATTTCTTTTAAGAAATCTTTAGATAATATATTTAAGTACTTATTACAAAATATTCATTTGGCGCTCAGAGAGGAAGATATTGATTCGCTGATAACAGTAATAAAAAATAACATGACGCAAAAGAATCTGATAAACCATAATCTGTTTTTTTCTAATATCGCTTCTAAAACCAAAGCTTTATCGCCAACCGCGCGAGATGCCCTAGTGAACTCTTTAAAAGAATATTCCCATTGGAACCAGCAATTTTAAACATTAATTTAAAAATTCAAAATTTTTTATTATTGAATTTTTTAAGAACATTATTTAATAACAGTTTAATTTTTTATTGCTTTAACTTAGAATTTATCTACTTATTTTAAAACAACCAACGGCTTAATATGATTTTAAAAACACCAAAAACATTAAAAGCGGCTGCTTTATTAGGAGATATAGATGCAACTCGCTTTTTTTAGAAAATAACGCTAATCCCAGCCAAAGAGTTCCATGCGGAACATTGCTTCAGTCTGTCATTCGGCATGGTTTTACCGATATCGCTATTCTGCTTATGGGGAATTTGGGGCTGAAGTAAATACCCAAGATAAATGGGATAATACTCCATTACATGAAGCCGTTAACGAGGAAAGTTCGTTATTAGTAAAAGAATTGTTATCAAGAAATGCCAATCTTCTTTTAAAAAATAATCTTGGGGAAACGCCTGGAAGCTTAACAGCCAGATAGGAATACTATGAAATTGCTCAACTTCTCCACCCCTGCTTTCAATTTATCTCACAAACCCAGCCTATGATTTTTTTCAAACCTGATCAGGAGCTTATAATAAAAAACACCGAAGAAATTATCATTGAAGTCGATCCCCTCTTTGTTAATTAGGTAATAATATCTAGAATTTAAAACAGTCGACTGTTACAACAACTAGGGGGTTGGCCATTCTTTTAAAATGCTATTACAGTAATACCCATTTAAATAGTGATCAATTAAGAAAAGCCGCTGAAAGAATTACTGGTACAAAATAGGTACATTCAGCTATTCACTGTTAAATAAGTTATAGCTAAGTCTTTGATTTGACTGGTGGGCCGTGATGGAATCGAACCATCGACCAATAGATTAAAAGTCTACTGCTCTACCAACTGAGCTAACGGCCCATGAAAATGGAAGCCGAGATTGTAGACAATTTGTTAATGAATAGCAATCCTAATACACATTTTTTTCGATGACTCTAACCATTGCTCGTTGATTTTATTATCTTCAAATAAGCTTGTTACTCGATTGGTTTAAATAATTCCTGAAATTCCACCGAATAAACCAAACACTGTGGTCACCAATAAAATAATCCCTGCCATTACCGCATAAGCAGGGTTTAAACGAAATGATTTGGGCAATGTCCGTAATGCTAAAAGATATAAAAAACCCAATACGATGGGTAGTAATAAGGCATTCATGACTTCGACACCCACACTGAGATTGACTAAATTTACCCGGCCCGATGCCACTAATATTCCGCCTAATACTAAAATTAACGTATAAACTCCATAAAACCAGGGGGCTTCTTTAGGAGAATGTTCTAAAGAGCGGCGAAAACCCATCACTTCCCCTAAACCCCAAGCCGCCGTTAACGAAACGACGATACTCGCAATCAATGCAGCGCCGGTCATACCCAATGCAAACAAAACTCGTCCAGTGGTAAAACCTAAACTTGGCGTCAGCGCATGACTAATTTCTTGGACGGTATTGAGAGGAGTTTGTGGATTTATTTTACCGATGGTGGCGGCAGTGGCTATCAATAATGCAGCCATAATCAATTGAGTAATGATTGCGCCTATCGCGGTATCCCAACACGCTATCCGCAAATGACTCGCATTAAGCCCTTTATCCAAAACGGCCGATTGCTGGTAAAAAATCATCCAAGGCATAATCACTGCCCCAATATTTCCGGCCAACAAATATAAATAAGATTTATTCTGCCAAGGAATTGTCGTAAAGCCAGAGAGAATTTCATGCCCGACCGGCCTTGCATCCCAAGCAACCCATAAAAAAACCAATTCGAATAAACCTAATAAAATAGCAACCCGCTCAACCGAGCGATAAGAACCTGTCCAGGCAACGATAGTCAAGAAAGCCACAACTAAGGACAAGGTTTCCCAAGCTGGAATATTAAAAAGTGCCCCAACCCCTGCTAAACCACTAAACTCAGAGAGAATGGCACCTATACAAGAAACAATTAAAGTCGAAACTGATAACCATGCCCAGGTTTTACCAAAATAATGTTTAATTAATTCGCCATGCCCCATCCCGGTGGCTATACCTAAACGCACCGTTAATTCCTGAGCGATATAGAGGATAGGCATTAAAATGAACTGTAAAGCCAGTAATTTATAGCCCCAAACGGCACCACTTTGTGCGGCGGTAATTAAACTACCGGCATCCGTATCAGCTAGCATCACCACTAAACCGGGGCCCAAGATACTCAACCAAAATAACGGTTTTTTTAGCGTGCGGCGACTCAAAATTTTTGAAACAGACATATTTCAGCTTTTCAGCCATTTATTAGAGTTATTCTGATATGGAGTTTAACAACTCTGATAAAAGAATTAAATAAGAATGATAATCATTATCAATGACTATCTTTGAATCTTAACCAGACTAAACTTAAGAATAAGCGTTAATCTGTGTATGATTAGGAGTCAATCGTAGCGGTTTTAGTCTGGGATTGAATCGCCCAATAGAAGCATCCAGCAATGGCTAATAAACTAAAAAAACCTAGTAAAGTAGCAAGTGACTGCCATTTAAGAGGTAAAATAGCCAATAAGCGCGGATCATTAGTGATCGATAAAGGGATGGCGAGTAGTACATCCATCAATGCCGCGCCAGCAACCAATCCACAGCTTAACAAAACGGTATTGTGATAGGGCAAATTCAGATCCGATGAGACACCCTGTTGCTGTTTTCTTTGTAAATAACA
>VBOA01000011.1:213594-255919 GCA_005877695.1 Gammaproteobacteria bacterium | reverse complement strand
GAAATATTAATTTTGCTGATTTTGTTGACTAAAATTAATATCAACATGATGCCAGCACCAATTCCTAACATAAGCCAAGGAAGATCATGATGAAATACGCCTTGAGTTAAACCCGCCATCATCGCCGCGGGTGGTGCCGATAAGGTTTGCTGAAGATCCATACCCGCGTGTGGTAATACCGTGACTAAGCCATAGACACTAAACAGCAATTGCATGACATAGGGAATAACTAAAGCGGCAACAATGACACCTAGTATTAACATAATCTGTTGTTGATAAGGAATCGCAGCAATTAAATGGCCTACTTTCAAATCTTGAATGTTATCATTTGCAATACAAGCGATACCGGCTACCACCGCACCAATAATAATAGTCATTGTTGCAGCATCCAGTAATTGTGAACTTAATAATTCATGGCCTTTGAAAAATAATAAACCGCGTAGAATTAATGCCATGAATAACAAGCCTGAGATTACAATGGCTGACCCAGGACTGGCTGTCACCCCTACCAAACCAGAAAAATAACCACAGAGGGCAGCAAAAACAAAACCTATCACCAACACATACAAAACTGCACCCACCGTAAATAATTGCGGTAACCTAAAGGATAAACTTTGAATCGGCAATAAATAAGCGAATAAAAAATAAATACCAATAATTATTAAGCCCAAACTCGCGAGGAGATAATTCAGTGGAAGATCTTGTTCAGCAGGAGATAATCGAATTTGCTGTAGTTGGAATAAACCTGGTAATGATAAACGCAAACTTAGATAAAAAGGACGTAATAACTGTAATAAAGTCCATAATCCTGCCGCTAACATCGCACCTAAACCGATATAATGAATATCATTGGCATACACACTTAAATTTTTGGCCAAAATAAATGTTTTAGTTATCGGTGAAAAATAACTTAATAACGGTAAACCGATTCCCCAAGCAATAAATGCACCTAACAGCAGACTAAGACCGACATTCCAACCAATTAAATAACCTACGCCGATCAAAGCCGGTGCAAAACCTAAACCAAATCCGATAATGTGCGATTTCCCAAATACTATCCACTTTTCAGTTGCTACCGCAATCACTTTCAAACCGGTTTGTGCGAACTCCAAACCAGCGCCCAAACTGGTCCCGACTAACATTTTATTGATAGGAAATGTTTGTTTTTGACTCAACTTTAAAACTTCAGCGATCGCTCGCGCTTCTGGAAAGTATAGCTGCGGCGTATTAATTAAAATTTTACGCAAAGGAATCGAAAATAAAATACCTAATAAGCCCCCTAATAAAGCAATCGCACAATTAGCAAAATAAGGAAAATAATGCCAATAACCAATAATAACTAAGGCAGGAATAGTAAATACGATACCGCCCGCCATGGCTTCGCCAGCAGATGCGGCAGTCTGAATCAGATTAGCTTCAAAAATATTGCCATTTTGAAACAAACGCAAAATAGCCATCGCTAATATGGCAGCCGGTATGGATGCAGAAGGTAAGATTCCAACTTTTAAGGCAAGATAAGTACTCGATGCAGCCAACAGTATGGCTAAAAAAATCCCTAAGAATATTACTCTCAAGGTAATGCCGGGTTGCTGTTTACTCTCATCTTGCATAATCTAGGAATTTAAATAAAGTCTGTTTGCATATAATCTTTCAACACGTCGGGAATACGAATTTTTCCTTCTTTGGTTTGATAATTTTCCATCAATGCCACTAAGGTGCGTCCCACCGCTAAACCAGAACCATTGAGTGTGTGTATCAATTCAATTTTAGCGTTTTCGGGATTACGCCAGCGTGCTGCTAAACGACGCGCTTGAAAAGACTCAAAATTACTGCAGGATGAGATCTCACAATAGGTATTTTGACTGGGCAGCCACGCTTCGAGATCGTAGGTTTTTGCTGAACTAAAACCCAAATCTCCCGTACATAAGGATACCACTCGATAAGGTAATTCTAGTTTTTGCAATATAACTTCTGCGTCATGGGTTAATTCTTCCAAGGCTTGATAGGAATGGTTAGGTTCAACAAAACGAATCAATTCTACTTTCTCAAATTGATGTTGACGGATCATGCCGCGAGTATCTTTACCATAAGAACCTGCTTCGCTACGAAAACAAGGCGTATGTGCAACATATTTTTTAGGCAAGTCTGTCGCATTATAAATCGTATCGCGAGCGAGATTAGTCACCGATACTTCAGCGGTAGGAATAAGATAAAAACCTTGTTCTCCTTTCAAACTAAATAAATCTTCAGCAAAACCGGGCAATTGACCGGTACCCATTAAGCTTTCAGTATTGGCAATATAAGGCACATAAACTTCTTGATAAGCATGTTCTTTAGTATGAACCTCTAACATAAACTGAACCAAGGCACGTTGTAACCTGGCTAATTTATCAGCGAGTACCACAAAGCGCGATCCTGCAATTTTTGAAGCACTCGCAAAATCCATAAAACCATGGGCTTCACCGAGTGCAACATGATCTTTGACTGCAAAAGCAAAGTGAGGAACCTTGCCCCCATGTCGTAGGATCTTATTTTGTGATTCATCTTGGCCAACAGGTACTGACTCATGGGGTAAGTTAGGAATAGTCAAATAAATAGCCGACAATTCTTCAAGTATGTCCTTGAGTTTACTTTCACAGACTTCTCGTTGCTTTTTTATTCCATTCACCTCTTCGAGTAAAGCCTCAATAGATTCTCCTTTGGATTTTGCTAAACCTACCGCTTTAGCACTGCGATTACTGGTATTCTGTAAGGTTTCAGTTTCAGATTGCAATTCTTTGCGTCGAGTTTCTAAACGCGATATTAAGCGCGTATCGAGTTGATAACCGCGATTCGCTAATTGCTTGGCGATTTGTTCAATTTGAATATCGTTACGTAAATACTTCGGATCTAACATATAATGACCTAGATTGCTCTTTTTTAAAACGGTAAGCTAAAGATAATTATGACCGCAAATATCATTGATGGCAAAGCGATTGCACAACAAGCACGTAGTGAACTTAAACAACGCTTACAAAAACGACACACAAAAGGCCTAATCACTCCCGGTTTGGCGGTGATTTTAGTCGGAGAAGATATCGCTTCGCAAATTTATGTACGTAATAAACGCGATGCCTGTCAGGATGTCGGAATAAATTCTTTTGCCTATGATTTACGCTCCACGACTGAAGTTGAGTTACTCACACTGATCCAAAAACTCAATATCGACCCCAAGGTGCACGGTATTCTGATCCAATTACCGCTTCCGTCCTCTATCAATACCGCTCGTATCCTAGAGAGCATCGATCCAAAAAAAGATGTTGATGGTTTTCATCCCAGTAATTTAGGTCTGTTGGCTCAAGGTCGTCCTTTTTTACGTCCTTGTACCCCTTTTGGTGTCATGCGTTTATTAGAATATGAAAAAATTTCACTCAAAGGTTTAAATGCCGTCATCGTTGGAACTTCAAACATCGTGGGCAAACCGATGGCCTTAGAATTGCTCAATGCCGGTTGTACTATTACGCTTTGTCATAGTGCCACTCGTCATTTGCAACAACACATCCAACAAGCTGATCTGTTAGTCAGTGCCATGGGTAAAGCAGGTATTATTCAGAGCGCTTGGATTAAACCTAAAACAATTGTGATTGATATAGGTATTACCCGCGGCGCCAATGGCAAGCTTCATGGTGATATCGATTTTGCAACTGCTAAAGAAATTGCCGGTTACATTACGCCAGTACCTGGCGGCGTAGGCCCGATGACCGTCGCAATGTTATTAGAAAATACCTTATTTGCTGCAGAAAATAATCCTAGCAATCATTAAAATTCATAGGTTATCTATTGATCCGTTTTTCTCATTTTCATCACTGATTTCATTGAGTGAATGAATGAGCTCATAAATATCGCGATAAAAACTCAAAAAAAAATTATAAAAACTATTGATGTCGGTTAAAAGAGACAAAATTTTAGGTATATATTCGTCAAGATAGGATCGAGCAATACCACGCATTCTTGTTTGTAACATTTTTATTTCTTTTAATTTATAGTCAATATTTTTTTGTAACAGTAAAGCAATGGCTTTGGCTTGACTTAAACATTGCATGGTCATGAAATGATCTAAAGCTATCGAGAAGTCGGCAGGACATAAGGACTTCACCTTTCGTACGATGGTATTAATAGATTCTTGAGTATCCTTGAAAATAAAATGATTCATTTTTAAATCCTTATAAATAATAGTGGATGCTTTAACAAGTAAGATCGGGAAGTTCAGCTAACGGAATTATCCAAGGTTTAGGGCTATTGAGTCGCTTAGTAGATATATTTAATGCTGGAATGGAATAGAAGGTTTTGGCAATTCGAAGAGAGCTGGCTAATTCAGAATTCACAACCACTTCTAAGCTACCATTTTTTTGTGCGTTGATGGGCTAATTGTTTTAAATCATCAAAATTTTTCTGTGCAGATTTAAGTCTATTGACTAACATGAAACGTCTTTCAGGATTAATAATACTTACTAAATTTTCTAGTTCCTGAAAGTTATTATTCAGCGTAATCCAAGTTTTTCGCATATCCTCTACCGCAGTATGAGCATTGTCGTTATTATCTTTGAGAGAAGTAAATTGATTTTTAGTATTTTCCAATGCCGCTATTTCATCTTGCAGTTGTTTCATTTTTTGCAAAGCTTCACCATAGTCGCGTTGTTTGTTCTTCAGATCAATACTGGCGGCTGTTACCATCGCGACGCCTGTTAATGTGGTAAAAACACCCGTCACAATTAATTTTGGAGCAGCTCCTGCTGTGACGACAGTTCCGATAGCTTCCACGCCTATCATAACGATCCCCCCCTGCCAGGGTAACTGCACTAATGGTAATAATCCCTATATCTTTATCGATGGCACTTGATATTGCATCAATGTTTTTTCGAGTTGTTTGGATTTCACCTTCGTTACCAGCATAGATACGATCCGCATCAGCAACGATTGTCTGCAAGTTACGATTATCAGATTCCAGATCGGTTCTAAATGCAGCAAGTTTATTGACGAGTTCTTGAGCTTTTTTTTCTTTATCTTGGATGTTTTCTTTGAGTTCGAAAATACCCAATTTGAAATTTTCCGCATTTTCATCGTTGGGATCTTGTATCTCGGCAGTTATTTTAATTAAATCTTCCCAATAGAAACTGGATAGATTACAAAATCCAGAAATGTCGGTATACGTTGCATTAATCTTAGAAACCAACGTTAACATAATGTAGTTATATAGATCTTCTGCTGGTTTTAAGATCAACGAGCACGTCTTTGTACTTCAATAGAGATTAATCACGACTTTATCTTTTCCTGCCATGATTTTACTTTCATTAATTTATCAACAAATTTTTAGTTTATCGAATTTCAGAAAAATGTTAATTTAAAAAATTTTTAATAAAATTTCTGAATTAAAAAAATTCAACGGCTCCATTCTTTAAATATTTTACTGAAGTAAATCCTGCTGCTAATAATAGTTTTAGCGCTGCAAGACTTCGCTGCCCGGAATGGCAATAAAAAATTATCGTATGATTACGATTTAATTCGTTTAAGTGATCAGGTAATTCTATTAAAGGAATTAATCGACCACCAATATTTTCAGCGTTGTGCTCCGCTGCAGAACGCACATCAATTAAGGAGGTATTATTTTTCTGTAATAAATGAATCAATTGTTGGGCGGATATCGCATACTCTTTTAATGGTGAAACTTCTGAACAGACAATTTCTGAAATCGGTTCATCAACAAACTCACAATGACCACAGAGTTGGCAATCGGGATTCTTACGTAAATGAATTTCTTTAAAGGTCATGCTTAAAAGATCAACCGTCAGTAAACGCTTCACTAAGCTTGACCCTAACTTTAATATCCATTTGATTATTTCAGTCGCTTGCAAAATACCGAGTAGACCCGGTAACACGCCGATAACTCCCTCGGTTACGCAATTAAGCTTACTATCGAAAGGAGTGTTCGGAAATAAACAGTGCAAACATGGATTTTCAGCATTGGCATGAAATATCGAACAATAACCTTGAAACTGTCCTGCACTCGCATACATATAAGGCTTGTTAAACTTAAAACAACTATCATGAATTAAATAACGTGTCGCAAAATTATCTGAACCATCGGCAATGATGTCATATTGACTGATGAGTTCATCCACATTGTGTTGAGTTAGTTTTTCTGGATAAGCATGCACTTGGATAGATGGATTAAGTGCAAGCAGTTGTTGTTTGGCTAAAATTGCTTTTGATTGATGCAAATCCTGCGAGCGATACAGTATTTGTCGGTGTAAGTTAGTTAATTCCACCTGATCATGGTCAACTATTCCTAGTTTTCCCACGCCGGCTGCTGCTAAATAAAGGAGTAAAGGAGAACCCAAGCCACCGAGCCCGATACATAATACCCGTGCTTGTTTAAGTTTTTTTTGCCCCTCTAAGCCTATCTCAGCTAATTTAATTTGCTGGGTATAACGCATTATTTCATCGGGCGTAAGAAAACTAGACATAATTTGTCTGATTTATTTGAAATAAAAATTCTTTAATGGTCGCCGGTGGATCCCTGGCTTGCGTAATCGCTGAAATAACTGAAATCCCATCCACTTGCGATTCTAAAATTTCGGATAAACGTTCGAGGTTAATCCCACCAATCGCCACCAATGGATAACAGAGGGTTCGCCGCCAACGCTTTAATTGCTCAATACCTTGCGGTTGAAATGCCATGGGTTTACTGTCGGTGAAATAAACCGGTCCGCAGGCCACATAGGATGGGTTGTATGTATGAGCGCGCGCAACTTCATAATAACAATGCGTACTCACACCCAGATATAAACCTGAACGATGAATCGCGTTGATATCGGCATCATGTAAATCTTCTTGACCCAAATGCACGCCGGTTGCATTAAACTGAATTGCCAGTTGCCAATAATCATTAATAAATAGTTTAGCTTGATAGTGTTTAGCAAGAACAATACTACGTTTAATTTCTTTTGCTAAATGTTGTTCATCGGCTTGTTTAATCCGTAATTGAATACATTTTATTCCTTGCGTTAATAATCTTTCTACCCATAAACTACTATCAACAATAGGATAGAGACTTGTCTTACAAGGTTTAAAAACTTGTGGTAACTTTACTAAAGGTTTACTAGAAAGATAAGGAAGATCAGCTTGCTCTTCTGGCCATCCGCTATGAAAAAATTTTTGGGTTTGTTTTTCTGTATAAGCTTTACGTAAGCCACGCTGCAAATACATTCTGGCAATAACGATAGCATCCTTGAGCGAATAATTCCGCACTAAACAGGCAACTATCGCCGTAGAAAAAATAGCTTTCTTATCAATAGCGTATCCTGCTAAACGTGGAGTGGCTATCCAAAATGATTCTTCTTGATTGCTCCAATAGTCTTGACAAAAGAAATCCTTTTTTAATTGACTGGCTTGGATTAATACACTTTTAGCGCCTAACGCTAATAAACCTTGTGCTGCTTGTTGTATATCTTGGTAAGTATTCAAACTTCGCTGCAATAAATTTTCCACTGCGCTTATATTGCAAAGTACAAGATCCGCAGCAGGAAATAAATTGATAAGCTCACTCATGTTAGGCTTAGTATATTTTATGATGTACTTGATCGCTGTAGCGGCTGGAACATTAAAATTTTTCAATGTCTCTAAATCGACTGTATCGCCCTTCTCTGGCCTATGGGAATAATTGAGAATAATTAGCTTTTTCATACTTTATTTTCTTGTTGCCAAAACGGTGTATCAATTAATGAGGTACTGGGATGAGCGACATTTCTTTCTGGCATTATTCCAGCGCGATAAGCCTCATACCCCGTTAGGATGGCATAACGAAAGGCTTGTGCCATCGCAATCGGTTGCTGCGCAAGGGCAACGGCGGTATTGAGTAACACGCCATCAAATCCTAACTCCATCACCTGCACAGCATCCGAAGGTTTACCAATGCCTGCATCAACAATCAACGTAATATTCGGTAAGCGATTGCGTAAAGTGGCTAAGGCATAAGGATTTAATACCCCTTTACCCGATCCGATTGGCGCCGCCCAAGGCATTAAAATTTTACAACCCACATCCACGAGCTTTTGACAGATCACTAAATCATCTGTGCAATAAGGAAAAACCTCAAAACCTTGTTCAATTAAAATTTTTGCGGCTTTAATTAATTCAATGGGGTCGGCTTGTAAATTATATTCATCGCCAATGACTTCTAATTTTATCCAAGAAGTATTAAATAATTCTCGGGCTATTTCTGCGCTACGAATCGCCGTACTGGCATCAGCACAGCCTGCGGTATTGGGCAATAGATGACAATTTAAGTTTTTTATGACCTGCCAAAAAGCTTCTCCGCCCATCATTGAGGGTGCTTGGCGTTGAATAGATAAGGTAATAATTTGGGTGCCGGAAGCCTGAATCGCTGCGGTCATAATCGCTAATGAAGGATAATGCGCAGTTCCTAATAGCAAGCGACTATTTAAGCTTTTTCCCATTAAATTCCACATCATTATCCCCCTTGCATCGGAACCAAAATATCGACACGATCATTTGGCTTTAATAAAGTCGTTTTAAAATCTCTACGTACCACCAAATTATTATTAATAGTCACAGCAACATATTCTTTGAGTTGATGATGTTGAACTAAAAAATCATATAAATTTTTTTCAGCTTCAACACTATGGCTTTTATTATTCAGAAAAACATTGATCATAAGATTTCCAAAGTTCTGGATAATAACTATCCTGTTGCTTAGTTTTAAAGGCCCGCAAAATTTCTTCGACTAAAGCCGGCGCTATCAGATAACCATGTCGATACAGTCCATTCACTGCAATTAACCCATCTTGGTAATCTATACTCGGTAAATGTGATGCTAAAGTCGGTCGACAATGGGTTTTAGTTTCAATAATCCGCGCTTCGGCAAAACCCGAATGGACATAATACGCAGCCGTTAATAACTCTAAGCTGGTACGCACAGAAATCGGACTATAATCCTCGGATTCAACTTCACTTGCACCGATTAGATAGTTATTTTCTGGTCTTGGAATGATATATAAGCTGTAACGTGGATGTAAAAAACGAATCGGACGCTGTAATTGCACTTCAGGTGCATATAAATGCATTAATTCGCCGCGCACTGCACGTAAATCCTTAAAAACTGTGCGCGCACCCATTCCTCGACAATCAAATACATAATCGAATTTATAGATTTTGCTCTGTGTCACTATCTGTCTAGTGGCCAATGATGTTACTCGGGTGTTAAAAAAAAATGTAATGCCTTGTGCTTGCAAATATTTTTTTAGGCTATTCATTATCGATTGACAATCTATCTGCGCCTCATCGGGAAAATAATAGGCCGTCGTAAATTTATTAAGTTCAGGCTCAAGTTCAATCAAAGTTTCTTTTGATAAATGTTGAAAATAATCTTTTGCTACTAATTTACTATTTATACGTTGAGAAAAATGCTGCCATTCGGCTTTATCATGAGGATGATGAACAACAAGGCAGCCGGCTTGTTGGAAATAAATCGGTTCTGTTAATTGTTTGAGTATATTAGGCCAATGGGTTGTTACCGATTCTTGACCTAAACGACAAATCAGCGGATCGGCTTTATCACATTCAGAAAAGGGTGTTAATAGGCCGGCTGCTGTCGAACTACAATTATTATCCGCCTGATGCTCATCAAACAGACTGACTTGCCAGCCGGCATTATGTAATGCGAATGCCAATAACCGGCCCATGATACCCATTCCTACAATACCGGCTTGCATATCATTCACAAGCCAGACAATCAGCAACCGCCGCTATTTCCGAATAAGGTGCTTTAGGTAAAAACTGATTGGTATAACAATCGGTTATATCGAAATTTTCGTCGACAATCTTTAAGTGCTTAGTGTAACGACCTACTTTATCCCAATCTCGTTCTACGTTGAGTAAATTACGTGAAAAAAATGGCAAGCTATGCATAAAGATCTTATGATAGAGCGGTGTACGTAATTGGGGTTTTGCTTGACATAAACATTCATAGGCTTCTTCAGGTTGTTCGGTAGTCAATGCTGCGCCACGTTGGGTTGCTCGCAAAAACGCTTGAATTAATTCGGGTTTTTCTAAGGTTTGCTCTGGAACGATGAATTGCACTGAACAAAAACAGCAACAACCCAAACCTGCAAGTTGATCGATACGCAAAAATACCGTTTCACCACGGAGGTGCTCTAATTCAATTTTTTGGAAATTAACAAAACCGATACCGGTATCAATAAGCTTACGACAAATCGCATCCGTCACATTCATACCGATACGTACCGTTTCATAGCTATTGGGATCAATCCCTGCAAGCCCGGCAAGATTATCAATAATTTTCTTCCCAAACTCGCCAATGTAACCGACACGTTTGTTAACTATGTCATGAAAGTTTCGAATTCCACTGGATTTTAAGGCAATTAAGCCAGTAGGAGGTTCATCAAGTAGCGTACCAATCGAGCGGACGGGGTAGCCTTTTGCTCTAGCGGCGACCGTATGGATCATCGCCTTCACGCCAAAATCGAAGCACCCTAAACCGACTAATTCTGTTACATCACTCGGGTCATTCGGTTCAAGTATCGCCAATTTAATCCCTTCTTGCGCATAAAAGCCTAATTGTTGCGCGACCATAATCGGCGCATGATAAGGATTAGTATACCAATTGAGTAATAAGCTAACTCTAGATTTCAATACTGACATTGCCAACCTCACTTTAATAAATAAAAAATGGAGATGGCAAAAGGTAAACATTCACATAGAAGTATGGAATGAATTTTTTGAAGGCGATCCTTACGCTGATATGAATCAGTTCAAGTTCGACGGGTCATAGTCTCAGCCGTTTCCGACACCCCGCGCCATCTAACTCGCTTAGTTTATAATAAATTTAGCGGTTTGTCTCGAGAAAAACCTCATTTAATCTCTTCATTGAGAACCTACCCTTTCTTATTCGAGTTAATTGAATCCATGCATGAGTGTTGGGGAAAAATTTGCTGAGCTAATTAAGCCTTCTTCATTCATTCTTTGTTTATTTACTCGATCGCTAGTAAAAAACTGGCCTATGGTTTTTTTCGCTCCCCACTCGCCGGCTTTAAATAACAAACCATTAAGCAATGAATTACAGAAAAATGAAACATACGCTTCAAAAGCATTTTCTTGCTTCCAGAGTAGAGGATTAAATATAAACATAGAGAGAACTAAAGGCAAAAAGAAATTTATTATTTTATTTTGAATTTTCTCATAAAATTTAATTTGCAACGAATCGTGTAATTGTTTAGTAATGAAATACGTTAATAGATAAATTAAAAGTTGGAAAGGATCATCCAAGTCGACGTTAGGTGCGGCTAATAAAATCGGTTTTATACCGTAATTAAAAAAATTTTTCAAAGCGGCAGATGGATATCGATGTAACATCTCTTCCAAGCTTGCCGATACCGAACCATACACTACAGAAAATAAAGAAAATTCTAAAGTAATAGTTCGCAATTTTGCTTGATAAACAACTAAGTGCTTATCTTGGGGTAGATTTTTGGGTTTAAAAGATGATGGCTTATCATCGATCCAAACTTTCGATACATTTTCTAAAAAATAATGCGGCCATTTATCCTCATTTTGTGAATAGGCTTGAATAAAGGGTGAGTATAGCGGCTCTAGAAACCTAAAAATATTTTCACAATTCTGTTGGACTGATTTTACGGTAAGGTTTTTAAAAGGAATTAGCCGTGATAGCTTGGGTAAGCCTTGTGTTACACGCCGCGTTCTAGTGGACAGGCCTATTGATTGATAGATAGATCGTTGTATATTACGATACAATTCCGTTATGCTGGGTATAAATTCGGCGTCGATATGCGCATAATTGCCTATTTCGATGAGTTTATCATGGTATTGGATAGATACCGTTCCTAGCACCTGTTGTGCTAATTTTGATTCTTCAAAAAACTCTTCAAAAATGATGGCATGAAAAAATGGTTCATTCATTTTAGCCACCACCACCAAATCGGCTAAACTTTCTCCGCCACGCACAAAATGCAGTATAGGTGCTTTTTCCGGTATTATTACGCTGGTAAACGGTTCCACATCCTGTGCTTTAATCACCAGGACGCGTTTGGTTTCGTCCCAAATTAAAGGGCGCGGTTTTAAAATCCAGGTCAATTTATCCTTCTCTTGTTTTGTAACTTCTGAAAAAGAATAACGTGCAATAATGTTTATTTGATTAAACCAGCCTTCATGATGAGCGCCGTGAAAAATGATTTCCAGTATTTTTTGGTGCTGATGACATTCTTTAGCGGAATTAACGAATAGATGTAAATTCCCTTTACTTTCTTCAATTTCTAAGTTGATCGGACAGCCATTGTGTTTTTCAAACTGATCGACCACTGCACGTAAATCCAGGGTTTGGATTTTTGTACTATTTTGCGCGTAATAAATGTTAACGTCAGGTATTCGATAACTATCGGTTTTAGGTATAATTTTATAAATATTTTCATTGGCATTGCCGACAAGATGACTTGGGCAAAGTGGATCATTTTGTAAAATATCTTGTTCAGAAGTGCCTATCAATAAACTCTCAGCCGCTGACTTTACCATAATAATCGCTTTTAAACGGTTGGCTATTTCAAGATAATAGGGAATATTTCTACTAGGCGCTGACTGACTATTTTGCACCAAATAAATCCTTTTTTGGCCTAGCTTAATATTAGTTTCATCCTTTAAATAATAAATCACTTCGGTTTGATTGGTAAATGTAAATAAAATATGAAATATTCCCTGATTACTATTTTTATTAAACTCTGGTGCGTTAAAATAAAAACTGATTTGTTGGCCTAAGGTTGCTGATTCATCACTTAAAAATTTAATTTCTTGTATTTCTGATAGACTATAATTAAAAAACACTTGGTGATAAGAGTTCTGCTGGAGTAAATGAACGTCGGATCGGCCGTTTCCTCGAGCAACCCAATATGAAAAATTTCCACGTTCGGCGTCATTAAGAATTTCAGTAAACGGCTCAACTTTTATTTGCATTTGATAATCACAATTCACATTATTGGCAACAATAATGCTATCTTTTTCTAATAAGCGGATACCACCTCTGCCATCCACGTAACGCGTATCACAAGCGCATATAATCTTATCGTTTTTCGTTTGCCGACCTAATATTTGTTGTATATGATTAAAAAATAGGGGGTCGTTAGCGTTGGATTTAGGCTCATTATAACTAAGGCTATTTTCTATTAAATTTATCGATAATAAGGTCTGGTTAGGCTCAAATTGGCCTAATTCTAAAGTATTAATGCCACCCATCCCATCAATTACACCGCTAATTCCATCTCCTTGCAAAATAAATATATCATCTTTCTCCCCGCCCTTTAATCTTTTCTTGCCCTTTTGTGCCACAATAATATTTGGACTTTCGGGAAAGCCTTCTACATCATCCCAACCTTCAGCCACATCAATGAGCGTATAATCCCCAGTTCTATAATAAGTCTCGGTAACACCAATCGCTTGAGTGCATAAATAATTAACTTCCACCAAATTAGCTAAGCTTTTTAAATATTTGTTTTCTTCCTCTTGTTCAGATTTAAAACAAAGTAATTTTCCACCCCAGGACGGTAATAACGGGCTGGTACGCGACCAAAATTTAGAATAATTTTCTTTAGCCAAATCGATATAATTATGTAGATTATTTGATAAATAGGGCTGACAAGTTTTACTAGGCACCACAATAATACGGCCTAGAAAATCGAATTTATGAATAGAAGTAGGAAAACAATTTTCAACTCGTTTAATTTTAGTAAAGACATAATGTTTAATTTCAGGATGTTTTTCCAAAAATAAAAAGGCTTGATCCACTAGCTGATTAACCAATTGCTTTTCTAGCATCGTCTTTTGCAGATGAGGGGAAATATCCATTCTAAAAATAGCATGAATCAATTCGTAAAAAGCTTCTTTTTGGGTCAACGGAACCAAGGCATGGATTTGTTTAACTTGCTGGACAGCTCGGTAGATCTCTGCATGAATAAAAATAACACTTTTAACAACCGCGCCTATTTCTCCGGTAATCGATGCTACGCCTTCTAATAATTCATAAACCTCAATGTATTCCGCCCCAATTTCTAGCAAGTCCATGCTGATAAATAAAACATCATCAATAACACGTCTCAAGGCAGTTTCGTCCTGAGCATCTAATCCATCAATCGCTTGAATCAGGTCATAAATAATGTAAGCTGACGTCCCACGGGCTAAGAAAGGCGATGATATTTTTAATGCATTGCTTAATAGCAATTTTCCCTCTAATTCTAAAAATTTTGCTTGCTCCAGTAAAATCTTCGAAAGTTGTGCGAGTGCGGGACCGGCTGCAGTAAAACCAAGATTTATCGCAGTATCTGGATAGTCGCCTTTTAGAAAATCAATCAAGGTATCTTTTACTAATAAACCAGCATTCACCTGATTAGCTATACGACTTACCCTATTAAGGTAAGCCCGCCAAGCCGATAATTGAATTAACTGATTGAGTTTCATCGTTTGCTCATGTGGGCCGACCAGAGGGTAATTGCTTGCAAATTCGATGAGTTGTTGACGTTTTTCTCCTGGGACTTTTTTAAAAAAATTAAGAAAATGTTGGCTATCGATACGTACTTTATGTAAATTACGAAGTTCTTGCTTTTCAAGATTAAAGTTATCAACATCTTCCCAGCCAAATAAGCAGACTTCTTCCCTTTTATTTCTCGATCGTATATCTAAGCAATGCTCATAACTAAACTTTAAAGGTAATATCGCATATTTAAAGATTAAATCCTTGCGCAACTGATATTGCATATAAATTTCTTTAGGAATAATACGTAAATTGGTTTGTCTAAAATTCTTAAATCCCTGAGTAATTAAATACTCAAATGCTTGTGGTGATAAAAAAGCAGAGAACAAATCTTTCTTCTGATAAATCGGACTCAAAGTACCTACTAAACGTATGGTTGAAAAATCGCGGTGGCCTTGATCATAAAACTGGAATAACTGATCGACTTGCATTTTTACATTGACAATAATGGCTTTTCCCAATTTTGCGCTATCTAAAAAAGCTGTCGATAAATCACAATCGGTTAAATCTGCAGCACTCAGATCGACTTTTAATAAATTCGCTCCTTGAAAAGAAGCTGCTTTTAACAACGCCTGATTAAACTTAATAATAGTATTGCTGGGAAAGCGCATAAAATTATCAAAATTTATTTTTTCTAAATTAGCATGATTAAAATCAACCGTCTCATATTTATTTAAAGAAAACTGTAATTCAGTGTCAGTAAAATCAACCTCCCTTAAATCAGCCGAACGAAATAAATAAAAATGAGTACTTTGTAAAGTTGGATAATTTAATAAATCTTTTACTGATTGCGTAGAAAATTTTGATCGGTAAAAAAAAGTATTAATCTCTTGCGGAAAATAAAATTCGCCGGTAACGATATTGACCTGTGGATATGACGAATGAAATCTATCATGAAAAATGGGTAAAAATCGAGTATTTCTAAAATCAGAATAAGCATAAGAAGAGCGGATAATTTTTCCGTTTATTTCCAATCGTTTTAGATTTACCTGAAAAAATCGACTATTACTAATATCTCCTTCGATAATTATTTTTTCTAAATAGGAATTTTCAAGAAAAAACTCATTAATTTGACCTTTAATTTTTATGCTGCCAAAAAAACGCTTTATTTGTAAATTATTAATATGACTTAAGCTTAAATATCCATCAAAATTCGAAATAATACTATGTTGTATTGTACCAAAAATTGTAATATCGCCTTGACCTTGCTCAAGCTTAATCTGTTCAAGTTGAGAATAAAAATAAACCGACTTAAATGTGCTTTCTTTAAAACTGACATTCTCTAAAAAGGTTTTAAAATAAACATGTTCAAAATATGAATTTAAAAAATCAATATTTCTTAAATAAGTATTGTCTTTATCGCTAGTAGGATCGTGAAAAATAATTTGCTTATAATTTTGAAAACCAGCCGCGGCAATATTCTGAATAAAATGTGATAAAATTTCATAAAATTGCTTATGCATTAAATTTCTAGCATTAATATTATCAATTAATAATTCTTGTATAAAAGGGTTTAAATTAAATCTTGATAATATACTTTCTAATGTTTCACTATTTAAAATCCTAAATAATTTATTAAAATTAAAAATTAATTGATAATTTTCGTTATCAATTTCACTGGGTACACTATTTAATTGTTTAAGCAACGCCAATTTTCTAAAAAATGTAACTCTAAGATCAAAACCACTTTCAATAAACCAATCGATCGCTAGGCCATGCGCACTATAAGAAAGTTTTGAAAAAAATAAAAAAATATCATTCCAATTTTCCAGTAAAGCCATTAATTGTTCCTTGGGGATATATTTCTTTAAAATTTCAATCGGATTCGATTCATTAGCCAATATACTGACAATATCCATCCTTTCATCTTCTTTTTTTATCCAACTTAATGCTAAATTTCCAGTAAATATTCGACAATCGCTATTCTTTAAAGCAATTAAATTATTATAAGGAATATTTTTTTGAATAAAATAAGGGTTTATCAAATGAAATAGATCGGTTAAACGCGAATCCTTATCTAAACTGAACCATTGGCTATTGATAAGACGTTCAGCAATGGTAATTGCAAATAACTCCTGGTTCTTTAATATAATTTTGTTTGATTCTTCTATAAAATTTAAAATTTGATGCCAATTAAATTCAGAATCTTTACCAAATAGATTTAAAAAATAATCTAATTTTTTAAAATCAACTGTCCAAGCCGTTATTTCTTGCTGAAGATACTGTTCAATAATAAATTGTACTAAAGTATTGGCCCGAAACTGTTGTTTGATATCAGATATGAACTCTAAACAAATCGGTCTCACCGCGGGTATTTCAAAAGAATGTGTATAAAAATCTTCGATTTCAAATTCTTTTATTGCTATTTCACCTGATAATTGGTTCATTAAATAATTGTGCGCATGTATTTCATAGGCTTCGATCGGAATTCCTGCAGCCACACATAAACGGGTCGGGTAGGTATCTTTTCCTAGGGGAGGACTACCCAATATGGTTTCTTGCGCTAAATTTCTTATAAATTTTTTAATTAAACTGGGAAGATTCATATCGGAATAATCTTGTAACGCTCGAGCTGTTTTCATAATATGGGTATAACAGCCTTCGGCACAATGCATTAAATTTTCATCGCCGGTTAAAGTCAGCAATTGATTTTGCCGAAAAGTTAAATCGATCGTATTATCATTAACTAATAAAGTAATAACTTCTATTGCTTTTTTTCCATCTGAATAAAATAAATAGTTTTTTCCAAAAAATTCATTGTCGATTAATCGCTTATAAAATTGAATCAGAATACTCTCTACACTAAATGCTCGCTGCCTAATATCAACTTTCAATTGTTGCTGCTTTGCCCAATTTTTTAATTGCGAAAAACACTCGGTAAGTTCTTTTTTAATTAACTCAATCGCTTGTTTGCCTTCTTTGGTTAAGGAAAATTCGAGAAAATCCCTGACATTAAAATAACCTAGATAATAATGCGGAGCATCTTTTCGAGAATGATAAATATGTTTAGAAATATGCTCATCTAAATTTTTAGGTGTCCATTTTTCTTCTTTAGAATATTTAGAAAACTCAAGTAACTTTCTTGAAAGCGTTCCATCACTGAAAGATAAAAAATATTCTGGGGAATAGGATTGAGTGTTTTTTGTAGTGGGCACAATATATTCCTTTTATTGTTAGATTTATGAGAATGCTTTTAAAAGTTAGAGTAAGTTTTGATTGAATATTGTAAAATGCCTACCAAAATACTTAACTGGACCTATTATAGCTTTTTCATCTCAGAAAGATATAGGTTTAATCAATAACTAAACTTGGTTTCCAATAATCTTCCTTGCAAGCTTAGTATTTAGATTGTAAAAAAATAAAAGTAGAGCCCGTTGACGCATTCGCATATCACATTGATAATCGCCTAAGATATGTCCTGAACCTGAACAATTGTTAACTATCCCTTTTATTATTGACCCTTTAAAGGTTTTCTCAAAATAGCCCAAAATTCATTAGCACCATAAAGCGTAGGATATATTTTTTCTACCGTAAGCTGAATATAAGATGCAACATTTAAGCCCTTTATAATATTTTTAAAGGAATGTGGAGTAAAATACTATGTATGTAGGTCGACATATTCTTTTAAGCTTAAAGCTTCATTATATTTTTTTAAAGTTTTATCAAGGTTTTCTTTAATGACAGAGAAGGGATCCCCATGATCTCCTTTCCAATGTCTTAAAGGTTCATTATGCGTTGTTAAACACCCTCCCTCAAGAAAAGTACGCAGCGAATGAAATCCTTTATTCTAAATCTGTATTTCTAGCACCTGAGCTAGACTGGATTCAGGAATAAAATGATCGAAACAATATCTCTTATCCGGCGCTAATACAAAATAATATCCACCCGGATTGAGTAATCTTTCAATGTGACTCAAATGTGTTATTAAATTAGGTTGATGTTCTATGCAATGACTACTAAGTACCACGTCAAAACATTCATCGACTATTTCTAAGTTTCCTATTGGAGATACAAAATGTATATGTGAAGCATTTTTAACTGAAAGCCCAAAAGACTTAGCTTTTAACATTAAATCTTCTTTATTCTGGATATCAAAATAAAAAACGTTTTCACCGGATACTAAAGGGCTACAAAGTGGACCAATTTCTAATATTTTTTTGTCCTTAGGAATAAGATCTATGAAATCAAGTTTAGTTTTTAAAACATTTGCCCTTCTGCCTTCTTTTATCCCATGATTTAAATAATGGGTATATAAGTCTTTAGGATTATATTGAATAACATCATGATATAATTTTTTATACAGATTGGCATCGAATTCTGACGGAAATGGAAAACTATTCGTAGGTGCTATTTTTTTAGTAATAAAGCGCTTAAGATTAAAAGCAGTCTGCTTAATCCTCGTTAACATAAATAAACTTATCCTTAAATTTTAATTTAGTTAAGTAATTTTCAGTATAAGTAAAAAAATGGAAGCTTTACAGAAAATGAATTTTAGAAAGGCCCTTATGTTAATATGAAGTTGTTTGAGTTCGATATGTCATATTTTCGGTCATTTCCGACACCCCATCCTTTAACCAACCCATTCTATATTAAATGTGACTAACTATCTTCCATACCTTCGACTATCCCTGCTGTAATCCATCGCTCCGCTACTTTCTAATGTCCCTAGTTCTCTTTTTAAAGCACCAATTTCAAACATCAGATTCGTTTCTTTTTGAGGACAGTTTCTCCTTTCTGTCTTACGTGTGTTTAATTCTCCTTGATCTGTGCTTAACTCTCTCTGTAAGTTGGCCAATCTTGCACTTAGTTCATGAATTTCATTTTCTTTTTTGGTTACTTTACATTGCTGGGTTTTACATTGTGTATCCAATTCTTTTAACTTTCGACTACAGGTTTCAAGCTCAGTGGTTTTGGTTGCAATGTCCTGACGAAGTTGTTCCATTGTTGGCATATTTTTATTTTTCCAAATTTAAAAATTAGAAAAACAGTATAACGGATTTTTTTTACAAGAAAATTATTAATAAAAATAAATAAATTATTTAATCAATCCAAATGAGGTCGCATAAATTGCTGACCTGAGAGTTTTGTTAAACCATCAGTATTAATAAAGAAAAAATGACGAAGTTGTCCCCATTTAGGTTTTTCAGAAAATTTTTTTAAACCGGCCGCTTTTAATAAATTAATAGAAGCGGGATTATCGGGCCGGGCAGTTGCTTCAATTCGTTTGAAGTTTTCTCCTGCCAATTTATAATCGCGTTTAACTAATTCAGGCGCATATTCTTGTACTATAATAGGCACTACTTCCTTACTATAACCTTGTCCCCAAAACTTTTTATCAAACGCATAGGCTAACTCAGCAACACCGGGCTGTTCAGTTTTTTCTAACACCACATGCCCAATAAATTCATCGGTATCTTTTTTAAAATGGCGAAAGAACTAAAAAGAACTAAAAGGATTATTATTATTCCAATGTGCTACCCATTGTTGATGTCGGTTGTCAATTTGATTTTCATTCCAAGGATTCCCATCCATTACTTTAAGCATATTTTCTGAATTCATAAACAGCTTTTTATAATGACAAAAATGGGTGGAATAGGTAGACTCCATCAACAATCTTTCAGTTTTTATGGTGATATTTAATTGATTGGTTTCTTGGTTTTTTTTTAAAATAATATCTGATTTCACGCTAACTCCCTGTTATATCTATTTTTCATTGCTTAAGCTGCATATCGAGAGGCTAAATAACTAAACACTGCTAATATCGCCATCGCCTCTCCTCCTTCCGGTCGACCTGGTCGAGTAGTCACATTGTATGCATTAAAATCAAAGTGTAACCAAGTTGTTTCTTCGCTAATAAAACTACGCAAAAATAATGTCGCGACAATGGCACCGGCAAATGGAGAACATCCACAATTATTTAAATCAGCAAACTTACTATCGAGTAATTTTTGATAGGGTTTGTACAAAGGCAAACGCCAGACTGGATCCTGCTCTTGTAAACCATGTTGCATGATATCGAGTGCTAATGGTTCTTGATCAGTGAAAAAAGCACTGATTTCTGTTCCCACGGCGCCTCGTGCCGCACCGGTTAACGTCGCAAAATCAATTAACAATTCTGGACTTTCACTATCCGCTTCACACAAGGCATCTGCTAAAATCAGACGGCCTTCGGCATCAGTATTGCCAACCTCTACGGTTAAACCATGTCGTGTTTGAATAATATCTCCGGGTTTATAGGCGTTACCGGAAACCAAATTTTCTACTGCGGGAATTAATAGACGCAAACATACTGGTAATTGATGAGCCATGATCATTTCGGCCAAGCCGATCGCATTCGCTGCTCCACCCATATCCTTTTTCATAGCCAACATGTTGCCGCTCGATTTTAAATTATATCCGCCGGAATCAAAACAAACGCCTTTACCCACTAAGGTAAGCTTTGGATGTTTGCTATCACCCCAGCGTAAATCAACTAAACGGGGTTCATGACAACTGGCTTTACCCACCGTATAGATTGCGGGATAGTTAGCCGTTAATAAATCTGTGCCCACTATTTGTGTCACCGTAGCATGGTATTTTTTACCGATCTCAAATACATTCTCTACGAGTTCGGCTGGATCCATATCATCCGCGGGCGTATTGATTAAATTCCGAACTCTATAAATCGCCTCAAGCTTGATCATTAATTGGCTACGATGTTTTTTTGCAATAAACAATTGTGCTAAAGGCCGAGATGATTTTTTATAGCGGGTAAATTCATACGCACCTAAACCCCATGCTAAAGCAATCTGTTCAAGTAATTTAGGCTTATCGCTAGCGGCTATATGGTAATGTCCTGCGGGTAATACGTTAGGTAACAATCCAAATGTCCAAAAATCTGCATCATCATTTACTATCAATAAAATTTGTTGCAGTTGTCCTGTGCTTCCAGGAAGTAAACTATAACTTCCGGGTTTAGCAATAAAATTAATAGACTGTAACCATTGCTGAGTGGCTTTTGTTTGCTCTGCTAACCAAGCCGACCATAATTCCGGCACAACAGCAATAATAGGAATCGATCGCGAGGATTCATCAATAAAACAATTAAACACTCAAAAAACCTCCCGTGCTGATACATAAGGCTTATCAAAGACATGAGCCACAGCTTGATGGGTTATGTGACCGCGTGAAATATTTAAACCATTACGTAAATGGACATCTTCAGCTAAAGCCTTATAAATACCTTTATTCGCTAAGGCCAAAATGTAAGGAAGTGTGGCATGCGTCAAAGCAAATGTCGACGTACGTGGTACGGCGCCCGGCATATTACTCACACAATAGTGAACAATATCGTCAACAATATAAGTTGGATCGGTATGTGTCGTCGGTCGGCTGGTTGCAAAGCAACCACCTTGATCGATTGCAACGTCAACAACAACCGAGCCTGGACGCATTTTAGTTAACAAATCCCGTGTCACAATTTTTGGCGCTTCCGCTCCAGGCACGAGCACTGCGCCTATTAATAAATCGGCAAGCGGTACATATTTTTCTATCGCATCTTGTGTCGAAAAAATGGTATTTAATTGTCCGCCAAATTGCAGATCCAACTCTTTTAACTTTGCAGCCGATTTATCCAAGACCGTCACTTGCGCTTCTAAACCTAAAGCCATACGAATCGCATTGCTACCCACGACTCCACCACCTAAAACAATCACACTTGCTGATGAAACTCCAGGAACCCCGGATAATAAAATACCGCGCCCTCCCTGTGCTTTCTCTAAACAATGTGCACCAGCTTGTATCGACATGCGCCCTGCCACTTCACTCATAGGTGCTAGTAAGGGTAACACCCCTCTGGCATCGGTCACTGTTTCATATGCAATAGCGGTACAGTTTGAAGCAAGTAATAATTCAGTTTGTTTTTTATCCGCGGCCAAATGCAGAAAAGTAAATAAGGTTTTTTCTTCATTTAAATAAGCACACTCTTGTGGTTGCGGTTCTTTTACTTTAAGGATCAAATGACCTTGTTCAAAAACTTCTTGTGCACTATTCAGTATGGTCGCCCCTGCTTCTTGGTAATCTTTATCTGAAATATCAACTCCACTGCCTGCATTCGTTTCAATGAATACTCGATGACCATGATCCGTCAATTCGCGAACAATCGATGGGACTATCGCCACTCGAAATTCATTATTCTTAATTTCTTTAGGAACGCCAATATGCATATTAACTCCACATTAAAGGATGTTGTCAGGGTGTATCACTTTCCTTGTGTCAATCTATCCCTACATACCCGATGCCTACAAGCTGTTTGAAGCACCTTCAGCTAGGACTACACTTGGAACCCATCACAAAATACACAGGTTTTTTAAAAAGTCCATATAGAGTGTTTTTTTCATGAAAATTAAAAGGGGAGCGGCTATTGATCATTAAGTTTGTTTAACATTAAATGATATAAATGTTTTTTTTGCTCTTCATTTAAGCCGGATTGTTTCCCTTGTTGCAATAGCTTATCGATTTGCCCTTCTGCGGCTGCTTTTTTTAAATGCTTGAGTAAATCATGGAATTCTGCTTGCACTCCCGATTCGGGGATAGTGAGGGGATCATTGATCAATTGCTTAAGAATTTTATGACGAGCTTCATCTTCCCGCCAATACTCGAGTAACATCGCACTCTTTAGTTCTGGATTTTGCTTGAGTAGTAAAAAGAGTTGAACTAAAAAATCACTGCCAGGTAATTCTAATCTGCTTAATGCCTGGCATTGTTCTTCGGAAAGTGATTTAACAATTTGGGGAAATTGTACTAATAAGGTAATCGCCAACCGCATCGGCGAAGAACGATTGTTCTTATTGGGTTTAGCTATTTTTTTTTGCATTGTTTTTATTGAGTGGCTTTCAGTAACCGTCACTTTTTTTAATGTCATGACATCCATATTAACTAAAGCCGCTAATTGTTCAAATAATTTATATTGGATAATTCCTACTGCTACTTTTTCAATCAGTGGAACAGCGAGCTTCGCTAAACGTGCTTTACCTTCTAATTGATTTATATCCACTTGCGCTAACAAATAACTAAATAAAAATTCACCCAAAGATTGCGCTTGTTGCAATCTCGCCATAAATTCAGTACGACCTTTTTTTTGTAGTAGAGAATCTGGATCTTCAGCATTAGGTAATAATAAAAAACGCAGTATATAACCGTCTGTTAATAAATCTAAACTTTGCTCAAGTACACGCCATGCTGCTTTTTTTCCGGCAATATCACCATCAAAACAAAATATTATTTCCTGCGTATAACTCATGAGTCGACTTATTTGATCGCGGCTGGTGGCAGTGCCTAACGTAGCCACTGCAAAAGGAAGATCTGCTTGAAACAAAGCTAATACATCCATATAACCTTCAACCACTAGTATACGTTCAAGCTGACGATTTGCCTGACATGTTTCATAAAGACCATAAAGTTCTTTACTTTTATGAAAAAGGACGGTTTCGGGCGAATTTAAATATTTGGGTTCCTGTTGCGTTAAAACACGACCACCAAAGCCGATGATACGTCCTCTTCGATCACGTATCGGAAACAAGATTCGATCTCGGAAGCGATCATAATAAGCTTGACCACCTTCATTTTTTTTAACTAATAAACCCGCTGCAAATAAATTTTCAATCTCTTTATCAAACTTTTTAAGTAGTGTATTCCAAGCAGCTGGTGCATAACCTAAATTAAATTTCTTAGCTATCTCCCCCGATAATCCGCGTTGTTTTAGATAATTAATAGCGAGCGTATTTGTTCGTAATTCTTTGGCATAGAATTGCGCTACCTCTTCTAACAAACTATAAAGATTTGCAGAGGTTTTATATTCTTGAGGTTTTGCTTGTTGCGGAACTTGTATACACTGCTTCAACAAAGCTCAATTTTTCGTATTCCATTAAAAAACTGAGTGCATTTCCGCCGACCGAGCAGCCAAAGCAATAGTAAAACTGTTTTTCAGGGGTTACGGTAAAGGAGGGTGTTTTTTCGGCATGGAAGGGACAGCAGGCAATATAATTTTTACCTTTTTTTCGCAGCGGAACGCGTGCATCAATAAGCTGCACAATATCCACTCGCGCTAGGAGCTCATTAATAAATTCCTGTGGTATAGGCGCTAGTGACATATATTCCTGGTATACTTTTCGCACTGGAACTTTTGGCTGTGAGTAATTATTCAGTTAGCCTTGAATTTTTGGCTCAAGAAAAAAAAGCGAACTTTTAAGTTAAATGAGTTTTAATTTTTGCGCTAATCTGTGTCAGATCTGCACGACCTTGTAATTTGTCTTTCAGTTCTGCCATGACCTTTCCCATCTCCTTAATTGAAGTAGCGCCCACTTTTGTGATCGCTTCAGACATCATACGATCAATCTCTGTTTCACTTAAAGGCTCGGGTAGATAGGTTTGAATAATTTTGACTTCTAAACGCTCTTGTTCGGCTAAATCATCACGTTTAGCCTGATCATACTGGACAATCGAATCGCGACGTTGCTTAAGCATTTTATTCAATATCGGAATGATACGCGCATCATCTACTTCAACGCGTTCATCCACTTCAACCTGCTTAATCGCCGCTAAAATAAGACGTACTACACCCAAACGCTGCTTATCTTGCGCTCGTAGCGCAGTTTTCATATCTTCCTGAATTTGCTGCTTAAGTGAAGTAGTCATGTGATATTAATGTTTACGCTTGGTTTTGGTTTTAGCGATAAAACAAGGATTATCACGCATCAAACGTTTGCGACAGCGTTTGACTGCTGCAGCAAAACGACGCTTGCGTGCTTCAGTAGGTTTCTCGTAATATTCACGACGACGCACTTCAGCGAAAATACCTGATTTTTCACAGGCGCGCTTATAACGGCGGATAGCCGACTCGAGTGTTTCGCTGGTTTTAAGTATTACGCCGGGCATGTAGTGCACTTCCTCAATTAAAGTTAAAATAGGTGCTAATTCTAACCAGCAATCCATAAAAATGCAAAGTTTCTATTCAAAACCAACCGATTTCCATCCAAAAAACTTACATTGTGTATTAGGTATTGAGACTTCCTGCGATGAAACCGGTATCGCGCTCTACCATGGTCAAAAAGGCCTCATTGCCCATTCACTCTATAGCCAAATTGATCTACATAACCAATATGGCGGTGTGGTTCCAGAACTTGCCTCGCGCGACCATATCCTTAAAGTCTTACCTTTACTTCAAGAAACTCTGGCTAATGCTCAGCTTACGCTCTCTGCCATCGATGGCATTGCCTATTGCGCAGGCCCTGGTTTAGCAGGAGCCTTATTGGTCGGCGCCACTTTTGGACGTAGTTTAGGTTGGGCGCTTGGAATCCCCACGTTGGGTGTGCATCATATGGAAGCCCATTTACTTGCACCTATGTTAGAAGAACATCCTCCGGAATTCCCATTTATTGCTCTCTTAGTATCGGGCGGGCATACTTTGTTAGCACAAGTAAATGACATCGGCGATTACCAGATTCTGGGGAGGAGCCTTGATGATGCAGTAGGTGAAGCTTTCGATAAAACAGCTAAATTATTAGGTTTGAATTATCCCGGGGGGCCTGCCATCGCTGCATTAGCAGAGCAAGGTCAAGCTAAGCAATATACTTTTCCACGGCCTATGGTCAATAGACCCGATTGCGATTTTAGTTTTAGTGGTTTGAAAACCTTTGTAAGTACTACCTTAAAAAATAGTGATCAAACGCCGCAAACTAAAGCCAATATTGCTCATGAGTTTCAAGCCGCGGTAACGGATACCTTAGTTATTAAGGCCATGCGCGCTTTAAAACAAACAGGTCTAAATCGTTTAGTCATCGCCGGTGGCGTAGCCGCCAATACCTGGCTTCGCAAGGAACTTGCAGACATGGCAACGAAGCACGGCTTCACACTTTACTACCCGCGACCCAGCTTCTGCACTGACAATGGAGCAATGATTGCTTATTTAGGTTATCGACGTTTGAACTTAGGTCAAAGTGACAATCTAGGTATAAAAACGATGGCGCGTTACCCTTTGGATCAATTGGATTAAAGCATTTTTGGTTAACAACAACATTCAATATGCGTATCGGAATCAAGCGGCGGAAATGCAGTGTATGAAAGATTAAGGATTAAATGAAGTAAAGACTCTTCTTCATTATTGAGTTTGGCACAAAATAAAAGTATTTTTCTCAAGCTGCTTTTACTTTCAGCATCATAGTTAAATATTAAACCTAAATCTTTTAACTTATCATAAATACTACAAATATTTATATTATCAGCTAATTCATTTTTCTTATAAATCGATAAAAATTTATTAACCGGGTCCTTATAATTTCGGTTCCAAGCACCCGAGAAAAATCGACAAATCATTCCCTGCCAACCACTACCTTTCGAATAATCTTGCAATAAAGCTATACAGGTTTTTATCGGATCGTGCTCATAGAACTTGATATAGTCAGAAAGCGGTTCTAATTCAAATTTGCGGCCGGGTACGCTTACTGAGATAACCCATTCCTTAAGCTGCTGTTTTTCTTCAGACGTTAAACTACTTTGCAAAAGATAAGCAACTATCATATTGATTTCAGAAGCAAGAAAGCTTAGATCAATGTTTTTTTCTTTAAAAAGTTGCATACTTGCTTTAATAGCCTGCCAATAATCATTAAAAGTACCTGTTACGGTTTCTTCAGCCTTTATCGCGGATACAGAAACTTGTTCAACTCTAGATTTTGAGGTGGAGGGTTGATTGATATCCTTAAGTAAACCTGGAACTTCAACTCGTTGGCTATTATTTTCAGGAGATTGGATAAGCCCTTCCGTGCAACTAAATAACCTAATTAAATTTAATTTGAGAAGCGCTCTTTCTTCAATGATATCTTTTATTAATTTTTTATTTCTTGTTAATAAAATTTCATCATCTATAGCACAAAAAAGCTCGACGAGCTTATCCGAAAAATTTGATTTTTTTTCAGCTAACGCTTTAGCACCTGGAAATCGGACTTCATCTAAATAATAGGAAGCATTTTTTATATTACCATGAATGGTAATATTACAGCCGGAATAACGACTAATTAACGGGGCCTTATCATCCGGAATAACGACTTGAGCATCACTCAGATCAATGCCCATGCCTTTTAAGGCGTATAAAGAAACCGCAATATTATCCTTTGGCGCATCAAAAAAACGATTGTAAATAGAAATATATTTTACATGTCCTTCTAATATCTTGGAAAAAGTCTTTCCATCCACCATACTTTCCTCGATTTCTTTATTGCCAATCTGTATACAACCAACCGCTTTTAAAAAAACCCCTTGAGCCATCTTATATAAATTATTAATTGTAATGCCGTCAAACTTAGGAACAATAAAAATTTTATTATCGTAGGTTATACCAAATTCCACTGTACCCTGAATGGCATATTGATCACCCCGGTAAGTATAGGTATCTGTTGATATCAGCTTTTTTTTATAAAAAACACCGTTAGAATTCTCGGGAGTTTCAGCCAAACCCATACCTAAACCAATTAAATTAGAATTACTTAGACTTTTTCCATAAACCAATTGATTCTCGTTTCTAAGCTCGGCTTGTTTAGACAAATATTCATTGATACTTTTTTGTTGAGTTTCCAGATTTGTTTGCCCAATGTTATCGATAACAGTCGATAACACTATTAAATTAGCTTTAGCTTCGGCTGTTTTTAGCGGATCTGATTCCTTAGAGATTTTTTCTGGAATATCAATATTCTTTTTAATTAAATCTGAAGCCATGCAAGCTGCCTCTAATCTTTTTTTAGCATATCCCATGTTTTGTTTAGATGGAGATAAAATATTTTCTAGATGTTTTTGCAAAGGATCAAACTGATTAATATCAGGAATATTTTTAAGTTTAATTGACATAAATAATCTCCATTAAATAAAATATTTTTATTCTTAAATCTCCTCTATCCAACATAACATAAAAAAAATTTTGAACACAATAGTTTAACTTGAGAATTATTTTTTCTGTTTCAATTCAGATTGAGTCAATTTTGGCTCTGTACCTTGAAATAAACGTTGAATATTTGAGAAATGTCGAGCTATCAATAATACTGTCATTAAAAAGATCGGCAAATATACCGGCAATGGATAAGTATAAAAAACATACAAAAACATCACTATCGTCGCCAACATAGATGCAACAGAAATATAACGAAATAAAAACAACACTACACCCCAACTTAATAATCCGATTAAACCTAAAGGCCAAGCTAAAGCAATTAATCCACCTAATGCTGTTGCAACGCCTTTTCCGCCACGAAAACCAAAAAAAATGGGATATAAGTGGCCGATAAAAGCAAAAAAAGCGACCCATGCCAACCAAGCGAAAGGTAAGCCGCATAATTTAGCTAACATCACTGGGATCCACCCTTTGAGTACATCACCCAATAAAACAATGATCGCTAATTTTTTTCCGCCTATCCTGAGAATATTACTAGCCCCTGGATTTCCTGAACCTTGCGTACGAGGATCAGGCAGCCCCGCACATTTACTCACTATAATTGCACTCGACAAAGAGCCCAGTAAATAAGCCATTAAGATAAAAACAAGTAGTAGTAGTATCATAAACTTTCCTAGGTAAACTCTTTTTTAAAATATTCGCATCTTGAATAGCGGCCACGGTATAATATAAATGAAAAATAATTTTCGTGACCGAAAATTACCAATTAGCCAATTTATAGTAATAATATTTAAGGTCCTGACATGACGCCTAAAGCGGATAATTTAATCTGGATCGATCTCGAAATGACAGGACTTGATACCAATCAAGATAAAATTATCGAGATTGCAACCATTATCACTGATTCTCAACTAGAGATTATAGAGGAGGGTCCTGTGTTTGCTATATTCCAAGATGAACAACTATTGGCCGGTATGGATGATTGGAATAAACGCCAACATAAGGGCTCAGGTTTACTCGATAGAGTAAGAGCGAGTAAAACCAGCGAAGAAGAAGCCGAAAAGCACACCTTAGAGTTTATTATGGAATATGTTCCCCCTAATAAATCGCCCATGTGTGGTAATAGTATTTGTCAAGATCGTCGCTTTTTGGCCCGCTGTATGCCGGTTTTAGAGAAATATTTTCATTATCGGAACTTAGATGTAAGTACGTTAAAAGAACTCGCCTATCGATGGAATCCAAGCATATTAGAAGGCTGCAAGAAAAAATCCAAGCATTTGGCCTTAGAAGATATACGAGACTCCATTAATGAATTACGTTATTATCGCGAACATCTATTTAAACTTTAACTTTTGAATTAATTTATGCCTTATTACACAACAAATGAATTAAGAAACGGTATGAAGGTCATGTTAGATAATGACCCTTACACAATATTGGAAAATGATTACGTTAAGCCAGGAAAGGGCCAGGCTTTTAATCGTATTAAGCTACGTAATTTAAAAAATGGTCGCGTTATTGAGCACACTTTAAAATCTGGAGATAGCTTACAAGCGGCTGATGTATTTGATATTGAAGTCCAATATCTTTATAACGATGGACATGTTTGGCACTTCATGGATGCCGAAACCTACGAACAATACGCAGCTGATGCAGCTGCAGTGACAGCAGCCAAGATATGGCTAAAAGAACAAGACTCATGTACTCTGACCTTATTCAACGGCAATCCTTTGTGCATTACGCCTGCTAATTTTGTTATTTTAAAAATAGTGGAGACCGACCCTGGCGTGCGCGGTGATACATCAGGTGGAGGAGGGAAACCCGCTACTTTAGAAACAGGCGCTATTGTGCGAGTTCCCTTATTTATTCAAATTGGTGAATTGATTAAAGTCGATACCCGTACCGGCGAATATCTTTCCCGAATAAAAGCATAAGATTCTAGGTATATTCACAGCAATAGGATTTTTGTCAAGGCGCTGTAAAAATGAGCACCTGGAGTGTATAAACATACATGAGGATTGCGAATTAAGCAGCAACACAAACAAAAATTCTAGTGCGAAGAGTACAGTATAAAAAAAGATGGATGATCGTTAAATCATCCATCTCAGTTGCGCTCCTGCCCCAATCAACTGCTAAAAAACTTAGCAAGCTTATCCAAAAGCATTACTCAACTATTAACGTTTGTCCTTATTTGGCCATTCTGGCTTGTTTGGGTTACCTTGTGGATTGTGTCCAGGGTGTCCAGGATTGTGGTGCGGAGGCTTTTGTGGACCAATGCCTGCATGACCTGGCCATTGTGGTTTTTGATGTTTCTTATCGTGAGGAAATTTACCTTTGTTCATATGAGCTCCTAAATTAAAACATATTAAGTATGTCTCTCCCTTTAAGCCTAGCAAAGACCTCGTTAATTACCATAATATCACTATTGATTGGGCAAAATATGATCAATTTATACCCGAAATTAAGTAAAGCATAAAATTAAAAAAAAACAGCTTAAATTTAGATTGAAAAGACAATTTAGGGCTTAATTGCAGATAATAAGTACGTAGTGTCGATAATCTTCAATAGTTGTCAGCTAAATACTTAACTTATTCAAATCGACTAAACGCCGGGGTGCAACACGGCCATCTTCTAAAATTTCGCCTACGCCAATAAATTGACCACTTTTTTGTAATAGTAAGCGCAGCAATCCTTGTTTGGGAAGATTTGGTAGTAATACCGCTTGCCCTCGATATAGATAATAAGCAGCGGCTTGAGAAATTTTTAAAACCGGCCATTCGTTTAACAAACTATCTAAACTCAGTAATTTTTGATCACATTCGGCTAAGCTTAAACTTTGTAATTCTTTCAAGCTCACCATTTGTTCCGCATGATAATTAGCAACACTTAAGCGGCGTAAATCAGAGACATAAGCACCGCATTCCAAAGCTTCACCGATATCTTCTATTAAGGTACGAATATAGGTACCTTTACTACATCTAATCTCGAAATTAAGTATTCTATTTACAGTTGAATTTTTTTCTGTGTTATTACTCTCAAACAGACGTAAGCTGTGTATGGTGACGGTTCGAGGACTACGTTCTACTACAATACCTTGTCTGGCTAATTTATATAAAGGACGACCTTTATGTTTCAATGCGGAAAACATGGGTGGAATCTGAGAGATCGTTCCGCGGAAAGCAGATATAATCGTTTCTAATTGATCAGTTGAATAGTTAGGAACAGGCCGCGACTCTATCACTTCGCCTTCAGCGTCCCCTGTGTTGGTTCGGATTCCTAGAAAAGCGCTTACAAAGTAAGTTTTATCGGCGTTCAATAAAAACTGAGAAAATTTTGTTGCTTCCCCAAAACATAATGGTAATAAGCCTGTTGCCAAAGGATCTAAACTTCCTGTATGTCCCACTTTACTAGCCGAAAATAATTTTTTTACCGTTTGTAATGCTTGATTTGATGTCATCTCTTTAGGTTTATCAAGCAATAAAATACCATTGATCAAACGTTTTTTAGAAATTAGGGAGTGCATAACTTATTCTTTTAGAAAATAATATTTATTCAGAACGCTTGGCCTTATCCTTTGCAATAACGCTATCGATTAAGCTATGGATACGATCACTTTCTTCCATAAAATCATCATAAAAAAAACGTAAATTAGGCACTTTATGCAATTGTAAACGTTGTGCTAATGCATAACGTAAACGAGCAGCTGCCTTTCTTAGTAATTTAACCGTTAATTCCTTGCTTTGCTGTTTATTATTTGAATTTTCTACATCTAATTGTGTAAATAATATATCTGCATAAGAAAGGTCACGTGAAACTTTTACTGAAGTAATGGTAATAAATTTCAGACGGGTATCCGCTATTTCTTTATTCAGAATAGTATTACTTAATTCTTTCTGTATCAGATCAGCAATACGCGCCGTGCGACTAAATTCTTTTGGCATTAGAGTGTTCTAGAAATAGAAATACGTTCATACACTTCGATCATATCGCCTATGCGAATATCAGTAAAATTTTTAATGCCGATACCACATTCCATACCATGACGAACTTCAGCCGCGTCATCTTTAAATCGCCGCAAAGAATGTAATTCACCTTCATGAATCACAACGTTATCACGTAATAAGCGGATCGGCGCATTACGTCGAACTAACCCTTCTGTCACCATGCATCCGGCAATAACGCCAAGCTTAGCAGAACGAAACACTTCACGAACTTCGGCTAAACCTAAAATATTTTCTTTTATTTCTGGAGCCAACAAGCCATTCATAATATTTTTAACTTGATCAATCAGGTCATAAATAACGCTATAATAATTCATTATTAGACCTTCTTTTTCCACAGTCTTTTTTGCTGTGACATCCGCTCTAACATTAAATCCTAAAATTAATGCCTTTGAAGCTAAAGCAAGATTCGCATCGGATTCGGTAATTGCCCCTACACCGACATACACCAATTTTATTTTTACTTCAGAAGTAGAAAGCTTATTTAAAGCTTCTTGTAAGGCCTCAGCAGATCCTTGCATATCCGCTTTTAAAATAATATTTAAGGTCTTAACTTGATTTTCATCCAACTGACCAAAAATATCATCGGTTTTAATCATTCGTTGTTGAGCTAACTTAGCTTCGCGTAACTTTCCTTCACGGAATAAAGCAATCTCACGCGCTTTACGTTCTTCTGCAACAACATACTTCAACGGGCATAGAAGGCCCAGCGGCTTCAACTAATTTGCCTCGTTCATCAAGCAATGCTCTAACACGACCATAAGCCGTACCTGCTAATAAAAGATCACCTTTATGTAGTTTCCCTCGCTGCACTAAGATAGTTACAACAGGTCCCTTCCCTTTATCTAAACGCGATTCTATAACGATCCCTTGTCCAGGGCCTTCTTGAGGCGCTTTTAGCTCCAATACTTCTGCTTGCACCAAAAGTGAATCTAATAAGTCATCAATGCCAACACCTGTTTTTGCTGAAACAGGAATAAGCATGGTATCTCCACCCCATTCTTCGGGATTGAGACCTTGTTTGGCTAACTCACTCTTTATTCTATCGAGATCAGCTTCAGGTTTATCAATTTTATTCACGGCAACCACAATCGGCACATTGGCTGCTTTGGCGTGTTGAATAGCTTCTATGGTTTGCGGCATCACACCATCATCCGCTGCGACAACCAAAACTACAATGTCAGTGACGCGTGTACCACGTGCACGCATAGCTGTAAACGCTGAGTGGCCAGGCGTATCCAAAAAGGTAATAACTCCCTTGGGAATTTCTACATGATAAGCACCAATATGTTGTGTAATGCCACCCGCTTCTCCCTGCGTTACTTTGGTACGCCGGATATAATCTAAAAGAGAAGTTTTACCATGGTCAACATGGCCCATGATAGTAACTACCGGTGGGCGAGTCAGTAATTCACCCATTTGTTGTTGTGTGGTATTTACTAAACCTTCTTCTAATGCATTCGCACTCACAGGCTTCGCAATATGTCCCATTTCTTCTACCACAAGTATGGCGGTATCTTGATCGATAGCTTGATTAATAGTCGCAATCACACCCAATTTCATTAAGGTCTTTATAACTTCAGCGGCCTTAACCGACATTTTTTGCGCTAAATCCCCCACCGCGATCGTTTCAGGAATACCCACTTCATATACGACAGCGACGGTTGGCTTTTCGAACTGTTGTTGTAAAAATTGATCGGGTCGTTTGTGTTTACCGGCTTTTTTACGGTAACGAAATTGTTCATCGGATTCATCTTCAAGTTGATAAATCGCTTTGTGTCGGTATTTCGCTAGCTCTTTTTCTTTTAAATTGCGATTCTTATGCTTTTTCTCACGCTCCATCCTTTCTGAATTAGTAGGTAAAGCAATAATCACTTTTTCGTTAGTGGGTTTAGGCTTTTTTTCCGGAAGGGTTGCAGGTGCTATGGATTTTTTATCAACTTCCGGTACTTGCTCTTTTTCTACCGGTTCATTAGGTAATACGGGTTCTTCCGCAACGCTATTTTCTGGAATCGGTTCCGCCTGTGTTTCATCCGGTATAGCCAATTTTTTTTCAGCAGCCATTTTTTCTGCTTGAAGTGCTAATTCTTCGGCTTCTTTTACTTCTTTTGCTTCGTTAGCACGATTAGTCTCTTCATCGATTAAGCCTTCATTACTTTTTACATAGGTTCTTTTTTTACGAACTTGCACTTTGATAGTCTTGGCCTTACCTGAGGTATCTTTCACTTTGAGTAAACTCGTGCTTTTACGAGTTCGCGTCAAGGTAATCACCTTTTTTGGATTATTATCCGCAGAAGTTTCTTTTCCAAGCTCAGTGGAAACTTTATTTGCAGTTTTATCTTTAATACTTTCTGTCATACTATGCTTCTCCTGCCAATATTTGACAGCTTCGAAAACCTACTAATTTTTTCTGAGTATATATTGCTGCATACTAACTTACATACCTGCATTATGTGAAATTCTCAATCCTTATAATCTCAGAAAATAGTAAATTTAGTTCACACGCTCTATTTTTTTTCTTCCTCAAACCAAGGGGCACGCGCTGCCATTATTAATTTACCGGCCTTTTTACGATCTAATTCGATAATATCTAACAAATCATCGACAGCCAATTCAGCTAAAGCCTCGCGTGAAGAGACCCCTTTTTTAGCTAATGTGGTTGCTATCTCTTCGGTCATACCTTCTAAGGAAAGTAAATCTTGATGTGGTTCTAAAAATTTATCATGCTCAGAGATTGTCGATTTTTGCTTAGTTGCGGCTTGTGTCGCTAACGCGTCTTTAGCACGATTTTGTAGAGTTTCTACTAATTCTTCATCAAAATCTTCAATATCCAATAGTTCTTGCGGTGCTACATAGGCAATTTCTTCTAAACTGGTAAAGCCCTCTCGTGCTAACAACTCGGCTAACGCTTCATCGATAGCAAGCCGTTCCATAAAAAAGTTTTGTAAACCTTCTGATTCTTTAACTACTTTTTTGGCCGCTTCTTCAACAGTGATAACATTAATAATCCATCCTGTTAGCTCACTGGCTAAACGAACATTTTGACCATTGCGACCGATAGCTTGCGATAATTGTTCCTCTTGTACAGCCACATCCATAACTTTAGTGTCTTCATCCACCACAATAGATGCAACTTCAGCGGGGGCCATTGCATTGATAACGAGTTGAACTGGATTATCATCCCAAAGCACTATATCAATTCGTTCGCCAGCTAATTCACTGGAGACGGCTTGTACTCGCGCTCCACGCATACCCACACAAGCACCGATGGGATCAATACGACCATCATTAGTTTTAACTGCAATTTTTGCACGTGAACCAGGATCGCGCGCTGCGCTTTTTATTTCAATCAACTCTTCACCAATCTCTGGAACTTCTATCTTAAAGAGTTCAATTAACATTTCAGGGCGCGTACGACTCATCAGCAATTGCGGCCCTCGCACTTGTGGATTTACAGCATATAAATAACCACGTAAACGATCCTCGGATCGTACTTCTTCACGAGGTATCATTTCTTCACGTGGAACAAAAGCTTCTACGCTTGCACTTAAGTCGACAATCAAACCTTCTCGTGTAATTCGCTTGACTATCCCTGACAATAACTCGCCAATACGATTGGTATAGGCCTCTGCTATTTTAGCGCGTTCAGCTTCTCTTACTTTTTGGATAATGACTTGTTTAGCCGTTTGCGCTGCAATACGACCAAACTCCACCGAAGGCATATGCTCTTCTATCACATCACCAATTTGGCTATTTGCATCCCGCTTTTTAGCTTCACTTAAGAACATTTGTTTTAAGGGATCAAAAGGGGCATGTTCATCTTCCAAATGATTATTAACATCATTTTCATCCGCAACAACTGTCCAACAACGAAAAGTATCATAGTCACCGGTACGTCGATCGATAGCCACGCGGACATCAATATCTTCACCTGCTTTTTTCTTAGTAGCCATCGCTAACGCGGCTTCTATTGCTTTAAAAATTAATTCTTTATCAACATCTTTTTCGTTAGATACCGTCTCTGCCACTAATAAAATTTCTTTTTTCATAGCCTGCCTCCGGTTATTTATTCATTCCAGGCAATACATTCGCACGCAAAATATTGTCCCATGTTAAAACTACTACTTTCCCATCATCCTGGTTCAACACGATTCCAGCGACTCCTACTGACTGTAATAAGCCTTTAAATTTACGTTGATTATCGATGGCCGACTGTGTAGAAACACGTACATAATGACCAACATAACGCTGAAAATGCTTCTCTTTAATAAGCGGTCTATCTAAACCCGGCGAAGAAACTTCTAAGTTATAACGACCTAGCAAAGGATCTTCTACATCCAATAATGCACTAATCTGACGGCTCACCCGCTCACAGTCAGCCAGTGTAATACCCTTTTCACTATCGATAGTGACACGTAATATACTTTGCTGACCTTGGGTCAGATAGGTGCAAGCCCATAGTTCATAACCCAGGGCTTCAACCGTCGGTAATAACTTTGCTTCTATCGCTGAATTGTTCTTCATCGTCTTCTATGCTCTACGCACTTAAATTTTTGCCTACACAACAAGGGCTTTTTGGGACATAAAATTACCCATCCCACCAACTAACTGTGGCAAAAAAGCAAAAGCTGCTGATATTTAGCGCCGCTAATCAAAATAAAAAGCCCCTTGAAGGGGCCTCTCACACAGTAAATTGGTAGCGGGGGTAGGATTTGAACCTACGGCCTTCGGGTTATGAGCCCGACGAGCTACCAGACTGCTCCACCCCGCGATAGCGGCACAGAGTATACTCCATTCAATACCGTAATTACAATGGGATAAAATATTATAATTATGCTTTCTGGCTACTTAAATAATTAACCTTTGTTTAGCTAAAAAGAAGCTAAGCTCGGAGTTTATGGACCGCATCTCAAAAACAAAAAATGCGTCAGGGCCTCTCTTCCAACTTGGGGATATAACGTGCCTCTACTGCCCTTAAAAATATCAATGCCCGCGTTTACAAAGAGGATGTTAGATTTGGAAGATTCGATAGTCCCTCCTCATCGTTGGTATCTTGTGTAGAATAGGGAGTAAAAAATTGCCAATAAAAACTGAGGCAAGTCTCTAAAGCCCTAGGCCTAAATAATTCGATATCCTGCTGCTTTAATAAGGGTATATGTCCCAAGAAAAGTTGATATAGCTTTACCTTCCATATAAAAATGGACGTATTCCCCTTCAGAGACTCCCAAGATTGGGCCTTTAAAGCTTGAAGACTAACATTAATCAAAGGCCTTGTTCGCAATTTCTTATTGACAGCATAAGCATTACCTCCAGCTAAACTAGCCAACACGAATGCAATTTCTTCATTCTCTAACGCTAACTTAAGTTCTTCTAAGGTATAATTATACCTTATGAAGTCCCTATTTTTTGGTATGGGCTTATCATAAAGACCAGCAAGTTCTTTCCGCAATGTGGCTGGATCCACTGCATGCAAGCTCTGGATACCCATTCTTAAATTTCTCGCCCTATCACTGCGCGCAAAAAAATTAAGAAAATTTTGTTTGCTAGAAAAGCCTAAACTTAATGCAGTAAAATATAAGCTATTACCATACAAATAATAATGAATGGTCGATAAATTATGATTTTTTGGATTAAAATTCGGATAAAAAGTAATTTTGTCAAAAAAACTATTTCCTAAACGGTCAAATAACGTTTGTTGTGTACTTGTTTCAAAGTCATATAAGCTTAGTTTTTTTGACTAAGTTCGGATTTTGCAATGGCTAGCTGTAATTTCCTCTTATGTGAATATCCATATTGGCTTAAAAATTTTCTTATCCCTAATCTGTGTAATTCTTTATAAAAACTTTGCCAGCTTAAATCGTTGGATTTTAGATTGGATTGGTTAACCGTTTTAACCCATTTTTCTATCTCATTTCCTTTAGTAACTTTTGGCTGGAAAAAACTTTGGTGGATTCTTAACAGTTCCGTATTCATCTTTATTATTCCTTAAACCGACTTTTATCCACGGTAAACTATTTTTGGCAACGCCAAGAAAATGAAGGCGTTGCAGTGTGTCCAAATTACATCTGAATTGCAAGTTAAGCGGAAAAAAAATCGATTATACAAATTATATTATAAAAATTCCTGACTAACGCCACAAACATCTAACAAGCTTTTAAAATCTTTTCCTTGTGGAGTCTTAGTTAATTGCCAATAAACCTTCAAGTAACTTTTTAGCAAATAGTTATAATCAGCTAAGGTTAAGATTTTTAATATAGCCTCTGTTTGTTTTAGATCATTAAGATGGTGTGGTGTTTTTTGGAATAAAATGGCTGCTAAAATAGTCGCTTTAGTGGCACCTCGCGCCTTGTTACTATAATAAAATCCTTGTATACACTCCTCCAAAGCACGATCTTGATCCCAGGTTTGCCAATCTTGAAAAAACACTGATGCTTGTTGCTGATATTTTTCAGAAGAAACTAATTGATCTTTAGTATTAACCGCAGATAACAAAAACAGTATGGCTAAAATACTAGCCTCTATATTTGCCCAAGAGCAATTACCGATAATCTGTCCATGGATAGGTAGATTTGCGATGGTTATTAAACCTAAATGGCGATGTATTCCTTGAGTTAGAAACGCGCGAGATTGACGCTGATAAATTAAGTGTTTGCAAAATTCTTTATTCCAAGCATCAGGGCGTTGACACTCATAAATTACCACACTGCCTTCACGTTGACTATTTTCACCTCGATCGCAACGAACTAACCAATTTTTATATTTAATCAATGCGATAGCATGACCTTCATAAGCGACTGGTAATAATAATAGTTCTTGATCTAGCAAGGCATCGATATGCTGTGTATAGTCTTTTATATTCAGTATGTAACGTTGATATTTTAGTAAGGCCTGTGCATTAATAAATGCAGCAATCAATTTTTCTAGATTTTTGAAATAAGGTCGAAAATGGCGTGACGAAAAATTATTCTGATAACGCCGTAAAGAATTGAGGATAACATCGATAGTAAATTCTAAAAAAAATCCTTCGTAGTTTATTTCTACAAAACGTCCTTTAGCATTAAGAATATCGACCTGACCTGCTAATTCATAACGATGTCCAAGTAACTTAGCTTGAATAAAGTCTTGAGCAAAACGAAGTTTAGCACCATATTGATAGAGTAATTTTTTTAATTCAACTTGTTGTCTCAGTAGAGGATAAACTAAAATAGGTTGTCCTGATGTGGTATAGGCGTTGGCATCGGCTTTATTGTCCAGCAATAATTTACATAAAGCAATATTATGATTATCGACCGCCCAGTGGAGTGCGGTACGGCCCGTCACATCGGCATTATTAGCATCAGCCCCGTGTTCTAACAATAAGGCTGCAATCTCTATTTTATTAGCAATAGCAGCTTCTATTAAAGGGGAAAAACCATACTCATCAGTTGCTTCGATATCCGCACCGGCTTCGAGAAATTGCTCTACTCCTTTGAGTGTACCAAACAAAATTTCTTGAGCGAAACTAGGCTTTACCATTCTATCTAACAGGCGCTATATTTTTGCTCGCACCCAAACCAAGATTTTTTTGTAATCGAAGTCGATTTTCTAGACGTTTCTCCAAAAATCGTTCGCTTGCCTCAGAATTTTCGGTAGGGTTTGCAGTTATCACCGGATCATCTCCGCTAAACTGCTGACTTTGTGACAATAAAGGGTGCGCTTGCAGCGACCCACCCAAACCGCATGAAGAACCTAAATGTTTCTTACTAAGTGAATCAGGACCCGAAGCAAATTTTCCTTGTCCTTCGTATTTCCGCCGATCTTCATTAAAGAGTGCTTGCCAAGCAGACAATTGTTCAACACTCAGCGTAGCCGTTCCAACCCCACCCTCGTCATTATCGCCCTCTGTAACAAGAAGCGTTTGATTTGAATGAGCAATAACTTCTGGTATAGAAGACAATTTATTATATTCTTCTAAAAGAGGATTTTTTCTATTTAGCTTATCAGTCATAGTCTATACCCAATTATGCTATTATTTTAACCTAAAATTAGCTAACGCTACAAAAAAATATTATTAAAAATACCTCTCTATTCTTTAAAAAGGATTGCAAGATAAGGCAGTTAATGAAAATGGGCTAGGTTAGCTAGCAGTTTCGTTGATAACTGGACTCGATAAAATTCTCTCTCCCTAGAACTCTTAGCTTTATAGTCTCTTTATGAGTTTGCAAAACACTTTGTTAATTTATTTTATAAATAATCTTGGACCATTATTTCAGCAATTTGTATCGCATTCAAAGCGGCTCCTTTACGAATATTATCGGCTACTATCCACATATCTAGACCTAATGGATGAGAAATATCCTCTCTAAGTCGTCCTACCATTACTTTATCACTATTGGGATGTGAAATAGGTGTGGGATAACCATTATTGGCAAGCCTATCGACAACTAACACGCCGGGCGCTTTTTTTAAGATCTGTTTAGCTTGATTGACGCTAACTTTTCTCTTGGTTTCAATGTGAACCGCTTCAGAATGCCCATGAAACACAGGCACTCTTACCGCGGTAGGATTCACTTGAATTTTTTGATCGGCAAAAATCTTTTGGGTTTCCCAAACCATTTTCATTTCTTCACGGGTATATCCATTTTCCTCAAATTCATCAATATGCGGGATAACATTAAAGGCAATTTGCTGAGTAAAAGCTTTTGGCTTCTTAATCGGTAAGCCATTTAATAATTGGCCTGCTTGTTTAATCAACTCATTAAAAGCATCTTTCCCTGCTCCAGAAACTGATTGAAAAGTAACAACATTAATACGGGTGATGCCTACCGCGTCATAGATAGGTTTCAAAGCAACCAACATTTGTATCGTAGAGCAGTTTGGGTTAGCAATAATATGTCTTTTTCTATATCCCGCTAATGCTTCAGGGTTCACTTCCGGAATAACTAAGGGTACATCGTCGTCGTAACGAAATTGCGATGTGTTGTCAATAACTAAGCAACCCTTTTCGGTTGCCTTAGGCGCGAACTCTGCAGAAATAGCAGAACCTGCAGTAAATATCACAATATCCGCTTTCTTAAAATCAAATTCACTTAAATCAGATACAATTAATGGCAACCCATTAAACTCCATGGTTTCACCAGAAGAACGTTCACTGGCAAGTAAAAAAAGCTGTTTAATAGGGAATTTTCGTTGTTGTAAAATAGTTAATAGTGCTTGCCCAACCAAACCTGTAGCACCGACTATGACTAAATTAAATTTCTTGTTCATAACGAATCAACTGCTCTTGGGTTAATAAAAAAATTTCTGCTTCACCTTTTTCAAACTCTAACCAAAAAAATGGAATTTGCGGAAAACGCTTGATTAAGGCTTTTTTACTATTACCTACTTCTATAATCAAAACTCCCTTTTCTTTCAAATAGTTCTTAGCTTGCTTGAGTATTTGAATAACAAAATCTAAACCATCCTCTCCTGCAGCCAAAGCAGCGACGGGTTCATGCTGATATTCTAGAGGCATACTCGCAAAGTCTTCAGCATCAACATAAGGTGGATTACTAATAATAATATCGTAAATTCGGTTTTTTAGATTTTGGAAAAGATCGGAATGTATTAAGTTAACTTGACCTTGTACTCTATGCGCAGCAACGTTAATAGCGGCCACAGCTAATGCATCTTTAGAATTATCAACAGCATCAATATGTGCTTCAGGTAAAGCATACGCGCAAGCAATCGCAATACAACCGCTTCCTGTTCCAATATCAAGTATCGTATTAATGCTTTTAGTCTCTTCAATCCAAGGACTGAAATCACGCTGAATTAATTCGG
>VBOA01000011.1:139320-213547 GCA_005877695.1 Gammaproteobacteria bacterium | reverse complement strand
AGCAAAGTTTGCTTCATGTACCAAATAAGCAGTAGGAATACGATCCTCAACACGTTGACGAATGTTTTCTATAAGTATACGACGTTCAGCTAAACTTAAGCTTGCCCCTAAAAAGCAAGGGTTTAAATGGGACCCTAGTTTTAATGTCGATAATACTAAATAAAGTATTTCATCCCATGCGTTGTCAGTACCATGCCCATAATAAAGATTAGCCTTATTAAACTGAGTCAAGCCCCAACGTAATATGTCTTGTAAATGTCTAAATTCTATTAATGCAGCTTTAAGCTCTTCATCAGATATATAATAAGATAAATTAGCCACAGATTTTTAAAAATTGAGTAAAATATTTATCATTTAAACATAGGCTTAATAGAGAAACAATCGTCAGTTTACAAGTCGTCTTTATATATCAGCGGTTTCTCAAACTCATATAAAAAAACATAAAAATAAAGGTTCAACGAATAACCAAGCTTAATGCATGATCTCAAAAGCATTGCGAGTAGATATTGACTCATATATCAGAGATTGATGAACCTTTAGTAGTTTAAAAATTTTTCTTTGAAACTTTTGGTAAAAAGAATACTCGCTTAGATTAAACCAATTCAGTAAACTGGTAATCAGAGGAGAATAAATATGGAAAAAAAAACATCCGATCTGCCGCTCATTGATGAACATCTAGATAATGTACTTACAAAAGATTCAAACAAAATTTTAAAAGAATTACTCCATCTGTTTATTAAAGAAACGCCAAGCTTACAAACCGAAATCAATTTAGCCTTTCAAAAAAAACAACCCAAAAAGCTCGCAAGCCTGTTACATAAATTATTAGGTTCTTGTGCTTATTGTGGTTGGCTACGGCTTAAAATCAGTATTCTTGAACTAGAGAATACCATAGCACAACGTAAATATTCTAATGAACAATTAGAACAATTTAATACAGACTTAGAAGCAACCTTGGATAAAGCGAAAGAAACAGCCTATTCCCAGTAGCGAATCAGGCCTTATTTTTTTAAGATGTTTAATGGCATACTAGAGAAAAGCTATGCCATATCTTAAAGAAAAGAAATTAAAAGTTTTCTATTGTGAAGTCGTTTCTGTACGCTCAACCAGCTCAACCATGGCCATCGGTGCGCAATCGCCAGCACGATAACCACATTTCAAAATACGTAAATAACCACCCGGTCTCTTTTTAAAGCGGGGACCTACAATATTAAAAAGTATGGCAACTGCTTCCTTATTACGTAAACGATCAAAAGCCAAACGTCGTTGTGCAACACCATCAGATTTTGCTAAAGTAATAAGCGGTTCAGCAACTCGACGAAGTTCTTTAGCTTTAGATAAAGTAGTACAAATAATTTCCTTAGTTAACAAAGAGGAAACCATATTACGAAACATTGCAGTTCTATGACTTGATGTTCGGCCTAATCGACGACCGGAATTAAGATGACGCATAACTTTAGCCTTAAAATTTAATCTTTATTAATATCTTCAGTTTTTTCTGAGGCGTTTGTAACTTCTACCGCTTCTGATTTTTTTTGAATAGACGAACTCAGTAGTTGCTCAGGAACTTCCATGCCTAAAGACAAACCTCGTTTTTGTAAAGCCGTTTTAATTTCCCATAAAGAGACCTTACCTAAATTTGGTGTTGACAAAAGTTCTGCTTCAGATTTTGACACTAAGTCAGCTATACGAAAGACAGATTCGGCCTTTAAACAATTAGCGGCACGCACCGTCAACTCTAACTCATCAACAGGGAGTAATAACATCGGGTTAATATCAACCAGATCTTCAACCACTTCATCTTCTGCTTCATGTTGTAATTCAACAAAAGTATGTAATTGCTCTTGAATGATGGTCGCAGCGCGTCGTATCGCTTCTTCGGGTTCGATCGTACCGTTAGTTTCTAAATCAATAACTAATTTATCTAAATCAGTACGTTGTTCCACACGTGCATTTTCTACTGAATAAGTTGCACGTAAAATAGGGTTAAAGCGAGCATCTAATTGTAATGCCCCCACTTCACTCACGAACTGATCAGATGCCTTACGTAGCGAAGCAGGTTGGTAACCTCTTCCTCGGACTACTTTAAGCGTCATTTTGAATTCTTTTGGCTTAGTTAAGTGCGCAATAACAAATTCAGGATTTTTAACTTCAACATCATGCGGTAAAGTAATATCTGCTGCACGAACAGGCCCTATTGCATTTTTTACTAACTCCAGTGTGACTTCATCTTTACCATGCAGTTGGAAAGCGATGCCTTTTAAGTTGAGCAATATATCGATGATATCTTCTTGTACGCCTTCTAGACTGCTATATTCGTGAAGCACACCTTCGATTTTAGCTTCGACAACTGCACATCCAGGCATAGACGATAACAATATCCGACGTAAAGCATTTCCTAAGGTATGACCGAAGCCGGCTTCAAAAGGTTGCAAAGTAATCAACGCTCTATTTTTCGCAATACTTTGCACTTCTATGGTTTGAGGAGTTAAAAAATTCTTAACATTCATCGACATGGGCTACCTACTTACTTAGAGTAATACTCAACGACTAGATTCTCATTAAATTCTAAAGGCAATTCACTACGCTCAGGAATTAATTTAACGATTCCTTGCAATTTAGTGAAATCCACATCTAACCAAGCAGGTTGTGATTTTTGCTTTGCAAGTTCTATTGCTGCTTGAATACGAACTTGAGATTTACTTTTTTCTTTAATTTCAATAACGTCGCCTTTTTTAACTTGACAAGATGGAATATCTACAATATTTCCATTCACTTTTACGGATCGATGCGAGATCAATTGTCTTGCCTCAGCGCGTGTCGCTGCAAATCCCATACGAAAAACAACATTATCTAAACGGCATTCTAACAACTTCAGCAAATTTTCGCCGGTTATACCTCTATGTTTAGAAGCCTTAGTGTAATAAATTCGGAATTGTCTTTCCAATACACCATAGGTGCGTCTAATAATTTGTTTTTGACGAAGCAATACACCATATTCAGATAATCTTCCACGTTTAGCACCATGCATACCTGGAGGCGTAGCTAATTTACATTTGCTATCAAGCGCACGTATACCACTTTTTAACTGTAAATCAGTCCCAAGTCTGCGTGCTAATTTACAAGTAGGACCTCGGTATCTAGCCATTCAATTATTTACTCCCAATTATTAAAATATTTTCTAAAAATTCTTTAAACTCGACGTCGCTTACGAGGGCGACAACCATTAAAAGGAATGCCTGTTACATTTAGAATTTGTGTAACTTCAATATCTTTATTCTTCAACGCCATAATGGCTTGTTCGGACCCTTGACCGGGTCCTTTAATTCTGACTTCAACTCGTGCCATGTTGTGTTTGTATTTGGCTCTATATTTATCGTAAGCTTTTTCTATTGCCTTTTCAAAAGCAACACGTGCTGCAAAAGCGGTCCCCTTTTTAGTACCTTTAAAATCACACGCTCCGGCGGAGGATATACCTAAAGTATCGCCCCCTTTACGGATACAAATAATCGTATTATTAAACGAAGTGCTCAAATGCACTATCGCATCGGGGATAACCTCTTTGCGTTTACGGTGAGCCCCTGCTAAAGCTTTATCAGCCATAGTCAATGGCGGCTGAGTAGCATGTGAATTATAATGAGGAACATGTGAGCTGTCTGTCATATTAGTAAATACCTATGCTTAAACATTTTATTAGTAACATGGCCATTAATCCTTACGAATCATTTTACGAGGACCTTTACGTGTACGGGCATTGGTACGCGTTCGCTGACCACGAACAGGTAAACCACGGCGATGACGTATACCTCGATAACAGCCTAAATCCATCAAACGCTTGATACTGATAGAAACTTCTCTCCGTAAATCACCTTCTACTTTATAAGTAAGAAGCTTTTGCCGAATAGCGTCTAATTGAGCATCTAAAAGGTCTTTAACCTTAGTCTCAGGCGAAATATCCAAATCTTGGCATATTCCTCTAGCACGGGAGCGTCCAACCCCATAGATAGCTGTTAAAGCGATAACAACGTGTTTATTTATTGGTATATTAATACCGGCTATTCTAGCCATTTTTCACTCCAAACCCTTAAATTTAAGATATTTCAGAAGGCGCAGTAGGGTATCTCACTCCTGATTAAAAATCAATAACACTCACCGAAAAATACATCAATTTGCTAGGATTTTTAGCATTAGCTGAGCACGCGAAAGTTAGAGGCCCTTTATGATTGATAATAAGGGCCATCGTTTTCCCAGCATGCTTAAAATTAAGCAATATCAACCTTGACGCTGTTTATGACGCGCTTCAGCGGAACAAATAACTCGTAGTTTGCCTTTACGCTTAATAATCTTGCAGTTCCGGCAAATTTTTTTAATCGATGCTCTAACTTTCATAATAACCTCTAAAATTTAACACTCATACCCAGAACTAAAAATAACTCTGTTAGTAAAAAGAAGCTTATAACTTACCAACAACTAATAAGCATTGCCGGGTCCCCCTGACAAACCCTTCAAATTGGCCTTTTTAAGTAGCGATTCATACTGATGTGACATCAATAAAGATTGCACCTGAACCATAAAGTCCATAACAACCACTACAATAATGAGTAAGGACGTTCCCCCAAAGTAAAATGGGACGTGCCAAGTAAATATCATAAACTCAGGTAATAAAGCAACCAAAACCAGATAAATACAGCCTATCAACGTAAGTCGAGTCATCGTTGTATCAATGTATCGCGCACTTTGTTCACCGGGTCTAATGCCAGGTATAAAAGCGCCCGATTTTTTTAAATTATCGGCTGTTTCTCTAGGGTTAAAAACCAAAGCCGTGTAAAAAAACGAGAAAAATATAATTGCCGCAGCAAATAACAAAATATATAACGGCTGCCCAGGCGATAGCCAGAAACTAAGCTTGCCCAACCAACCCAGGCCTTTTACGTTTGCAAACCAATTTGCAAAGGTTCCTGGAAGCAACATAATACTCGAAGCAAATATAGGGGGTATAACTCCTGCCATATTAATCTTTAAAGGCAAATGACTCGTTTGTGCACTAAAAACCTTACGACCTTGTTGACGTTGCGGATAATTAACGGTAATCCGGCGCTGAGCACGCTCCATAAATACAACAAATGCAGTCACCAAAACAATGACAGCCAAAATACAAAGCAAGGTTAAAAATTGAACCTGCCCCTGCCTAAATTGCTCTAAGGATTTAGCCAAGGCTGCCGGCAAGCCTGATACAATACCTGAAAAAATTATTAAAGAAATACCATTGCCAATACCGTGTTCAGTGATTTGTTCACCTAGCCACATGAGAAACATCGTACCTGTCACTAAGGTAACTGTCGCTACAAAATAAAAGAAAAAACTAGGATTCAAAACAACTTGATTACCGACTAACCATTTTGCCATACCAATGGCTTGAATTAAGGCGAGCAAAGCAGTTCCGTAACGCGTATATTGATTCAGCTTACGGCGCCCCGCTTCGCCCTCTTTCTTAAGCTCTTCCAACGCCGGAGTTACTGCAGTTAAAAGCTGTACGATAATAGAAACAGAAATATAAGGGAGTAAACCTAAAGCAAAAACCGTAAATCGAGAAAGAGCTCCACCAGAAAACATGTTAAATAGGCCTAGGATACTATTGCTTTGATGGCTGAATAAATCAGCTAAACGATGAGGATCTAAACCCGGTACAGGAATATGAGCACCAATGCGATAGATAACCAAGGCCAGCAAAACAAAGAAAAGACGCCGTTTAAGTTCAGCAAATCCACTATTAGGCTTTCGTCCCTTTGCCGAAGCTGCAGTCGCCGCTAGACGGCTAATTTTATCCATCTAATTAAGCCTCAATACTGCCGCCCGGCTGCTTTAATTAAGGCCTCAGCTCCTTTACTCAATTTAAGACCTTTTACAGTTACTGATTTTTCAAGTTTACCTGTTGCTATAAATTTAACCTCTTTAGTCAAAGCTGGAACTAAACGGCACTCTTTTAGTACTTGTAGGTCGACAATATCCGCCTTTATAGTATTTAAAGCATCAATACGTAATACTTGTCGAGGAGAAGATTTAAGCGGTGTAAATCCAAATTTAGGTAAACGACGCTGTAATGGGGTTTGTCCACCTTCAAAACCTAATTTATGAAAACCACCCGCACGAGCATGCTGGCCTTTATGACCTCTACCACATGTTTTTCCTAAGCCTGAACCTATTCCTCTGCCTACACGCTTTGCAGATGGCTTTGAGCCTGGAGCAGGCTTCAATGTATTTAAATACATAATTAAATTTCCTCTACTTTGAGTAAATAGGTCACTTGATCGATCATTCCACGCATAGGCAAATTATCTTTCACTTCTACGATCTGATTTAAGCGTTTTAAACCCAATGAAAGAATAGTTGCAGTATGGTGAGGTAAACGACCCGAAATACTACGTATAAGAGTCAAGCGCAATTTTTTTTCTGACATATCTACTTACCTAATTATTCGAAAATTTCTTTAACCGTTTTTCCACGTTTATCCGCAACCATTTCAGGTGTAGACATGCTCGACAGTGCTTTCAAAGTAGCACGCACGACATTGATTCGATTTGAAGATCCAATGATTTTAGCAATAACATTTTTAATCCCTAACACCTCAAAGATTGCGCGCATGGGCCCGCCCGCAATAATACCTGTTCCTTCAACAGCAGGCAGAATAATAACGGTAGTCGCGGCATGACGACCTACCAATGGATGGTAGAGTGTATTATTGTTCAATTCGATAGTCAGCATGTCGCGCCGAGCTTTTTCCAGAGCCTTTTGCATAGCAACTGATACTTCTCTCGCAGGGCGCTTACTAAAACCAATACGCCCCTTGCCATCGCCTACCACAACTCCTGCAGCAAAACTAAAAATTCGTCCGCCTTTGACAACTTTAGCATGACGATTCACAGCAATTAACTTTTCTTGCAATCCATCACTTTTTGTTGATTGATCAAAACTCATCGTTGAATAACCTTTCTAATTAAAAGGGCAATCCGGCTTCCCGGGCTGCCTCTGCCAATGCCTTGATACAACCATGATACTTAAAACCTGAACGGTCAAAAGCCACTTGGTTAACTCCAGCCGCTAATGCTCTTTTTGCTATAAAATCACCGACCACGGTAGCCGATTTAATATTATTTCCAGTAGTACCTAAGGTCTTGATTTCTTTATCGAGAGTAGACGCACTCGCTAATACCTTGTCACCCCGGTCAGCTGAAACAATAATTTGCGCATAAATATGCTTAGACGTACGCCCTACACATAAGCGCGGTACACCTAACTGGCGTATCTTGGCCCGCGTCTTAGTGGATCTGCGTTTTCGTTTTAACTTCTTGTCTAACATGCCTACCTCTAATAACTATTTTTTCTTAGTTTCTTTCAATTTGATGCGTTCATGGGCATAACGAACACCTTTACCTTTGTAAGATTCAGGCGGCCGATACTGGCGTATTTCTGCAGCAACCTGTCCAACTAATTGTTTATCAAAACCTTGTACCACTATTTCTGTCGGAGTTGGCGTAGTAATAGTAATCCCTTCAGGTATTTTATAATCCCTAGGGTGTGAAAAACCTAATGTTAGATTAATTTTATTAGCTTGCACATTGGCACGATAGCCCACTCCAACTAATTGTAGTACTTTCTTGAACCCTATTACCACACCCTCAACAGCATTAGCAATATTGGCACGTGTAGTTCCAGCTAACGCGTCAGCCATGATACTGTCATCTTTAGGACTGACTTGTAAGGTTTTATCCTTAATTTCAATAGTAACTAATTTCGGCATTTGTAAATTTAATACCGATTTGCTGCCTTTAACAACTAATGTTTGACTTTGACCATCCAGCGTGACCTGTACATCGCCGAAATTTATTGGATTTTTTGCAACTCTTGACATATCAACCTTTATCTTAACGTTTATTCAACGATAGCTATAACTTCGCCGCCTTGACCTAAAGCTCGAGCTGCTCTGTCAGTCATCAGTCCTTTGGGAGTAGAAATGATGGCTATTCCTAAGCCGGCAACCACCTTAGGTAGCTCAGTCGCCGAACGATAAATACGTAAACCCGGACGACTGACTCGTTTCAATGAAGCAATAACGGGTTTATCTAAATAATATTTTAAAAATAGTGTCAATAAAGACCTACAGCCTTTTTCTTCACATTGAAAATCAGAGATATATCCTTCTTCTTTCAAAAGTTTAGCAATAGCTAACTTTATTTTGGAAGAAGGCATAGAAACTGTTAATTTTTCAATTGCTTGGGCATTTTTTATTCGGCAGAGCATGTCTGCGATAGGATCTTGCATACTCATATTTTTTACCTTACCAACTTGATTTAACTAACCCTGGGAGCTCACCTTTCATAGCATAAAGCCGCAGCATATTTCGAGATAGTCCAAAATGTCGATAAACTCCACGGGGTCGTCCGGTTAAACGACAACGGTTACGTAATCGCACTGCAGATGAGTCGCGTGGCAATAGTTGAATTTTCTGTTGCGCTAACCATTTATCTTCATCTGAGGCATTTATGCTGTAAATAATTTCTTTTAATTCAGCACGCTTTGCCGCATATTTTTTAACGATAAGTTCGCGCTTTTTCTGGCGCATAATTACACTTTTCTTTGCCATAAATATTAATTCTCTTTAAACGGAAACTCAAATGCTGCTAATAAAGCCCGTCCTTCCTTATCAGTCTTTGCAGTTGTAGTAATTGTAATGTCCATACCACGTAACGCATCAATAGTATCGTACTTTATTTCAGGAAAAACGATTTGTTCACGAATTCCTAAGCTATAATTTCCACGACCATCAAAAGATCGAGGGCTAAATCCACGGAAGTCGCGTATCCGCGGTATCGCAACACTAATTAAACGATCTAAAAACTCGTACATACGATTTTTTCTTAGTGTCACTTTACAGCCGATAGGCCAATCTTCACGAATTTTAAAGCCTGCAATCGACTTCTTAGCCTTCGTTACAATCGGTTTTTGCGCGGCAATTAATGTCATATCCGACACAGCTGCATCAATAACTTTTTTATTGACTGCGGCTTCTCCAACACCCATATTGAGTGTAATTTTTGTAATACGAGGTACTTCCATAACACTTTTATAAGCAAATTCTTGCTTAAGCTGCGTCATAATCGTATTTAAATAATGTTCTTTTAACCTTGCCATCAAATCTCACCTAATTATTAGATATCAACCAGCTCACCGTTAGACTTAAAAATGCGCACCTTCTTTCCATCTTCCAGTTTTTTAATCCCTACCTTATCTGCCTTTTTCGATACAGGATTAAACAATGCCAAATTTGTTAAATTTATCGAAGCTTCTTGCGGTACTATTCCACCAGCAACATTTTTTTGCGGGTTAGGTTTCACATGTTTTTTTACTAAGTTAATACCTTCAACGCGCGCACGATTTTTAGTAACGCTGATACTTAAAACTTTACCTTGTTTACCCTTATCTTTACCGGTTAAGGCGACAACGGTATCACCCTTTCTAATTTTACGCATGTTATGGTCTACCTTATAATACTTCAGATGCCAACGAAATAATTTTCATAAAGCGCTCGGTACGTAATTCTCTGGGAACAGGACCAAATACACGCGTACCTAATGGTTGTAATTGTGCCGTCAATAAAATTACGGCATTGCTATCAAAACGAATTACACTACCATCGCCCCTACGTACCCTTTTTTTAGTACGAACTACAACAGCATGCCAAACTTCGCCTTTTTTTACTTTACCGCGCGGAACCGCATCTTTAACACTGACTCTAATAACATCCCCAACGCCGGCGTAACGTCGTTTTGAACCGCCCAATACCTTAATACACATTACAGTGCGAGCACCGCTATTATCTGCTACAGCCAGTTCTGTTTGCATTTGTATCATAAAACTTCCCCTATTCCGCCGTTACTTCAGAAACGGGTTGTTGATTTATCGATTTGCTTACCACTTGCACCACTGACCAGGCCTTATGTTTAGAAATTGGACGTCCTTCCTGAATAATAACAATGTCTCCTTCTTGACATTGATTCTCAGGATCATGGGCAAGTATTTTACTACTACGCTTTAAATATTTTCCATACTTAGGATGTTTCACTCTGCGTTCTATCGAAACATTAATGGTTTTATCCATCTTGTTACTGATAACACGACCCGTTAAGGTCCGATTGACTTTATTAGCTTGGCTCATACTTTTTTCTGGCCCATTTTTTCATGTAAAATAGTTAATATTGTTGCTAACCATCGTCTAACTACTTTTAAACGATGAGTCGCAGTCAATTGATGCGTTGCATGCTGTGCTTTTAATTTGAACTCTTCCTGTCCGAGTTTAAAGCTTTCCTCCCTAAGTAAATCTGTCGATAAATTTCTTAATTCACTCTTTTGTTTTTTATTCATTAAAGCACCGTCCGCGTAACAAAATAAGTTGTCATAGGCAATTTTGCTGCGGCTAATTTTAAAGCCACTTTAGCGATATCAGCAGAAATACCTTCCATTTCAAATAAAACGCGGCCTGGTTGGACAACGGCAACCCAATATTCTACGCTACCTTTACCTTTACCTTGACGCACTTCTAAAGGTTTTTTAGTAATCGGCTTATCAGGAAATACCCTAATCCAAACTTTACCACCTCGCTTTATATGTCGCGTTAAAGCACGGCGTGCTGCTTCAATTTGCCTTGAAGTAATAAAGCCTGCAGCAGTTGCTTTCAAGCCATATTGTCCAAAACTAACTTCCGTACCACGTGTAGCAACACCACGGTTACGCCCTTTAAACTGCTTACGATATTTTGTTCGTTTGGGTTGCAACATAACCTTTTCCCAGCTTATCTATTCTTCAATATTATTTTAACGCGTAGCTTCATCGACAATTTCTTTACTCACAGCATGTTTAGGTGCAGCAGCAGGTTGGCGTCTGCGACTATAATGCTTTTGATTTCTTTCATCAAGAAATTGTGCTTTAGCTTCTGTAGTTTCTATATTCGAAATTTTTGAACGATCAAAAATTTCACCTTTATAAATCCAAACTTTTACACCTATGATCCCATAGGTTGTTTGTGCTTCTGCCAAGTTATAGTCAATGTTTGCACGGAACGTATGTAATGGCACACTTCCTTCTTGATAACGTTCAGTACGCGCAATTTCAGCACCGCCTAAACGACCAGAAACATTAATCTTAATCCCTAGTGCGCCTAAACGTAATGCTGTCTGCACAGCACGTTTCATCGCACGACGAAACATAACTCGACGTTCTAATTGTTGCGCAATATTTTCAGCAACTAATTTTGCATCCAATTCGGGTTTCTTGACTTCAACTACGGAAATTTGTACAGGCACCTGCATAATTTTTTCTAGTTGATCTCTTAAACGATCGATGTATTCACCTTTTTTACCGATCACAATACCTGGTTTTGCAACAGATATCGTTATTTTGGCTTTTCTTGCTGCTCGTTCGATTTGTATAGCAGAAACTCCAGCTTGCAAAAGCGTTTTTTCTATCAATTTGCGTGCACATAAATCGCTATAAAGATTATCAGCGTATTCACGTGATTTTTTTGCATACCATCTCGCTGTCGATGTCCGGGTAATACCTAAACGAATTCCAACAGGATTAACCTTATGGCCCATAATTAGTTTTTCTCCCCATTATCATCTGACACCTTTACTGTAATGTGACAAGTTGGTTTTAATATGCGATTACTTCGGCCTTTAGCCCGAGCATGCATACGCTTTAAAGTAGGTCCCTGGTTTACTAAAATGGCCGACACTTTTAGCATATCAATATCTAACCCAGCATTATGTTCTGCATTCGCAATGGCCGATCCTAAAACTTTTCTTAAAACTTTAGCATTCTTTTTAACAGACATGTCCAAATTTTTCATTGCCTTTTCAACCGTTAGCCCACGTATAAGGTTCGCAACTAACCGGGTTTTTTGCGGAGACAACCGTGCATATCTTAAATGTGCTGCAACTTCCACGTTCTATACCTCTTTAACTATTTTTTTTCATCTGCGCCTTTGGCTTTCTTATCTGCCGCTCTATGGCTACGGAAAGTTCGAGTAATAGAAAACTCTCCTAATTTGTGACCCACCATATTTTCGGTAATATAAATAGGTACAAAATCGCGACCATTATGAACCGCTATCGTCAGCCCTATCATTTCAGGCAAAACCATTGAACTACGTGACCAAGTTTTAATAGGGCGCTTAACAGTGGCTGTTTGGGCTGCCTGCACCTTTTTCGTTAAATGCGCCTGAATATACGGACCCTTTTTTACTGAGCGTGGCACTAGTATCCCCTCATTAAATTAAATTATTTCTTTTTACGTCGTTGCACGATCATTTTTAGATCGCGTTTATTACGGCGTGTTTTATATCCCTTGGTGGGTAATCCGGTAGGACTGACAGGATGCCGCCCTCCAGAAGTTTTGCCTTCACCGCCACCATGTGGATGATCAACTGGGTTCATCGCCACACCTCTGACAGTAGGACGAATTCCACGCCAACGTGAAGCCCCTGCCTTTCCTAACGATCGCAGATTATGATCATTATTGCTTACAACGCCTATGCTAGCCTTACATTCAACAGGAACTTTTCGAAGCTCTCCCGAACGCAGCCGTATAGTAGCATAATCTCCCTCACGTGCAATGAGCTGCACGTACGAACCCGCACTACGCGCTAGCTGAGCGCCTTTACCAGGTTTTATTTCAATAGCATGCAACACCGTCCCAACGGGGATATTACGCAGCGGCAACGAGTTACCTGGACGTATTAGGGCCTCTGGCCCTGAAGCAACTTGCATACCGACTTTAAGTTCATTCGGCGCCAAAATGTAGCGTCTTTCGCCATCCGGATAAAGAATCAAAGCAATGTGTGCAGTACGATTAGGATCGTATTCTATTCTCTCAGTACGACCAATAATCCCTTCTTTATCACGTTTAAAATCAATCAAACGATACTGCTGCTTATGACCACCACCTTGGTGACGCGTGGTAATTACCCCTTGATTATTACGCCCACCTTTCTTAGGTTTTGGAGCTAACAAACTACTATGTGGCTTACCTTTATGTAGACCTGCTTTAGAGACCTCAACCACAAAACGGCGGCCTGGCGAAGTAGGATTTGCTTTTTTACTAGGCATAAAACTCATCTCTCTATTTTGTTCCGGTAAAATCAATATCGTAACCTGCTTTCAAGCTTACATAAGCTTTTTTCCAAGCTTTCAATTGACCTTCAACTTGTTTAAAGCGACGGACTTTAGCTTTTACATTCAAAACCTGGACAGCATTTACTTTAACATTAAACAGTGATTCTACCGCTTGTTTGATTTCTGACTTACTTGCATTCTTTAAAACTTCAAACACAAACTGACGCTGTTTATCGGCTAACATCGTTGACTTTTCTGATAAATGCGGACGCTCTATAATTTTAAATCGGCGCAACTGCTGTGTTAGGGCAATATTCATCATGCTAAAAGTTCCTCTATTTGTTTTAATGCCGGCGCTGTAATTAATATTTTTTCATAATGAACTAAGTTAACGGGATTAATAGCTTCCACATCAACCAATTCGACTTTATGTACATTTCTTGCCGCCAAGTAAATATTTTCATTAACTTCTTCAAGAACAATAAGAACTTTTTTATCAATCTTAAGATCTTGCAACTTCGCCACTAAATTACGCGTTTTAGCATTTTCGAGCTCAAACGATTCCAAAACAACAAACCGCTCTTGTCGTAAAAGTTCAGAGCAAATCGATCGCATCGCAGCACGATACATTTTTTTATTAACTTTTTGTGAAAAATCTTGCGTACTTGCTGCAAAAGTAACACCACCACTACGCCATAAGGGACTGCGGATTGTACCTGCTCTCGCACGACCCATACCTTTTTGTTTCCAAGGTTTTTTTCCACCGCCACTCACAGCAGCACGATTTTTCTGTGCACGCGTACCTTGCCGTCCTCCTGCTAAATAAGCAGTGACAACTTGATGAACTAAAGGTTCATTAAAACGACAACCAAAAACAGTTTCTGACAACTGTAGTTCTTGATTCGAGCCATTTTTTGTTACTAAAGCCACTTGCATAAAGCCATTCCAAAAATTTATATTTCCAATCAATCTTCAATTAAAAGATCAACCTTGTTTTCTTTTATTCTTTTTTCTTACCGCAGGTTTTATAATAAGGTGTCCGCCTGGAGCCCCAGGGACTGATCCTTTTATATGAAGTAAATGCCGCTCAGGATCAACCTTGACCACTTCTAAAGATTGTATAGTACAACGATGATTCCCTAACTGCCCACACATTTTTTTTCCTTTAAACACGCGACCTGGCGACTGGCGCTGACCAATAGATCCTGGTGCACGATGTGAAAGTGAATTACCATGCGTTGCATCTTGCGTAGCAAAATGATGCCGTTTAATAACCCCAGCAAATCCTTTACCTTTATTAGTTCCGGTAACATCGACCCATGTACCTAACTTAAATAATTGATCAACGGTAATTTCTTTCCCTAATGATAAATCTTTTACAAACTCACTATCTTCGTCATTCAATTGAAATTCCCACAGTCCTTTTCCAGGCTCAACATTGGCTTTAGCAAAATGACCAGCTTCAGCCTTACTTAGACGTGAAGAAGATTTTTTATCTGTGGTAACTTGAACAGATTCATACCCATCACGCTCTTTAGTTTTAATTTGAACAACACGATTAGGTAATATTTCAACGAGCGTAACAGGTATTGCCAAGCCATTTTCAGCATATATCTGTGTCATACCACATTTTCGACCTATCAAACCCATAGTCATAACTTAAATACCTTCACTGATTTAGCATTTTTAAGGAAATTACTTATCTTTTTTTTCGCTCTTTTCTTTCTTATCACTCATGATTTTAACTTGAATCTCAACGTTAGAAGGCAAAGCTTCAAGATATTTTAGAGCATCTACTGTTTTATCAGTAGAAGCATAAACGTCAATTAAGCGTTTATGCGTACGTATTTCATACTGATCTCGAGCATCTTTATCGACATGGGGAGAAGTGTTAAGCGTACACTTCTTTTTGTGTGTCGGCAAAGGTAGCGGAGAAATAATAGCTCCTGTTCGTTTCAATGAGTTTACAATCTCATTCGTTGTAGCATCGATTAATCGATGATCAAACGCTAGTAGGACTATACGTAAATCTGGACTTTTTAAAGACATAAAATTTCCTACTGACCACTAGGCCTTTTTACCTTTTTTAATAAGTTTGGAAACAACACCAGATCCTACCGTTTTACCGCCTTCACGAATTGCAAAACGTAAACCTTGTTCCATTGCAACACCATATTCATTCATCAGTGTTACTGTGATTTTAACGTTATCACCAGGCATAACCATTTCGGAACCTTCAGGAAGCTTAATGGTTCCCGTTACATCAGTCGTTCTAAAATAAAATTGTGGCTTATAATTATTCATAAATGCGGTATGACGACCACCTTCTTCTTTAGTCAATACATAAATTTCAGCTTCAAATTCTATCCAAGCTTCTACTGTACCTGGCTTAGCAAGTACTTGTCCGCGCTCAACATCTTCACGCTTCAATCCTCTGATTAATGCACCAATGTTGTCGCCTGCTTCACCTTGATCCAGTAGCTTACGAAACATTTCCACGCCAGTCACTGCCGTATCTTGTATAGCTCGTAAACCCACTACTTGTACCGCATCACCTACTTTAACAATTCCTCGCTCAACACGGCCCGTTACTACGGTTCCACGTCCGGAAATTGTAAATACGTCTTCAATAGGCATTAAGAATGACTTATCAGTATCGCGCACAGGTTCTGGGAAATATTCATCCATTGCCTTAATCAAGGCATAAACACCACCACCTTCACAATCACCTTCAAGCGCTTTTTTGGCTGATCCACGAATCACTGGAATTTCATCACCTGGAAATTCATATTTAGAAAGCAATTCTCTAATTTCCATTTCTACCAAATCTAATAATTCGGCATCATCAACCATGTCACATTTATTCATAAACACAACAATATTAGGCACGCCAACTTGTCGCGCTAGCAATATGTGCTCACGCGTTTGCGGCATTGGACCATCTGCTGCACTCACTACCAGGATTGCACCATCCATTTGCGCGGCGCCGGTAATCATGTTTTTTACATAATCGGCGTGTCCGGGACAGTCAACGTGAGCATAGTGACGTTTTTCACTTTCATACTCAACATGTGAGGTCGAAATAGTAATACCACGTGCTTTTTCTTCAGGCGCCTTATCAATTTTATCAAACGCTATGGCTTCTCCACCAAACTTATCAGCCATACATTTGGTAATAGCTGCGGTTAAAGTGGTTTTACCATGATCAACGTGGCCTATAGTTCCCACATTTAAGTGGGGCTTATTTCGTACAAACTTTCCAGTGGCCATAATTTTTACCTCAATAACTATTAATTATTTACTTTCATCTTTTTTACGAATAATACCATCCGCAACATTAGCGGGAGCTTCGTTATATTTACCAAACTCCATCGTATAGGTAGCACGTCCTTGAGTGGCTGAACGTAGATCAGTGGCATAACCGAACATTTCTGAAAGCGGAACCTCTGCCCGTATCATTTTTCCAGCACCTGCAGGTAAATCCTCCATACCCTGTAAAATACCACGGCGTCGATTCAGATCACCCATGACATCACCCATATACTCTTCAGGCGTTACTACTTCAACTTTCATAATTGGCTCTAATAAGACAGGAGATGCTTTACGCGCACCTTCTTTAAAAGCCATAGAACCTGCTATTTTGAAAGCCATTTCACTCGAGTCGACATCATGATAAGTACCATCAAAAAGTGTTACTTTTACATCTACGACCGGGTAGCCGGCTATCACACCATTTTCTAATTGCTCTTTTATTCCTTTATCAACAGCGGGAATATACTCTCTAGGAATAACACCGCCCACAATAGCATTTTCAAATTCATAACCTTTACCCGCCTCTAATGGCTCTAGCTTTATCCATACATGGCCATATTGACCACGCCCACCACTTTGACGAACAAATTTTCCTTCTTGCTCAACAGGTTTGCGGATTGTTTCTCGGTACGCAACTTGTGGTTTACCCACATTAGCTTCAACACTGAATTCCCGCTTCATCCGGTCTACAATAATTTCTAAATGCAGCTCACCCATACCGGAAATAATGGTTTGACCAGACTCTTCGTCTACCCGCACGCGAAAAGAAGGATCTTCTTGAGCGAGCTTACTCAAAGCGATAGACATTTTCTCTTGATCAGCCTTGGTCTTAGGTTCTACCGCAACCGAGATAACCGGCTCAGGAAACTCCATGCGCTCTAAGGTAATAATATTATTGGGATCTGATAGAGTATCACCTGTAGTGGTGTACTTCAGTCCAACAGCAGCAGCAATATCTCCCGCTCTAACTTCTTTTATTTCCTCACGCGTATTAGCATGCATTTGCACAATACGCCCTATACGCTCTTTTTTACTTTTAACCGGGTTATAAACACTGTCTCCGCTCTTTACTACACCTGAATAGACCCGAAAATACACTAATGAACCAACAAAAGGATCAGTAGCAATTTTAAACGCAAGTGCTGCAAAAGGGGCATCATCAACGGCTGGTCTTTCAGCAACCGTTTGATTTGCATCATCAAGCACACCTTTAATAGCCACTACATCATTTGGGGCTGGCAGATATTCAATAACTGCATCCAACATGGCCTGCACTCCTTTATTTTTAAAGGCAGATCCACACAGTACTGGAACAATCTTGTTATCCAAGGTTAACACACGAATAGCCTGCTTAATTTCATCAATGCTAAACTTTTCGCCATTGAGATAGCGCTCTGTCATCTCTTCAGAAGCTTCAGCAACTGTTTCAATCAGTTTTTCATGCCAAGTTTGACACTCAGCTTTTAGAGCATCAGGAATATCTCGATATTCAAAGCGCATACCTTGGGTACTTTCATCCCAATAAATAGCTTTCATTTGAACAAGATCAACGACCCCTTCAAATAATTCTTCTGCGCCTATCGGAATATGAAGAGGGATCGGACGCCCGCCTAAACGTTTGTTTATTTGCTCAACGACACGTAAGAAGTTAGCACCTGCTCTATCCATCTTATTTACAAAAGCAAGGCGCGGAACTTGATACTTATTAGCCTGACGCCACACCGTTTCTGATTGTGGTTCAACACCACTCACAGCGCAAAAGACGACGCAAGCCCCATCCAATACACGCAGCGAACGCTCAACTTCAATAGTAAAATCAACGTGCCCAGGCGTATCAATGATATTGATACGATGCTGCGGAAATTGATGAGCCATACCATCCCAAAAACAGGTGGTCGCTGCCGAAGTAATGGTAATACCACGTTCTTGCTCTTGAGCCATCCAATCCATAATGGCAGTACCTTCATGGACCTCACCAAGCTTATGTGATACTCCAGTATAAAATAAAATACGCTCTGTTGTTGTTGTCTTCCCCGCATCGATATGGGCAATAATACCGATATTTCGATAGCGTTCTATGGGTGTTTGTCGATCCACTCTCAGTACCTTTTAAATTTTTAAAAATCAACCGAACCGGAAATGAGCAAAGGCCTGGTTAGCTTTAGCCATACGGTGCGTATCTTCTCGTTTCTTCACTGCCATGCCTTTATTGTCATAAGCATCCAAAATCTCTGCTGATAAGCGCTGCGCCATCGTCTTTTCGCTACGTTGACTGGCAGCCACTTTAAGCCAGCGCATTGCCAGGGCGGTACGTCGTGATGGACGCACTTCAACTGGAATTTGATAGGTCGAGCCACCAACACGCCTTGCTCTCACCTCAACATTCGGCCGAATATTATCCAAAGCCTGATCAAATATATCGAGTAATGCTCCGCCATCGAAGCTTGCCTTCCCACTGGCTCCGCCACCTGTTTCTTCATCTTTATCTACTTTCTTTGACTTATCTTTCAATCGAATATCTAATCGCTCTAAAGCGCCATAAACGATTTTCTCCGCGACGGCCTTTTTCCCATTTTTCATGACTGAATTAATGAACTTACTCAGTAACTCGCTTTTAAACTTGGGATCAGGGAGGATAACCCTTTTAGCAGCAACACGTCTTCTTGGCATAACTCAAATTCCTAGCTATTTAATTTATTTATCTTTAGGCCTTTTAGCACCATATTTAGAACGCCCTTGTTTTCGTCCTGATACCCCTGAGGTATCTAATGCGCCACGTACAACATGATATCGAACACCGGGTAAGTCTTTTACTCGCCCGCCGCGCATCAAAATAACCGAGTGCTCTTGAAGATTATGGCCTTCACCACCGATGTAAGTCGTTACTTCCATCCCGTTGGTTAAACGTACCCGCGCTACTTTACGTAAAGCCGAATTTGGCTTTTTAGGCGTAACTGTATAGACACGTGTGCATACACCGCGTTTTTGAGGACATTCACCCAACGCAGGTACCATTGATTTTGTACGTCTTTGTACACGCGGCTTTCGTACTAACTGGTTAATTGTTGCCATGTAATCTCTTTACTCAAAAATGTGGCTTAAATTCAATCTGAATACTTATTTTTTTAGTGCAAATCAAACTTAATTATTTGTTTTTACACTAAAATTTTTAGGCCTTACAAAAAGCTCAAAAAACACTTTCTTCGTCGAACGAAGAGGGGCGAGATTGTAAAGAGACCGCTCTAAGATGTCAAGTGTCGGTATCGCTTTCCTAGCTTATTTTTACACTTATTCAGTATTATTTCTGGTCTTACTTCCCCATAAATATATAAAAAATAATTTGCGATAAAAGACATCGAGTTTGCAATTAAAATATCTTTCGAATAAAGCATTTAGTCAATTGTCCATTTTATCCTTGGAGGTAGCCTCCTCCATTATCATTGATTGCTAGATAAAACTGGCTTTGTAGTTGAACTGGGCGCTTCATTTTCATCCTCACTAGCGGCAGTCGATTTTTGGAAAAAAAACAGCTTAGTTTTAGATAACCACTTCTCATTCATAACAGGACCCGGTTTTTTAATGAGCTCATCACAATACTGCTTAATTGCAGCTAAAAGTGATTGCAAATACTGTATAAAAATTTCTAGTAAATTCGATTTTTTAAAAAATAAGGGTTTAAGCTCATCGACACAATCTACACTGGCGCTTTGAATACTGACAGCCAGTTTATAGGCTCCACCTTTAGCTTCATTGAGATTCAATAAAATGCAGGATTGGGTCTGGCAATAATATTCCCCTCCATCAAGTCGCAGGATAGTAGCTGTGTTCATATCCTTTTTTTCTTCATAGGTATTAATCTCTTCAATTTGGATACCCTTCCGAGCTTCCGACCAAGAAAAATTTATCTGCACATCAGGTTGCGCAATAATAGTAAGTTTCTTAGCCAAATACTGATTAACTGACTCCATACTTACTTTAGAGAAAGCATGTGGAAAGCCTCCTTGATGAAAAGAATAAAGAACCAGCGCCTTGTAATACTCTTTTAGCTGTTGATTTTTGACCTGCGCAAGTAGCTGGATTTCGATGAATGCAGATAGATCCTGCTCATCTTTAAAGTTTTCATTCTTTCGTAGTTCCTTAACGCTTCTTCCATTGATGTTATAACTTTCCCAATTCCTCTGCCAATCTCGGAGCGTGACATTTGTACCTAATGTACTGGTGATAGTCTTATCTTTTATCTCCAGCAAATCATCGATAAAATCTGATTTTAAGACTCGACGATTAAACCTTTCGTTTTTTGAGTGGTATACTTTAGGTTTATTTAGGCGCGCTAGCTCGGTTTCTAGCAAAACTATACTTGCATCTAGCTTAAGATCACCAGGAAAAAAGCAAGTGGGTTTAATTAAGCCTTTTGCTCCAGGTGCATTTTCTGAAGCTTGATATTGATGATGGCCGGATTTATATAATTTCTGAGTTATCTTTAAATAATCTTCTCTATTAAACTGGTTATCATGAAATAAAGGAATTTTTTTATTCTGCTCATAGTAAATTGCCGTTGCATCAACTGCTATGGAAGCGCCTCCAGTACGGTCCTTTCCACTCTTACAGGCTATCCAAGCAGCACCATTCAAGCAATTAATAACCATTATCTCAGCAGTACTTCTTAGTAGAGGCTTATGACGTTCATCACTCGCTAAAACTCCTTGGCCTTTTGGAATGGATAATAAGGCATATAAAGCCTGCATTAATTTAAGTGTGTTTTCATCTAAATAGACTTTAATGTCCGATGCTAATAATTCTTTAATAAGCTTATTAATGGCTTCGCGATTAACAGAAATCTTATCTTTTTCACGTAGTTCCAATACTTTTATCAGATTTTCTAACTTATTATTAAATTCAGTGATTATATTGTATTTATTTAAGTAATTTTCCAATTGAGGCCAATTGTCAATTTCATGGGCTTTGGGCTTTGCCATCATTAAGGGCTTTAGATGACGGGCTACCGCACCCAATAACAATGCCGTATTTTTCTCATTGTTTTTAATTTGGGGTTGATAGGCTTCAAAATGCCGAAGTGTATTCAATGGATGATTTGTTGATACTAAGGTGAGTTTAACCGGTTTATATTGATAAGTATTATGCGGAACATTTAATCTCCATTTTTTTAAAAAATCTTTATACAAAAGATCTTTTTGGTTTTCTTCTTCAAGGAAAAAAATCCTTTTGATTTTATCATCGTCGATTTTAGCCTCAGGATTTGCTAACGCGTGTTGGAAAAGCTGAATCGCTTGTTCCTTGAGTTCATAGATTTTCGTATCGTTATCACTAGCCACACTAATAAACCTCGCTTTGACATTAGCTATTACTCCAGGCGAAACAATAGATTGGCTTAAAATGACCAATTCTTCTTGGCTTGAACTAGCTGAATGCCTAAGTTTTTCATCCAAACTTAATCTGATCTGCGAAGCAATATTTAAGCAAGTTAAACGAAATTGTTCATCCTCAATGCCTTTTTTCCCTAATAAATCAATAGGCAGTTGGGTAGCATGTCGAAAATAAGATAGGACTGGCACATCATTAACCTTACATTCATGGTGCGAAACATTTGCCAGGCCTGCGACGCCACGAAATGAGGAAGGTATCGATTTTTTAGATAGTTCTTCTCCATTTTCCCTAATGAAATCCTGTTGCCATTTAGGTAACGATTTAAACCAAGTTGTAAGTACAGTATATTCCGGCTGCAAAATATCACTATCGGTATACGGAGTTTCACTTAGAACTATCTTTAGAGGTTCTAAATTTCTATCATTGCTATTATCAACCAAAAATTGAGTATCAAAATGTTCACGACCTTTTTTCCATACTCCACAACATTCTGCATCACGTAGTGATTGTAAAGGATCTTTTAGTGTTGTATGGTTATTTAGTATCGAAATATAAGAGGCAATTAAATTGTCAAAAGGTAAATTAACCGCTTCAAAAGAAGACGCTTTCATACTTATAAGATTATTCTTAAATTCTTTATAATGCGTTTCAACTTTTTTTGATAGTAAATTCGATCGCGCTGAAAATTTATTGCCAAGCTTCCAGTCTTGCTCATCAAGATGCTTTATCAATAACAACATCCCATCTTTAAAAGACTCACCTCGGAGCGTAAAATTCTTATGAAGATTAGATTTTTGGGGTTCCATAATAAAACTCTCAGCACTTTTTCTTACCAATTCTATTATCTTAGACATTTATATTTTTTATTAATTAAAACATATAATTATTAAGGAAAAATGAGAACCCACAGGAAATGATTAGGTATCTCATCGAAAAATTAAATTCACTGCTAAGGGCCTGGCCGTACTAACAATTTTTTTACTATAGACTTTGATGCGCTAGACAGCATAAATTTTTACCGATAGTAGCCAGGCTGGCTATAAACAAAAAATGCACCGTGAAGTGCATTTTTTATAAAACAAGAAGACCTAACAATAGAAATTAGGATTTATCTTCTTTCTTAGGTTCAGATAATGCCTGACTTAGTGCTTGTTCCACATCACTAGCAGTCATCTGGGGAGCAGTTGCTGCTGTTAAGCGTTGTTGTCGGGATAAGGCATTAGCCGCACGTTGACGACGTGCTTCAGCATGATAAGCAAAACCAGTTCCTGCAGGAATTAAACGGCCAACGATCACATTTTCCTTTAATCCTTTCAGTTCATCACGCTTACCCGTCACTGCTGCTTCGGTTAATACCCGGGTTGTTTCTTGGAAAGACGCCGCTGAAATAAAAGAATCCGTTGCTAAAGAAGCTTTGGTAATACCTAGCAATACAGATTCAAAACGCGCTGGTAATTTATTTTCAGCGATCAATTTTTTATTTTCTTCTTTGATACGTGACTCTTCTAACTGTTCACCTTTTAAATAGCGACTTTCACCAGAATCAAGGATGTTTACTTTACGTAGCATTTGACGAACGATAACTTCAATGTGTTTATCATTGATCTTCACACCTTGTAATCGATAAACCTCTTGAACTTCACTGACGATATAATTAGTCAGTGCATTAATCCCTAACAATCGTAAGATATCATGTGGATTTAAAGGTCCATCAGCAACAATTTCACCGCGTTCAACATGTTCACCTTCAAAAACGGTTACGTGGCGCCATTTAGGAATTAATGCTTCAAACACTTCGCCATTATTACCGGTTATCACTAAACGTCTTTTACCTTTAGTTTCTTTTCCGAAACTAATGATACCGGAAATTTCTGCCAAAATAGCTGGCTCTTTAGGTTTACGTGCTTCAAAAAGATCCGCAACACGAGGTAAACCACCAGTAATATCACGCGTTTTTGAAGTTTCCTGTGGTATACGAGCAACAATGTCACCCACGCCTACTGCAGCGCCATCTTCCAGGCTCAAAATAGCATTAATCGGCAAGAAATAGTGTGCTGGTAAACGGGTGCCAGGTAAAAACAAATCATTACCTTCTTTATCGGTAAGTCGTACCATAGGACGTAATTCCTTACCTCCTGAGCCACGTTGCTTGGAATCCATAACCACAATACTGGTTAAACCTGTTAGTTCATCCGTTTGTCGATTCATGGTGATACCATCAATTAAGTCGATAAACTTCACATAACCGGCAACTTCAGTAACAACTGGATGGGTATGTGGATCCCATTGTGCGATTAATTGACCCGGAACCACTTCAGTACCATCAGACACCTTAATAGCAGCGCCATAAGGCAGTTTATAACGTTCCCTTTCGCGGCCTTGAGGATCCAACAATGTTAACTCACCTGAACGTGAGACCGTCACATAATGCCCATCATTGTGTTTAACAAGCTTAATATTATGTAATTTAATACGTCCCTTAGACTTTACTTGGATATGATTAGCTAAAGCTACCTGAGAAGCCGCACCACCAATGTGGAAAGTACGCATGGTTAACTGCGTGCCGGGTTCACCTATCGACTGAGCAGCGATAACACCAACGGATTCACCTATACCCACTAAATGACCACGAGCTAAGTCACGGCCATAACAAGCGGCACAAATCCCATATTTAGCTTCACAGGTAATGGGTGAACGCACATTAACTTGGTCGACAGCTCGTTCTTCTAAAATATTTACCCAATCTTCATCTAATAAAGTTCCTCGATTCACCACAATGTCGTCACTGCCCGGCAAACTGACATCTTCTGCGAGAACACGCCCTAACACTCGTTCACGGAGTGGCACCATAATTTCTCCACCTTCAACGTGGGGAGTAATAGCAATACCTAAGGTCGCTCCACAATCATCTTCAGTAACAACCATATCTTGTGCTACGTCTACTAAACGACGGGTCAAGTAACCGGAATTAGCAGTCTTTAATGCGGTATCAGCCAAACCTTTACGTGCACCGTGCGTAGAAATAAAGTATTGCAATACGTCTAACCCTTCTCGGAAGTTAGCCGTAATCGGTGTTTCAATAATGGTACCGTCCGGTTTAGTCATCAAACCCCGCATACCTGCTAGCTGACGCATTTGCGCAGGTGAACCTCGAGCGCCCGAATCTGCCATCATGTAGACAGGGTTAAAGGATTCTTGCGATACGGTTTTACCATCGGCAGCTTTTACATTTTCTGTCGCTAGTTTTTCCATCATCGCTTTTGCAACTTGGTCATTTGTACGTGACCAAATATCAACAACCTTGTTATAGCGCTCACCTTGTGTCACTAAACCGGATGCATATTGAGATTCAATTTCTTTTACTTCGGTTTCAGCACCCGCAATAATCGCCGCTTTACTTTCAGGGATAATTAAATCTTCAATCCCAACGGAAATACCAGCGCGGGTTGCATAACCAAAACCGGTATACATTAATTTATCTGCAAAAATAACCGTCGCTTTCAAACCTAAACGTCGGTAACATTCATTAATAAGGCTTAATATTGCCTTTTTATTTAACGTTTTATTAATTAAAGAAAAAGGTAAGCCCTCTGGTAGAGTTTCGCGTAATAAAGCTCTACCGGTAGTCGTATCGACTATCTTGACTGATTCTTTGCGTTCACCTTTCGCGTCAAATAACACTTCAGTGATTCTAACTTTAATCTTGGCATGTAAATCTGCATAACCTGCATCATACAGCTGGCGAACGTCATTAATATCAGAACAAATTAAGCCTTCTCCTTTAGCATTGATTTTGTCACGGGTTAAATAATAAAGGCCTAACACCACATCCTGAGTTGGAAGAATAATCGGTTCACCATTCGCAGGAGATAAAATGTTGTTAGTCGACATCATCAAGGTTCGCGCTTCTAACTGAGCTTCGATAGTCAATGGCACATGCACTGCCATTTGGTCACCATCAAAGTCCGCGTTATAAGCAGTACAAACGAGGGGATGCAATTGAATAGCTTTCCCTTCAACTAAAATAGGCTCAAATGCCTGAATACCTAAACGATGTAATGTGGGTGCTCGGTTTAATAAAACCGGATGTTCACGGATCACATCTTCGAGTATATCCCATACTTCAGGCGATTCATTTTCTACCATTTTCTTAGCGGCCTTAATCGTAGAAGCCAAACCACGAAACTGTAATTTACTTAAAATAAAAGGCTTAAATAATTCTAAAGCCATTTTTTTCGGTAAACCACATTGATGGAGCTTTAACGTAGGACCCACTACGATGACCGAACGACCTGAATAATCGACTCGTTTACCGAGTAAATTTTGTCTAAATCGACCTTGTTTACCTTTGATCATATCGGCCAAAGATTTTAAAGGGCGTTTGTTACTACCGGTGATGGCACGACCTCGTCGACCGTTATCCAATAATGCATCGACAGATTCTTGTAACATCCGCTTTTCGTTACGCACAATAATATCCGGCGCATTGAGGTCTAATAAACGCTTTAGGCGATTATTACGATTAATCACACGGCGATAGAGGTCATTAAGATCAGACGTTGCAAAACGTCCACCATCTAGGGGGACAAGAGGACGTAAATCGGGTGGTAATACTGGAAGTACCGTTAAAACCATCCACTCTGGTTTATTACCTGATTGCTCAAACCCTTCTAGTAGCTTTAAACGTTTAGAAAATTTCTTTAATTTAGTTTCTGAACTGGTATTAGGTATCTCTTCACGTAATGTATTAATCTCTTCCTTTAGATTCAACGTAATCAATAATTGCTGTATGGCCTCGGCACCCATACGTGCATCAAACTCATCACCATGTTCCTCGATAGCTTCTAAGTATTGTTCATCCGTTAAAAGTTGACCCCGTTCTAAGGTTGTCATACCCGGTTCTATCACCACAAAAGCTTCAAAATACAGCACGCGCTCTATATCGCGTAGTGTCATATCAAGCAATAAACCAATCCGTGATGGTAAAGATTTTAAAAACCAAATATGAGCAACTGGACTTGCCAATTCGACATGACCCATCCGTTCCCGTCGTACTTTAGTCAATGCCACTTCAACACCACATTTTTCACAAATCACACCGCGATGCTTAAGTCTTTTGTACTTACCACATAAGCATTCATAATCCTTAATCGGCCCAAAGATTTTTGCACAAAACAAACCATCTCTTTCTGGTTTGAAAGTACGGTAATTAATGGTTTCAGGTTTTTTGACTTCACCATAGGACCAGGTACGAATCATTTCCGGTGAAGCTAAAGAGATACGAATATTATCAAACTCATCTAAATAATCTTCTTGTTTCAGTATCCCCAATAAATCTGACATCAACGGCTTATCAACAAGTGCTTTTATTCTTTCATTGTTTGAATTCGATTCGATAGCTTCCGCCATACTGGCCAAACTTTTTTGGGCTGACTCTGGCTTTACTGGTTCGGAAGATGACGGCGCAGCTTTAGCCATTTCTGATGCAATCATCGTAGCCTGCTCTAGTTCTGATTTCATGGTGTCTGCTTTTGGTTTAGATGTAGCCAAGGTTTATACTCTCCACTTCAGATTAATCTTTGGTTTCTAATTCTGCATTAATCGCCAAGGAACGTATTTCCTTGACTAATACGTTAAATGATTCTGGCATACCCGCTTCCATTTGATGGTCACCATCAACAATGTTTTTGTACATCTTAGTTCGCCCAGCAACATCATCCGATTTGACGGTTAACATTTCTTGTAAAGTATATGCGGCCCCATAAGCTTCCAATGCCCAAACCTCCATTTCACCAAATCGCTGACCACCAAACTGTGCTTTACCACCCAACGGTTGTTGAGTTACTAAGCTATATGATCCTGTAGAACGGGCATGCATCTTATCATCGACTAAATGATTCAACTTAAGCATGTACATATAACCCACCGTAACCGGTCGTTCAAAACGTTCGCCGGTTCGACCATCATAGAGTGTGGTTTGTCCTGACTCCGGTAAGTCAGCCAAGCTTAACATCCGCTTAATCTCAGTTTCGGTTACGCCATCAAAGACCGGTGTAGCCATCGGAACACCGTTACGTAAATTTTTCGCTAATTCAACAACAGCTTCATCTGATATTTTATCTAAATCTACTTTTTGCGCTGTTTCCTTAGTATTGTAAATAGACCCTAAGAAATTTTTAATTTCTTTAATATTTTTTTGCGCATCAAGCATGCCAGCAATCTTGAGACCTAAACCTTTTGCTGCCCAACCTAAATGCGTCTCCAGCACCTGCCCAACGTTCATACGCGATGGCACACCTAAAGGATTAAGAACGATATCAACCGGCGTACCATCTTCCATATAAGGCATATCTTCCACAGGTATAATGGTAGAAATCACCCCTTTATTACCATGTCGACCAGCCATCTTATCACCGGGTTGAATACAACGTTTGAGAGCTAAATGAACTTTAACGATCTTGAGTATGCCAGGCGCTAAATCATCACCTTGAGTGAGCTTTTTTCGTTTATTCTCAAATTTTTCATCTAATGCAAGACGTGCTTCTTCTAACTGTTTAGCTACAGCTTCCAATTGCTGGTTAGCGGCTTCATCACGTAAACTGACAGAAAACCATTGATCTTTACTCAGGCCTTTTAAATATTCTAACGTCACTTTACTTCCCGACTTTAATTTATTGGGACCACTACTTGCCGTGGCGCCCACTAATAAAGTCTCTAGACGTTGGTAACAATCGTTTTCTAAAATTCTAAACTCGTCATATAAGTCTTTCTTAATTTTATCTAAAGCCATTTCCTCAATACTTAACGCACGTTTATCTTTTTCTAAACCATCTCGCGTAAATACTTGGACATCAATGACAGTACCACGCATACCGGATGGCACACGCAACGAACTATCTTTTACATCAGAAGCTTTTTCACCAAAAATAGCACGTAATAGCTTTTCTTCAGGTGTTAACTGTGTTTCACCTTTAGGCGTCACTTTCCCTACCAATATATCACCCGCTTCTACCCAAGCACCTAAATGGACAATACCAGACTCATCTAATTTAGAAAGCGCACTTTCTCCGACATTCGGAATATCTGCTGAAACCTCTTCGGTACCTAATTTAGTATCGCGTGCAATACAGGTTAATTCTTCGATATGTATCGTGGTAAAACGATCTTCAGAAACAACACGCTCTGAAATTAAAATAGAATCTTCAAAGTTATAACCATTCCACGGCATAAAGGCGACTAATAAATTACGCCCTAAAGCTAACTCACCTAAGTCAGTGGAAGGCCCGTCGGCCATGACATCGCCTTTTTGAATTTTATTGCCTTTGTTTACTAAAGGGCGTTGATTAATACAGGTGTTTTGATTAGAACGCGTATATTTAGTCAAATTGTAAATATCCACACCCGCTGTACCTGCTATTGCTTCTTCATCATCAACACGCACTACAATACGACCTGCATCTACTGAATCAACAATACCACCTCGTTTAGCTACCACCACAACACCAGAGTCAACGGCTACCTTACGTTACATACCGGTACCCACTAAAGGTTTTTCAGTACGTAAGGTTGGCACTGCTTGACGCTGCATGTTAGAACCCATCAAGGCACGATTGGCATCATCATGTTCTAAGAAAGGAATCAAAGAAGCAGCCACCGAAACCACTTGGGCGGGTGAAATATCCATATAATTGACTTTATCCGCTGTCGTCAACATCGATTCGTTACGATGTCGACAAGGAATTAAATCATCGATCAACTTTCCATGGTTATCAAGGCGGGTATTAGCCTGTGCAATAACATATTTACCTTCTTCGATAGCAGATAAATATTGAATTTCTTTGGTAACCTTACCGTTTTCAACTTTACGATAGGGGGTTTCAAGAAATCCATAATGATTGGTTCGAGCATATACCGCCAAGGAATTAATTAAACCAATATTAGGTCCTTCAGGCGTTTCAATCGGGCAGACACGACCATAATGTGTTGGATGCACGTCTCGAACTTCAAAACCAGCTCGCTCACGCGTTAAACCACCAGGCCCTAAAGCAGATACACGACGTTTATGCGTAATCTCGGAAAGAGGATTTACTTGATCCATGAACTGCGATAACTGACTGGAACCAAAAAATTCTTTGATTGCCGCTGAGATAGGTTTAGCATTAATGAGATCTTGTGGCATTAAATTTTCAGATTCAGCCACACTTAAACGGTCTCTGACGGCTCTTTCAACCCGCACTAAACCGATACGAAATTGATTCTCCGCCATTTCACCAACGCTACGAACCCGGCGATTACCTAAATGATCGATATCATCTACGTCGCCTTTACCATTTCGGATTTCGATCAATGCACGTAAAACCGACACGATATCGTCTTTAGTCAAAGTACCTGGGCCGGTAATTTCTTCTCGACCTAAGCGCCGATTAAATTTCATCCGCCCTACGGCCGATAAATCATAACGGTCTAAAACAAAAAATAAATTTTTAAATAACGCTTCTGCCGCTTCCTTCGTAGGTGGCTCACCCGGACGCATCATGCGATAAATTTCAACTAATGCTTCTTGCTGATTATGACTTGGATCAATACGTAAAGTTGTCGAAATATACGCACCCGAATCTAAATCATTAGTATATAAAGTTTCTACTTTTTCTACTTGCGCTTCTATTAATTTTTTAACAATATCAGCAGTTAATTCTATGTTTGCTTCAAATAGAATTTCACCGGTATCTGAATTAATAATAGGCTTAGCAAGTGTTTTGCCGATCAAATAATCAATCGGTAACTCAAGCTGTTTAATCTTAGCTTTTTCTATTTCACGAATCTGTCTTACTGCAATACGTCGGCCTTGTTCAACAATCACTTTTCCATTGGCATCTTTAATATCAAAGCTTGCCGTTTCACCACGCAAACGTTCTGGAACTAAATCTAAAACGATGGTTTCGCCTTTTAAGTGAAAAACATTATTATTAAAAAATAATTCTAAGATCTCTTCTGAGGTATATCCTAATGCGCGTAATAATATAGTAGCGGCTAACTTACGCCGTCTATCAATACGAACAAATAAATTATCCTTAGGATCAAATTCAAAATCTAACCAAGAACCTCGGTAAGGAATAATTCTTGCCGCATATAACAACTTACCTGAAGAATGAGTTTTACCTTTGTCATGCTCGAAAAATACACCCGGCGAACGGTGTAACTGGGAAACTACCACACGATCGGTTCCATTAATCACAAAACTGCCCGTGTCTGTCATCAATGGCAGTTCACCCATATACACTTCTTGTTCTTTAATATATTTGATTTTGGTTGAGCCTGGTGCCGCTTCTTTATCATAAATAATTAAACGCATTTTTACGCGCAAAGGCGCACCATAGGTTAAACCACGCGCTTGACATTCTTTAACATCAAAAGGTGGTTGCCCTATCCGGTAATTAATATATTCCAATGTTGCTTCACCACCGGAATAAGAAGAAATAGGGAATATAGATTTAAAAGCTGCGTTAAGCCCTATATCTTCCAGTGCATCGGGGGAAGTATCTACTTGTAAAAATCGATGATAAGACTCAATTTGCGTCGCTAATAAATAGGGCGCTTCCATTATGGTCGCTTGTTTACCAAAATTTTTACGAATACGTTTCTTTTCAGTAAATGAATAAGGAGTATTTGCTTGCTCAGTTGCTGGGGATGTCCGAATTACCATCTAAAGTTCACCTAGTTAGAGAACAGAATAAATAAAGAAAAATCGCGCCCATAGTTATCTGGGCATATGTTTTGTTGGCTCAGTAAAGCTTAATGACTACTTAAAAATAGCGCTTCTCTCGCTCTAAGTCCCTTTTAGCCTATGTCCTACGATCAACATCTTAAACCTGAATCTTATAAAATGCGCTGCACATTAAAAATTAAAAAAATATTTAGAGACTGGTTTCATAACACAAAGAATGCCCAGCATAAACCTGAGCATTCTTTACCGTTATACAGCTTATTTCATTTCGCCTGTAGCGCCCGCATCTTTAAGTTTAGCCATAAGCGCTTCGGCATCGGCTTTTGACATACCTTCTTTAATGCAGGCTTTAGGTGCCGATTCAACTAAATCTTTAGCTTCTTTTAGGCCAAGACCGGTTGCTTCGCGCACTATTTTAATCACATTGATCTTATTAGCACCCACCTCTTTCAATTCCACATTGAATTCAGTTTTTTCTTCAGCGGCTGCCGGAGCGGCTGCACCTGGTGCTGCTGATACGGCAACTGTAGCTGCTGCTGCAGAAACACCAAATTTTTCTTCCATGTCTTTAATAAGATCGACAATTTCCATCACTTTCATGTTAGAAATTACATCTAATACATCTTCTTTTGCTTTAGCATTCATATTGTTCACTCCAAAAAATAAAAACTTTAATTAACACCATTACGCAGCTGCTTGCTGTTGTTGCTTCTCACGCAAAGCAGCAAAGGTACGTACAAGTTTGGCCTCTGGTTCGGCCAGCGTACGCACTAACTTGGTAATCGGTGCTTTCATAACTGCCATTAATGTTGCAATTGCTTCGTTACGGGTTGGAAGGTTCGCGAGTTTTTCGAGTTCATTTACCGCTAATAATTGACCATCTAAGGCAACAGCCTTAACAACCAATTTTTCATTTTGCTTGACAAATGTTCGAATAAGCCGCGCTGCTGCACCTGGCTCTTGTTGAGAAAATGCTAAAAGTAAAGGACCAACTAACGTATCTTGTAAACACGCAAAGTCGGTACCTTCTATAGCACGTCGCGCCAAGGTATTACGCACTACACGTAAATAGACTCCTGAGCTGCGTGCTTGTAAGCGCAATTGGCTCATTTCCTCCACGCTTAAACCACGATATTCAGCCGTTACTGCTGATAACGCATTTTTTGCAACCTCTCCAACTTCCGCAACAATGGCCTGTTTATCTTCAAGTCTTAATGTCACGTTGGTTTTCTCCTCATGTATTATTTAGTCATCACCCGCAAGTGATGACTAAAGGCTCGGTGGCCATAAAGGTTCACCGTCTGCGTAGGTAAAATTAAGCACTCCTATAAAAAGAGACATTGGAAATATATCTTTTTATATAATGTTAGTGCACCTACGGTCTCCGACAGTTAGAGGGAAAGCCCTTTAACTGCGAATTCATTCCACTATTTATATCAAGTGGGGGTAGCTCTTCTATCCTAAAAACGCTAAATAGTCAAGATGTAAGCTATTTTATGTTATTTTGCATACTCTTCACACTTGAATTTTTTCCTGTTGCCATTAATGACGCGGCACAGGCCAGAAATACAAAGTTGAAAATTGTAAGCCTATAACACAAAGATGACCATTTAGCTTGCTTCTAATGATGCCAAGTTAATTAATAAACCAGGACCCATCGTACTAGATAGACTTAATTTCTTTAAATAAACCCCTTTTGCAGTAACAGGCTTAGCTTTTTTAACCGCTCCTACTAATGTCTCTAAATTTTGCAGTAATTGTTGTGGCTCAAAGCTTAGCTTCCCAATCGTACAGTGGATTATTCCGCCTTTATCGGCACGATAACGCACTTGACCCGATTTCGCGTTAGTTACTGCTGCATTGACATCCATTGTCACTGTACCAATCTTAGGGTTAGGCATTAAATTTCTAGGTCCTAATATCTGACCAAGTTGACCTACTAAGCGCATCGCATCAGGAGTTGCGATAAGAACATCAAAGTCTAAATTACCAGCTTTAATGCTTTCAGCTAAATCTTCAAAGCCCACAATATCAGCGCCTGCAGCTTTTGCTGCCTCGGCATTGGCAGCCTGAGCAAACACAGCCACTCGGAGTGTTTTACCTATCCCATGTGGTAATACCACCGCACCGCGCACAGTTTGATCCGACTTACGAGGATCCACACCTAGATTAATACTGACATCAACACTTTGATTGAATTTAACTGGGAATTCCTTAAGCAGATTAACCGCTTCTACTACCGTATAGGTCTTACCAGGAAGCAGCTTTTCTTTAATTAGGCGAAAACGTTTACTCAGTTTAGCCATGTTCACGTCCTCCTTCAACCTCAATACCCATATTACGCGCTGTTCCGGCTATCGTGCGCATAGCGGCATCTAAATCACTTGCGGTTAAATCAGGTAATTTAATCGTTGCAATTTCAGCCAGCTGTTTACGAGTAATTTTACCCACCTTGTTTTTATTGGGAATACTACTGCCTTTACTGATACCCGCAGCCTTCATTATTAAATAAGAAGCAGGAGGGGTTTTGATAATAAATGTAAAACTACGATCAGAGTACACCGTAATTACGACTGGCATCGGCATACCTTTTTCGGAACTCTGAGTTCGCGCATTAAAGGCCTTGCAGAATTCCATAATATTCACCCCTTGTTGCCCCAAAGCAGGGCCAATAGGTGGCGCTGGATTAGCCTCGCCGGCTTTTACTTGTAGCCTCACATAGGCTTGAACTTTCTTTGCCATATTTACCTCCGGGTCTAACGCTTAATCTGATTAAGCTCCCCATTGTTTATTCATGCTCTTCACACTTGAATTTTTTGTCTGTGTTGCTGCTCATTCTCCTAGAGTTGTTTATTTTTTAAACAAACTCCTAAATGACATCTCACTTGCCAAAAATTCAATTGCTACGAGTACCTTCTCTCCCTTTTCTTACTAAAGGGTCCTTCCATCAAGCTTTTTTAACTTGACCAAACTCTAACTCAACTGGTGTAGCACGACCAAAAATAATAACCGAAACACGCAGGCGGTTTTTTTCATAGTTTACATCTTCAACTTCACCATTGAACTCAGCAAAAGGTCCGTCCACAATACGAACCACCTCTCCAACCTCAAATAGGATTTTAGGTCGGGGCTTACCCACACCTTCCTGCATACACTGTAAAATCTTATCAACCTCTTTATTACTTAGAGACACCGGCTTATCACTCGTTCCACCGATAAATTTAATCACACCCGGCGTCTTTTGTACGAGATACCAACTATCTTCATCCATATCCATTTCAACTAAGACATATCCCGGATAAAATTTTCGGGAGGTTTTACGCTTACGACCTTGATGAATTTCAACGACTTCTTCAGTCGGCACAATAATTTGGCCAAATTTTTGTATTAGGCCTTGTTGTTTAATCCGTTCATTTAAAGCATCTAAAACCTTGCGTTCATAACCTGCGCGCACCTGTACGACATACCATTGCATCGATGCCTGAGCAGTTTTTTCTTCTGTTACAGATGACTTTTCACTCGCTGAAACAGGATCGTTCGACGATTGCTCGGAAACATCGGAATGAAGTTCTGATTTTTTTTCTGTCATATGTTAACTATCCTCTTCATTTACGCTGTTAAAAAAGCAACTGCCCATAATAAGAGTGTATCTATACCCCATAAAAATAAACCCGCAACAACAACCATTGCCATCACGATTAAAGTAGTGCGCACCGTCTCTTCTCGTGTTGGCCAGACTACTTTGCGTAGTTCAGCGCGTGAAGCTTGTGCAAATGCCAAAAAACGCCGCCCTAATACTGTATAAAAAAATAATGACGCCAACACAATTGCGCCTATTATCCAGCCTATCAGGCGAATAGCAATGGCCTGATGAGAAAAATAATTATTAGCGTAAATAGACAATAGTAAAATAACTCCTATCATTATCCAAAGGATGGAGTCTCTTCTCGTTGCCTTGTTTTCAAGCTTCGCGTTCTTCATTTCACCTATTCTATATTTTTCAAGGACAGTCGCTTGGTTTACCAAGCCGAATTTGATATCGAATACTCAGTCATTTTCAAGCTTGCCTAACCCGATTTATTTGGCAGGCCAGGAGGGAATCGAACCCCCAACCTGCGGTTTTGGAGACCGCCGCTCTGCCAATTGAGCTACTGGCCTAATCCTTTACTTATATTTATATCATCTTCACCTTTTGGAGCCCACAACCGGGATCGAACCGGTGACCTCTTCCTTACCAAGGAAGTGCTCTACCACTGAGCCATGTGGGCCTGCTATGCACCAGACTCTTCGCATTCAGATTTTTGCCTGCGTTGTCGCTCAATTCATAATCCTCATGTATATACATTCCGGTTACTCTTTTTCACGACGCCTTACCAAAAAATCAAAAATCTCATTGCTGTGAGTCACTATTCATTACATTTGAATTATTGCCGTGCTGCCACTCACGCCCTGCATCGCTTTTTTGGAGCGGGTGATGGGAATCGAACCCACATAGCCAGCTTGGAAGGCTGGAATTCTAACCGTTGAACTACACCCGCAAGTTATCCCTAAAAAATAACTGGTGGAGGGGGAAGGATTCGAACCTTCGAAGGCTGAGCCGGCAGATTTACAGTCTGCTCCCTTTGGCCGCTCGGGAACCCCTCCTCAAAATTGATGGGCTATTTTGCGAAAGTCAAGGCTGGATGTCAACCACTATTCTCATTACAATACATAAAAGTTTTTTTGTGTTTTTATTATGCATTTTCAAATGAACATTTATTCCGCAGCTGTGACACTTTTTTTAGTCATGGATCCACTCGGAAATATTCCGGTTTTTTTATCTTTACTTAAACAAGTGGATCCAAAACGACGCACTAAAATTATTTTGCGTGAAAGCTTAATTGCCTTTGCTATCTTGACGCTATTTTTATTTTGTGGAAAACCTATCTTAACGAGCTTACATATTAGTGAAGAAGCGTTAGGAATTGCCGGCGGAATTATTTTATTTCTTATTGCGATTAAAATGTTGTTTCCAATGGGTCAAAAAATAGTGGAACCAACGCAAGGAGAACCTTTTATTGTCCCAATGGCCATTCCATTGCTCGCGGGGCCCTCCTCCATGACCACAGTCATACTATTTGCTAGTCAAGCACCGCAGCAAATGGGTAAATGGTTTACTGCCTTAGTCGCTGCATCATTGGTAGCAACACTATTACTTTTAATTGCCGTTCCATTACAAAAATTATTAGGCGTCAAAGTCATTGCTGCATTAGAACGTTTGATGGGGATGATTTTAACCACAATTGCCGTACAAATGTTTTTAACGGGCCTGGGTACCTACCTAAGCAGAATTGGTTAACAATACCTTCTTTAATATAGTTAATGCTTCATCCAATTGCTCTTTACTGATAACTAAAGGGGGTGCTAAACGAATAACCGTATCATGTGTTTCGTAACTTAGTAAACCCTGTGCCAATAATTGTAAAACAACATCACGGCCTTTAGCATAGCGTAAATCAAGCTCTACACCGATAAATAAACCTTTACCGCGAACTTCTTTGATTAAAGGAGATGAAATTTCTGATAAACCTCGATATAAATAATCACCAAACTCTGCTGAACGCTGAATTAGATTTTCATCAAATAACACATTTAGAGCTTCTAAAGCGACTGTCGCTGCTAAAGCATTACCACCGAACGTACTACCATGATCTCCCGGCGTAAAAACATTCATAACATCTCGGCGACTTAAAAACAATGAAACAGGCAATAAACCACCACCTAATGCTTTACCTAAAATTAACGCATCAGGTTTAACATTTTCATGTTCACAAGCCAAAAATTTTCCGGTCCTACCTAAACCGGTTTGTATTTCATCCAGAATCAGTAAAACATTATTTTCTCGGCAAATTTTTTCAACCGCTTGCAAATATCCTTTAGGCGGAACAACAATACCCCGCTCACCTTGGATAGGTTCAACTAAAAAAGCGGCCGTATTGGAAGTAATCGCAGCCGATAATGCATTTGCATCGCCATATTCTATTGTTTTAAATCCTGGGGCAAATGGACCAAAACCAAATTGGTATTGGGGTTTTGATGACATACCCACCACGGTAGTCGTTCGTCCATGAAAATTCCCTCGACAAACTATGATTTCGGCTTGATCATCTACCACTTTTTTTACGGTATAAGCCCATTTTCTAGCCGCCTTAATCGCTGTTTCAACCGCTTCAACACCCGTATTCATCGGTAAAGCTTTATCCATTTGCGTTAAGTCACAAGCGCGTTTTAAAAAAACCCCTAACCTATCACTATAAAAAGCACGAGAACAAATTGCTAAGCGTGGGGCTTGCTGCATTAAAGCATTCACTAAACGCGGATGACTATGCCCATGACTCACGGCAGAATAAGCACTCATCATGTCGATGTAACGCTTACCTGAAGTATCCCAAAGTTCAGCACCTAATCCGTGACTAAGCACCATCGGCAAAGGATCGTAATTAATTGCACCATAACGTTGCTCAAGCTCGATTGAATTATTCAATAATTTACAATCATTAGAAAGGCTTGACTGTTGATCAACAATAACGCTTTGCTTATTCATTTTGTTTAAACTCCAAAAATGCTCAGCAATATTTCTTGAATTAACCTTTTGGTTTTGCAACCTTTATCATGATAAGGGTTGTATTCAACCACTTCAACTCCAATAAGTTGTGATGCTTGATGTAATTGCTTCAATCCCTGGCATAAATCTTTTCCTGAAATACCATTATCTTCTGGCACACCCACACCCGGTGCATCAAAAGGATCAATACTATCTAAATCCAAACTAACACCAAACCCTAAACTATTTTCTTTAACATAGACGATCGCATCAGAAAGTACAGACTCAAAGCCTCGTTTCGCAACGGCTTCCATATTGTAAATACGAACACCTAAACGCTGTAATAACATTTCCTCTTCCGCCTCAAAACTACGAGTGCCAATTAAAACTAAGCGTTTCGGGTTTATTTTAGGGCTCGGCATTCTGAGATGTGTTAATGCTGTATCTCCATAACCTAAAAGAACTGCTAGCGGCATACCATGAATATTACTGGTATGTGTCGTCTCAAAGGTGTGACTATCCATATGTGCATCGATCCAAATTAATCCCAATTCACCGTTTTGTTGTGCTAGCGCAGCGGCGACACCACTCCAAGTGCCTATAGCACAGGAATGATCACCCCCCAAGATAGAAAAACGTTTATTCGGCTGAGTTAAATCAAAAGTGAGTGCCGCTAATTGCTTATTCAACTCTACCACTCGCTGCAACCTATCGTTTTTAGTACCAAGACGTGGAATTAGCATAGCCTGCCAATGGGCAGCTAAGTGTTGCATAGAAAGTTGTTGCTCTAAGCCATGTTTTTGTAGATATAGAGGACCTTCACCACAGCCTTCATCATTCGCAGCGATGCCAGATGCATAACCAATCAAAGATAATGATAAGGTCATATTATTTTAAACCTCTCTTTTTTATATTTTATGATGCGAGTTCTTAAATATAAAACATAAATATTAAGCAAAATCTTTGGAACCTTTTACTTAAAATTACCATTATCTTGAAAATTTATAACCCAACTTATTATTTTTATCAATGCAAATTTTGTAAGGTAAAGTGGAAGAATTTAATTTATTTTATCAATGTAAACTTGATATATCCAAAAAGCCGACTAACAATAGATCTATGCAACCCCTTGCTCCACTCATTAAAGATCTTGCTGTCATACTCGGCGTCGCTAGCTTAGTCACCCTTTTATTTCAAAAAATAAGACAACCCGTGGTATTAGGCTATCTTTTATCCGGAATTATTGTAGGTCCGCATGTTCCTCCTTACGACCTGGTTACCGACGTACCCAGCTTACATACACTTTCCGAACTTGGCGTTATCTTTTTGATGTTCTCACTCGGCTTAGATTTTAGTTTTCATAAGCTAAAACGCGTAGGCACACCAGCTATTGTGACGGGAGCATTCGAAGTCATAGTCGTTTTATTGATTGGTTTCATACTAGGAAAAATTTTGGGCTGGTCTACCTATGATTGTATTTTTTTAGGCGCAGCACTTTCCATCTCATCCACCACAATTATCATTAAAGCAATGGAGGAATTGGGTTTAAAAAACAAACATTTTGCCGAGCTGGTATTTGGAGTACTCATTGTTGAAGATTTGCTCGCCATTTTATTACTCGCTGGTCTCTCTATTGTAGTCGGCACCCATGCCGTTATTTCTGCAACACTTGCAGACTCGGCTATCAAACTTTTTATCGTTGTCGGCAGTTGGTTTTTGATCGGCTACTTTTTAATTCCTACTTTGATTCGGAAATTAGTCGATGTCGCGAATCAGGAAACCTTAACGATTGTTTCAGTGGCATTGTGTTTAATACTGGTCTGTATTGCCGCCTACTTTGGTTATTCCACAGCATTAGGCGCCTTTATTATGGGCTCAATCTTAGCGGAAACCGATTTAATTCAGTTCATTGAACAATATATGCGTCCTATCCGCGATATTTTTGCAGCAGTGTTTTTTATTTCAGTCGGAATGCTCATTGATCCAAGTTTGATCGTGGAAAATATTTGGATAGTGCTACTCATTTCTCTCATCACTATCATCGCAAAAATTTTTGCTACCGGAACTGGGGCCTTAGCTGCAGGACAAAGTTTAAGCACTTCGGTACGCGCAGGTTTCAGCATGGCGCAAATTGGTGAGTTTTCATTTATTATTGCTGGATTAGGACTGACATTACAAGTTACACGACCCGCATTATTCCCTATTATCATTGCCGTATCGGCCGTCACTACTTTTACTACACCCTATCTCATCATGTCCTCAGCGGCATTGAGTAAACTTTTGGAAAAAAAATTACCTAACCGCGCCAGACACCTTTTAAGCCATTACACGATACTTATCCATCGTTATCTGAGATTGAAGAAAAAACGGGTGATGTATAGCCAATATATTACTCGATTATTAATCAATAGTGTCATGGTCGCCATTATTTTTAGTTTGAGTGAAAAATGGATATTTCCAAAAATTAGCGTATGGATCGACTCAACCTATTGGGTAAATACCTTAAGTTGTTTAATCGCTTTATTATTAGCTTCGCCCTTTATTTGGGGTATGATTTTTGCTCATCGTGCCTTCCCACATCGACGCCATGCTGCGATTAGACCTATTATCGCTATCGGATGGATTTTTACTTTAACCGTCATCATTACCTTAGCCATTACTTATTTCCATACTTGGTCTATTATTTTACTGTTACTCATTATTTCGCTTACCTTATTTAGTTTATTACATAAACCACTACAAAAATTTTATCCTTGGTTGGAAAAAAGATTTTTAGCTAATATTAAAACACCTACTCTACAGGAAACCTCCAAGGACGAATTAACTGCCTGGGGCATTAATTTGAAAGGGACTGACATCCAGAATAATTATTACTTTATCAACAAAACCTTACAAGAATTGAATCTTGCCCAACAATTTGGCATCCATGTTGTCGCCCTTTATCGTGGCCCTAAAATCATTCTAACTCCGCCGCATCATGAAAAAATTAGGCTTTATGATAAGCTGTTTATTTTAGGTAGCGATGAACAAATCGACACATTTAGTCAATTGTTACAGGTTAATACTTACCAAGAAGAACTGGAATTATACAATCATCTTGAACTAAAAACCTTTTTGCTCGATAAAAGCCACCCTTTTGTTGGACTTAGCATTGAAGAAGCCATGGAAAAAAACCATATCGATGGAATAGTATTAGGTATGGAACGTAAAGGCGTCAGAAAAATTAATCCAAGTAAAGACACCCTCCTTCGCAAAGAAGATTTGTTGATTTTGTTGATTTACAAATCTTCAACTTAGCCTGTTCACCCACTCAAAAATCTTTATCCATTCTTTGGCAAGATTTCCAGATAACTGATTATCAGTTTTACTTGAGGTACAAAAAGCTGCGTTATGCTAGCATAAGCAATTTAAACGCCTATAAGAGAATTTTGGTAACATTCATGCTAGAAGCGGCTAGGGTGGTGTCATAATCCTTTGAACAGAAATTGGCTATCCCAAACCCTTGCATAAACTACATATTAATCTTTAATGAATTACATAATAGAGGTACATAATAGAGGAAGATCATCATTATTAAGCAGTTGTTTCATCGACTATTCACCAAAAAAATAGTAGACCCGCAAGCCAAAATTATCCCTAGAGCTGAACATACTATTTCCCGTAAGAATATCAGTCATAATGCCCTCAAGGTTTTATATCGGCTAAATCAGCACAAATATAGCGCTTATTTAGTAGGTGGATGTTTACGTGATATTTTGCTCAAGCAAACACCTAAAGACTTTGACATTGCCACCAATGCCAGTCCCGAAAACATTAAAAAACTTTTTCAGAATTGTTTGTTAATCGGCAGGCGCTTTCGTCTCGCGCACATACGCTTTGGTCGGGAAATTATTGAAGTCAGCACCTTTCGGGCGCAAAGCAGGAAAAAATCCTTTAGACATCGTAAGATTGCCACTCATGGCATGTTATTGCGCGATAATGTCTACGGAACGATCGAAGAAGACGTTTGGCGACGAGATTTTACGATGAATGCCCTCTATTATAACATCGCTGATTTTTCTTTAGTCGATTATTGTGGCGGACTCGCTGATATACAAAATAAAATTGTGCGAATTATTGGTGAGCCGCGAACGCGTTATCAAGAAGACCCCGTTCGACTCCTCCGTGCTATACGCTTTGCTGGAAAATTAGGTTTCCAATTAGATCCCGCTACAGCAGAACCCATAGCGGAACTTGCGCCTTTGTTGCGTCATGTACCGCCCGCCCGCTTGTTTGAAGAAGTACTTAAACTTTTTCATCATGGCCAAGCTTTAAAAACCTATCGACTATTACATCAATATCATTTGCTTAAAGAACTATTTCCACAAATTAAGCACCACCCAACGGATAATACCCACCACAAACTTTTAGAACTCGCTTGTGAAAATACAGACCAACGTACCCAACATGGAAAAACCGTTTCGCCGGCATTTTTGTTTGCTGTGTTTTTATGGCCTAATGTACAAAACAAAGCTCAACAACTTATTGCCCAACACACACCCACATTTGTTGCCTATCAACATGCGGTGAGTGATACACTAAGTAAACAACAGAAACTAATTACTATCCCTCGCCGTTATAGTACCTCAATTCGTGAAATTTGGGATTTACAACATCGCTTACTACAACGGCGCCCTCATATGCTGCATCGTTTAATGAATCATCCACGCTTACGTGCCGCTTATGATTTTTTATTATTACGTGCTGAAATTAAAGAAGTCGATCCCAACATTGCAAGCTGGTGGACACACTTTTTAGAAGCAGACATTGAAACTAGAAAACAATTAATACAAGCTATCACACAAACGGCGCGAGGAGCTAAACGTCAAAAAAAACGAGGAAGAACAATATGAATGGAATCACGACCGACCTTACTCAGTCGGTTAGCTGGAAGGATTTAAAACAGCATTTTTTGCAAATTAAAAACATACCGATCGTTGAATTATTTTCTAGTGATCCACAGCGCGCTAAAAAATTTAGCTTAACCGAAAAAGACATATATTTTGATTATTCAAAAAATCCGATAGTTGAAAAAACACTAAATTTATTAGCTAAGTTAGCCGATAATGCTCATCTGAAACAGCATATCGATGACTTATTTTCAGGCGCCAGTGTAAATACAACTCAACAACTACCCGCGCTCCATACTGCATTACGCGATCCAAGAAAAAGCGGACTGATCGTAAAGGGTGAAGATGTCTTAGTTAAGATTCATGCTTGTTTGAATAAAATGCACCATTTTGTAGAGCAAATACATAAGAATCAATGGCGTAGTTTTAGCGGAAAAAAAATAACCGATATTATCAACGTTGGGATTGGTGGCTCCGATTTAGGACCTTTAATGGCTGTCCGAGCATTAAAACCCTTGCGAGAAAATTCGCTACATTTTCATTTTATCTCCCAGCTCGATGAGAAAACATTACAAAGTTTATTAGAAAAAATAAACTTAGAAACCAGTCTCTTCATTATTACCAGTAAATCCTTTACGACCTGTGAAACTCTTTTAAATGCTTCTATATTGTTAAAAATATTTCAAGAAAAATTTGATTCCGCTCCCATCAAACGGCATTTTTTAGCCGTCACTAGCGAAGTCGAAAAAGCTATCACTTTTGGTATTGATCCGGAATGCATTTTTCCACTTTGGGCTTGGGTCGGCGGTCGTTATTCATTATGGTCAGCAGTTGGATTACCGATCGCTTTAGCTATCGGCATGACGAATTTTCTTGAGTTACTCCGTGGTGCTCATGCCATGGATCAGCATTTTTTTCATCAACCGTGGCTTTCTAATATGCCTGTGCTGTTAGGTCTATTAGGAATATGGCAAATCAATTTTTTTCAATGTTCTGCTCATGCAATATTACCTTACGATTCAGGCTTAAAATATCTTCCTGCTTATTTACAACAATTAGAAATGGAAAGTAATGGTAAATCAATGCGCACCGACAATAAACCGGTAAATTATGCCACTTGTCCCATTATTTTTGGTGACATAGGTTTGAATGCACAACATGCTTTTAATCAATTGTTTCATCAAGGGACTGCGCATTTTTCAGCTGATTTTATTTGTATCTTGCGTGATCCACTATGTAATATTCAGTATCATCAACAAATTATTGCTAGTGCTCTAAGTCAAAGTAAGGCATTTATGGAAGGTTACCATAGCGATATAAGCTACAAAAATCTGCAAGGGAACCATGCCAATAATATGCTCGCATTGAATACACTTAATCCCTTTAGTTTAGGTCAGTTGATTGCATTATATGAGCATAAAGTTTTTGTACAAAGTGTCATCTGGCAGATTAATCCCTTTGATCAATGGGGGGTTGAATATGGTAAACAATTAAATAAAAAGATCCTCCAAAGTTTAAATAGCCCTTACAAACCAGCGGAATTCAACTTTGATTCCTCTACACAATCACTCATCCAGCTTTATCAACAGATTAATGCCTAAAACGGGTTAAACTAATTAATAAGGGTAAAGAGCAAAAACACTCAATATCTACCTCTGTCATTTTTTAGTCCAATGTAGAGTATCGAAATTCATCAATGCCATCATGGATAGACTTTTTTTCAATTTTACATCAAAAATAACATTAATCTCTCTTCCACAGTATTACTATCACTTTTATTTATATTAGGCACACTGGAATAGCGCTGATATACTTATAATTTACTCTTATAAGGTTAATGAATGGATATTGCAGATTCCAAGCCTTTTTCATCCGCCAAAAATGAAGTTAAGATACGTAATCGGCAAAAAGTTGCCTGGCCAGCGTTTGAACTCGCATTTTTGGATCATGATTTTTTGCTGCATAAATCCTTACGTTCAGTGCGTTTACAATTGGAATTATTGAAACCAGAACTTTCCCAGCAAAAGCTAAAAATCGAATCCACTATTGTGGTATTTGGCAGCGCTCGCATTATCGATCCGGAACTGACTAAGCAACAACTCAAGCAAGTGCAACAGAAATTAAAGCAGAGCCCGAATAGCACTGCAGCAAAAAAAGAGGAAAAGCGACTTAAAAATCAACTGGAAAAAGGCAAATATTACGAAGAATCGCTACGTTTTAGTCAAATAGTCTCAGAAAGGTGTCAAAAAAATCGACGTCGCCATTTCGTCATCGTCACTGGCGGTGGGCCAGGGATTATGGAAGCGGCTAATCGTGGCGCGCAGGATGTCAAAGCCAAAAGTATCGGTCTCAATATTGTGCTGCCACACGAACAAAGTCCTAATCCGTTTATTTCACCGGAACTTTGCTTTCAATTTCATTATTTTGCAATACGCAAAATGCATTTTCTAATCCGTGCCAGAGCCTTAGTCTGTTTTCCTGGCGGCTATGGGACTTTAGATGAACTGTTTGAAACCTTAACACTCCTACAAACCAAAAAAATAAAACCTATCCCCCTACTCTTATTTGGAAAAAAATATTGGTCCAAATTAATTGATTTTGACTTTTTAGTCAGCGAAGGCATGATAGACGCCAAAGATTTAAAATTTTTTCGATTTGTTGAGACTGCCGAACAAGCCTGGAAAATCATTGCCGAATTTTATAATTTACCAAAAAAATAAATAGTGAAATCTTTCCAATTTAATCCATCTTTCTAAAACTAAATTCGTTCAATCTAGATAGATTTTATCCTTTTTTAATCCATTCATCATCTTTCATTAAGAAAACCTTAAGAGTTTCTTAAGGTTCAGCGCGTAGAATTAAATAAGTAAAAAACCTTTGTTAAAAATAACAATAATAATTCAATACAAGGAATAAAAAATGCCATCTATCATTCAAGTCTTAAACAGTCTTCATGTTAATAAAACAACAACTCTACAGATTGAACAAATAGAAAATTTTTATAAAAGAAATAAATCCTTTTCTTTAAAAAATTTGTTAAAAATTAGCACAGATGACGAAAACTTAAATGATAATCCTATTTTTAATCAGTTAAAAAAGTCCCTTGAACTGGTCATTTCTTTTTCACAGAATCCAGATAATTCCGAGCTCGAAGGAATAAAAAATACCATTCAAAAAAAAATAAAAGAAATTGGACAAAAAGATTTAACAAATAAAGCTGAAATTCTTGGTTCTCTAAAAAAGGCGCAAGAAGAGTTAAGCGGCTTTGTTAGACAAACCCAAACTATCAAAACCGATGAAAAACGAAAAGCAGCCTATGTTCAAGCAAAAAAAGCACTTACTCACGCAGACGAAGAAGTATTAAAAGCAAATATTAAAAAAAATAATAAGAACATAAAAGATATTACTGAATTATATAAATTAACTAATCCAAATATTATTAGTTTAGTTAGATTTTTTTCCTTAAAAGAAGAAATTTTTAAACCCGAGAAAGAACATGAAAACAATTTAATAATTTGTCTTGACTTTCTTAAGGATAAACTTAATTTATCTACAGAGAACATTATACTTTCTGATTTAGAAAAAATTTCTGAGTGGTCAAAATTTAAAGTTTCGTTACAAACCAAATTCGAAAAAAACAAACGAAAAAACGATGTATCTTCAACCTCCTCTACAGACCAAAACTCTCCTCAAACCTCAGAAGAATCACTTAAGCTATTTAAAGAAAATCAACAATTAATAAAGGAAATAGCTGAACTCAAAGAAAAAATAAGTTTTTTAGAAACCCAATCCATCGATACCGCCTACTCGAATAAGGAAAATCCACTCATTGATAGGGGCAATGAAGTAGAAAATTTAACTATAGAACTTCATTCCTTAAAAACTCAAAGTGCTGCTAAAATTACTGAATTAAATCATCAATTGTCCCAGATAAATGAAAAAAACGAACAATTGACTGCAGGAATTGATAGCAATAAAGAACTCAATGTAAAACAACAACAGACTATTTCAAATTTAAGTTATGAACTAGCTAGTTTAAAAGCTGAATTAGAAGCAAAGGAAAAACAAGTTACTGAAAATTCAACCCAACTAAAGCAGCGCGAAGATCAATTTAATCAAATAGAAAATGAATTAATCAAAAAAAATAAGTCTGCTTTAGAAAAAAAATCACATGAAATTAAGAAACTATCTGACGATTTAGCTAATGCATCAAAGAAATTAGATGAAAAAAGCCAAGCATTAACTAAAAAGGAAAGTGAATTGAATGTTCTTAATAATGAAAAAGGCAAAATAGAATCTCAAATTCAACGATTAAAGGATACATTGCAAGAAAATCAATATACTGATGGTTTAATTAAACTAAAAGAAGATGAGATAGCTAAATTAAGTAAACAACTAAATCAGTTAAAAGAGCAATTTAATCTAGATAAAGCTGAACTGACTTCTAATGCACATACTAATAATCTTAAAATTTCGTTGCTTGAATCTAATATCAAAGAAAAAGAGTTCTCTTTAGAACATTTAAAGAATGAATTAGATGTCTCAAAAAAAATCGTTACTCAATATAAACATGAGATGAATGGTTTAAAAACGAATTTAGAGTTAAAAGAGCAAGAATTAAACCAGAGCAAATTACAGCTTCAAACTCTAACAGAGCAATCTGAATATTTAAGCAACCAAAAGAATACTTTAGAGCAAAAATATAAAACCGAATTAGCTGATTCTTTAGCTAGGTATAAGGCTTTACAAGCTCAACTTTCATCAACTACTGAAGATTTAGGAGAAAAACTAAATAGCCTTCTGGAAAAAAATACCTCTTCTGAAAAAGAGAACCAAGAACTTAAGAGAAACTTAGAATCTTTTAAAATGAACTTGAAAAAGGAAAAAGCTTCTTTATTAAAAGCTGAAAAGGAAATTTCAGCATTAACAAATACTCTATCTTCTACTCAAAGCAACTTAGCTTCAACCAACCAAAATTTTCATGCACAATTAGAAACTACCAAAGCAGAAAAGGAAAACTTAGAAAAAGAATATGATCTATTCATTTCTGAAATAGATAAAATTTTATACCCCACCGACGTTAATCACGTCTCTTCTTTTGCTCAATTGGATTATCTTTCAGAAGAACTCAATCAAATTTTAAAAAAATTACATACTCTTAAAGGAAAAATTGATAAAAATGAAGACTTAGAAGTTGAAAATAATCATCTAAAAAATCAAATTAGCGATCTTGAATTTAATAGCGAAACACTTGAAAGCGAAAATATCAAAAGATTAACTCATGAAAAACAAATACTTGAAGAAAAAATTTGGGCTTTAGAAACTGAGCTTATGAAGGCGCAACTGGATAAATATGATCAACATTCTCTAACAAATCGCTCTCTAAATTTTGATTTCGAGGATGCTGATTTTCAGCGAGAATCTCTTATGGACGATAATGCTGATGATTCTGAAAATGAAGATGAGACATTTGATTACCAATCTTTAGCTGCTACGCAAATTTTATTAAAAAATGCTCAAACAGAGCTTGCCCAAAAAACCGATGAATTGGAACAATTGCAAAACCAATTATTAGTGAAAGAGGCTGAAGTAGAAAATTTAAAAACAAAAAAACAAGAAGAAACCGGTCACTTAGCTTCACGTTTAACTCAGACCCAGGAAAAGTTAAACGCATCGGACTCTGAAATAGCAAATCTAAAAAAATCATCTGAAGAAACTGAAACAAAACTAGCTCAACGTATTAATGAAAAAGAGGCGCTGATTCAAAAATTTGAAGAACAGATACAATCACAAACTTCAGAGTTTGAAAGATTACAAACTAATCTCACGAAAGAATTAAGCAACAAGCAAGAAGAATTAAATAGCCTACTCGATGAACAAAAAGGAAAAAGTAAAAATATTGAACAACTTAAGGATGAATTAAAGCAAAATGAACATAATTTATCTTTCTCACATAAAAACTTCGATGATCTTAAAAAAGAATTACTTACAACTAAAGAAAATTTATCAAAAATCAAAGTCGATCTCGATCAAGCTAAAAAAGCATTAACACAATCACAAGACTCTTCAGATGAACTCTATAATGAAAGAAATAAATTAAAAAAAGATATAGAAGATTTTAAAAAAAATGATAGCGATCTACAAAAAAAATATGATACGCTTATAGAGCTTTCACAAGAAAAAACGTTTCAAATTGATGCTCTTACGAATAAAATTAAAGAAATTAAAAATGAACTTGCCATTAGCCAACAAGAAACAGAAGTCTTAAATCAAAAAATAAAAAAGTTTGGAACTATTAGACAAGATTTGGAACAACAATTACAGAAATTACGCGCAGACAATATAACGACACAAGGAGGGGGGATGCCATCAGACACTGAAGTTGATTTAATAGACTTAGGTTCTGGTTCAATTTTAAATGCAGAATTAATCAAGCCTAAAACTAAATTAAGCAAAACTGATTCTACTAGCTCAGGAAATTTTTCTGGAAAGTCTAGTTCTCATACTTCGAGTGAAGATCTTAATTTTTTTCCAGTTGGTGATGGCGACAAAGATCCAATGCAATTTAGTGATAATGATGAAGAAGGTGAATTAGAAAGTCCAACTTCAACACAACCAGTAAATGCTACTCCTACTATACCTACTTCAGAGCAACAAGATACTGAAAGTCATGCGTTAGAAAAAATTAAACAAAGCGTAAAAGATGCCTTTAAACAAGAAAATCACCCTGAAATCATCGAGGCTTTCACTAAAGAATTTCTCCGCATCGCATCACATGCTGCTCATACTTCATTCAATGGCGAATTTATCGATGTATTACCTGAGTTTCAAGAAAAGCTTCAGGAAATTTCTGAAAATGAAATAAAAGGCTTAGTATCTGCTTTGCTTAATAATGCGTCATTACAGTCTTGTGTCTACGAAAAGATCCAAACTAAAGGATTAGGTCAGTTAACCTATCTAGAAGAAGTAAAACACTCAGCCAGTTTAATTTTTAATAATTTAACGATAAAACAACCCAATAAAAATGATCAAAAATATCACGATTATATCTACGATAAAGCTAACCATCTTCTTATTAAACTGTGTATTGAAAATCTACAAACTAAGCAAAAGGAACATTTTCTCGAACTCGCTAAAAATAGTTTAGAAAAACAAGCCACCGATAATGGTTTACAAATGACTGAACATACGGCAATTATTCAAAAGGCTGCTACAGAATTAGTCACGAAGCTGTTTGAAACAAGCCATTTGCAAAACACATTAAAAGAATTAATCAAGAATCCTACTCCTGGCTTGAATCTTTTAGTGGCAAGCACACAAAAATTACACGATCAGCTTAAGGAACAAGTTAACCATAATTTTGATCATTACTTCCCTAGTCTTCATCTCGATCCGATTCTAGAAAAAATTAACCATGGTAAGGCTTTGTCGGATGAGGAAATAACAAAACTTCCTTCAGAACTGCAATATACCGATACAATAGAAGTGTTTGTGGCAGGTTTACGAGTAGAACATCCTAATTTACCACCCAATTATGAAAATCAACTCAATGAGGATACTTTCAAACAATTACGCTTAATACTACGAAATAAAGCTTTGCATGATCTTGCATTAGCCCCTGAAGCTAATGAGATAATGGATTTAAATGCTGAAAAATGGTTAGAAAAAAAGCTTCAGCTAGTAACGAAAAAATCCAGTGGTTTAAAATTAGATAGAAAACAACAAAAAGATCTGAATAAAAAATTTCAGAAATTATTTATGCTGTCGCCTTTAGAAACTTTGGCGATTACACATAAATCTGCTGATGAGCTAAAAAAAGAATTAAAAAAATTACATGATTTAAAATTAGACGCCACAGTAAGGCTGTCTAAGACATTTGCAGAGATTGAACCAAAACTATCCGAGTATCCAAATTTAATTACTAAGGATGGTACTTTTCAGGCTAATCTAAACAATTCTTTGCCTCTTAACGCTCCAATCCTTAGTGCTACTCAAATACGAACAATATTAGCTAAAATCAATCACCACTTAGAAAATGATATTAATAAATGGAACTTATTAAACAATAATAAAATAGCACAGGAAATTGCCGCCGATATAATTTCCGACTCTACTAATCCTTTCGAATCTGATATAGATGTCCAAACAATAGTGCGTAATTCTTTGGTAATCTTATATAAGTTTCATGACCTTCAAGTGACACTTAATAAAAGAAAACAATGGCATACAGAAATTCAACAGTTGTATGCTCTAACCCAAAAATTAAAAGCTTCAAGTGAATTTAATCAGGAAATAGAAGATAGAGTTAACAAGCTCGAAGATATGCTGGGTCTTAAAGAAAATGATGCTGATGAAAGTGTGAAAGCTTTCCCCAAAGGGGTCTATCTGCCACTTAAATGTCGACTCATCTCTAATTCCCAGCTCGATTCATCAGATACAGAAAAATTTCATGTACACGTGGATAATTTTTATAAACAAAAAGCGCTTAAAGTAGGTAAAACTGTTACATTTGCTCAAAAATTATCCGACGATGGCGAGTGTAAATGGTCTGCCACACTAAATAATGAAAAATGCTTAAGCTTTAAAACCCAAAAGAAGTTTTTTAGACGCGAAAAAAGCTACCTACAGGAAGTAAGCTTCGCACAGATGATCTATTCAGTTAATAGCTTTAAAAATGCTAAAACCTGCACGCTTAACTTTGGTAATTGTTCACAAAATATCAAGGAGCAGCTTTATCTTTTTGCTAAAGCCTACAATGAATTGCGTCTTGAAGATAATGAGCTTCAAAAAAGGCCTAAAATAAATTGTAATATCAAAAATCCACCGGACCTGGATAAAGCTAAAATTGCAGCCGTTAAAGAAGAAATTAAAGCTCAATTAAGTCTTCGTGCCAATGAACTAGAAGATATAGCGTCGAAACTTAAAGATGATGATACAATGAGACATCAAATAATACGTTCGAGAGGATGACATTATGCCAAATAAAAACATAGCTGATATTTACGATAAGTTAATGACTGCTTTTACGCTTATTAATGATAAGCTTGAAAAAGATTTACCTCAATTTACTGAAGCTGAGTTTTTAGGAGTCTTTGGAACCAAGTTTCAAGAACAATTATCAGATTCGGGAAAAAGCATTTTCCCCCTTGATCAAAATATTCTAAATTCAGAACCCATAATTATCAGTGAAAAGTTTCAAAAGGATTACCAAGAAACCCAAGAGTTTTTAACAAAAAATTTTTTGGCAAGCCTCGATTTGGATTCAAGCATAAAAAAAGCTCAAGATGAACTACAAAAAAAATTAACTAAAACAAAAGAACAACTTTTAAAGGATTTCATGCAAAAATTAAGCGGCCAAGGATATGGTTTCACTTCGGAAGATAAAACTAAATTAAAGACTGCTTATGCTGACTACCTCAATAAAAATCATACTGAATTAAATAATCATTTAGGAAAATTTAAACAATTACCCGGTGTTTTTACTAAATATCAGCTTCATGAAGAGCTTGCAGAAGCTCAAACTAAAGCAGGCAAAGGTGTAAGTCATTCCATTACCAGAGATCCGACTCTTGATGAACTTCTACTTAAGCCTAAACCTGAGCCAACAGTAGGTCTTAAAGTTGATAAAAAGAATCTTGCTGAACAAATACAGCATGATATAGCGACTGGAAAAGAAAATATTGATATCATCATAACCGCCCCTGATCGATTTACTCTTTTTAAAAAAATGGCTGATATTGGTTTTCAACATCAACATCCTGGCTTAGCACTTGTATATATATTTATTTTCTTCGTTACTTCATGGAGAAATGATGAAAAAAGAGCCTTCCAAGCCATAAAAGATGTCATCAAAGAAAATCATCTTTTCGATTTAGATCCTAGCAAAATAACTTTGCAGATAACTAATCCAAGCCCTAATGGAAACGATAAGGTTATTAGAAAAAGAGGCCCTCTAAATCCGGAACAAATAAAGGAACTACAATCAATTATTGATGAAAATAAGCAAGAATTGTTAACGTATCACCACTCGATACAAACAAAAAAATCTGGATTGGCTCCAACAGAATCTGGTTACAATTCAGAGGAAGAAGAAGAAATACCACATTCTCGACCCAGACCGTAGTTTTTCTTAAAAAGGGTAGATATACAGAATCTATCCTTAAATAAAAAAATTACAAATTTATTTACTTACTGTGTAAACGTTATTACGTAAGCTGTCTAAGCGCGGTAAACGATTCCGTAAGCGTTGGGTTTTACTATCCGGTGTAAAGTTAGCTACTTTTATTTTATACTTTTCACATTCGAGACAAGCAAATCGTTTTGCTGCTTCCAAGCCAACAAACTTAAGCTTTTTAGCGCCGCGCTCACTCAGTAGTTTAACCATCTCCCGCACGGTATTTAGCAAACGGCCTGTAGTATAACTTCCATAATATTTCCCAGCTGCTGTTTTCAAATGCGTACCATAATCAAAGATTTGAAAGCCTTGCTCTATCTGTAAAATCCTTGAGGGCATAAACGCTGTTGTTCCCGAAGCAGTTCCATCTTCAGCAGTATCATCATTCACTATAGAAACTTCAAAGTAAGACCATAACAGTAATAAATATAAATAGGCCTGCTGATTTATTTCTGAGCTTTGCGTCATTTCAGCAAGTTGAGCAAATAGCTCATCTAAATTTAAATCAAATCCAACATCTTCTTTCATAGTTAATTTTTATTAATACTTTGCGTTTTATTATGGCACAACGGGCGGTATTGAACTCGCTGTACTTGCTGCTCCACTGCCCCCGGCACTAGCACCGCCGCCACCGCCTAATCCTCCACCGCCCCCAGGAGGCGTTCCTCCACCTGAACTTGCTGAAGTTTGCTGAGCTTCTTGCGAAGCATTTGATAATTGTGAGCTAGCTGAACCGGTTTGGCTTGCAGATTGAGCGCTAGGAACAAGCTGACCAATCTGTCCTACATCACGATCATGCTGATGACGGATACCTTGTAGCATAGATTCTTCGTGACCACTTTCTTGTGGACCACCGATCCAACGCAACACTTTATTGGGTACTTCATATATCATGGCAAAGCAACGATTCATGATAGCAAGTACGGCCGAAGTATAAATGGCCATCATAGCTAATTGATAGATAAGATTGAAAATGTCGCCGTTATAATCATTTAAAAACTGTATTGCAATAGCAAAGCCACGATTAAATAAGGAAAGCGCTACATAGGACAAAATGATCCCAAAAATTAAACCAAACACCATTAACATTGGCCTTAAAAAAACGCTGGCAAGCAACATAATTGACTGCTCTGCCTTACCCAAAAAGTCATGCCCTTCCGGATGGGTAATACCCAAGGCAACCAACGGTGCGGCTAAAACAGCTTCTAATACCACCGCAAACCAAGTAATTGCACCAAATGTAAACAAGAAAAAAGGAATTAAAGGAACGTAATAGGATAATACCGCTCCTAACGTCAAATTAATCCCCATCCAAACAGAGAGTAATGGCATTAAAACTATCATGACCGCCGCAAAACATAGCTGCGCGACTATCGTTGTTACAGCAAAACCAATACCAATAATAGGAATCCAACTCAGCGCACCTCCAACGACACTAATTACTAGCGGAATCGCTAAAATAGCTGCCCAAATTTCTTCTACCATGGTTACCAAACCATTTCCCACAGAGGCTAAAGCAAAAATAGGATCCATATTTTTATTATTAATATTATCCGATAATTCCTGTGTAAATTTATGTACGCGAGGAAATATAGTGTTCATTACTTGCTTAACTAACCAACCTGCTCCCCAAGCTTCTGATGGATTATTTGGAAAAGTGAGTATAGGTTCAGAACCAGGATTATCACTTGCATCCGCCCTAGAAAGTTCAGCATTAATATATTGATCAATAACACCATTATTAGCCGGTAAATTATTTTTTAAATTAATTTTAACATTGTCATCATTGATGTCATTAAAACTCCCTTTGTCATAGATAGGATTAAAAACAGGTATTAATTTATCGGTAATAGCGGCTGTTCCGGTATTATTTCTAATACTTTGATTTAGACGCGCCATGTTATAGTAATAACTTCCAGCCAGTATCCAACCATTGTCTTTAGCTTTGTTAATAAACTCTTTATATTTTTTGCTTGCATCATCGGCTAAAGAACGTAAAGCAGGTTTTACAATGCCAAAATAATCTTCACCGGTATCGATTAAGACATTGGGAGTAAAGATTGCATCGTCAGCTTTTAATTTAGTAATAGGGACTGTACCTTTGCCGGTAGGAGGAACTAAACTATTTGCTAGCGTTTTCGCTAACGGGCCCAAATCTAAAGTCATTTGCCTGGCCGCAATACTCGCACTATCATTGGCGGTTAATTGAGCAGGATTGTAAGCTCGATCATCTTCACCGGTCTTACCTATAAAATTCCAGTTAAGGTTTCCGCAAAGACCTATATATTTATTATAAGCTGATCCTTTTAATCCTGCTTGCCCAGGGAAATTTATGTAACCACCTATGTCTTTACTATAATCTATAGGTGCACCACTATTAGACCCGTCCGCTTTTTTCCCTGTCACTACCAATGAACTCATAAAATCTGGAACGGGCGCTGGAGCTGGACCAGTACCTGACGTAGTATTTGCGTTTTGGCGATTTAATGCATTTTGTATCGCCAACATACAAGTTTCTAATTTAAGAATGCTTCCGGCTTTGCCTACTAAAAAACTATTGTCTGCTTTTCCAGATTTTGGATCGGGTTTTAGCGATTGTACCGGCTCAACTATAGCTCCGTTATGATTTATATAATTTAACGCAACATTCCAAACTTCATCCGCCGCACCCACACCCTGCACTACTACCCACAGCACCAGGATTTGTATCATCGAATAACCGGTGGCTTTGGGTAGCAATAAGCCAACCCCCGCAACGGTTCTTAAAGGAACCCAAATTGAAGACCATTTCTTACCTAGAAACTCTCCTTCATGTGAGGTGTTTAAGATCGATACAAATAAAACATAGCCCAATATGGTAGAAGCCATCACTAATATAATCGAATTAAATGCCCCGAACATGGTTCCTAAAATTTGACTTCCCGTGCCATGCAATACGCCATCTACCACACCAAAAATAGTCGCTAAATATGACATTGATAAATCGGTACTGGGGGGTGTTAAACTCAAGGTATCGGCTAATAACACGGATGGAAACAAGAAAAGCAAACTAGTAAATAGGAACTTACGCATTATTTTTCTTCCTAATAAAAAATTGACTGTTTAACCAATCACGAAAACTACAACCTAAACGACGCTGTTTAATTTGGAAAAGCCAAAAATGATAACAAAAGATTTGCGTTAAAATAATAAAATTAATGCCTAAACTAGGAAAAAACCCTCGCAATGAGTGGTTATATAAGAGATAAATACTATAGCTAATGCTAATTAAAAAAATAAAAATCCATATCCATAGCAATCGAGTAAATTCTTTATTGCGTTGTATTAAATCGGCTGGAGTTAATTTAAGACGTATGAGGGCTTCTTCAAAGGATTCCTGAGTCTGTGCTTGACTAGGAATGAAGATTTTTTTAATGAATCCGAAAAACGAACGATTGTTTTTAACCAATTGTTGATAGTCTATCCACTTCGGAACGTCAACAGCTGGTTTAATTATTTTTTTTATACCACCAAAAAAACTCACGTATCACCCCGCGGTTTGATAATCTATAGTATCCTGACCTCAGCCAACTTGCAAATTTCTAGTGATGGAAATAAATCAAGCTAGTCACAATAACCGAACGAAATCACTGCTAATTTGAGATTGGGTTTGATTTCATTGGCATTAAGTTGGATAATTAAGATTCCTTTGCAGCAGTTTATACTCAATTTAAATGGGTATTACAAATAAAACAATATAGTACTTATGCCTGACTTAACTCACAAAGGTTCACATCTCTATTGGAAACACTATCAAGATCCATTGATCTATAGGGTTCTATGTTTTATGGAAAGTGTAGAATCCTGGACTCAGGATGGTGATACTGCACTTGAAGCAAGTATCATAGAACTGGGTAAAGAGCTTGATGATATCGAAAAGGTCGATCTAGATAAACTTGCTCAACAAGCTTTGTTTATCCGTTTAGGCAACCATTTAGGTATGTCACGCACCTTGCGTCTACTCCAAGCGATCGATACTTCACATCCAGGTTCTGCTGCAAAGTTACTCATGCATGCAGAAGAGGTCAGTAATGGCCCTGAAGATGAAGCTGGCTTATTTTTGCGTAGAAACATTAGCTTTGAACGTTTAAGGCTACTTGCTAGAGTATTTTCGCAAGATCGTTTGGACTTAGTTTTAAAAGCATTAGAAGGTGAATAATTTATGCTAAAATCATATCTCTCGCCCTGTGCTTTAATTTTTCTCTGTTGTTCTTCCATCGATCTAGCGTATGCCTATCCGGAATCAACAAACAGTTGCCCTTCCCTTAGCGATGAAATCAAACAATCTGAAAATAAGGCTTCGCAGGCGATTTTAGATGCCTTAAACGCTCACACCAAAACGGATAACGCTTCTCAACAAAGCCAAACTATACCTGAAGCATCTGTAACAACGCCAACGCCTCCTTCAAATACCGATAAAGCGTTTACACCTTTAGACAATAAATCTGCACGTCCAGCGTCTTCATCTAATAAAAATCCTTGGTTGCAACCTAATCCGTGGGCAAAACAACCTCCCAATATTTGGGAAAAAAATGCTAAAATAAACCCATATTCTAATGCACCTATTCCGGGCCCTACATCATCAACCCATTCAACTGTTCCTAATCCGCCGAACATTTTTGCGCCTTCACAACCCACACCTAACCCCAAGCAAACGCGACCCAATGCTCATTTTTAAAAAATTTTAAACTCCATGAGGATGTTGTTATGTTTTACTTACCAAAAATAAAGATTTTAAAAAGTATATTAAGTATTAGTTTGGCAACATTAAGCTTTTGTAACCTATCGAGTTATGCTGATACCGCTAATAATATCAGCGTTGATAGCTTAGTGGCGGGTTATGGAAAAATTGCCATCGATGCCAACACCATGAACACCGCACCGGTAAATGATAACTTAACCATTGCGATTAATAATGCTCAAGCTACTTATTTACTATCTCCGACTTCACCTTTAGTGAGTCCTTTGACACAAAAATTACTTACTCAATCAGCTAATTTGGACGATAACAACAATAATATCATCGCCTTTACTTGGAACCCGGATGGCAAAAAAACCAATTCCAATGTAGAAAAAAAACCTTTACAGTCAATTGATATCAATAGCTTGTTACAACCTCTTAGTTATAACGAGACTCAAGCCATTGAAGCTACAAATGTAATTAATGCTTTAAATTCTTCTCTCGCGCCTATCAATACGGTTAATTTCAATCAGCTGGTGGCTAATCTAAACGGAAATAAAAGGAGCAATTTAAACGTTAAGCTAAATGAAAAACCTATTAAAGAATATCTTGCGAGTCTGCGCAGTTATTTAGCCACACAAAGTATTGCACTGAGTAATCTTTATCAACTTTATGCAGAACGGCAGCCCCTCGACCCCAACGATCCTGCAGTAAGACAACTTCCCGGTGAAATTAAGGGGTCTTATAGCTTATTAAAATTAGAAAATTTTATGGCAACGCGCCGAATTCTTGATAAAAATTGGTATGCCTCTGATTTAATTAAAGAAAATCCGGCCACCTTACAACGCCAACAAGTCGAGCTGTTAGCAGAAAATTTAGCTGAAAGCTACCATACACGGATGACATTAGAGCGTTTACTCGCTACTATGTCGGTCTTAGTATTAGAACTCAATAACCAAGGACGAGCACAGCTCATACAACAAGCACAAAATATCAATAACCCTAATTCAACTTCAGGATAATTTTTCTTATAAAATACATGGACCTTAAAAATACGCTATGCTCCTTATTAGAGCAGGTTGATTCCCCAGAGCAGTTGCGTGAACTCACACCGACGCAACTGTCGCAATTAGCCACTGAGCTCAGAGCGTTTATGATTCAAACGCTGGATCAATGTGGAGGTCACTTTGCAGGTAACTTAGGGACCGTGGAATTAACCATTGCTTTGCATTATGTGTTTAACACACCCCATGATCAGCTTATTTGGGATGTCGGCCATCAAGCGTATGCACACAAAATTCTTACCGGGCGCCGCAAACAACTTTGTAGTATTCGCAAAACTCATGGTTTAGCACCCTTTCCCTCCCGCGAAGAAAGTTTATTTGATAGTTTTGGCGTCGGTCATTCGAGTACATCGATTAGTGCCGCTTTGGGATTTAGTGTCGCTGCAAAAAAAAATAATACTGGCCAAAAAGCGATTGCCGTCATCGGTGACGGTGCGATGACGGCCGGCATGGCTTTTGAAGCCTTAAACCATGCGGGCGCAATCCACGCCGATCTTTTAGTCGTGCTTAATGATAATGATATGTCAATTTCCAATAACGTTGGCGCCTTATCTAACTATTTTGCACGAATATTATCGAGTAAACTTTATTCAAGCGTCAGAGAAGGCAGCAAAAGAATTTTAGAATCTATTCCTAGTGTACGTGAACTTGCTAAACGCACTGAAGAACATGTCAAAGGCATGTTTGTACCCGGTACTTTATTTGAAGAACTAGGTTTTAATTATATAGGACCCATTGATGGTCATGATTTACCGCTATTGCTGAATACTTTAAATAATCTCCGCCAATTATCTGGCCCGCAATTGGTTCATGTCATTACCACCAAAGGCAAAGGTTATGTCGCTGCAGAACAAAATCCTATTGCTTATCATGCCGTCAACCCGCATTTTTTAGCGCCGGTATTCTCTAAGACAAAAAAAACCAAGCCTAAGACCTATGCAAATATTTTTGGGGAATGGATTTGCGATATGGCTGCTATCGATGAACGTTTAATTGCCATCACTCCGGCAATGCGCGAAGGATCGGATCTGATAGAATTTTCTAAACGTTATCCCGATCGCTATTTTGACGTTGGCATTGCAGAACAACATGCCGTTACTTTCGCTGCTGGCTTAGCCTGCGCTGGTCAAAAGCCGGTAGTAGCTATCTATTCTACTTTCTTACAACGTGCTTATGATCAACTCATACATGATGTTGCTCTACAAAACCTACCGGTTTTGTTTGCTATAGATAGATCCGGAATCGTCGGGGGAGACGGCGCAACCCATCATGGTTGTTTCGATCTTTCATATTTGCGTTGCATTCCAAATTTGACCATCATGACGCCGAGCAATGAAAACGAATTAAGGCAAATGCTCTATACCGGTTTTCAGTTCACTACGCCTTGTGCTGTGCGTTATCCTCGCGGTGCAGGAATGGGTGTCTCAGTTGAGCAAGAAATGTCATGTATACCCCTCGGTAAAGCGGAAATCTGTCGCAAAGGACACACCATTGCCTTACTGGCTTTTGGATCAATGTTGCATCCTGCACTTAACGTCGGTATGTCGCTGGATGCCACTGTAGTCAATATGCGTTTTGTTAAACCTTTAGATGAAAAGCTACTACTAAATCTAGCAAAAACTCATAGCATGTTGGTCAGCTTAGAAGAAAATGTTAAGGTAGGTGGAGCAGGATCAGCGGTGAGCGAATTTTTACATCAACAAGGCATTACTTGCGATGTGTTAATCTTAGGACTTCCAGACCAATTTGTTGGACATGGTGATCCCAATATCTTGCTTGCTCAAGTCGATTTAGATACAGCGACTATCTTGTCAGCTATTGAACAACGCCTAGGATGTATCGTTATCGAGTAATGATTACCTAGCACTATCACTGACTTTTTAGTACAGTGAGCACATTTTCTGGGCTTTTGTTGCGCCAAGCATACTGAGACTTTTTTACATTTATGATTTCTAAGCTTTTAAGTAAATTTATCCCAAGTCGTAACCAACGACTGCTAAAACAATTTGAAAAAACCGTTGTTAATATCAATGCGCTAGAACCTTACATGCAAAGTTTATCTGATGCGCAATTACAAGCTAAAACTTCAGAGTTCAAAACGCGCTTACAAGATAGTTGTTCTTTAGATGAATTATTAATAGAAGCATTTGCTGTAGTGCGCGAAGCAAGTACTCGTGTATTAGGTTTACGTCATTTCGACGTACAATTAATTGGTGGCATGGTGTTACATAGCGGTAAAATTGCTGAAATGCGTACCGGTGAAGGTAAAACCTTAGTCGCAACCTTACCCGCTTATCTAAATGCATTGAGTGGTTTAGGTGTCCATATCGTCACTGTTAATGACTATTTAGCCAAGCGTGACGCAGAATGGATGAAACCGGTCTACGCTTTTCTAGGATTAAATACCGGTGTCATTGTATCTGATCTTCCACTCGCTGAACGTCAAACGGCTTACGCTGCGGATATTACCTACGGCACCAATAATGAATTTGGATTTGATTATCTACGCGATAATATGGCGTTTTCATTGGCAGAAAAAGCACAACGCATTTTAAATTTCGCGATTGTCGATGAAGTAGATTCCATTTTGATTGATGAAGCACGTACTCCTTTAATCATTTCTGGAGCCAGTGAAGAAAGTTCAGAACTCTACACTAAGATTAATCAAATTATTCCTAAACTCGTTTTAAGAAAAGAAGAAAATGGTCCTGGCGATTTTTATCTCGATGAAAAAGCCAAGCAAGCTTACTTAACCGAAGAAGGCCATCAAAAATTAGAAGAGCTATTAGTCAAACAAGACTTATTAAAATCTGGCGATAACTTATATCATTTGACTAATATTGGTTTAATGCATCATGTTTATGCGGCTTTACGTGCCCATTATTTATTCCAACGTGACATCGATTATATCGTACAAAATAATCAAGTTATTATTGTGGATGAACATACCGGCCGTTTAATGTCCGGCCGACGCTGGTCAGATGGTTTACATCAAGCCGTTGAAGCAAAGGAAAACGCTAACATACAGAATGAAAATCAAACCCTTGCTTCAATTACGTTTCAAAATTATTTTCGTCTTTATCATAAATTAGCGGGAATGACCGGCACTGCTGATACTGAAGCGTATGAATTTCAACAAATTTATAATTTAGAAGTTGTCGTGATTCCCACGCACTTACCAGTTTCTCGCCAAGATTTGGCCGATCAAATTTATCTTACTAAAGATGAAAAATTTAAAGCTATCATTGACGATATTAAAGCCTGTCGGACGCGTAAACAACCGATATTAGTCGGTACCGCATCGATAGAAACATCGGAATATTTGTCGCAATTACTCCAAAAAGAAAATATTCCCCATCAAGTACTTAATGCCAAATTTCACGAAAAAGAAGCTCAAATTATTGCTGAAGCTGGTCGTCCTGGAACAGTAACCATTGCCACAAACATGGCCGGTCGAGGAACGGATATTGTTTTAGGCGGTAATTTAAAAGCAGAACTCGCCGCCTTACCTAGTGATAGTTCTGCTGAAGAGATTGCACAACATAAACTCAACTGGCAAAAAAGACACGATGAAGTGATTGCTGCAGGTGGTTTACATATCATCGGTAGCGAACGACATGAGTCACGTCGTATTGATAATCAATTGCGCGGCCGTTCGGGACGGCAAGGTGATCCAGGATCTTCACGTTTTTACTTGTCTCTACAAGATAATTTAATGCGTATTTTTGCTTCGGATCGCGTTGCTATGATTATGCAAAAAATTGGCATGCAACCTGGCGAAGCCATTGAACATCGCTGGATAACCCGTGCGATAGAAAACGCACAACGTAAAGTTGAAGGCCGTAATTTTGATGTGCGCAAACAATTATTAGAGTTTGATAATGTCGCTAACGAACAACGTAAAGTCATTTATGAACAACGTAATGAGTTACTGGCTACCGATGATATTTCGCCCATTATTAATAATCTATGGACTGATGTTATCTATAGTACTATTGAGCATTATATTCCTCCCCAAAGCTTAGAAGAACAGTGGGATATACCAGGCCTAAAAAACCTGTTGAAGCAAGATTTTTGTTTAGATTTACCTTTGGATACCTGGTTAGAAGATCCTAATTGTTTAGAAGAGAATCTTCGCGAAAAAATCTTACTTGCCGCTCAAAGCGATTATGCCGAAAAAGAAAAATTATTTGGTTCGCCGACATTACGTCAAGTCGAAAAAACCTTAATGCTGCAAACACTTGATACTTTATGGAAAGATCATCTCGCTGCAATGGATCATTTACGCCAAGGAATACATTTACGTGGATATGCGCAAAAAAATCCAAAACAAGAATACAAACGTGAATCCTTCATGTTATTTGCTGAACTTTTAGATCAGCTAAAATATCAAGTCACCAGTTTGCTTAGTTGTCTGCAAATAAGAACACCTGAAGACGCCGAACGTTTAGAAGAACAACGCCGCCAACAAATGCCACAATTACTTGATTTCCAACATCAAGATTCACTCATTGAGGGAGAAGAATCATTACCTAATGATGCTGCATCCGTGCGCCTTAGTACACAACGAAGTGCCAATAAAACTGGCCGCAATGATCCTTGTCCTTGTGGTTCCGGAAAAAAATATAAACATTGTCATGGACTAATTAATTAATTTATAAGCTTCCTTTAACGCGATACTTATTATGTCTCCTATTATTATAAAAACGCCGGCAGAAATTGAAAAAATGCGCATTGCGGGTCGGCTTACAGCAGAAGTGCTAGAAATGATTGCCCCGCATGTAAAAGTAGGTGTTACTACCAATCAGCTTGACAAAATCTGCCATGATTATATTGTCAATGAACAGAAAGCTATTCCTGCCCCTTTAAATTATCGGGGTTTTCCGAAATCAATTTGCACCTCTATCAACCATCAGGTTTGCCATGGCATTCCTAGCGAACGCGTATTAAAAGAGGGTGATCTAATTAATATTGATGTCACCGTTATTAAAGAGGGCTATCATGGCGATACCAGCAAAATGTTTTTTGTAGGCAAACCTTCGATATTAGCGCAGCGTCTAACCAAAATAACACAAGAATGCCTCTACAAAGCAATACGCCTAGTCAAACCGGGGACTTATCTAGGTGATATTGGTGCATGTATACAGCAGTATGCCGAAGCAGAAGGTTTCTCTGTAGTGCGTGAATATTGTGGCCATGGTATTGGCCGACTCTTTCATGAAGATCTGCAAGTTTTACATTATGGTCAAGCAGGAACAGGAATTCAACTCGTACCTGGCATGACCTTCACAATAGAACCGATGATCAATGCGGGTAAACGTTTTACTAAACTCATGCCCGATCAATGGACCGTTGTAACCAAAGATCATAGTTTATCGGCACAATGGGAACACACACTCCTCGTTACTGAATCTGGATATGAAGTGTTTACTCAACGGACTGAGGAACAAGGCTTAATCTAGTTGCTACTTCCTCTTCTCCCCCCAACTAAGCGGCGGCTAAAGCAGTTGAATTGCTTTCAAACAATAGAGACTATATAGTCTTTCTCTGATATTTTTACTTAACTGAGCTTACCCGAAAAAAAGCGTCTACTAATAAAGATAATAATTATGCGCTTAATTTACGTTATTCTTTTATTCATTTTAATCACTGTCAGTACGGTTAGTATCGTTTATCAAAAAAAAGATAAACAACCTACGCCTCCAGTATTAGTTGAAGCTATCTCTGCACATTTAGAGACCTGGCAAGACAAGATTCAAGCCATAGGAAGTTTATCCGCCAGTCAAGGCACTATCCTTAAAGCGGCAACAACCGGCCGTGTCGTTGCCATCTATTTTCGTTCCGGGGAGAATGTTAAGGTCGGTACTCCCTTACTACAGCTTAATCCGGATATCTTAAAAGCTCAGTTAGCTGCAGCCAAAGCAGAAACTCAATTAAGTAAAGCCGATTATGAGCGTGGTTTAACATTATATAAGAAAAAAGTATTTGCAAAGGCAGACCTAGATAAGGTTTCAGCAAATTACCAAACTAATCTCGCAAAACAAGCGCAAGTTCAAGCTTCTTTAGATCAAACCCTACTTTCTGCACCGTTCAGTGGCCGCTTAGGTCTACGTCAGGTTAATTTAGGGGATATTATCAACCCAAATACAGCCATAAGTAATTTGCAGACCATTGACCCCTTATACGTCAATTTTAATATACCTGGAACAGATGCGAGTAAAATTGCCATCGGCAATAAGGTATTGATTCATACGAGTGCTTATCCAGCCAAAACCTTTTTAGGTACTGTCTATGCCCTAGATTCACACATTGATAATGACACGCGTAGTCTAGCGGTGCGCGCTAGTCTAAGTAATACTGAACAAAAACTACTCCCTGGCGCTTTTGTTGATATCAAAATTGAAATTAGCAAGCCTCAAACATTGTTTATCGTTCCTGAAACAGCCGTTAATACCGATGAACACGGTAATTTTGTTTATCGTATCCTCCACCATCAAGCTATTAAAACTTACGTCACTGTTCATTTTCATGAGAATGGAAAAATCGGGTTATTAAGTAGTGATATTCATCCAGGAGATCAAATTATTAGTGTGGGTGGTTTTAAAGTACAACCACATTCAATTGTACTAGTTGAGAAATAGACGATGCAATTTACTGAGCTGCTTATCCGCAAACCCACATTAAGTATTGTATTGAGCTTGTTCATTTTATTAGTAGGTGTTAAAGCATTTTTGTCCTTGTCGGTACGTTTATACCCTTCCATTTCTCCTTCTGTCATTAACATACAAACCACTTATCCTGGTGCCCCTGCACAATTAATGGAAAGTTTTGTTACTACTCCTTTAGAAAATGCTTTAGGCGGTATTGAAGGAATAGATATGATGCATTCTTCTAGCAAACAAAGTACCAGTCAAATTACTTTACAATTTAAGCTTGGTTACGATCTGACTAAAGCAATGACGAATGCCAGCAATGCAATTGCATCGGTTCGCAAACAACTTCCTAAAGCAGTTTTAGATCCAGTTATTAGTAGCAAAGATCCCGATGCCGATCCAACACTTTTTATTTCATTTACAAGTCATACTTTAAGCCTTCCTGCCATTACTGATTATTTAATTCGTGTCATTCAACCACAGTTACAAACAATTCCCGGTGTAAGTCAAGCACAGATATTTGGTGGAAATAACTACGCCCTGCGAATCTGGCTTGATCCGATAAAAATGGCTGCTCATCAAATCACGGCTAGCGATATTATATCGGCCTTACAGGAAAATAATATTCAATCAGCCGCTGGATCATTAATTACCCCTAATCGAATTATTAACATCAATACCAATACTGATATACACACAGTAGCAGAATTAAATAATTTAGTGATTCGAAAACAAAATAACTATTTAGTCCGTTTGTCTGATGTTGGACAAGCTGTTCTTGGTATTGAATCTGATGAAAGCAGCGCCAATGTAAATGGAAATAGCCAATCAGTGATTATGGGCATCATACTTCTTAGCACTGCCAATCCCTTAGAGGTGTCTAAGGCGGTCATCGCGGAATTACCTGAATTAGAAAAAACAGCACCCGCCGATATAAAAATTCATTTAGTATGGAATTCTTCAAAATTTATTGCAGCATCTTTGCATGATGTCAAACAAACTATTTTTGAAGCTTGTTTATTTGTATTTGCGATCATTTTTTTATTCCTTGCTAATTTTCGCGCAGGCTTAATTCCATTTGTTACTATTCCTTTATCATTAATGGGCGTGTGCGCCATCATGCTAATCTTAGGTTATACACTCAATGTACTCACTTTCCTGGCTTGGGTATTAGGTATTGGACTCGTCGTAGATGATGCAATTGTTGTATTAGAAAATATTCATCGGCATATCAGCTTAGGAAAAACACCAGAAAATGCAGCCATCATCGGCACGAAAGAAATTGGATTTGCCATCGTCGCGATGACATTAACCTTAGCTGCTGTTTATGCACCTATCGGCTTTATTAATGATATGACCGGTTTATTATTTCGTGAATTTGCTTTTACTTTGGCTGCAGCAGTCATTATTTCAGGTTTCATTGCTTTAACCCTTTCTCCAATGATGTGCGCTAAGCTCTTGAAACATGAGGTACACACTTCTCGTTTTAGTCTACTGATTGATCATTTTTTTAATATCACCATAGCTGCCTATAAAAAATACTTACTTCTAGCCATTAATCATCGAAAAATACTTTTAGGCATAGGTATAATCATTTATCTCGCTTGTTTCGGACTATTTAAAACCTTACCGAGTGAGTTAGCTCCGCAAGAAGATCAAGGATTTATCATAACCGCAGGCACTGGACCTACGTCTGCTAACCTAACCTACATGCAAAAATATATGGCTAAAATTCAAGCCATTTATAAAACCATTCCTGCTATAGATACCTATATCACTTTAATAGGAATGCCTATTACAAATAATGCAATGTCTTTTCTAATTTTAAAATCCTGGCATGAACGCAAGGTAACGAGTACTGCTATTATTCAAACTTTATATAAACGTTTTCTTAAAGTTACTGGCCTAGAAGCATTTGCTTTTAGTCCCCATGCTCTGCCAGGCGCTACAGGTCATGCTCCCTTAATGTTTGTTCTTAAAAGTACTGATAGCTATGACACATTGAATCAGTTAAGTAAAAAATTACAATCAGCTATAGTAAAAAATAATCCGCGTATTTTAGGTTTACAATCTGATCTGAAAATGGATGCAGATCAAATTCAGCTGCATATCGATAGAGATAAGGCCAATTCATTAGGCATTTCAATGAGTGACATAGCAAATAGTTTGAATATATTAATCGGTTCGCCCCAAGCCAGCCTAGTTAATTGGGATGGTCGGAGTTACCAGGTGATTCCACAATTATATAGAAACTTCATGAGCACCGATCAACAATTGAAACTCATTAATGTGCGTGGGCAAAATAACAAACTAATTCCTTTAGCTAATTTCGTTACAATAGAAAGCTCTTTCACTGCTTTAAGCCTCAATCATTTTCAACAACTACGCTCTGTTACCTTCAGTGCGAATCTTGCTCCAGGCTATACGATTGGCTCTGCAGTTAAGGATGTCGTCACTATGGCGCACGAAATTCTACCGCATACTATACAAATCGATTTTGCGGGGGAAACACGTCAATTTATTCAGGCAGGGAATAGCATGCAACAAACCTTTTTATTTGCATTGATGTTTATTTTTTTAGTCCTGGCGGCTCAATTTGAAAGTTTTCGCGCCCCCTTAGTGATTTTGATTTCTGTACCACTATCACTCACAGGAGCTTTGATAGCACTCTATTTAACCAGTGGAAGTCTAAATATTTACACACAAATTGGTTTAATTACTTTAATCGGACTTATTACTAAACATAGTATTTTAATCGTTGAATTTGCTAGACAATTACAAAACAATCTATATTTCTCCATACAAGCTGCTGTTATTGAAGCCGCTGCATTACGCTTACGTCCCATTCTTATGACAACAGCAACCATGTTACTTGCAGCTATCCCATTAGTGTTAATACAGGGCCCTGGCGCCCATGCGCGCAATCAATTGGGCTGGGTTATTTTAGGAGGAATGTCTATTGGTACGTTATTCACCTTATTTATTTTGCCGGTAGTCTATACTTTAGTTTATCATTCTAAATCAAGTCCTGATAAAATTAATGAAAACAAAGATAACGTTGAAGCTATTGTTCCTAATAATGACTGAACCTAAATCCATTGAGTCTTATCCATGACGCCATTAAGAAATATCATCGAAAAAGCTTACAAAAATATAAAAGAAATTAATGCAGAAACTATCGACAATACGACTAAATCAGCCATTTTAGAAGTTATCCAACTTCTCGATCAAGGTAAGTTGCGAGTCGCTGAAAAACAATCATCTCAATGGGTAGTCCAACCATGGGTAAAAGAAGCTATTTTATTATCTTTTCGTATCAATCCCAATGAATTAATTAATGCGGCTCATACACATTACTTCGATAAAATCCCACTCAAATTCTCTCATTACGATAAGCAACAATTCCAACAAGAAGGTCTTCGTATCGTACCCAATGCCTGTGTTCGTCAAGGAGCCTATATTGCAAAAAATACTGTTCTCATGCCTTCATTCGTTAACATAGGCGCCTATATCGATGAAGGAAGCATGATAGATACATGGGCAACTGTGGGTTCTTGTGCCCAAATTGGGAAACATGTACATCTATCGGGTGGCGTTGGTATTGGCGGAGTTTTAGAACCACTTCAAGCCAAACCCACTATTATTGAAGATCGTTGTTTTATTGGCGCACGTTCTGAAGTCGTAGAAGGTGTTGTCGTTGAAGAAAATAGTGTCATTGGCATGGGAGTATTTTTAGGAAGTAATACGCCCATTTATAATCGCAAAACAGAAGAAGTTATTTACGGACGAGTCCCTAAAGGTTCGGTCGTGCTTGCTGGGAGTCTCCCCTCTAAAATCGGACATTGTCATCTCAATTGCGCCATTATTATCAAACAAATTGATGATCGAACTCTAAGCAAAGTTGCGATTAATGAATTACTTAGAGATTGTTAATTTAATTGCAGACATTAAATAACTAACCTACTATTATTTATTTTACAACTATTTTTTTAAGGATCTTACCATGCGAAGAAAAATATTATTACAATCATTTTACTCAGTAGTTTATTAACAACAACTGCAACTTTTGCTATGAGTTCAGCCCACCATATAGCTTGTATAAAAACCAATCCACAAGAGATTGCCGCACTATTCGACCGTTGGAACAATTCACTTAAAACTGGAAATCCAATTAAAGTCAATGAAAATTATACAGATAATGCCATATTATTAGCGACTATATCCAACAAACCCAGAGTAAATAGTACAGAACGAATTGAATATTTCAAAGATTTTTTAAGTAAACATCCTTACGGTAAAATTGATTCTCGCACCATAAAGATCGGATGTAATAAAGCGATCGATACAGGTTTATATACCTTCACACTAAAAGATGGGAAAAAAATTCATGCCCGTTATACATTTACTTACCGATGGGATGGACACAAATGGTTGACTTCTTCGCATCATTCATCTGTATTACCTGAAAATACAGAATAAACGATTATAATAAGTAAAAAATAACAGTTGGTGCCGAAAGCCGGACTCGAACCGGCACAGCTTGCGCCACCGCCCCCTCAAGACGGCGTGTCTACCAATTCCACCATTTCGGCAATAGTTCAGACAATTTTAATAAAACTTATTCAGAAGGTAGAGGATAAGCTTGTTGATGATCGAAATTTGTTTTTCCTGTATTTTTATTTAAAGATAAATTTTTTTTCTCTACATCTTTGGTTTTAGTAACTGTAGAGGGTAATTGCTGAGCCATATTGGCTAAATTTTGAATGGGATCTTGTCTAACAGAATGTCCAGCTAAATAACCTAAACTAAGACTCGTTGCAAAAAACAATAAGGCGAGTAAACCTGTTAATTTTAGTAAAAAAGAGCCTGATCCTTGACTACCAAAGACTGTCTGTGAAGCAGCACTTCCAAAAGTCGCACCTAATTCAGCACCTTTACCTTGTTGTATGAGTACCAAAGCAATTAATGCTATCGAAATCATAACGTGCATTAAAACTAAAAACTGTTGTAGCATATTATATATGTATACTAAAAATTAAACTTTATGACCTACTGTTGAAGCAAGTATTTCATAGATACGCAAAAACTCCATGGCATCTAATGAGGCCCCGCCAATCAAACCGCCGTCAATATCCGGCATTTTAAACAAAGCTCCAGCATTGCTAGCTTTAACGCTGCCACCATACAGGATAGCTAATTCTTGTGCAAGATCAGAGCCCAACAATTTAAGTTGCTCACGTAAAAATTGATGTACTTCCTGGGCTTCTTGAGGCTGTGCTGACAATCCTGTGCCAATAGCCCAAACAGGTTCGTAGGCAATAATAGCTTTTTTTAAAACATCTTTTCCATAATCCATAATTTTTTCTAATTGGGTACGCAATACACTATAGGTTTGATTTGCTTGACGTTCCGCTAAAGTCTCCCCTATACAAAGAACTGGCGTTAATCCGGATTTAATGGCTAAACCAAATTTTTTTGCGATTTCTACATCGGTCTCTCCATAGAGTTGACGTCGCTCTGAATGACCTAACAATACATATCGGCAACCAAAATCAGATAACATCGATACTGATATTTCCCCAGTATAAGGGCCCTCTGCTTCTGCAGCCATATTTTGGCCACCCCATTGCAACTTGGTTTTACCAAGTAATATCTGGGTTTGGTTAAGAAATACATAAGGAGGACACACAATTAAGTTTACATTAGCTTGATTTTTTTGCTCGAACTGCACAATTTTATTTAGTAATTCAGCAACGAAGGTTTTATTACCGTGCATTTTCCAATTACCAATAATATATTGCTTGCGCATGTCTAATTCCTCTTATTTCATTGTCAAATAATTGGTGTTTAGTCTAGCACACTCAGGTATAAGCAGATCATTGCTTTCATAGAGAAAAATTTCTCCTTTTTTACTTCTATTGGAACTCAGAAGCTTAGCAGGATTAAAAAAACTACAACATACTCTTAACTGCTTAAAAAATTTTATTACTTCATTACTAGGAAAAAAACGATCTTCCAGTTGTTCTTGTAATTCTCTTAATCTAGTCATTTCTAAGGGTTGTAAATGGCAAAACTCCAATAAATAAGTAAAAAAATTCTGCATCAATTGTTGTCTATCATTCTGGCTAAGATGTGAATCGTTGCTTAATAACAAGGATAAGTTATTTAAGATTAATTCAATTTCCTGGAGGCTAAGTGCTGAAAATATCTTTTGACACCATCGCTTAAAATGGCAAGATTCTCTCAAATCATAATGAAATGGGTTAAATCTAAATTGTTGAAAAAAAAGATAACGTAAAATTATAATATAACCTTTAGCTTCATTTTCTAGTAAAATTGAAGATAATTTTTCAACATGTATTTTTTTAAATAAACAATTGATCAAGTTTGTATAATGATTAACTTTAAATTGATTAGAATTTACAGGTTCGAACACTAGTTGCAACCAAGTCCCTAAAACACTCCAAATAAAGCTAAATCCATTCCGTTGTATTTGAAAACTTAAGGTTTCGATACCAAAATTGGTGGTTTTTGCGATTATTTTTTTACTAATAGCACTTAAATAAATAATCTGAGTGGGATGCAAACTTTCATAAGCGATGCTATAGAATAGTTTGTGAAGAATATTAAATCCATTATTTTCAGTATTTAAAGTAAATTTGGTAACAGTAAATAGGCTCGCTTTATTGAATAAAAGCTCGATAGCTGCTGCCATTGTCATGATTCTTTTACTATTTTTATCCGAGCTTACAAAATCTTCTAATGTAAAGCTTATTAGCTCAGCTAACTGATTATAAATCCAAGCCATTTGCTGAATGTTACTAGCAAAGAATATTTGGTCAATCGTATCAACCTCTGCTTGCGAGATTAATATCTCAATTAATTCAAGTAACTGTTTATTTTGATCAGCTGTTAAACACTTATTTTTTATAAAAATAAGCATGAACATTGGGACTACTGAAAATTCAAGTGTATTTTTAGATAACAGAAATCTTTGAATCCAGCTTGATCGCACTTGTTCAAGCTGTAATTTAATCAAGTTTGGATCAGGAATACATAGGCAATAACCCTTTTTAAACAGCAAATCAACTAATAATTTCCGGGTGCCTTTTTGATTGTCTATTGGGCTATGTAACATAAACTTCCTTGTTATTTTCTGTATGTATACTAACCTAGCAAGCTATCTTTGATCAATTGCATCCAAAATTAATCATTAGATAACTAAATTCTAAACATTGGAGAAGAAGTAACTTCGCTAGAGTTCGAAGTTTTTTCCACTTCAGAAAAAAATTGATTAGCACTTGAATGTTGATTTTGCGCAACGTTACTAGTTGAAATAGGTTTTTCCGTTTCAATGATATGATGATCATTAGCCACAATTGGCGATGCTAAAGTATTAACTAATTTTCTACTAAAAAGACTGGGTATCCTATTAAATATTTGTTTCAATCGAAAATAAAAAGCATTTTGAGATTCTGCCTCAAATTCAGTATTTCCAAACTCAGTGGTCGTAGAATTATTTTTCTCTGCTGTATAAAAACCATAACTACTTCCACCGATAAAAGTAACTACTGCCATTAATGCAGCTGCAATAATCCCTATTGGCGGAGCGATAAAAAGTCCAAGTATTAATCCCGCTCCAATAGCGGTTATGGCTGAAAAAGCAGTCCATTTAAACCAATCTTTTAAAAAATTACCTAAATGATGATTTTGGAATTTATTGTTTTCTATAATTTTGTGTTCAGCTTGATGCCACTGTTTTTCTTTAGACAAATACGCTTTAATCTTTTCATTAGAGAGATTTTCTTTAAAGGCATGTCTGTAAATATGGGTCTTATCATCTTTCTCAATAAGGAAATAACACATACCCGATTTTATATCTAAATCAATCGCTAATTGAGACAAATCTTGAATAAATTTTGTTTCATTAATATAAGCGCCTTCATTAGTTTGCGTAATTTCAATTTTAGATAATAAATCCTTTTTTTCTTTTTGAAAAAGCGCATAAAATTTATTTCCAGCAGGTTCATTACCACGTTCATAAATAATAATAAAACCATGTGCAGCTACAGTAATCGTTTCACCTTCGATATGACTAAGATGAGGAACAGGATGAGAAACAAATAACCCAATTACAGAATCCCAAATGGTTTTTTTTATTTCATTAGCTGCGCCTATAATTCTATAACGATTATTAGCTTCACTATCTTTTATGCCTGGCTTTAAAAACTGAATTTGATCATATTGATCTTTAAAAGGCACCAAAAGAGGAGTACCACTAGTATCCAGATCACTTAACCATTGAAGCGCAGCTTCTTGACTAGTAAAAGGAATAAGCTCATCAATTCGATTACAATAAATAGGAACAGTTAGATTAGGCATAAAAAACTCTTTTTTTATTATTATTTTTCATTTGCGAAAGAATACAAAAAAATAAAAAAAATATCAAATAATTAATTAATAAAAATATTAAAAAATTATATATACTTAAATTTAAAAAATTATTTTATTTATAATAATATAAATAAAAATATTTAAATAAAATTAAATTTTTTAT